>NZ_BAMO01000108.1 GCF_000615945.1 Caldalkalibacillus mannanilyticus JCM 10596
TAAACCAATTCAATGATAGAACGCAATGATAACCCATCTCTAATCCAACGGTAAACCTGTGCACTATTCTCCCAAGCCCATTTAGCTGCTTTATCAGTTAGTTGAGCAATAATTTCAAGAAATGTAGACAATTGAGTCACCCCCTTTTGTATATAATTGCTGTAATTTTTATAATTTTAGTAAAGTTAGCAACCTCCCTTCATTAATTAATAGGTATGATTGGAAAACATCAAATTTTTATGAATTGAGAGTAGAAAGGTATTGCCGCACTCTACTCACTCTAGATGTTTTATTTTCCGACGATTCTGTTTAATCATATCAACGATAGCATCCAAAGTTATCCCTAGGAACATCCAACGTTTTACAGTACCTAAATTATTAGGAACCTATTGAATTCCTTTTATACCTAACTTCGCTATAATTTCTATGATTTTTAATCAATAAGACACTTGTCACTTTTGAACTACCTTACAAAAGTATGTATAGGTGTATTTATTGTGTCTTATTCTGAACATCTTGATATCAACTTTTGTTTACTTACCTGAGTAAACGTAATATATCCCTTTTTGAATTTGAATAATATACAAAAAAAGAT
>NZ_BAMO01000107.1 GCF_000615945.1 Caldalkalibacillus mannanilyticus JCM 10596
TTAAAGAGAAAGTTAAGACGTACAAAGAAACAATTATTTCTAGGGTTGAAGGAGCTAGGATTTAAGGGTTCATACCGTACGGTATGTTACTTCATCTCTGATTGGATGAATACTCATCATGACGAGAGTATATCTGGGTATGAACGTCTAGAACATCCTCCTGGTGAAGCCCATGTTGACTTTGGTTTTATGGAAGCAGTGCATGATGGTGAACTAATAGATATACATGCCTTGGTTATGTCGTTCCCGTTTAGTAATGCTGCATTTGCAGTTCCTTTACCTGCGGAGAACCAGGAATGTTTACTCTATGGATTGAAGCAACTGTTTAAGCAAGCTGGTGGTGTACCTGAGTCTATCCGTATTGATAATTTAACTCCAGCTGTAAAGAAGACTCGCACAAAGCTAGAGGAAGCACAACTTACAGATGAGTTTTTACAATTTCAAAGTCATTATGGATTTGACGTGCAGATTTGCAATCCAAGATGTGGGCATGAGAAAGGTCATGTAGAGAACAAGGTTGGCTATATTCGATACAATTTCTTTAGTACTGCTCCTATTATGGAAAGCTTTGATGATTTAGCTACTAAACTAGCACTTCAATTA
>NZ_BAMO01000106.1 GCF_000615945.1 Caldalkalibacillus mannanilyticus JCM 10596
ATGATTGCTGCAAAAAATGATGTCTAATTAGCAGCGACATTTAATAATTTATCATATGTCTGTGTTCAAGTCAACCATATTCACCCCATTAAATTTTTCCACTAAAAGATAAAATAATCTTTTTATAAAAGCATTAATTAAGTGATTCAGGAAAAGAACATATTTCTAATCTATTCCCTTCCGGATCTTTAAACCAAAACCATTGTACCTCTCCATCTTTCTCTATCGGTCCCACTTCAACATCATTTTTCAATAAATATTGGTGCGCTTCTTCTGCATTTTCAACATAAAAATTAAAATGCGCACTTGCACTAGGAACAAATTTTTCTTGGTCTTCTCGCACTAAAGTTAAAGGAGTTTCGCTAATATTTAGCGCAGCATAGCCGCCCACATCTTCTTTCCAGCGCAATTCAAAACCAAGAATGTTTGTGTACCAATTGATTGCCTCTTCAAAATTTTTTACCCTTAAAAAAACGGTATCAATTCTTTTAAACAGAATAGACATGTTGCACACCTCTCTCCTTCGGAGTTAGTATTTTAAAAAACTTTATACTACCTTATTTTCTATTTTCAAACACAGCACCCTGCACAAATTATACTTTTTTTGTAGTTTTTTTGGAACAAACTCCTAAGTAAAATAAAAAAAACTCCGTGAAAATTCACAGAGTTTTTTT
>NZ_BAMO01000105.1 GCF_000615945.1 Caldalkalibacillus mannanilyticus JCM 10596
CTCAGGCTATCTTTTTTTTTTTCTTGAAGTATTAAACTCTTATGCATGACTGTCGATATAAATAATAGAAAGGCGTTCAGCAATGTCCTTAGCATTTGTTGAACTTCTTCCCACAAGGAAGTGGGGAATCCACAAACTCAAGGAGGAAAAAGAAAATGAGAATTAATAACAACATTATGGCGTTAAATGCACACAAGGCATTAACATCGAACACAGGACAAGTAGGAAAATCATTAGAGAAATTATCATCAGGACTACGTATTAACCGTGCAGGAGATGACGCAGCAGGACTCGCGATCTCTGAAAAAATGCGTGGACAGATCCGCGGATTAAACATGGCAACGAAGAACGCTCAAGATGGAATTTCTTTAATCCAAACAGCAGAGGGTGCGTTAAACGAAACTCACTCCATCCTACAACGTATGCGTGAGCTAGCTGTACAATCAGCGAACGATACGAATACGAACGAAGACCGTGCTGAGCTTCAAAAAGAGGTAACAGCTTTAATCGCTGAAATCGATCGTATCTCCACAGATACAGAGTTCAACACACAAAAGCTACTTAATGGATCGTTTTCAGGCAAGCTGATTCATATTGGTGCGAATGCCTCTCAAACATTGTCTGTGACAATTGGCAACATGGGAACAACTTCATTAGGAATTAATGCTATTAGTGTAGCTTCACAAACTGGTGCAAATGCTGCGA
>NZ_BAMO01000104.1 GCF_000615945.1 Caldalkalibacillus mannanilyticus JCM 10596
TGTCAACAGTAAATCGGACAAATTTTTAAAGGTGCATTAACTTGTATCCAGTGGGGGTTAGATAGTCCAATGATCCATGTATTCGGATATTATTGTACCAATTTACATAATCAAAAAGTTCAAATTCAAGTTCTTGTTGGTTAGAGAAAACCCTACCATGAATAAATTGAGTTTTAATAGTTTTAAATGTAGCTTCTGCTACGGCATTGTCATATGGGTTTCCTTTTTCGCTCAATGATCTCTCGATGCCAAATACCGCCAACGCTTGATCAATGAGTGTATTATTAAACTCACTTCCGCGGTCTGTGTGGAATAATTCGAGGCGCTGTAGATTGTATTTAACCGTGGCGAAGGCACGTTGAACTAACTCTGCATTCTTGTGAGGACCCGAACTATAACCAATAATCTCCCGATTATATAAGTCAACTAGGATGCAGATATAATGCCATGTCTGTTGTACTCTTACATAAGTTAAATCACTAACAACCACTTTTAGTTCCTGATTCTGATCAAATTTTGATTTAATGTATTCCTAATGCTCTATTCATTATACTTGGCTTTGCTTGGCTTAAATTGAGCCACCGTATACTTTGAAACGAGACCTTGCTCCTTCATGATTCGACCGATACGGCGTCGTGACACTTGCAAACCCTGTTTTTCAAGCTCTTTCTTAATCTTTCGTTGACCATAAATATCCCTGCTTTTTTTTAGAA
>NZ_BAMO01000103.1 GCF_000615945.1 Caldalkalibacillus mannanilyticus JCM 10596
GGCACTAATCGCAGCATCAAGAGAAGAAATCGCTGCATTTGCACCAGATTGAGTCGCTACACTAATTCCACTAATACTTAAAGCACCTGTGCTCATTGTTCCAATTGTGACAGAAAGAGTTTGTCCTGCATTCGCACCAATGTGGATAAGCTTACCAGCAAAACTTCCATTAAGTAGCTTTTGAGTGTTAAATTCTGTATCTGAAGAAATTCTGTCTACCTCAGCAATTAAAGCTGTTACCTCTTTTTGAAGCTCAGCACGGTCTGCATCTGTATTTGTATCGTTCGCTGATTGGACAGATAACTCACGCATACGTTGTAGGATGGAGTGAGTTTCGTTTAACGCACCCTCTGCTGTTTGGATTAAAGAAATTCCATCTTGAGCGTTCTTAGTTGCCATGTTTAATCCACGGATCTGTCCACGCATTTTTTCAGAGATCGCAAGTCCTGCTGCGTCATCTCCTGCACGGTTAATACGTAATCCTGATGATAATTTCTCTAATGATTTTCCTACTTGTCCTGTGTTCGATGTTAATGCTTTGTGCGCATTTAACGCCATAATGTTGTTATTAATTCTCATGTTTTTCTTCCTCCTTGAGTATGTGATCTCCACTTCCTTGTGGAGAGAAGTTCAACGAAAGCTGGCCGGCTTAGTTGAACCACTTCTATTATTTATATCGTCAGAAATTCACTCTTCTTTAATACTTCAAGAAAAAAGATAGCCTGAG
>NZ_BAMO01000102.1 GCF_000615945.1 Caldalkalibacillus mannanilyticus JCM 10596
CCTGGTAGCCTTGTTTCGTCTGGCGAAAGACCATACGTAAGGCATCATGGTGCTTCGTAAGCTTTTCGAGCACCTGCTGTAAGATCGCAATCTCAAAGCCTTCTCTTCGATACAGCATCATGGCTTGATTGAAGTGATGGTTCTCCTCCCATTCTTGCTCAAAGAACCACTGCTGAATAGGCGTTAACTTGGCTTCTCCCGACACTTCTCCTTGCTCAATCGTTCTGCCAATGGCTTGCACATAAGGCTTAGCTTAGCAATCGTCGGGTATTTGAATAAGTCCTTCATTTCTAGCTTGTAGCCCGCCTGATACAAGCGAGAGGAAATTTGGATCGATTTAATCGAGTCTCCTCCTAGTTCGAAGAAGTGATCCATAATGCCCACCTTCGCTACTCCCAAGACGCCCTGCCAAATCGAAGCAAGAGTCTGCTCCACTTCCGTGCGAGGGGCTACATAGGCGCTCCCTGTTTGAATGTTTCCTTCCGGTGCAGGCAACGCTTTTCGATCCACTTTGCCATTCGGTGTGAGCGGAAGCTTTTCCATCTGTACAAAGTAAGCTGGAATCATATAGCTTGGCAGTGATTTGGATAGACGTTCTCTCCATTCGCTAACTGTCAGCACCTGATCTGCTACCACGTAAGCACATAATTGTTTCTGACCTGCCACATCTTCACGTGCTGTGACCACTGCTTCATGGATCCCCTCTAGCTTCAAGAGCTGCGCCTCGATTTCACCAA
>NZ_BAMO01000101.1 GCF_000615945.1 Caldalkalibacillus mannanilyticus JCM 10596
CTTCGTTAATTTTAGGTCTTAGATTTTATAGGTCTAAAGTAGACAATATGATGTTCCAAAAAGGTAGCCTCTCTCAGGCTATCTTTTTTTCTTGGAGTATTAAAGGAGAGTAAATTTCTGACGATATAAATAGTAGAAGTGGTTCAGCAAAGCCGGCCAGCTTTCGTTGAACTTCTCTCCACAAGGAAGTGGAGATCACAAACTCAAGGAGGAAGAAAAACATGAGAATTAATAACAACATTATGGCGTTAAATGCGCACAAGGCATTAACATCGAACACAGGACAAGTAGGAAAATCATTAGAGAAATTATCATCAGGATTACGTATTAACCGTGCAGGAGATGACGCAGCAGGGCTTGCGATCTCTGAAAAAATGCGTGGACAGATCCGTGGATTAAACATGGCAACAAAGAACGCGCAAGATGGAATTTCTTTAATCCAAACAGCAGAGGGTGCGTTAAACGAAACTCACTCCATCCTACAACGTATGCGTGAGCTAGCTGTACAATCAGCGAACGATACGAATACGAACGAAGACCGTGCTGAGCTTCAAAAAGAGGTGACAGCTTTAATCTCTGAAATTAACCGTATCTCTACAGATACAGAGTTTAACACACAAAAGCTACTTGATGGAACGTTTTCTGGTAAGCTGATTCATATTGGTGCGAATGCTTCTCAAACATTGTCAGTGACAATTGGCAACATGGGAACAGCTGCTTTAAGTATTGCTGGTATCAGTGTAGCTACTCAAGCT
>NZ_BAMO01000100.1 GCF_000615945.1 Caldalkalibacillus mannanilyticus JCM 10596
TTCTTAAGCCTTCGGCTAGGATATTTTTGCTGGCATTTATATCTCTATCGTGATGTTCGTGGCAAACAGGACAAGTCCAATCCCTTATTTCAAGAGATTTCTTGCCATCTTGATGTCCACAATCGGAACATATCTGACTAGACGGAAACCATCTGCTTATTTTCACGATTGTTTTACCGTACCATTTCGCTTTGTATTCTAATTTAGTTACAAAGGCAGACCATGATACATCAGAGATTGATTTTGCTAACTTATGATTGCGTAACATTCCTTTGGTGTTCAAGTCTTCGATACAGACAATATCGTGGTTTTTGATTATTTCTGTACTTAACTTGTTAAGAAAATCGTCACGTTGGTTCATGACTCTTTCGTGCAATCTAGCAACTCTACGCTTTTGTTTCTGATAGTTTTTTGCATCAAGAAGGTTAATACCATTGTTTTTAGCATGTAACGCACGTCTTGAAAGTTTTCGCTGTTCACGTTTTAGTTTCTTTTCCATTTTTGATGTGAATTTATTATTGTCAATCTTGCGACCATCAGAAAGAATGGCAAAGTCAGTGATGCCTAAGTCTATACCAATAGATGATTCCGTTTTCTCCAATGGCTGTACTTCTATTTCTGCAAGAATGGATACAAAGTATTTACCACTAGGATTTCGTCTAACAGTAGCATTAAGGATACGACCTGTACTTCACGACTTTTGGCAAAGCGAACAAGACCGAGTTTGGCAATTTGATTTTGCCGTCTACAATGGCAATGTTATTGTTTGTTTCTTTAGTCGTGTAGGATTGTACCTTATTCTTTTTAGACTTGAAGCGTGGTGCTTTATTTTGTTTCTTGAAGAAT
>NZ_BAMO01000099.1 GCF_000615945.1 Caldalkalibacillus mannanilyticus JCM 10596
ATACTCTTCTTATGAAAAGCAACAACTAATTTATGGAAGTTGTTTTTGGTGGAGCCAAGCGGGATCGAACCGCTGACCTCCTGCGTGCAAGGCAGGCGCTCTCCCAGCTGAGCTATGGCCCCATAATGGTCGGGAAGACAGGATTTGAACCTGCGACCCCCTGGTCCCAAACCAGGTGCTCTACCAAGCTGAGCCACTTCCCGAAAATGGCGTGCCCTGAGAGATTCGAACTCCCGACCTTTTGATTCGTAGTCAAACGCTCTATCCAGCTGAGCTAAGGGCACATCATAAAACTATTCTTTTCTAAAATGGTGCCGAGGGCCGGACTTGAACCGGCACGATTGTCACCAACCGCAGGATTTTAAGTCCTGTGTGTCTGCCAATTCCACCACCCCGGCATTTCTCTGGAGCGGAAAACGGGATTCGAACCCGCGACCCTCGCCTTGGCAAGGCGATACTCTACCACTGAGCTATTTCCGCATCTTTTACACACAGTATATTTATGCTCATCGAGCATAATGGTGCGGGTGAAGGGAGTCGAACCCCCACGCCATAGGCGCTAGATCCTAAGTCTAGTGCGTCTGCCAGTTCCGCCACACCCGCATATTTAGTATCCATTCTCACTTCTAGAATGGTGAGCCATGAAGGACTCGAACCTTCGACCCTCTGATTAAAAGTCAGATGCTCTACCGACTGAGCTAATGGCTCTCATTTTGATTTCATGAATATGTTTCATTCATGGTGCCGGCGAAAGGATTTGAACCCTCGACCTACTGATTACAAGTCAGTTGCTCTACCAACTGAGCTACACCGGCATAGTATAAATGTAATGGTGGAGGATGACGGGATCGAACCGCCGACCCCCTGCTTGTAAGGCAGGTGCTCTCCCAGCTGAGCTAATCCTCCAAAT
>NZ_BAMO01000098.1 GCF_000615945.1 Caldalkalibacillus mannanilyticus JCM 10596
AATTAAAAAGACACCTTTTTTGTGAGGTGTTTTTTTAATCTCATCAATCTCACAATAAGTCCCTTATAATAAGGAAGAAACTTAAAAAAGGATTGAAAAAGATGGAGTTAGGTAGAAAAAAAATAGGCGATTATGAATTTATCTATAACCCATTGACGACAGAAATCTATGTGTCAGAGGAAGAAGAAATGTGGGAAGTTGAAATATACAAACTAAAGCATTTTCTTGGTACGTTAGAAGTCAATAGAACTGGGGATATATTAATAATCGAGGATTTAGGCCTAGAGTTAGTGAAATTAGATGAAAAGCAAATAGAAGTAAGGTAAAAGAGAAGTACATAGGAACATGTTCCTATGCCCTCTCCAATGAAAAGAAAAAGAAAATAATCATCATTTTTTCTTTTCTTGTCGTCTGTCTGCTCGATGGGCTCTTCTTAGTGCTTCAAAATCATTCCTATCGGCTAGATCACGAGAAAACTCTACGTCTTCATTTTTTGCGATTGGGATGCTTTTGCGTTTTGTCATTGTTTGATCACCTCATCTGAAGAATTTAGACGACCCATATTTAAAGTGTGTTTTATCAGTGTGAATCATACAGCCAAATTCATGAAGTGATGATTTAGAGGGCGAAAAAGCCGTCAATAGGCTATGTATATGAGAGAGATATGTACTCTTAATAGATAAAGCTAACAAAAATAAAAATGGAATAATTTATTGTAGGATAAACTGTTGACTTATTAAGTTGGATATGATAAATTATTAATTGTCGCTGCTAATTAAATTGTTCCACAGTAGCTCAGTGGTAGAGCAATCGGCTGTTAACCGATCGGTCGTAGGTTCGAGTCCTACCTGTGGAGCCATCATGGAGAGATGTCCGAGCTGGCCGAAGGAGCACGATTGGAAATCGTGTAGACGGGGTCAACCCGTCTCGA
>NZ_BAMO01000097.1 GCF_000615945.1 Caldalkalibacillus mannanilyticus JCM 10596
TGATGATATAAGTCGTAAAACCATTCTTTAAGATAATAAGCATATGCCAACTCATCTGACTGATGGTGATAATTGTCTAGCCTTTCAAACTGTTTAGTCGTTAAACGAAAGGCGCGTTTAAGCAAACAGAAACGTCCCTTTTTTAATCCTTCTATCTGTTTGTTTTTACTTTTACGTACGGCATCAAGAGCTAGATTCACCTTTTGAACAACATGGTATTTATCAATGACAATGGATGCCTTAGGCAAAGAGTTTCGACAAGCTTTAAAAAAGGGCTTCCACATGTCCATAACCACTACGAATGGCGGTTTTTCTTTGAAAGAATTGAGAAGATCAACGGTCGCTTCATAGTCCCTATTGGGACCCATTTGATGAATCATACCTGTCTGGATATCTGTAACCACAGTTTCATATCTATGACCTTTTCTTACAGCTACTTCATCAATTCCAATTACACCTGAGCAAGCACTATCATTCAATTCTTTCTTGGCTATGTCATAATAAATTCTCTCAAGCGTTTTATAGCTAACCTTCAATTTACGGCTAACGTAACTAATCGTAGTTCCAGAACACATATCAAACGCTTTCTTACGAAACCGATAGGTTTGGTGTTTACCAGTTGGTACTGATGTAAGTGGTTCAGAGAACACTTCATTACAATTATGACAACGCCAACGTTTGATATGGATAAATAGATAGAGAGTTTTATCTAATAAATCTAAATCTCGTACCTTCCTAATTCGCTGATCGTGTCTTTTAAGGGTTGATAAGCCACAATGAATACAATATTCTGGTGCCTTCTTTGTTTCGACATCTAAGTAAATGGTATCTTTTTGAATCTTTTGTTTTAAAATCATAAACTCTGGCAATCCTAGTGGTAAACAAATATTTGTTTTCACTCGCTATTCCTCCTATTTTTGTATTCGCCTACAAAAAGGATTGCC
>NZ_BAMO01000096.1 GCF_000615945.1 Caldalkalibacillus mannanilyticus JCM 10596
ATCACAGCATAGATAACTAAGAGAATAACAATGCAGACCAAAATTAATAATCCAATTGGCATTAAAAAGACCACCTCTCAATACTTTCTGCTAATCCCCTTCACTCATTGTTGTATTTTTTAATATATTTTCTATTCTATCCTTATATACCTGACCTAGATCTGAAATCATATCAAAATGTTCCATACTAGACTCTTTAGGAATCCCCATGTCGACAAGGCGTTGATCCAGCTCCTCAAGAATAAAACGATGATCTCTATCGTTAAGTCCCCTTGCATCATCCAACTCCACTTTTGTTTCGTCAATCAACTCAAGGATGTAATAAAACTGTCCCTTATAGTAGTGGTATGGTAATGCTGATTTTTTTCCGTGTACCCCTGTTGTAATCTTGGCAATATCACTATAAGCATATTCCTTCCCTTGGGGTGCAAGAAAAGAATAATCTATCACCTTCTGTTCTGTGATAACAGTAACAGAGAAAGTAATCGCATAAAGCAAAACGATATTCACAAGAAGGAACGTAGAATAAAATCGTTTTCTCTTCTGCTTGTAAAACTTTATGAGGGAGGAAAATGGGCTCGTCTTCGATAGAGTTTTAAATCTGTGAGGAAATAGAAGAATAGCTCCTACATAGAAGATTCCTATATACAGCAAAATCAACATTGAAGCAGGATAATTATGCGTCCACATAAGATATTCTTCAGGTAAAAAAATTCTTTCTTGGAGCACTACGATCAATAAGTGTATCCCTACTGTACCGATCAGCATCACCATAAATGTTAAGAACCAACGAAAAATAAATTCTATAATTTTCAATCTAACAACTCCTAATCTGCTTCACAAATGACAAATATCTCCTATAATTATACATGATTCTGCAATAAATTCCCTTATTTTTATTTTTTTGTTTCTATTGAACTACTCACCACTTAACACCCTTTCGGGTTGTTTGAAGTGGGAGATTCTTGGGAATAGAGCGTACTTGTTAGCATATTTCTTCGCCAACAGAGGTTTCTCTTATTGACCAAGCTATCCCCGTAGATTCCTACGGTTCT
>NZ_BAMO01000095.1 GCF_000615945.1 Caldalkalibacillus mannanilyticus JCM 10596
AAGAAAGAGGAACCTAAGAAGGAAGAACCTAAAAAAGAAGAGCCTAAAAAAGAGCAACCTAAGAAAGAACAACCTAAGAAAGAACAGCCCGTAAAAGAAGAGAAAAAAGCAGACACCATTTACGTGGTCAAGTCTGGAGATACTCTTTCTAAAATCGCCAAGGCACATAACACTACTTGGCAGGAGCTAGCAAAGTACAATAGCCTTAAAAACCCTGACCTTATCTTCCCAGGTCAAAAAATCAAAATTCCTAGTAAATAGATTTGGAAGAAAATGAAAAAAAAGAGCCCATCGGCTCTTTTTTTCATGATTCTAATTATGCCTGATTGCATCCAAGGCACTTAATTTTGCTGCCCGTAAAGCAGGATATAATCCAGATAGGACTCCTACTGCTGTTGAAAATAAAATAACGAATAGCCCTAACCACCAGGGAACATCTACTATGATCATCGATTCTTCACTTTTTAATAAAAGATTAGCCAATACATTTAAGAATTGAGCAGAAATCCAGCCGATCATGAGTCCTACTACTCCTCCAACTAACCCAATAATCCCAGCCTCAATAAGAAAGATCGTCCTAATATTATTGATAGAAGCTCCAATCACTTTCATGATTCCAATTTCCCGAGTTCTCTCATAAATAGACATCATCATGGTATTCATGATTCCGAAGCTAGCAACAATTAGGGCGATACTCCCAATCCCCCCAATATAAACTGAATCACTCTAGAAATATTATTAACCGTAGCCAGCATTTGTTTTAAAGAAAAGCTGTTCAAGTTTAGTTTTTCTATTTCTTTTTGAACCTCTTCAACAAGTTCTACGCTCTTTACCTTGACTTTAACGGAATCATACCCCTTTTTCTTGAGGACTTGATCCCCTTCTTTCCATTTCACTAGCTGTTCTGCTAGCTTTAGAGAAATATAGAGATTTTGATCCTCTTGACCCCCTTCTTCTTCTAAAATTCCAACAACTCTTAATCGAACAGTCTTACTGATCTCTTGACCATCACTGCCCATTTTAGTAAGGTTCAGCACAATACTCTTATTTAATAAATCTAATCTTTGTTTTTCTTCTCTACTCTCTTCTAAATCAGTGTCTGATAGACTTAAATTTGTTTTCTGTTTTTTGTTTTTTTGTTTGTTTGCCTGG
>NZ_BAMO01000094.1 GCF_000615945.1 Caldalkalibacillus mannanilyticus JCM 10596
CCCTTAACTCAGCAATGTGGAGCTCTTGCTCTGCAACGAAGTAGGCACATAGCTGTTTTTGACCAGACACGTCCTCTCTAGCCGTTACAATGACCTCTTTCATCCTTTCGCTTTTAACAGCTGAGCCTCTACTTCCCCAAGTTCAATCCTGAATCCGCGTATTTTGACCTGATGATCCACACGACCTATATATTCGATGTTTCCATTCGGTAACCATCGAGCTAAATCCCCTGTACGGTACATTCGTTCACTAGGCTCAAAAGGATTCTGCACAAATTTCTCTGCGGTTAATTCCTCTCGGTTCCAATATCCTCTAGCCAACCCTTCTCCAGCGATGCACAACTCACCAACGACACCAACAGGCTGAAGCTGATCAGACGCATTAAGGATGTAGATTTTGGTATTGGAGATCGGCTTTCCAATCGGGATATTATCCTCCATCTGCTCCACTTTAAACGAGGTTGTGACGACCGTATTCTCTGTAGGACCATAGTTGTTATAGAGAGTATAGCTTTGCTTTCTAAATTGCTTCAGCTTATCCCCACCGATAAGAAGGATCGTAGGCTTTGATTCTCTAATTCCATAAACTGTTCACTCATTTGAGTGGGAAGAAAGCTTATGCTAATTTTGTTTTCTGTAAAGAAGTGATTGAGCTTGATTGGATCTATTCTGCTTTCTGCATCCACTACATAGAGGGTAGCGCCGCATAACAGGTAAGGTAGATTTCCCATACACTAGCATCAAATCCGACTCCGGCATAGAGCGTACTACGATCAGAGGCTGTCACTTCATACTCCGCTTGATGCCAGAAACACAGGTTCACTAGGGTTTTATGTTCAATCATCACCCCTTTTGGCTGACCTGTGGTTCCAGAGGTATAGATGACATAAGCCAAGTTCTCTGAATGGCTTATGGGCTCTAGATTTGAACCATCCTCAGCGTAAGAAGTTTGATCCTCTAATAGGAGGGTCGATCCCTTGAAGGTTGTTCTGTCTAGTAAATGCTGTTGAACTAATAGGACGTTCGATCTTGAATCCTCTAGCATATAGCTAATCCGGTCTTCAGGATATTCAGGGTCGATTGGAACATAGGCTCCCCCTGCCTTTAGGACCGCCATGCGTCCAACAATCATTTCAATAGATCGTTCCGCTAGAATTCCTACTAACTGATCTGCTTGCACTCCTGCTGTTCTCAA
>NZ_BAMO01000093.1 GCF_000615945.1 Caldalkalibacillus mannanilyticus JCM 10596
TACCAATAACCAAAGTATAACAAGAAGTGTAAGCAAGGACAACACAATCCGTTACAAATCAAACCGTTATTCCGTCCCACTGGGGACTTATCAATCAATGAGTGAGAATCTTGTATGGATTGAAGCGACAGGCGAAGAGCAAAAGACGCTCGTCATCCGCAGAGAAGCAAATGGTGAGGTAATTGCCGAGCATCTTATTAGCTCAGAAAAAGGGAAACTCATTCAAAACCGTCATCATACTCGTGAACGCTCCAAAGGGGTTGAAGAGCTTAAGCAACGTATTATCTCTTATTTTGAAAATCAGACTCAAGCAGCTGCTTATTTGGATGAGATCAGTCAAAGATACCCGAGGTATCGTCGAGACCAGTTTGCAATCATCTACAAGGTGATTCAACAGTATCCCGCATTAATTAATACTGTGATGACTAAGTGCATGACAGAGAAACTATACAATGCGAATGATTTTCGGGATATTACTCATCACCTTGATACATTGCGTGATGAACCAGTTATAAAGGAACAATCCTTTAATGCCAATCTAGCAAAACACCCTCATATTAAGGCCTCTACTCGTTCTTTAAATGCGTATACTAGCATTTTAGGAGGTCGAACATAATGAAAAAGACAGTGCATGAATTACAGGACCAATTTCGTCAGTTACGTTTATCAGAGGCTGTGGAGGAGCTGCCACAGCTTCTTCGCGAAGCTGAAAAGGCATCATGAATCTACTTGGAATTCTTAGAATCTATCACAAAATATGAATTAGCAAAACGTGAAGCAAAGAGCCTTGAAAAAAGAATGAAATGGGCACGCTTCCCTTTCGTGAAGTCATTAGATGAGTTTGAACTTGAAGGTCAAAACGTTCTAACAGCCGTCAGCTTTCTCAGCTTCGAGAATTGAGTTGGTTAGAGCAACAATACAATACAATTTAATTCTTCTAGGTCCCCCTGGAATCGGAAAAAATATATTGCAATTGGTCTGGGACTCGAAGCCGTTCATAGAGGATTCAATGTTTACTTCGCTACAATGGGTGAGCTTGTGCAGCTTTTAAAGACAGAAGAATACCTGAATAAATCTAAAGTCCAACTCAAACGGATTAGAAATGCCGATCTTGTGATTATCGATGATTTGATGTACATGGCGATGGATCAGAGAGAAGCAAACTTATTTTTCCATTTAATCAATCACTTATATGAACGAAGTTC
>NZ_BAMO01000092.1 GCF_000615945.1 Caldalkalibacillus mannanilyticus JCM 10596
TTTGTTCCTTGAAAACTAGATAATAAGAAATGAGAAGCAAGTTTCATCGAGAAACTGAGCAATCTAGGATACAAACCGATTTAAACCTAGAATAGCAACAACCGTAAGGTTAAGCTAGAAAGGGCGCACGGTGGATGCCTAGGCGTTAGGAGCCGAAGAAGGACGGGACGAACACCGATATGCCTCGGGGAGCTGTAAGTAAGCATTGATCCGGGGATTTCCGAATGGGGGAACCCTCTACTCCTTATCGAGTAGAATCCATCTCTGAACACATAGGAGATGAGAAGGCAGACCAGGGGAACTGAAACATCTAAGTACCCTGAGGAAGAGAAAGCAAATGCGATTTCCTGAGTAGCGGCGAGCGAAACGGAAACAGCCCAAACCAGTAAGCTTGCTTACTGGGGTTGTAGGACGTCCCATACGGAGTTACAAAGGATGAGAGTAGACGAAGAGATCTGGAAAGATCGGCCAAAGAGTGTAACAGCCACGTAGTCGAAACTGTCATCCCTCCGGGACGGATCCTGAGTACGGCGGGACACGTGAAACCCCGTCGGAATCCGGGAGGACCATCTCCCAAGGCTAAATACTACCTAACGACCGATAGTGAACCAGTACCGTGAGGGAAAGGTGAAAAGCACCCCGGAAGGGGAGTGAAAGAGAACCTGAAACCGTGTGCCTACAAACAGTCGAAGCACAATTGATGTGTGACGGCGTGCCTTTTGTAGAATGAACCGGCGAGTTACGATTACGTGCGAGGTTAAGCTGAAGAGGCGGAGCCGCAGCGAAAGCGAGTCTGAATAGGGCGAAAGTACGTGGTCGTAGACCCGAAACCGTGTGATCTACCCATGTCCAGGGTGAAGTTCAGGTAACACTGAATGGAGGCCCGAACCCACGCACGTTGAAAAGTGCGGGGATGAGGTGTGGGTAGGGGTGAAATGCCAATCGAACTCGGAAATAGCTGGTTCTCCCCGAAATAGCTTTAGGGCTAGCCTCGGATGATGAGTATTGGAGGTAGAGCACTGATTGGACTAGGGGTCCCCACAGGATTACCGAATTCAGTCAAACTCCGAATGCCAAATACTTTAATCCGGGAGTCAGACTGCGAGTGCTAAGATCCGTAGTCAAAAGGGAAACAGCCCAGACCATCAGCTAAGGTCCCCAAGTATACGTTAAGTGGGAAAGGATGTGGAGTTGCACAGACAACCAGGATGTTGGCTTAGAAGCAGCCACCATTTAAAGAGTGCGTAATAGCTCACTGGTCGAGTGACTCTGCGCCGAAAATGTAACGGGGCTAAACGTATCACCGAAGCTATGGATTGCATC
>NZ_BAMO01000091.1 GCF_000615945.1 Caldalkalibacillus mannanilyticus JCM 10596
CTGTTTGATCAAGCTGAGTGATGACCTCAGCTAATTTCTCTACCGTTGGAAATTGGAAGATCGATCTTAAAGAAACTTCAACACTCATTTCTTTATGAAGCCTAGATACCAGTGTTGTTGCTCGTAAGGAATGTCCTCCTAAATCAAAGAAGTTTTCCTTTATACTGATCTTCTGTACTCCCAAGATCTCTTGCCAAATCTCCACAAGTTTTTTCTCAGCTTCCGTTCTAGGAGCCACATACTCGGTTCCTGTCTGAATCTCTCCTTCGATATAAGGTAAAGCCCGTCGGTCTATTTTTCCATTTGGAGTCAACGGCATTTTTTCTACTTGGACAAAGTAGGATGGAATCATATAGCCCGGCAACATCTGAGAAAGAGCGGACCTTATTTCCCCAACGTTCACAGCTTGCTCTGCTACAACGTAGGCATATAGTTGCTTTTGACCCGATTCTTCCTCTCTGGCAATGACAGCCCCCTCTTTGATTACATCCAGAGTTAAGAGCTTGGACTCAATTTCGCCAAGTTCAATACGGAAGCCCCGTACTTTCACTTGATCATCGATTCTTCCAAGAAACTCAATATTTCCATCAGGCAACCAGCGAGCTAAATCCCCTGTGCGATACATTTTCTCTTCTGGTCTAAACGGATTTTCTACGAATTTCTCAGCATTTAGCTCCGGACGGTTGAAGTATCCTCGCCCCACTCCTTTTCCAGCAATGAATAGCTCTCCGACGATCCCCACTGGCTGGATCGAGAGATTTTCGTTCAGAACGTACATTTGAACATTAGGTAAAGGCTTCCCAATAGGTAAGCCAGTGAATGCCAAGGCATCATCTGTTTCAAAGTAAGAGGAGTCGATGCACGCTTCCGTCACACCGTAGCTGTTTAGAATCCTCATTTGAGAGCCGTAACGCTCAATCAATTGTTGAAATGCTTCTGGAGTACATTGATCTGAGCCTAGAATTAATGTCCGTAGCGAACTGACCTCTAGCTTGTTTTCATAGATATACTCCATGAGCGGAATAACAAAGGCTGGTGTTGACTCAAACATTTGAATCTGATGTTGCTGGATCAAGCCATGAATTTGACCGAAGTCTAACCTCGACTGACTTGGACAAATGACCAATTTTCCTCCATGTAACAGCGCACGTACGAAATCACCTGTAAAGACGTCAAAGGCAAAGCTAGCCCATTGTAGCCAAGAAATGCTTTCCTGATCTAAGCCATACTCTTTGTTCCAGGCACTTGCCATAGCTACGACTTGTTGGTGTTCAATCATGACACCTTTTGGTGTACCCGTCGTTCCTGAAGTGTAGATCGACATAAGCCAAATGCTGTGGTTGAGCTATGGATTCAAGGTTCTCTTTAAGATCTGCATAGGATTCCTCCTTATCTAAGAAAACCTTGC
>NZ_BAMO01000090.1 GCF_000615945.1 Caldalkalibacillus mannanilyticus JCM 10596
AAAAAAGTCCTCCCCTTCTGCTTAGATAGGTACCTTATAACAAGTAATAATAAATTTCTCATACCTTTATAACCTCTCCATCTTGCGAAACACTCTACTCATCTTTTCTTGGAGTGTTAAATTTTGCTCTGTTTTTAAAATGAGCTCATCATGAAAATGACCATCTTTCATAAAAAATATCCGATCTGCATAAGTCGCAACCATCGGGTCATGTGTAACCATGACTAAAGTTTGTTGCATCTCTTTCACACATTCTCTTAGTAAATCCATAATAGAGATACTCATATTTGAATCTAAACTCCCCGTAGGTTCATCAGCCATAATAATTTTTGGATCATTCATTAACGCTCTCGCTATGGCTACACGTTGCTGTTGTCCCCCAGAAAGCTGTGAAGGATAATGATTCACCCTATCTGTTAATCCGACTCTTTCTAAGAGATATTTTGCTCTTCCCTTCACTTTTTCGCCATTTTGACCGGTTAATAGTAAGGTAGAGAAACATTTTCTAGTGCTGTTAAAACACTTATTAAATGAAAAGATTGAAAAATAAAACCAATCTTATCTCTTCTTACTTGAGTAAGCTCTTGTTCAGTACAGTTATGTAAAGATAGTCCGTCTAGCAATATTTCTCCAGATGTAGGTCTATCTAGTCCTGAAAGAATATTTAACAAGGTGGACTTACCAGATCCGCTGGACCCCATGATGGCAATAAATTCACCTTTGGCAATTTCTAAATTCACATGACGAAGGGCCATTACAACTTGTATATCTCCAGCAAATTCTTTAGTTAATGCACTCACGTTAATAATATCTGACATATCCTCTCTCCTTTCAACTTTTATTTTACCATATTTATCCTATTTTTAAAAGGTGTATTTTCGCCTTTTTTTGACTTCGCTATACATTAGAGCTATAATAATACAAAAGCTCACAATGCACCAAAAACAGGTAGCTCTTATTATTAATAGAGATATAAGGGTTAGATAAGTAGAAAACAGAAAAGAAAAAAAGAGACAAAAAAGATAAATTCTATGTATAAAAATTTTATAAGCAAATAAATTTAAATTAAACATAGTTATATAACCTAACAACCCAATCAGCGAAACAGGAATTCCCACTATTTGTGCATATTTACTTGAGTTCACTTCTGAGCATCCGTTTGTTGGACAGATGATTCCATTATTTGAAAAGTTTGCTGAGTTAATATATAAGTACAAAGTTACGATAATACCAAAAATCAGTAATATTTTTTTCAATAATTCATAATTAATATTCAATCCAATCACCCTATTTATTAATTAAATATGCCACAAGAATTCAGCTATCCCTTAAATAACTTATTCTTGTGGCAAGATATATAGATTGTCTAAATATGGACCATACACCGCAAAGTCCTGAATATGTCACCTTTAGAGTACATTTACTTTGCGGTGTATTGTTTTATAATTAGCATAATT
>NZ_BAMO01000089.1 GCF_000615945.1 Caldalkalibacillus mannanilyticus JCM 10596
GGTAGTGACCCCAAAAAGTTAAAGTTTTAATTATGCAGCTATTAGGCTGGTTTGAGTTCGGTATTGTATTGGACTTAGACCAGCCAATTTTACTTTTATACGTTCATTATTGTAGTAATCCATGTATTCCTCTATTTTTCTTTTTAGCTCTTCATAAGGTACTAGATCTTCTCCATAATACATTTCTTGCTTGAGGATACCAAAGAAATTTTCCATTGAGGCATTATCCGCACAGTTTGCTTTTCTAGACATGCTTTGAAAGATTTTATTTTTCTTTAATGTTTTTACCCACGCTTTATGTTGATAATGCCAACCTTGATCTGAATGTATTGTTGTACGATACTTCCCCTCATTTTCAATTAGTTTCAATGTTTCATATAATGGCTCTAAAACAAAGTCCAATGTTGGTCTGTTTGAAATACCAAAAGATATAATTTCACCGTTGTACAAGTCCATAATAGGGCTTAAATATAGCTTTTGATCCTCAGTGCATTTGAATTCTGTCACATCGGTTACTAGTTTTTGAAGGCGGATAGGTGAGTTGAATCTACGATTCAAGCGATTTTTAGCTACTTTACCAACAGTACCTTTATATGATTTATAACGAGATTTACGTGTGAATTTCCCACATTTCAACCCCAATTCATTCATTATTCGTTGAACTTTTTTATGGTTTATGGCATACCCCTGACCTCTTAATTCTAAATGGATGCGACGATACCCATACTTACCCCCGTGCTTTTGAAATAGTTCAGTAATTACTTTCTTCCATTCTTTATCTGTATCTTCTTTCTGTAATTGCTTGACATGGTAATGATAAGTTGCCTCTGGAACATCCACTATTTCTAAAACATCTTTTAATTTGAATCCTTCTTCTTTGAGTTCGAATGCCAGCGCTGCTTGTGCTTTTCTAGGAAGACATTCTGGTTCTCTTGAAAAGCTTTTAACTTTTTTAAATAGGCAATCTCTAAACGTAAAAGTTCATTTTCACGCTCTAATTGTTGTTCACGAGATAACTCTTTTTCTTGTTTTAGTGATTTTGCTTTATCTTTTTTGGACATAGAAGGCCGCCCTTTCGGTTTTTCTTGCAGGCCCTCAAAACCTTTCTCTAAAAAGGTTTTGTACCAACTCGTAATTAATGGAGGATTGTTCATCTTAAAAACAATCGCAGCATCCTGGTAAGAAGCACCTGTCTGTTTCATAAAGTTTAATACATCTAACTTAAATTTGACAGGATAAACTTGTTTAGAACCCTTCCTACGTAAACCGTCTTCTCCAAATTCTTTATAAGCACGAACCCATCTTTTGACTTGAGATTCAGCAGATATACCATATTTTTTGGCTAATAGATTATATCCTAATGTCCCACCTAGATATTCCTTTACAATTTTTAATTTAAATTTCTCACTATACTTTGCCATACAAAAACACCCCAGAGGTTAGATTTTTACTCTAACTTCTGGGGTGCAGTACC
>NZ_BAMO01000088.1 GCF_000615945.1 Caldalkalibacillus mannanilyticus JCM 10596
ACAACAAATCTGTTGAAGGATAAGAGTATAACAACAGAAAAGCTAGCAGATCATTCGGTAACGAGTTCCCAAATAGCAGAAAAAGCGATTACGGCAGAGCATATTCTAGAGGGTGAAGTGAAAAGTTATCACCTAGAACAAGAAGGAGTAACCAGTGAGAAAATTGCCTTAGAGGCGGTTCAAACTAAACATGTACAGGATGGCTCTATTTCAACAGAAAAATTATCTGATCACTCCGTTACTACGGAAAAAATAGCTCCAGAATCCCTTACAACAAATCTTATCAAGGATCACTCCGTAACTAGTGAAAAGATCAGGAACCGAGCGATTAGACGGGAGCATATTGAAGAAGCGGCAGTACAGACGGAGCACTTATCCGAGGAAAGTGTGACAAAAACTAAAATAGCACAGGGGGCTATTCAGAGCGAACATCTGGCTAATGGCTCGATATCAGAGGAAAAACTAGCTGATCATGTGATTTCAACTCCAAAAATAGCTTCTAAATCAATTTCAACAGATAAACTAAAGGACTACTCTATAACAAGCCAAAAGCTTAGCAGTAAAAGTATTCAAACTGAGCATATTTCTCCTGAATCAATCAACACTGCCCACCTTGTAGATGAAACGGTGACAGAATCAAAATTAGCTAATCAGAGTGTTACCATGTCTAAGCTAGCTCCTGCATCTATTGATACGGAGAAGCTGGCAGATCAGTCGATCACTCATCAAAAAATAGTGGATAATGCGATCAGATCTGAACACATCCAAGCGGAAGCTATAACCATGAGGCATTTAGAAAATGGAGCGGTGACAAGGGAGAAGCTTGATGCTGATTCCATTACTAGTGAGCATATTAGCAATGGCTCGATTACTCCTCAAAAACTTTCTTTTACTCCCGTTCAAACAACAGGGAATCGATCAAATACAGTACAGCAGTTTGGAATGATTCCTTTTCAATTTGCAGAGAATGAAGAAACCCTTGAACTATACATTGCTTTAGAAGATGCTTATCTCAATTCAAGCTTTGCTATTGTCGCCATGACAAACCATCCTTCGTGCTATGCTGTTCTCAAGGAACAGACGGATGACATTGTCATCCTTACAGTAGTGAATAACGGAACTGACTCACCTCAAGGAGTCGTTACATGGATAGCAATCGGAGAAAAGAAAACAGAAGGGTTGAAAGTAAAAGAACAAAGTGAACTTCAAGGATCGCAGAGAGCAGAAGAGAATCTAAGCTTAAAAGCAGTAAAAAAGGAAAAAGCTCCATTAATAGTGGAAGCTCAAGAAGTACTGCAAGAAGTAGAATCAATAGTGGAAGCTCAAGAAGTAACAGAAGAAGCAGAATCAACAGTGGAAACTCAAGCGGTAGCAGAGGAAATAGAATCAACAGTGGAATCTCAAGAAGTAGCAGAGGAAGTAGAATCAACAGAAGAAATTCAAGCAGTAACAGAAGAAGTAGAATCAACAGAAGAAATTCAAGCAGTAGCAGAAGAGGCAGAATCAACAGAAGAAGTTCAAGCAGTAGCAGAGGAAGCAGAATCAACAGAAAGAAATTCAAGCAGTAAACAAGAGGAAAGTAGAATACAAACA
>NZ_BAMO01000086.1 GCF_000615945.1 Caldalkalibacillus mannanilyticus JCM 10596
AACGATGCAGTGGTAGGGGAGCGTTCTAAGTGCAGCGAAGTCAGACCGTAAGGACTGGTGGAGCGCTTAGAAGTGAGAATGCCGGTATGAGTAACGAAAAGACAAGTGAGAATCTTGTCCGCCGAAAATCTAAGGTTTCCTGGGGAAGGTTCGTCCGCCCAGGGTTAGTCGGGACCTAAGCCGAGGCCGAAAGGCGTAGGCGATGGACAACAGGTCGAAATTCCTGTACCACCTTAAACCGCTTGAGCAATGGGGTGACGCAGCAGGGTAGGGAGAGCGTGCGACTGGAAGTGCACGTCCAAGCAGTGAGGCTGAAGAATAGGCAAATCCGTTCTTCATGAAGGCTAGGCTGTGATGGCGAGTGAAAATAATAGTAGCGAAGTCCCTGATCTCACACTGCCAAGAAAAGCCTCTAGCGAGGTTGAAGGTGCCCGTACCGCAAACCGACACAGGTAGATGAGGAGAGAATCCTAAGGCGCTCGGGAGAACTCTCGTTAAGGAACTCGGCAAAATGACCCCGTAACTTCGGGAGAAGGGGTGCTCTTTACCGTGAATAGCGGAAGAGAGCCGCAGTGAAAAGGTCCAAGCGACTGTTTAGCAAAAACACAGGTCTCTGCGAAGCCGCAAGGCGAAGTATAGGGCTGACGCCTGCCCGGTGCTGGAAGGTTAAGGGGAGAGGTTATCCAATAGGAGAAGCTTTGAACCGAAGCCCCAGTAAACGGCGGCCGTAACTATAACGGTCCTAAGGTAGCGAAATTCCTTGTCGGGTAAGTTCCGACCCGCACGAAAGGCGTAACGACTTGGACACTGTCTCAACGAGAGACCCGGTGAAATTGTAATACCAGTGAAGATGCTGGTTACCCGCGACAAGACGGAAAGACCCCATGGAGCTTTACTGTAGCTTGATATTGGATTTTGGTACAGTTTGTACAGGATAGGTGGGAGCCAGAGAAGCCGGACCGCTAGGTTCGGTGGAGGCAACGGTGGGATACCACCCTGACTGTATTGGAATTCTAACCTACGCCCGTGATCCGGGTGAGGAACAGTGTCAGGTGGGCAGTTTGACTGGGGCGGTCGCCTCCTAAACAGTAACGGAGGCGCCCAAAGGTTCCCTCAGAATGGTTGGAAATCATTCGAAGAGTGTAAAGGCAAAAGGGAGCTTGACTGCGAGACCTACAAGTCGAGCAGGGACGAAAGTCGGGCTTAGTGATCCGGTGGTTCCGCATGGAAGGGCCATCGCTCAACGGATAAAAGCTACCCTGGGGATAACAGGCTTATCTCCCCCAAGAGTCCACATCGACGGGGAGGTTTGGCACCTCGATGTCGGCTCATCGCATCCTGGGGCTGAAGTAGGTCCCAAGGGTTGGGCTGTTCGCCCATTAAAGCGGTACGCGAGCTGGGTTCAGAACGTCGTGAGACAGTTCGGTCCCTATCTGTCGCGGGCGCAGGAAATTTGAGAGGAGCTGTCCTTAGTACGAGAGGACCGGGATGGACACACCGCTGGTGTACCAGTTGTTCCGCCAGGAGCATAGCTGGGTAGCTACGTGTGGAAGGGATAAGCGCTGAAAGCATCTAAGCGTGAAGCCCCCCTCAAGATGAGATTTCCCATAGAGTTAATCTAGTAAGACCCCTTATAGATGATGAGGTAGATAGGTCTGGTGTGGAAGCATGGTGACATGTGGAGCTGACAGATACTAATCGGTCGAGGGCTTAACCAATAAACAAACGCTCAGGTACATGAAACACTTCTCATATATTATCTAGTTTTG
>NZ_BAMO01000085.1 GCF_000615945.1 Caldalkalibacillus mannanilyticus JCM 10596
GAATAACATTTATTATAATGTTTAATATATTAAACTGTAACATTTAAAAATAAAATAATACTTTAGTGAAAGGGGTAGAAGCATGAGTTATCCAGTTCCTTCATCTTGCCCAGTATGTCAATCTAAGCTTGTTATACAAGAGCTCCATTGCGATCATTGTGACACCACACTCCAAGGTCGTTTTGAAGCATCAAGATTATCTCATCTAAATACAGAACAACTTCATTTTGTTGAAATCTTTCTCAAGGCGAGAGGGAATATCAAAGAAGTAGAGCGTGAATTGGGCATTTCTTATCCCACAGTACGAAATCGTCTAGAACAAGTAGTTGAAGCATTAGGCTATAAGCCGGAGAAGGTATCCGAAGAAAAAAGCAAGCGTCAGGAATTATTGGATCAGCTCTATCAAGGAGAGCTGACACCAGAGGAAACGTTAAAACGTCTGAAAGACATCACATAATGATAAAAAACTGATTGGAGGAAGAGGAAAATGGAAGAAAGAAAAATGATTTTAAAAATGATTGAAGAGGGAAAGATTACGGCGGAAGAAGGAGTACTACTCCTAGAAACCATTGAAAAAAAACAAAAGGACGAAGAAAGAAAAACACATCAGGGCCCTAAGGATAAGAAAGGAGAGCGCTCAGAATACCTGAATTCAGAACAATTTCAAAAGGTAAAAGAGGATCTGCATGAGGCTACTGAGAAGCTGGTATCTAGCGCGAATAAAGGCGCTGCGAAGCTTTTTGATATGCTAGGTAAGGCGATGCAAAAGGTGCAGGACATGGATTTTGATTTCGATATTTCCTTCAATGGGGGAATTAAAGTAACAGATCGAGTGGAAATCCCAACTTTTGAATTTCAAAAGCTTTCATTCTCTACTCCTAATGGAAATATTCGTTGCCAAGAATGGGATCAGCCCTATGCGAAAGTCTTCATTACTGGCTATGTTTCAAAAGTAAGAGATGAAGAGGAAGCATTAGAAAAGTTAAGAAGTGTATACGAGCAAAAAGAAGAAGGAGAGGTATTTTCATTCTCTTTGCTAGAGCAAAAAGGAGTAAGAGGCACGATCGAAGTATATGTACCAGTCAGAGGATATTCGAAAGTGGAGTTAAATACAACACATGGCGGAGTACAAACAGGAAAGCTTCAGGCAGAACAGCTAACGGTGCATTCTACTAATGGATCGATTCGTCTTGAGAAAACCACAGCTGATTCTTTAGAAGCCTCTACGTCAAATGGTCGAGTTCAGCTCCATCATATCGAAGCGGAGCGAGGGGTTATACGTTCTTCTAATGGCAGCATCCATGCTTTTGGTCATTACCAATCATTAGAATGTGAAACGACCAATGGTAGCATTCGTATACAACAGGAGAAGGTGGATTCAAGTGCGATCAAGGCAATGACGCACAATGGCTCCATTCGTGTGATCTATCCTGATCATATACAAGGAGTTCATGGGGAGCTTAAAACAGGATATGGCAGTATGAAATGTTCCTTGAAAGAAGCGCGAATTACGGAAGAACAAGGACTTTCTCACAATAAAAAAATCGTTTTTCAGCAGGGGGAAGAGAAACAGCATGATCTTGTTGTTGAATCTAGAACTGGTTCGATCCATGTATTAGAAAAAGAAGAGGGTGATGGTATATGAAAAAATTAGTACGGGCGCATCATAATCGAATGATAGGAGGAATATGCGGAGGGTTGGGCGAATATTTTAATGTTGATACAACCTTTATCCGTCTAGGGTTTGTATTGGGACTGTTTATGTCCTTTGGGACCATGGCTGTAGTGTATCTAGTGGGTATGGTCATTATTCCAACAGAAGAAAGGGTTTAAGGTACATGAATTTATTATTGCGCCTTGCAGGGAATTGGGCTACATTAATGATCGTAGCTGGATATTTAGAAGGTTTCACCATTGAAGGAGTCACGGTTGCTTTGTTAGCAGCGATTATTCTTGCGATTATCAATGCTGTCGTGAAGCCCATTATTATCTTTTTTACTTTACCTATCACCATTCTTACATTTGGTCTCTTTCTCTTGGTGGTTAATGCGATTACGTTAATGTTAGCTCAGACCTTTATTGCAGGTTTTACGATCGATTCCTTCCTCACCGCTTTTGTGGCTGGAATTATCATCAGTGTTCTTAACTATCTTATCCAAAAAGTGATCATTGATCGTATCAGAAGATAAAAGAAGCTAGGGAAGCAGGTTAGGTGCTGAACCTAGCTTCTTTTTTATCATTTTCCGACAGAAGACTCCCTCTTCAATCGTGTGAAGGGCGAAGCCCAATGATAAGGGGGAGATGAATGTCGGTTGGCGTTAGCCAAAGCTTTCCTCAATATGGTATAATAAGAACGTAAGTTCCCT
>NZ_BAMO01000084.1 GCF_000615945.1 Caldalkalibacillus mannanilyticus JCM 10596
CGTTCACTAATTTAGTGAAGTCTTCTTCACTAAGCTCCAGCGATTGGTTCGCTAAACCTTCTGGTTTAAATCCTTTAACCATTTCCTCATAGGAAGGTTTATTCTTATCCTGATAGATCAGACCCGTGACTAGGCCCTTGTGCTCCATCAGGGTTTGCATCGCGAGCATACGGTTGGAAGGATCATAGCCTTCAATGGCCGATAGATCTGTAATGTGCTCCTTAAACCAATCATAGGTATTGATCTTATTGAAGGTCACACAGGGACTAAAGACGTTGATTAATGAAAATCCTTTATGCTGAATTCCTTGTTCAATCAAGGAAGTAAGTCCTTTTAAGTCACTTGAAAAGCTTTGTGCTACAAACGTAGCCCCTGCCGTTAAGCAAGCTCCATCACTGATAAAGCCGATTCAATCGACCCTGCTGGGGTACTCTTGGTCTTAAATCCTGCTTCAGAACGAGGCGAAGTTTGCCCTTTGGTTAATCCATAAATCTGATTATCCATCACGATATAGGTCATGTCGATGTTTCGACGAATAGCGTGAACGGTATGTCCCATTCCGATCGCAAATCCATCTCCATCTCCCCCAGAGGCAATCACGGTTAATTCACGATTCGCCATCTTGACCCCTTGAGCGATAGGAAGAGCACGACCATGGATTCCATGATAACCATAAGCATTAATGTATCCAGAAATACGACCTGAACAACCAATTCCAGAGATGACAGCTAATTGCTCGGGCTCAAGCCCTACATTCGCTGCGGCTCTTTGCATCGCTGCCTGAACGGAAAAGTCACCACAGCCCGGGCACCAGTTTGGCTTGACACTGTTGCGGAAATCTTTAAATGTTGCCATTCTAGATCAGCTCCTTCACTTTTTGATGAATGTCAAATGGCAAGAACGGATTCCCATCATACTTGAGTAAGTTCTTGATTTTTTCTGCTCCGCCTACATGAAGCTTCACGAGGTTGGCAAGCTGACCAGAAGCATTGTTCTCCACCACCACAATCGTTTTCGCTGCATCCACATACGGCTGTAGCTCTGTACTTGGGAATGGGTGAATAATACGAATATGAACATGATTAACTTTAAGTCCATCCTTCTCCAAACGCAGACGAGCTTCTTGGATCGTTCCTAGGGTAGAGCTGACTCCAATGATCAGCACATCAGGCTGTTCATGCTCCACCGACACCTTTTTCACCGCATCTGGGTACTTCAGGTTGTTCAGCTTGGAGAGTCGCTTGTCCATTTGCTGTAATCGGTTGATCGGATCCTCAGAAGGTCTACCCACTTCGTTATGCTCTACACCGGTTACATGGTGAATTCCATTCTTTTGTCCTGGAATCACTCGCGGAGAAATCCCATCCTCCGTTACTTCGTAACGCTTAAATAATTCTCCCTCATGCTCCGGTACCTCTGATAGCAATTTGCCTCGGCGAATTTCCACTCGGCTATAATCAAGAGGCTCAACCGTCTGCTTTCCTAGAGATAAGGCTAAATCTGTCGCCAGAATAACAGGACATTGATACTCTTCTGCTAAGTTAAACGCTTCAACGGTATCATAGAAGCATTCTTCTACAGAGCTTGGCGTTAAGACAATCTTAGGAATTTCTCCCGGAGAACCATGAATTAAGCTCTGCATATCCCCTTGTTCCTGCTTGGTCGGCAGTCCAGTACTTGGACCTCCACGTTGGGTATCCACGATCACAAGAGGCGTTTCTGTGATTCCTGCTAGACCAATCGCTTCCGTCATTAGAGCTAATCCTGGACCCGCAGACGCAGTCATCGTCCGAACCCCAGCATAGTTTCCACCAATCGCCATGGTCACGGCTGCAATTTCATCTTCTGTCTGAATCACGGTCCCACCTAGTTCTGGAAGCTTCTTAATCAGGTATTCCATCACCTCAGAGGCAGGAGTAATCGGATACGCTGGCATGAAGCGGCACCCCGCAGCAACGGCTCCTAGAGCAATGGCATCGTTTCCAATCATGAACATGCGTTGTTTTCCATCGGCTTTCTCCAGCTGTAGAGCTACAATCGCTCCACCGGCTTGCTCATTAAAATAAGCCGCTCCCTTAGCCATGGCTTCACGGTTCATTTCAATAATCTTTGGCCCTTTCTTGGCAAAGATTTGCTCCACTAGCTGCTGAAAACTTTCTAATTCAAGCCCTAAAGCAGCACTAGATGCTCCTACTGCCACCATGTTCTTCATCAGGGAGCTTCCTAAGCTATCTGCTAACTCGGTAAATGGAACAGAATACAGGGTTCCATTTGCCCCTTCTGGCAAGGTCGGGTTAAATTTGCTATCGGCAATCACGATTCCATGCGAGGATAGCTCGTGAACATTTACATCTATTGTTTCTTGGTCAAAAGCTACCAAGACATCTAAATCATCTGAAATTGTACTAGCTGGTGCTGTACTCACACGAATTTTGTTATTTGTATG
>NZ_BAMO01000083.1 GCF_000615945.1 Caldalkalibacillus mannanilyticus JCM 10596
TGTAACTGCTAAACTAAAATGGACAGTTTCTGCTAGATAAAATTGAACACTTATTACCATAGTATTCCAATTCATATATCTTGTACAGTCCGTAAGGACTGAATTAAAAAGTGCACCTAAACACTCCTTACAATGATACAACTCCATCCTGTAAGATGTGAATAGATTCATAGATACATCGGAGATGGAGGGCAATGAAAGGTGGATAAGTGGAATTTGTACATGAACATTCAACAACTACATAATCAAGGCTTTAACAATAGTCAAATTGCAACCAAGCTGGGGATATCAAGAACAACAGTTTATGAGTATTTAAGGAAGTCACCTGAAGAGATGGCAGTATGGCTTGCTTCATCAAAGTTAAGGAGGAAGAAACTTGGGTCTTACGAAGAGCACATTGTTTCTTGGCTCAAAGAGCATCCTGACCTATCAGCAGCCCAAGTTTATGACTGGTTACAAGAGAGATACCCTTCATTAAAAGTAGGTGAGAGTACCACTCGTAGTTACGTCAGAGAGTTGAGAGAGAAATATCATATACCAAAGGTAAAAGAGCATCGCCATTATCAAGCAATTCCAGACCCTCCAATGGGACAGCAAGCTCAAGTTGACTTTGGTCAAACCAAACAAAAGACGAGTAGAGGAAAAGAGATCAAATTGTACTTTATCAGTTTTGTCCTCTCACACTCTCGGTACAAGTATGCAGAGTGGTTGGATCGCCCCTTTACCACTCGGGATGTGATTCGAGCCCATGAGTCTGCTTTCCAGCATTTTGAGGGGATTCCTTATGAGCTAGTATATGATCAAGATGCACTACTAGTGGTTAATGAAAATGCAGGAGATATCATTCTCACGAATGAGTTTCAATCTTATCGAGAGGAGCGGAAGTTAAACATTCATCTTTGCCGTAAGGCTGATCCGGAGAGTAAAGGAAAGATCGAGAATGTGGTAGGTTTTGTTAAGAAAAACTTTGCAAAGAATCGGGTCTTTCATCGCCTAGATCATTGGAATGAGCAATGTCTTTCTTGGCTGAAGAGAACAGGAAATGGGAAGGTCCATAATACAACAAAAAAAAGACCAGCCGAAGTGTTCACCCTGGAAAAGCAACACTTACGACCCGTCTCCTCTAGCATAAAAATGCTAAAACCTGATTCTAGTATATCAAGGACGGTCCGTAAGGACAACACCATTCTATATGAATCGAATCGTTATTCCGTTCCTCTCGGAACGTATGGGAAAACCAATCAAGTATATATTGAAGTAACAGTTGACGAACATTTAGTCATTCGTGAACAAATGGACGGCCCCATTATTGCTGAACATTCGATTGATTATCGAAAAGGAGTTTTGGTGCAAGACCGTCAACATACTCGAGATCGAACGAAAGGAATTGATGCGTATATCCATAGCATTGCTGAACAATTTGAAGATGTGAATTTGGCTCATCGTTTCCTAGAAGAGGTTCGCCGTACCTACCCTCGCTACATACGTGACCAACTACAAATGATCAGTAAAACAATGAAATCCATTGATACAATGACCATGGATCTAGCCTTAAAGGAATGTATGAAGCGGAAATTATGGAGCGCCTCTGAGTTTCATGATGCGGTGGAGTATGTCAAACGACAACGCCAAGTGAACATAGCACTGTCGAGTAAACATGACATGAAACCTTTAAACCAATGGGATCAGTCGCTCATGGAAATCAAACCTCGGACACGGGATGTGAAGGAGTATATTGCGATCTTGAAAGGAGAATCGATATGAGTCAATCCCTTGAGCATCTTCAAACCCAATTACGTTCATTACGGTTTGCCGCAACAGCCTACCATCTACCTACTCTTCTTCAAAAAGCTGAATCTGAAGATTGGACATATCGTCAGTTTCTTCAGCAGCTAATGAATTATGAACAAAAACGTCGAAACGAAAAACAAGTAGAAAGACGGTTAAAATGGGCAGCCTTTCCCTTCTACAAATCAATAGATGACTTTGAGCTTGCGGAGCAACAATCTCTTAGTCAAAAACAGCTTAATCAATTAAGAGAGCTTACGTGGTTAGAACAGCTA
Organism: Caldalkalibacillus mannanilyticus JCM 10596; assembly: GCF_000615945.1. Classification (GTDB taxonomy): domain Bacteria; phylum Bacillota; class Bacilli; order Caldalkalibacillales; family JCM-10596; genus Bacillus_AT; species Bacillus_AT mannanilyticus. The sequence goes on from NZ_BAMO01000083.1 coordinate 2,064, forward strand.
TATAACTTAATCCTTCTTGGACCGACAGGTCTAGGAAAAACTCACCTAGCAACAGGGTTAGGGATTGAAGCGATACACAGAGGATATAAAGTGTCGTTTATCTCAATGGGAGAACTCATTCATGCGTTAAAAACAGAGGATATGACTCGTAAGTCCAAACTACGGTTAAAGCGTATTCGAGAAGCAAACCTCGTGATCATTGATGATCTCATGTTTATGGCCATGGATACGGGCGAGGCGAATCTATTCTTTCACTTGATTAACGATCTCTATAACCATGCTTCCATTATTCTAACTTCAAATAAAGGACCTAGTGAATGGGGAGAACTGCTGGGAGACCCAGCTATTACATCAGCCATACTAGACAGAGTTATTCATAGAGCAGAGGTGATTCAATTAGACGGTGATAGTTATAGAATGAAGCATCGCTCCACGATCTTCGATCGTGAAAGTGTTCAAAATTAATGAGCAAAAAGTGTTCAATTTTACTTGACGGTTACA
>NZ_BAMO01000082.1 GCF_000615945.1 Caldalkalibacillus mannanilyticus JCM 10596
ATTCCTATCTTCTGCTAACCAATCTGAAATGATTTCGCCCCATTTTTCCTCATACAACATCCCTTTCTTCTTATTGTTTTTTTTCTTAGGTAAGTGATCTTGGTCTGCATACTTCTTAGCAGTTCTCCAATTAATTCCTAGTGTTTTTTCTATTTTTGTTATCGATAGACCTTTGTTATTACGTAGGTGTTTGATACAATAAATATCAGACATTGCTAGCATTCCTTTCAGCCTCCACTATGATTGATTCGACACCAATAACAGTAGAGGGACTTGGGGTGGCTGGCAAGTCTTTTTTTATATTAAGTAAAGTGCAGAACTCTGCATTTTTCCTTTGCAAAGCTCTGCACTTCTATTTTGCAATAAACAAGTAGGTAGTAATTTTGTTTCAGATGTGTACGTTTTATCGTATGCATCTAAATTTTACAGAAATATATGGCTACTCTGCGAATAATGTACTAGGTATCTTACACGATTTGATTAATTTGAGGATTACGTTGTTGTCTAGAATCACTGTAATTGTGGTTTGAAGCAAAACTTAACAATGGGTCTTTAGAGGTATTAATAGTATTTTTCAAATAGCCAAGTGTAAAGTTTAGGGATACTGCTCGTACGATAATATGAATATTATGGTATACCTATTTGCAGGGAAATATGATTTTTGGCCTATTTACTGCAAGTGTAGAGGAGTCAAATATACTTTGCATCTTATACTAGCCTATGATATAGTATAATAAGTAATAAATGGAAAATATTTGACGAATAGTGTCGTTAGATGTTGAGAAGCTAGAATTTGATCCTTGGTGTTAATTGGCTATTTTTCACTCCGTAAAATGTCTAACAATTCTAAATTTAAAAGATCCACTAATTGTAGGTGAACTAAATGTTGTTAAGAAAAAGAATATTACATCTACTTGAACATGGAGAAACAAGAAGTAAATTAGCTAAAATTGCTGGAGTTACTAATTCTAACATAGGAAGATTTATTGAGGGTGGGAACCTAGATTTTTATGCAGCCACTAAGATTGTTAGAGATTATTGGCCTGAAGAAGAACAGGATTTAATGACAGATTTTAGCAGGAACATGAAGAGAAATGCTAAAATTGCCATGGAATATGCGTTTGTGACTAGAAATCGTGAACTGCAGAAGGAGCTTATTCAAACTTTCAAGAAATCTAAAGGTCGCCTTGAACGGGAATGGGCTAAAATTTATAACATTGAATTTTTAAGAACTATCGAACAGATTAAGCCTGGGGAAATTATTGAGAAATTAGAGAATAAATTTTTTGAAACTCTAGAAATGAAAATATATTCCAATATCTTACTTTCCTATGCTTACTACGATATCAATGAATTTACTCAGTCACTAAATAAGTTATTGTCGATTGAATATAAAGTTGCAGACATTTCAAATGAATTGATTAGAAGATGCTATACCTCTAGAATGGGTCAGGTGCTTTCATCTATATACTTCTACAAAGATAATGAAAAAATGAGCAAGAAATACTATTATCTTGTTCTCGAACATGCGATTGATGAAGTATCATTAGCTTCCACTTATCACTCATTAGGGTTCATTTATTTTTATAGTGACCTAGAATTAGCACTTTCTAACTTGGAAAGATCAAGGGCAATGTATATATGTGGAGGAAGTCCAAAAAAAACTCAGCAAGTTGAAAATACCATTAATTTTGTTCAAATCTATCACGGGATAAAGCCTTCTTATTTAAAAGTGAGTGATGACTTTAAAGATCTTCATAATTTAGCATTTTACTACATACGTATGGGTCAATCTACCAAAGCTAAACAACTATTAGAGCAAATTAATATGGATGAGCTAAGCAACTACTACAAAGCATTTCACTATTATTACCTTGGGGAATTAACCTTAGATGACACTTATTATTACGATTCCATTATTGAATTTATAGAGGCTGGAAATGATTTCTTCCTTAGACTGCCCATTGAGGGGCTCAGAAAGAATGGGGCATCAGAAAAACTGTTACAAGTATTAATATATAGGAGGAAAGGGAAGCGATTGAAATGAAGTGTATTTTCACATCTGATTACTAACAGTTGCAGCATTGCTTCAGAGAAGTTAATAGCTAGAATACACACACTAAAATACTCAATTAGTTTTTTCCGTATAAAGAGAATAAACTAACTTTCTTCTACTTGAATATTAGTTCATTACAATGCTAGTTCAAAAATTTGTTTTGCGGCATTGTTTTCGTGACGAACCTAACACCATTCTCTTTTGGTAGTTAGACTTTAGTGGCTTTGAAACGTAGTCTAGTGAGCATAGTAATTGTTGTTAGTGCAGGAGAGGTATTTGATAACTCAAATATTATAGGTATACAAAGTATAATTAAGCCTATAAAGCACTACGGCCCCTAAACGTCCTAATACACACAAGGCATTGAGTAATTTATTTATATACTATCGTTTAATTAAATAATTTAGCTTTGTTCAGAAGTATACGAAATGACGCCCCTAAAATAGGTGGCGTCTTTAATACTTTGTAGAGAATTTGCACTTTCTGTTGAATGTCAAAAAGTGTAAATAAGAGAATGCCAGTGAGTATAAAATAGATTTAAATGACCAAGAAAAATCAAATTGCGCAACCCAGGCCTCTGTATTATAAAAAATACTTACGAGTGTCGGATTACGAGGTCTTTAGGCAATTCCTATCGGGATGTTTCGATAATAATTTTATCTTTCGGGGGTTAAGTGTTATAACACTGTTTTCTATTTTTTTGAAGGTATTAATATATTTCTAAAAATTTCGAGAATAAACAAGGAGTTTATAAAGAAGTTTTAGCTAATATTTTCGAACTCTTTTTCTAAACAAAGAAGATTGAAGGCAAATGTTTAATATTGGGG
>NZ_BAMO01000081.1 GCF_000615945.1 Caldalkalibacillus mannanilyticus JCM 10596
ATTTACAATTCTAAAAAAGAGGTGTATTCGTATGAATGATAATAATAAGATGTCTTAGATCATGGCCCTTTTTTTCATGGTACTAAAGCAGAGTTAAAAATTGGAGACCTTTTAGAACCGCAACACTTATCAAATTACCAAAATAAAAAATCAAACTTTATCTATTTCACTGAGACATTAGATGCAGCGAAATGGGGTGCCGAATTAGCAAAGTCTACTTCGAAAGAAAGAATTTACATCGTAGAACCATTAGGTGATTTTGAAAACGATCCGAATTTAACTGATAAACGTTATCCTGGAAATCCTACACGTTCTTATCGGTCTAAGTCACCTTTAAAAATTTTAGCAGAATTGAGAACATGGGAAAGACATTCCGATGAAGAAATTAATCATATGATTGCATCATTAAAAAAATTACGTGAACAAGGGAAAAACATAATTGAAGATTAAATTTGAATTAATAAAGATATCGCGGAGACAGATATGCCTACTGACTGCGTTCCGCGATTTTTTGTAAACGACAAACTCCTTCCCTTCAGTGGGTTAGTATAGAGGTTGATGCCACACCTCCTGAAACTAACTCAGGGATACAGATTAAGATAGGCTCCGCCTCTATGAGGTAAAGCCAGGTTTCAATTGCACCTTGGTAGCTGATGCAGGTAAAATGCCTTGCTTTGTTGAATAGATAGTGTATGAAAAATACAACGGATACCACCTCCCCCACAATTGAAGACTATCAAAAGGAAATCACCCAGCTAAACTAATGGCTACTACTGCCTTCGCCATTCGGGACTTGAACCCTATAGATAAATCCCATGCTGGGCGCACACAAAAAATGTAAGAAAGCATAGCCTGCTTTCTTACATTTCTCTTTAAGCCCTGATGTTTACTAGGCGCTATAAGTGCTGTTATGCTGTATGAGAATGACGCTGATTAATATCTTCTTCACGATATGAATTAATAATTTTATATTCTTTTAAATCAGTAAAAATTTCATCTTTCAATGGATTTAAACGATTTTTTCGAATACGATGTATTTGCCAAATAGCGAGAGTTACATTTAAAACTAGACTTATTATTGCAAGTGTCCAGTTTGCGACAGGATTATAACTCACACTTACATTAAATGTACTACCTATTGCAAAGAAATATGGGAATGTCATAACCCACATCATCCAAAATGATAAGGTTGCAGCACGGTTTTGCATCCATGTTCCTTTTGCCCAGAATAATGCAGGAATTGTAGCTGCAATATTTAATGCTACCCCCGAATAAAAGGCATTACCTGGTGCGCAAGAATATACATAAGCAATATTCCAGACTCCATAGGCGATAATCCAAAGTTTAGTTTGATCTGGCCAAAGCATATCTTTCTTTTTACCACTACTTGCATAAATACCAAACCATCCACAAATTAAAACAATATTAAGAAGTCCTGCTACCCCATTAACATAGTTCCAACCACCAGAAATATATTGCATTCCATCTACTATCCCATTAAAACCTAGGTAACCTACTTGGAATTCACGAATGACCGCCTCTAATATATTTATTGCTAAAATGGCTGGGACAAGAGTTAAATACCATTTATGTTTTTATGGTAATTAGTAAAACGAATGACCATATAAATAATGCTTCCTGCAAGTGCAGAATAAACTTTCACCCACGTAAACCAAGATGTAATCTCACTATCCATGAAGAACCAAATGGGGGTTAAGATAACTGGAACGATTATAAAAATAGCTAAACTTGTCCACTTACTTGAACGGATTAACTCATTTAGTCCAATTAATATCCCGAGAACGACAAACCACATAACAATATTATACCAAGGAATTGCTTCAAAAAAGAACATCCGATACCATCTCCTCTATGCTATTTTAATCTGCATCATTTAAAAAGACTTACATCCTGAAGTTAACTGAAGAGAAATTGGCTTTCATCTAAGGCTAGTAATAGAAAAAGCTTCGCGATAGCTTTTTGAATATTTCAAGTAAAATCAGCACATAACGAACGTTCGGTTTGTTCTTGAGATTATCTTAACAAAACGTCTGAACATTCGTCAAGGGTTGCATGATAATACTTTCGAGAATATCCTTCAAACTAAAAACTTTGTCACAATTATGTTAAAATACTATAAAAAGAAGCCTAGGAGAAGATGAAATGAATAATGAAGGGAAGAAAAGAATTACGGATGCGGCTAGAGAAATTATTAGTGAACAAGGTATTCAAGGAGCAACCATCCGTGGCATTGCTGAAGGCGCCGGACTAAGTACGGGGGCTATTTATCACTATTACAATTCAAAAGAAGCAATACTTTACGATATAATGGATGAAGGCTTAAATGTCACAAAAAGGGTTGCACAAATTTCCATCGAAGGAAAAAGACATTTAAACGAGATAATCAATGAGATTTACGAAAGTATGCAAGAACGTTTTCAAATTACTCCTGAAAACCGATTGCAATTTTATTTAGCTCATGAAGCTATGGTCGGTAATGAAGAATTGCAGAACAAATTTAAAGAAAGATACAACGATTGGGTTAATCGCCTAGAAAATATTTTTATACATATGTATGATGCTCAACCTGGACCTTCCACTCGTGCTGCCGCTGCTTGGATTATTGCAGGTGTAGACGGAATCGTCCTACAACTTTTATTAAAAACGAATACAGTGGACAAAGCTGACGTAATGAAAGTAGCAGAATACCTTTTAAAAGAAGGGATGCCCAACTTTTTTCTCTTTTCAAATAAATCGATAAAAAGTGAATAAATAAAAAGAGATTTTTTATTGGTGTTTTGCTTAGTATTTTTTTGTTTAACAGCTTGGATAGGTTACACTTAGTTGGACAGTTTCGTTAAGGTCATATACACTTGCTTCAAATATAAAATGAGGAGAATCCTAATGACCAAAAGAAGAACATTCTCAAAAGAATTTAAGGAACAGATCGTGCAATTGCATGCTGCAGGAAAGCCAAGAAGTGAAATCATTAAGGAATATGATCTATCCCCTCTGCCTTTGATACATGGGTTCGCCAGCATAAGTCAACGGGTTCCTTCGAAGCAAAAGATAATCGTACTCCAGAACAAGAAGAGCTAA
>NZ_BAMO01000080.1 GCF_000615945.1 Caldalkalibacillus mannanilyticus JCM 10596
GCTACGTGCTAATTGGTTGGCTCGTTCATTTAATTCGCGGTAGGTCAATGACTGACCGTTCTGTACAACTGCCACTGCATCTGGTGTTCGTTCCACTTGCTCTTCGAACAACTGATGTACCGCTTTTTCTGTTGGATAATTCGCTTTGGTATTGTTGAGCGTACGTAACAAGTGTTTTTGATCTTCATTGCTCAGAAGCTCAAGTTCTTGAACCGACTTCTGTGGATCTAGAATCATTTGTTCCAATATCGTTATGAAGTGCTTTTGTATTTGTTCAATGGTTTCAGTATCAAATGCCAGTGCGTTATAGTCTAGGCTAAAATGATACTCTTTATCTGGCATGACAATCAGGTTAAAATCGTAATTTGTTTGTTCTTTGGTTACTACGTCTGTAATCCTTAATTGATCACGATCCACATTCTCCATATTTTCGATTTTTTCTTCCACTGGATAGTTTTCAAACACGACAATATGTTGATGAGATTATGTTTCTGCTCTGTTTTCGCCTGAATCTCAAAAAGTGGGTAATAATCATATGCCTGAGAAGCCAAGGCTTGCTCTTGAATTTTCTTCATGACGTCTACAATAGATTCATTTGCTTCGCAATAAATACGTACAGGTATTGTATTAATAAACAAACCAATCATCTGTTCTATACCCTGTATTTCTGCTGGTCTTCCAGACACCACACCTCCGAACACAACATCCTGAGTGCCATTATACTTTTGTAGTAAAATACCCCAAGCTGCTTGAATTAAAGTATTAACCGTTACTTGGTGTTTATTAGCGATCTGGTTCATCTTTTGAGTCAACTCTTCAGAAAGACTGAACGTCGAGCTTTGAGCAAGATATCCTCTTTCTTCAACTTGAGTTTTATTTTGCGGTAGTTGCGTTTGTTGTTCATAATTCGCTAAATAGCGACTCCAGTATTCAGCCGCCTCTTCCATATCTTGCGTTTCTAGCCACTCAATATAATCACTATAAGAAGATGTGATGTCAAATTGAGGCTGATCCCCAGATTCAAAGCTTGAATAGAACTCAAGCAATTCTTGGATCAGGATCGGCAAGCACCAGCCATCTACTAAAATATGATGAAAGCTCCAAATAAGCTGCTGCTCTTGATCTCCAAGCTTCAAGATGCTTAGGCGCATGAGGGCATCTTCAGCCAAATTAAATCCTCGCTGCTTATCTTCATCCATGAAATGTTGAACGCTGTGCTTACGCTTATCTGATTCCATACTAGTGAAATCTTCATCATTGCATTCAATAGATCGATTCTTAAAAACAACTTGAATTGGCTCCTCTTTCGAATCGACATAAATGTTGGTGCGTAAGATGGAATGTTTTTGTACCAATAAGGTAAAACTCTTTCTGACTAATTCTACGTCCAAATGACCGTGCAATTGTAATGTCAATTGCTCGAAGTAGACTCCGGAATCCTGATCCATTTTACTGTGGAACCACATTCCTTTTTGCATAGGTGTTAATCTATACACATTCTCAATTTCTCCAATATGCTTGGTTTGCTCCACTAGCTGATCCAGCTCGTCAATGGTTACTCCAGGTAATAAGACATCACTAGGTGTTAGTTCTGGACGCTGCTTAGCTACACAATGCTCAATGATTTCTTGAAGGCTTTCTTTCAGACACTGTGCAAAATGCTCCATTGTTTCTTTCCGGTATTCTACTTTTGAATAACTAATGTCAAAGCCCAGCGTACCATCGTGAATCATTCCGTTAATATTTAAGACAAAAGGTCGATTTTGTTTCTCACTAATGTCTGTACCGCTAGAATAAGGTGATATTTCACTGCTGCGGCTCTCTTGTTCAAATTGCCCTAAATAGTTGAAGGAAATTTCCGGCTCTAATCCCCATTCGATTTCTTCTGTATGAGAAGCTAAGTATCTCCAAATTCCATATCCAATCCCTTTGTTAGGAATCTTGCGGAGATCTTCTTTTACTTTCTTAATCTTGTATGAGAGATCCCGCTCCGGTTCCATGTCAAGCACGACAGGATACATACTCGTAAACCAGCCTATTGTACGTGTGATGTCTACATCCTGAATAATTTCTTCTCGACCGTGACCTTCTAAACAAATCTTGAGCTTATCCAAACCACTCCATTTTTGAAGGGCCATTCCTAAGGCAGTTAACAAGATATCGTTGATCTCCGTATTATAAGCCTTGGGTACATGCTTCAGTAATTGCTCCGTTTCTTCAGGACTCCACTCCAGCAAGATGGATTGGCTATCCTTCAGAATTTTGCCTTCTTCAGTGACCTGATCCTTTGGTAATGGATGTACTTCTAGCTCTGTGATCTTCTTCCAATGCGACTTTTCTTTCTCAAGGGCGGGGCTATTTGCATACTCTGCCAAATGCTTTGACCATTGTAAGAAGGAATCTGTTTTTTGTGGTAACCTGATTTCTTGTCCGTTTACTGCTTGTTCATAGCCAGATGCAAAATCTTCTAAGAGAATTCTCCACGATACCACATCAATAACTAAATGATGTATGACAATCAATAAATGATCCCCGTCTTGACATTGAAATAACCTTAGCTTCATGAGCGGTCCTTCGCTTAAGTCAAAGCTCGCTTGAATTTCATTAGAATAGTTTTCAATAGCCGTTGAAATATCTGTTTCATCTCTAAGATCTACACGATCCAGAGTGTAGAGTTCTCCTTCATCTGTTCCCTTATTCCAAGCCTCATAGCCATTTTCCGTTGGACGAAAGACCATACGCAAGACATCATGATGAGTAACTATTTTCTGGATCAATGTGTGTAGGGCAGGCTCATTAAATCCTTCTTCCTTATACAGGATGACAGCTTGATTGAAATGATGAGAGTCTACATAGTTTTGTTCAAAAAACCAGTTTTGAATAGGGGTTAATCTTGCTTCTCCTGTGACTTCTCCCTGTTCGATTTTTCGACCAATGCTTTGAATATGTGGGCTTAGTTTCGCTATGGTAGGATATTTAAACAAATCCTTCATTTCTAGCTTATAGCCCATTTGATAGAGTCTAGAAGAGATCTGAATCGATTTGATAGAGTCCCCTCCTAGTTCAAAGAAGTGATCCTTGATTCCAATCTGAGAGATCCCTAACACTGTCTGCCATACAGTAGCAAGAGCTTGCTCTATTTCTGTCCTTGGCGCGACATACTCTGTCCCAGTCTGTAAATCTCCCGTTGGCTCAGGTAAAGACTTACGATCAATCTTGCCATTAGGCGTTAACGGCATCTGTTCTAGTTGAACAAAATAAGCAGGGATCATGTACTGAGGCAGCTCACGAGATAATCCTT
>NZ_BAMO01000079.1 GCF_000615945.1 Caldalkalibacillus mannanilyticus JCM 10596
GACATCGGATGTGGTGGGAGAGGAGGAAGATTATCAACAAGAATTCTATCTACCAGATTCTGATGCGTAGGAAAAATAAGTTTGCTCTTGCTCGAAAACACCTGCTTGATGCTACTCTAACAGCCTTTGTCTTTGTCTTGAATGCGGAGAAGCTGCCTATATTAGAAACGGAAAAGGCAGTGGGACTCTTGCAAAAATATCAGATTCCGAGTGACTACTTAATTATTAATAAGATGTATCCTCCTTATGCGATTGATCCTTTTCTGGTCAAAAGAAAAGAACAAGAACAGAAATATGTGGATCTTATTGAACATACCTTTCCCTTGCATACCAAAAAATATATCCCTTTCCTTGCTGAGGATATCACAGGAATCGATTCGTTACAGGTTATTAGTCAGTATATGTATACAGAAAAAGGGTTTTGAATAAGTTATCAGAATAAAATTTTAATTCAAAAATATTTTTTTTAATAAATATATTTACATTCGACAAAATGCGTGGTAATATTCAGATCATAATATAAAGCGCATATTTAATTTAATAAGACATGACTCTTATCACGAGAGGTGGAGGGACTGGCCCTATGAAGCCCGGCAACCACCAGTAATTCATTTACTGGAAGGTGCCAATTCCTGCGAAGACAAAGGTCTTCGAGAGATGAGAGGATCGGAATGTAATATACTATGATCCTTTCTGTAAGAGTACGGAAAGGATTTTTTACGTTCATATTATCATTAAACAGATTGGAATAGTTGGTTATTACAACCACAGAAAGGAGGCATCTTGCGTGATTCAAATTAAGAATGTTGTGAAATTATTCAAAACGAAAAAACAAAGCTTAAAGGCAGTTGATCAGGTAAGTTTGACCATTGAGCAAGGTGAGATTTTTGGAGTGATTGGTTATAGTGGCGCAGGAAAAAGTACCTTAATTCGTATGTTAAACCTTCTAGAGAAACCAACTGAGGGATCTGTTTATATAGATGATGTTGAATTAAATTCACTCTCACAGCGAGAGTTAAGAAAAAAAAGACAAAAGATTGGCATGATCTTTCAGCATTTCAATCTTCTCTGGTCTAGAACGGTTCGAGAAAATATTTCGTTTCCACTGGAGATTGCTAAGGTTCCTAAAAAGGAAAGAGAAAAGAGAGTTCAAGAATTGATTGACATGGTAGGTTTGCAAGGAAAAGAAGAGGATTATCCTGCCCAATTAAGTGGAGGACAAAAGCAAAGGGTCGGGATTGCTCGAGCATTGGCTAATCAACCTAAGGTATTGCTTTGTGATGAGGCAACATCAGCTCTAGATCCCAAAACGACCGATTCCATCTTACAGCTCCTTCAGGAAATTAATCAACAGCTAGGACTAACGATTGTGCTCATTACTCATGAGATGCATGTCATCCAAAAGATTTGCGATCGCGTAGCGGTGATGGAAAATGGCAGAGTGGTTGAGCTTGGGAATACGCAAGAGGTATTTGAAAACCCAGAACAGCAAATGACCAAGGAATTTGTTAAGCAAGTTCAAGAAGTAGGATTGAGAAGCGGGGGACTAGCAACATGATGACCTTCTTAGAACAATTATTGCCCAATGTTTATTGGGATACTGTATGGGATGCGACACTAGAAACCTCTATATGACGGGAGTATCTCTTACCTTTACCGCTCTTTTAGGAATTCCGCTGGGCATCTTACTCTATATGACGGCTCAAGGAAACCCGTGGGAGAATCGTATTTTTTATAGTGTATCAGGCTCCATTGTTAATATTTTTCGCTCTATTCCTTTTATTATCCTGATTATTCTCCTCATGCCTTATGTTCGAGCGGTGCTGGGAATAGGGATTGGTACGAGTGCCGCCATTCCTGCCTTAGTGATTGGGGCTGCTCCCTTCTATGCCAGAATGGTGGAAATCGGGTTGCGTGAAATTCCTAAAGGAGTGATCGAAGCGGCTAAATCGATGGGAGCGAATCATTTTACTGTGATTTATAAAGTTCTGATACCAGAATCTCTGCCTGCCTTAGTATCAGGGATTACGGTAACGGGGATTGCCCTTATTGGTTATACCGCAATGGCGGGGGTTGTCGGAGCTGGAGGATTAGGCTATGTTGCTTACCGCTTTGGTTTTCAAGCCAATAATGGTCAGATGACTTTAGTAGCCACTGTTCTTATTATCATTTTAGTGCAAGTCATTCAAATGGTTGGAGATTTTATCGTTCGTCGAATTGATAAACGATAAGTTATCATATAGAAACTTCTATAGAAAAAACAAAAAAGGGAGATGGATGTAACCATGAAAAAAGTAGCTTTATTATTCATTATTGCTGTGTTATCTATTTTTGCGGTAGCTTGCGGACAATCAGATCAAGCTGTTCAAGGAGATCAAGCTGGAGATAAAACGGAAACAGGCGCTGAATCTAAGATCATTCGTGTAGGAGCAACCCCTGTACCACATGCTGAAATTTTAGAACAAGTGGTTAAGCCTTTATTAGCGGCAGAAGGAATTGAACTTGAGGTTGTTGTTTTCCAAGATTATGTATTACCTAACCAAACTCTAGCTGCTGGTGATATCGAAGTAAACTTCTTTCAACATATTCCATACTTAGAAAAACAAAATGCAGATCATAACTATGGCCTAGTTAATATTGGGGGAGTTCACATTGAGCCAATGGGTGGATACTCAGTGAAGCACAACTCGATTGATGAGTTACCAGACGGCGCATTGATTCTACACCCAGATTCTGCTTCAGAAGAGGGAAGAATCTTAGCATTATTAGAATCTAAAGGATTAATTACGTTAAAAGAAGGCGTTGGATTTAACGGTACTGTTCGAGATATTGTAGACAATCCAAAGAACTTTCAGTTTAAAGGTGTAGAAGCGGCAACATTAACTCAAGCCTATGTTGATGGGGACTTAGCGATCATTAATACAAACTATGCCCTTCAAGCTGGACTTTCTCCTGCTAAGGATGCGTTGATCCTAGAAGGAGCAGAAAACAATCCTTATGCGAACGTACTAGCGACAGTGGAAGCTAATGCAGATAATGCCTTAGTGAAAAAATTGGTTGAAGCCATTCAATCAGAAGAAGTTCGTCAGTATATCCAAGATAAATATGAAGGAAATATTGTACCAGCGTTTTAATCACTGTTGTCTAAAAGAAGTAGCTCACTTTCACAGGTGGCTACTTCTTTTTTTACAGTATTAATCTTGGTATTCTGGATGGTTGTGTCTAATACAACCGAATAAATAACAATCTGTTCTAATGGATAATTCGAACTCCATAAAAGGAATGTACCCAGATGAAATTTTTTCCATTATATCTTCGAATTCTTTCTTTTCCAAATGTAATGTTTCTATGTGATTTCTTTTATCGTCTTCAGTCCAATCATCATCACAAGAATCTTTATGAGCTTCGTCAATTTCTTGAGTTTTTTCCCTGATAGCTTTGTTTATTATTTCATTTGCTGTTAATTTATTATTGAGTTTGAGCAAGGAATACACATACCTACTAACCCAATTTGGTT
>NZ_BAMO01000078.1 GCF_000615945.1 Caldalkalibacillus mannanilyticus JCM 10596
CGATTATGTTATATATTCAAATTTTTTTACTCATCAGGGAACCTTTACAATTATAATGTACGTTATTATTTATGTAATATATTACAAAAAAATATAGAAGGGGGAATCACCTTAAATAAACATTATTTCAAATTAAGACCTTATTTTGTTTGTGATCTATTTTCGAGTATTTAAATTTTGAAAAAGGATGTGTACAAATGAAAAAAATACTATTTACTAGCTTAGCATTTGCAATCTTTGTTTCGAGTATATTCAGTTTCCAAGTTTTTGCAAAGGAAGAATCTGCAATATTGGTAAACGAGATTTTAAAATCCGATGAAGTGAAAATATTAACTGAAAGCAGCGAGATATCAACAGAGAATGTTCAATTTACTGAAATTCATGGAACTAATCAGAAAGCTTTAATTTTTCCTATTGAAGGAAAAGACCATGATCCGTATAGTAATGTCCAATTTTTAGTTGTGACTTACAATGATGATCAAACTATAACTGATTACAGTGTTTTATCTATTAAAAAGGTTGTAAGTAATGATGATGTTTCTACAACAATTAGCTTTTCGGATATTGATGGAAATAACAAAAAGGCAGGAATATACAAAAATGGGGAGCTAAGCGCTGTACAAGTAGATGAAAAAATATATGAAATAAACTCTGATGAAATCACCCTAAATAACGCCTTGATTGATTGTTTAATAGCTGCCTTTGACTCTTTACCATGGTTTATTAAAGCAGCTTGTGCTGGTGCGTGTGGAGCAGTATTCACAGGTAATCCTCTTGCTATAGCTGCGTGTGCTGGCTGTATTGTTGCATCTGGGGGGAACCATAACTGTTTTTAAAAAGTATATATTATAGGAGGAAAAAATGAATACAATAAGAAATAGTTTAATGCTAATGTTTGCTCTAGTATTATTGTTGACTACCCCTTTACAAGCTAGTTTAGCAGTTGGACAAAACCCAGCGCATGTAATGGAACCGATAGGAACGGGGGATAATTCTCTATTAAAAGAAATAGAAAACATGAAGGAAGTTTCTGAACTGAAAAATGAGTATAAAATTGACTTTTTTAGTGCTAGTAAAAATTCTTTTGGAGACAAAAATCAGTACGCGATTTTAATACCAATGTACAATAAAGTAAAAGAAACAGATACGCATAATGAGGAGTATCTACTATTTTATGTAACTAATGGTGAGTTAGGTAATAGTTTTATATTAACTATAGCCAGTGATGAGTATGATGAAAATACTGGATATATTAGTTTTTCAGATATTGAAAGAAAAAGCAACATTACAGGTGTTTTTAAAGATGGTGATTTTGTAAAAACATTAGTAAATGGAGAAGAGTTAAACGAAAACACAAATAAAGAAATAGTGATGGGTAATGAAACTCTTATTGAATGTTTAGAGAGGTTATTTCATACGTTGCCGAATTGGGCAAAAATTGCTTGTGGAAGTGCTTGTGCTGCTTTTTGGACACCTATAGGAGCTACTATTTGTGCAGGTTGTTTGGTTGGATTGGGAATCAGCTGCTAATCAAAAAAAGTAGATGGGCTAGGTAGACAAAGTAAGGTGATAAAATAATAAATAAAACGTATAAGAGTATCTATTTGTAGATACTCTTATACGTCCGTTCCAATAATTAGGAGGGTTACTATGAAAAAGTATTTCTTATTCATTCTGGTTTTTTTTATGATGTTATTTATTATTGGGTGTGAAAATACTCATACGAGTTATAATATTGAAGAATATACCGAGGAGCATCTCTTTTTTTTTATAAATAGTTTTACCTGCAGCGCTTGTAGATATCAACTTATAGAGCTGAACAAACATTGGGATGAAATTAAAGAGAAATCAGTGAAGATACATATTATAATGCCAGGAACAACAAATGAGGCTGCAAATCTTAAAGAAACATTAGGTCTAAAATTTAATATCGAAACGGTTGACGGTCTTTTCTTTCATGATAAAGTGGGTTTGACTAAGATTGATGAGAATGGCGAGAAAAAACCTTCAAGAGGATATGCTTATATTGTTAACGGTGAATTAATAGAATCTGAGCTAGACGATAATTTTGGAACGAATTCAATAGAAATCATAAACAAATTATTAGATTGTGGATGTCAACCATGAGGTTATTACCTTTTAAATCCGCTATACTATTGAAAAAATTTATTAATTTTACATAAAACGGCACTCAGGGTTATATTGATTAAAATTTCCTCATAATCTATGGTAAAAGAGAAAACTCTATAACTAGTGTCTATATTCTAAAGTATGGATACTATTTATGGAGGTTGATTTTTTTGGAATTAATGGTAAAGTTAGAATGGTTACACTAAAATGAATGATGCAAAGCTATTGATATAGTTAGTATTAAAGTTAGTTTCTTCTATTGTACCATCCTTCCATGAACTGAAATGCTGCTATATTCGCATTGAAGTAATTTACTTATTCACATCCTCTCAAAGTGTTATTGTAAGGGATTCAACTAAGCTAATGTACTTATGAAACTATATTAACTCCAACCAAAAGAGTAAGCGGGCAATTTTAGTTGCTAAAAATGAGAGTGCGAAAGAATTACTTAAACTTTATTGAGGGAGGTCTATATCTTTGGATAATGTTGTGGAAATTAAAAACTTAAGAAAGACATTTAAAAACTTTTCTCTGACAGATGTTAATATGACTATAGAAAAAGGACAAGTAATGGGATTTGTCGGTCCTAATGGGGCTGGAAAGACAACTATCATTAAATTAGTTTTAAATCTAATAAAACCTGAAAGTGGGAGTATAAAAATATTTGGACTTGATCATCTTACTTCAACAAAAGATATTAAACAAAGAATAGGTTTTGTTTATGACGAACTTCCTTTTTTTGATAATTTTTCGATAAAAAGAAATAAACACATAGTATCTAGATTCTACAGAAATTGGGACAATGATTTGTTTAACAATCTACTATGTGAATTTGAACTAAATTCAAACATGAAATTAAAAGAACTATCAAAAGGTATGAAACTTAAGTTTTTTCTCGCTGTCGCTTTGAGTCATCATCCAGAACTTTTAATTATGGATGAACCAACATCTAATTTAGACCCTTTATCAAGAAAAAAATTCTTTGAGTTGCTTCAAAGGTTCTTAAAAGAGAACCCTAATAGATCTATCCTGTTTACAACACATTATCCTGAGGATTTACAACAAATTGCAGATCAAGTTACATATATAAATAAGGGAGAAGTTATTTTCAGTTATAGGAAGGAGTTTCTAAAGGAAGATGTTGCGATTGTTAAAGGACCTATTAATGTATATCATTCATTAGGTTCAAAAGAAATTATTGGAGTAGAGAAATTTGATGATCATTTTGTAGGTTTGGTAGTGGACTTCTCGAAAAAAAAATCCATATTAAAAGATAAAATAACCATCATTAAGGAACCTCCATTGGAAGAGATTATGTATTATATTGACAGACAAAGAAAGGAGAAACAAGATGAAAAATATAGTAAGTTTACTCCTTAAAGATATTTATATCCAGGAATACAAGGGTTATATCATTCTTTTGCTTCCTATTACCTTTTTTTACTTTTTGTTAAATTCTATGGTTCCGCTAGCAAACCAATCTTTATTGGTTATATTAACAACTTATTTTTTGATAATAATGGTTAACCAAAATGAAACAAATAAATTAAATCATTTATTTCTTAATAGTTTGCCAACCACTAGAGCCGAAATTGTGTTAGCTAAATATGTTAGCGTTATAGTTTGGTTTACTATTGCAGTATTCTTGTGTAATGTTTTTACATTTGCTCTTCATTTTACTACAACCGATACTACGTATAGTATCATTTCTATAAATGAACTATTGTTTGCTTTTGGAGTTATACTTATCTTAGCTTCAATCTATTATCC
>NZ_BAMO01000077.1 GCF_000615945.1 Caldalkalibacillus mannanilyticus JCM 10596
TAATTTATATTTCACATCTAAGGAGCCTGATAAGATACGAGATCCATACCACACACCTAATTGAGTGTTTAAAACATTATCAGATTCCTTTTCTTCAATTAATTCATAATTAGTCATTGAAGACAAGTTGATTGCATATAATTCTTCTTTTTTCGAGTTACTAATAGTTATATTAGTTTCGTCTTCCTCAATATGTGTGGTAAATTGATCAACTAATTTTTTCTCATCACCTTCAACAACATATATTTTTGTTGTGATGATATCTTTGTTTTTACTGGAAACTACTTTTTCGTCATATTCATAGACTATACCATCTTCACTTTTTAACCTATAGACACTACCATTTTCTTCAGACGATATAATTTCTATCCCCATTAAATTAGCTATTTCTTGAAGTTCATCTTCTGTACCAGTCTTTGCTAGTGTACTGTAAGGATTTAATACGGTAAATACTAACAATAAAACTAGTAAAGATACGCCTATTTTTTTCATTTCAGAATCCTCCTAACTATTTAATAATAAATCTACTAATCACACTCATTGCCAATAATAATAGAGATAGAAAAAAAGCTACAATCATAAAAGGAAGTGAACTATTGATATTTAAAAAAATCTCATAAAACAATCTCAAACCAACGAGCAATATGATCGACACCAACAAAGCTATCTCTATGCAACTAAAAATAACCTTCTTATTCATGTTTCCCCCCTCCCTCTACAAAGTTCCTTTTATTGTCAAATACATTATATTGTCATTTTTCCTAAGTGTACATAGCTAGTTTTGTTATTTTATGTCGAACAGTTTTTTTTATTATTTTTCCAAAAAATATAACAAAAAACCTCGAAACCTTTATACTAAGACTTCGAGGTATTACGTATGTATATGATCATTTCAATATTTATATAAAATGGCGTCCCAGGAGAGATTCGAACTCCCGACCCACAGCTTAGAAGGCTGTTGCTCTATCCTGCTGAGCTACTGGGACTTACTCTCAACACTTGTTGAGCATTCTTGGTTAAGATAATGGAGCGGGTGATGGGAATCGAACCCACGCTACCAGCTTGGAAGGCTGGAGTTCTACCATTGAACTACACCCGCTTATTTCTTGCTCGCTTTATTAGCGACAAAATTTAGTATAGCTGATTTTTCATCATTAGTCAACAATCTTTACAGATAAATTTTCGACCAATTTTTTCAAGGCGACGGAACGGTGGCTTATCTTGTTTTTCTCCTCTTTACTCAGCTCTGCCATCGTTCTCTTTTCTTCAGGCAGATAGAAGATAGGATCATATCCAAAGCCATTCTCTCCACGAGGCTGTGAAGCAATGACACCATGACACTCTCCGCGGGTCACGGTTTCTTCCTCGGCCCCATCAACGAAAGCGATCGCGCAGGTAAAATGAGCTTTCCTCAGCTCCGTTTCTTTTACCTCTTTTAGCTTTTCCAACAGCTTTTCAATATTATCCTGATCATTTTTTCCTTCTCCTGCATATCGAGCTGAATAAATCCCAGGCTCGCCATTTAAATAATCTACCTCTAATCCTGAATCATCCGCCAAGGCAGGAATATTGAATTGACGATAAAATGCCCGAGCTTTCTTCAGTGCATTCTCTTCGAAAGTTTCCCCATCCTCTACTACCTCAGGGATCCGTTCTCCTTCCAAATCATGAATGCTCATCACCTGTATGTCTAATGGTTCAAGCAGAGCTTGAAATTCTTTGACCTTCCCCATGTTCGTTGTTGCTAATATCACTTGTTTCTTCATACCTACTTTTTTCCCCTAACATTGTCAAATTAGTTTTTTTAATGATTCCGCGATAAATTTAATTATACTTTTTGCTCTTGTTTTAGATCTGCTGATGTTTCTGAAGGCGAAACCAACTGCCCAATTTGTTCTGCAATTTCTCCTATCGCTTGACGTTGAAGCTCAATTAGCTCCTGAATTCCCTTCTCCCCATAAGACAGCAAGGTATTTAATTGTTCTCTAGAGAATGGGTGCTCTTCGCCTGTTCCCTGTAGCTCAACAAATTCTCCTTTTCCCGTCATCACGATGTTCATATCGACCGTAGCCTGAGAATCTTCTATGTAGCATAAATCTAGAACTGCTTGGTTATCGTTAAGTACACCTACACTCGTCGCCGCTAAAAAATCCTTAACTGGAAGCCTCTCTACCTTCTGCTCCTTGACCAATTTTTCTAAGGCATGAACCATTGCCACATAGGCTCCTGTAATAGAAGCTGTTCTCGTTCCACCATCTGCTTGAATCACATCACAATCCAACCAAATGGTTCTTTCACCAAGTTTATCTAGAAGAACAACAGATCTTAAAGCTCTGCCGATGAGCCTCTGGATTTCCATGGTTCTCCCGCTTAGCTTTCCTCTGCTGGACTCACGAACATTTCTCGTTTCCGTCGCTCTTGGTAGCATCGAATATTCAGCCGTTACCCAGCCTTTTCCCTGTCCTCTCATAAATGGCGGAACCTTATCCTCGATCGTTGCCGTGCATATCACTTTTGTATCCCCTACAGAAATGAGTACTGAACCCTCCGCATGTTTTATGACATGACTCTCTATCGTAACTTTACGTAACTGATCTGCTTGACGGTGATCTGATCTCATCTCAATCACTTCCTCTTCCATTAATGTATTTCTTTCTAATATATTGTTCAACTACACACTTTTCATTCCTCTTTGAAAAAGGTGAAAAAAGAGGTGAGCCTTTCAAGCCACCTCTTTTATGACTTCATTATAGCAATGCTCTCCACTAAAATCCAGATGGATTCACAGAAACAGGTCTTGATACGGGTTTCGTTAGATCGGTTCCTAAAAAAGACATGAGATTACTTTCCCCATTCACCATAAATTGCACTTGATCCACTAAGCCTGTTTCCGTTAAAGATAAGACTAAGGAATGAAGAGCATCATCTGACGCCTTATCTCCATTCATGGAATGATTTAAAAATTGATCATCAAAGTTTAATGTCGCTGTTCTCCCCGTTACTGAAACATCCACTTTGGTAGATGATCTGACCTCTGAGAATAAGCCTGAATGAAGCATGGGCCCGGCAATTAGTTCTTTCACTGTCGCTTGCACTAAATCCTGATTCTTAGGCACAAGGCGAGAAATAGGGACATAATAGTCATGGGTTGCACTTGGGTTTTGAGCTTTGAAATAGATGGTGATCACAGAGTTATTCCCTACTCGCACTCCATCAGCTACTTCAACATTAATGCCATCCTTCCGACTTAATGATTGCCCAATCGGTGTTCCATCTACAGGCATAACTTCTTGCTCATGTCCATTGATCCAGATGACAACTTGTTTGATCGTGTCAAATTGAGTCAGTGTCCACGTGATCGCTTCAAGAATTCCTTTTTCATCTTGAGCTTGATAATTCTTAAACTCATTGGAAAAATCTACAATAGCAGTTCCATCTGGCTTTACTGTTACTGCTACATCAGTTCCTGCTGGTAAGACAGCTCTCATGCCATCAGGAAGCAATTCTGTGACAGGACCATCTGCTACTAAATACTCTAATGCTTGCTTGGCTACAGACTCCGTATGAGGTAATTTAACTGTAATAGGGGTTACTCTCCCCTCATGATCAAACAAGTACAATTGACGATTGACTTCCTTCGTAGCTTCTCCTTCTGTTGTCACCTCTACTTCGCCATCCGTATCATCAATTTCAATGACAAACTCTCCTTCTTCCCCCTCTGTGTAATCAATCTGTGGTGGGTCTACTTCTATGGAAGCATCCTCCTTTGGTCCAAAAACGCACCCAGTAGCCACTATCGTAAAAACGAGTAGTGTGATCACTCCCAGTATTACTTTACTTTTTCTCATGGTTTTCCCTCCTCAGGTGGTTTGTACTACTATGTATACGAGCTAGGAGGAAATATATGACTCTTTGTCCTTAAAAATAATGCAGAGTAGCATGAAAATGATCCACAAACAAAAAAATGACGTCTGTGTA
>NZ_BAMO01000076.1 GCF_000615945.1 Caldalkalibacillus mannanilyticus JCM 10596
TGCCTGCAAAATCAAGCTGATCTAGCACATTTTGTTGAAGCAACAGCACTTCAGCGTTAGAATTTTTGAGAATGTAATGAATTCTCTCTTCAGGATATTCTGGATCGATCGGGATATAAGCGCCACCAGCTTTAAGTATCGCTAAGATTCCCACCACCATTTCCACTGAACGGTGTGCGATGATGCCTACAGGCTGCTCGGGTTGAACCCCTTTTGCTCGTAGGGTATGAGCTAATTGATTCGCTCGTTGGTTCAGTTTGCTATACGTTAACTCCTGATTTTCATAGACAACGGCAATAGAATCCGGTGTTCTGTTCACTTGCTCTTCAAATAGCTGTTGAATGGTTTTCTCATGTGAAAACACTGCTTCTCTTTCATTAAAGACATATAGTATTTCCTCTCTCTCTTGAGAAAGCATAATTTCCAGAGAAGAAAGGTTATTCTGAGGGTTGGTGATAATGGCTTCGATTAGTTTGACAAAATGGTCAGCCATCCGCTTAATTGTTCTTTCAGAATATAGAGAAGTGGCGTATTCCATATTGCATTGTAATCCTTCTGCTGACTCCTCTATCGTCAGACTGAGATCAAATTTAGCCATTTGATCTCCATAAGGATAATCCTGCATTTTAATGTCTTTTAGGTTTAGATCATTCTGTGCTGTACTTTCTAAAACAAACATCGTATCAAATATCGCATTACGGCTTAAATCTCTAGATACATTTACATGTTCTACTAATTCTTCAAACGGATACTCTTGATTTTCATAAGCTAATAGAGTCGTTTCCTTCACTTCACTTAAGAAATCAATAAAGCCTTTCGCGCCTGACGGGTAACTACGAATCGCTAAAGTATTGACAAACATCCCAAGTAAAGGTTCTAAGTCGGAATGTGTTCTACCAGCGATAGGCGTTCCAACAATAATGTCTTCCTGCCCACTATATTTATGCAGTAATGTTTTGTAGACTGCGAGCAGAAGCATATGCAAGGTTGTTCCTGTCTGGTTTGTTAGTTGTTTTAAGCTCTTACTTAATGAAGAATCAATGACAAAATCGTAAGTTTCCCCCATAAAGCTTTGCACAGCTGGACGTGCATAATCTGTAGGAAGTTCTAGTACAGGCAGTTCTCCCTTTAGAGAGTCTAACCAATATTCTCCTTGCTTTTGAATTCTTTCACTTTGTACTTCTGACTGTTGCCAAACAGCATAGTCTTTGTACTGAATTCTAAGAGGGGGTAGCTCATGACCTTCATATAACTTGGCAAATTCTTCAGTGATTCGTTCTATCGAAACACCATCAGAGATGATATGGTGCATATCCAACATGAGTATAAAGCGTTTTTCTTCGAGCTCAATCAGCCCTGCTCGGAATAACGGAGCTACTCCTAAATCAAAAGCTCTAACAAATTGACGAATCCTCTCTTGCGCTTCATCGTCACTGGATTGAACGTATTCTAGTGTGAACGATACGTTAGGATGAATTCGTTGTACAGGTTCGCCATGCTCTATTTCAAAGCTGGTTCGAAGAGTTTCGTGACGAGCAATGAGTTTGCGGAAAACTTCCTCTACTTTATTTCGATCTAACGATCCTTCTAAAAGTAGTTGACCCGAAATGTTATAACTCAGTTCAGCTCCTTCAAGCTGGTGTAAGATATATAAGCGTTTTTGGGCAGAGGATACAGGATATACCTCACGCTCCATCGCTCTAGGTATAGAAATGTGCTTGTTTTGTTCTGTTTCTGATACGATTTGGGCAAGCTCTTCAACGGTTGGAGCCTGAAAAATCGTTCTAAGAGCAAGATCAATATTCAACTCTTTGTGTATCTTAGATACCAACGTAGTTGCTCGTAGAGAATGTCCTCCTAGGTCAAAGAAGTTGTCTTTTACTCCAATGGTTGCTACACCAAGTACTTCCTGCCAGACTTGTACAAGCTTTTCTTCTATTTCAGTCCGCGGTGCTACATATTCTGTTCCTGTTTGAAGCCCAGTTGTTGGTTTCGGTAAGGCGCGACGATCTACTTTCCCATTTGGTGTCAGTGGCATTTGTTCTAACTGAACAAAATAGGATGGAATCATGTAGCTAGGCAGTTCTTGAGAAAGTGCAGTTCTCAGTTCACTGACATTCCATTCACGTTCTGCCGTAAAATAAGCACACAAATCCTCTTGTCCTGCTTCATCCTTCTGAGCAAGAACAATTCCCTCTCGCATGGAGTCTAACTTTAAGAGTTGCGATTCTACTTCGCCCAATTCTATACGGAATCCCCGGATTTTGACCTGATGATCAATGCGACCTAGGTATTCCAAATTCCCATCAGGCAACCAGCGAGCAAGATCACCTGAACGGTACATTCTTTCTCCAGGTTTAAATGGGTTATCAACAAACTTTTCGGCTGTTAAATCAGGACGGTTCAAATACCCTCTTGCAACCCCTTCACCAGCTACATACAGTTCACCCATAACTCCTACTGGAAGCAGGTTCCGATGTTCATCCAGAATGTACGTGCTTAAGGTTGGAATGGGTTGACCGATGTTGCTTTTCGCTTGCTCGATTTCCACTTCTGTAATTTCTTTATACGTTACATGGACCGTTGTTTCCGTAATACCGTACATGTTAATTAGTTGAATATGCGGGTATTTGGATTTCCAATCCTTTAATAGATACGGACTCAAGGCTTCCCCACCGAAAATCACGTTCCGTAAAGCTAAGCCCTTTCCACCTTCTGCTGCTTCTTCTTGAAGAACTTTATAGAAATACGTTGGAGTTTGATTCAGGATCGTTACTTGCTGATCTTTTAACAACTGAAGAAACTGCTTCGGATTTTTAGCTGTCAAAGATGGAACAACAACAACCTTTCCTCCGTATAATAGGGCTCCATACATTTCCCATACCGAAAAGTCAAAGCAATAGGAGTGGAATAAGGTCCATACATCATTCTCGTTAAAGTCAAATAGATTGTGATCATTAAACAGCAGGCGTACAACATTTTTATGTTCAATTAGAGTTCCTTTTGGTTTACCTGTTGTTCCAGAAGTATAGATCACATACGCTAGATTCTGTGGTTGATTAACAGAAGCTAGATTACTACCATCTTCGTGATAGGATGCATCGTCATCAAGAACCAGCTTTGTCCCAGAATACGAGAGGCGATCTTCCAGGTGACGCTGAGTTAACAAGACTTGTGCTCCTGAATCTTCTAACATATAGTACAAACGGTCTTCTGGGTATTCAGGATCAAGAGGGACGTAAGCTCCTCCTGCTTTTAAGATAGCGATGATTCCCACAAGCATATCTACAGAGCGTTCCACCATGATAGCAACTAAATGATCGGCTTGGACTCCCTCTGCTCTCAAGGTACGTGCTAAACGGTTCGCACGTTCATTCAATTCACCATAAGTAATCACTTGATTCTCATGAATAACCGCTATCCGTTCTGGAGCCCTTGCTGCCTGTTCCTCAAACAATTGCTGAATTGTTTTCTCACGTGGATAGTCAGCTTCACTGTTATTAAAGACTCGTAGGATTTGTTCCCTCTCTTCAGGAAGAATCAGCTCCAAAGAGGCTAATGTGTGTTGTGGATTCTCTACGATACTCTCAAGTAGTTGAACAAAATGCCTGCTCATTCGCTCGATTGTTTCTTCTCTGTATAGAGAGGTAGCATATTCCATTTGACACGTTAGACCAGACTCAAGTTCATCAATAGTCAGAGTTAAATCAAATTTAGCCATCGTATATTCTTGAGGATATTCTTGCAAGTGTAGCCCCTCAATTTCTAAGGTGCCTTGCTCCGTGTTTTGAAGGACAAACATGGTATCAAATAAAGCATTACGACTTAGATCTCTCGTTACATCAACTAACTCTACTAATTCCTCAAAAGGATATTCCTGATTCTCGTAAGCTAGTAAAGTCGTTTCTTTCAATTCGGCTAGGAACTCTAAGAATGTTTTTTCTTCCGAAGGGTAGCTGCGAATTGCCAAGGTATTGACAAACATTCCGATTAGCGGTTCTAAATCAGCGTGCGTTCTGCCCGCGATAGGTGTTCCTACAATGATGTCTTCTTGTCTACTATATTTATGGAGTAAGGTCTTATAGGCTGCAAGCAGAACCATATATAACGTTGATTCTGTTTGTGAAGCAATTTGCCTTAACCCTTCTTCGATTCTTGGATCAAGATCAAAATAGAATGTAGCTCCAGCAAAGTTTTTCACAGCAGGACGAGTATAATCCGTTGGTAGCTCCAATACAGGAGATTCTCCTGCTAAAGTATCAACCCAATATGCCTCCTGTTTTTTCAATCGTTCGCTATCAAATTCTTTTCGCTGCCAAACAGCATAATCCTTATATTGGATGCGCAGCGGCAGAAGGTCTTTACCTTCATATAACTGAACAAACTCATCAATGATCACAGCGATGGAAATTCCATCTGAAATGATGTGATGCATATCCAACATGAGAATATGACGTTCACTTGTTATTTCAGTTAATCCTACTCTTAACAAAGGTGCCTTCTCTAAATCAAAGATTCGAACAAAAGAACGAATAATCTCTTGAGCCCCTTCATCATCAGATTTGTACAATTCTAAGTGAAAAGGAATCTCAGGATAGATTTTTTGTACAGGCTCCCCTTCAATCATTTCAAAACCTGTCCGCAAGCTTTCATGACGATGAATCATCTCACGAAAAGCTTTTTCTACACGTTCACGGTCTAAAGGTCCCTCGATCAATACTTCTCCTGACATGTTATAACTTAGCTCTGCCCCTTCAAGCTGATGTAAAATATATAAGCGCTTCTGAGCAGAAGATAGAGGATAGAACTCTCGTGCTTCAGCAACAGGAATGGAGGTGTGTT
>NZ_BAMO01000075.1 GCF_000615945.1 Caldalkalibacillus mannanilyticus JCM 10596
TTTGAATTTTGCTTTTACAAGTTAAGGGGCGCTCCTATCCTGCATAATTTGTTTCTCAAAAAAGGAATTGTGAAGTAGATTTATATATAAATAAAAGAAATGGGGAAAGAAGATAGTATGATAAAAGAACCACAACAGAAGATATCACCTGAGGCTGTGAAAATGTGGAGAGTAGTAGATTTAATAGTATACTTTACTATTGTCCTATTTCTATTAGCGATTTTGTTTTTTCAAAAGTTTTATGGCTGGAATGATCTAATAAGCAAAATAATATATTTGTCTATGATTCTAGTATTTATTTCTAGTGTTATTGAAATCATTTTTATACCTGTATATCGCCAAAGAACATGGCGATATGAAGTTGATTCTAAGTACATACAATTAAAACATGGGGGAGCCATAAAAAAGAATCACTATATTATTCCCATGACTAAAGTGCAATATGTAAATTCGAGTCAGGGTCCAATATCTCGTAAATTCGGTTTGTCTACAATTAGAATTGGGACAATGGCTTCAGAACATAAGATCCCTGCTATTCCAGAGAGAGAGTCAATTGAATTACGGGAGAGAATTGCCTTTTTAGCGGGAATTCAGGAATCAGATAAAGGGAGAGAAAATGAGAGTGAATGAAGAAGTTCAAGCCAAACGAATGCATCCTTTGTGGATTCCATTATTGTTTATTCGTTCTGTTAAGGAACTAGTTCTTTTTTCTGTTTTTTTGTTTGCTGTTAAAGCTTTAAAATCAGATTCTTCTTTTTTGAATATATGGATAATAATTTCTATCTTGTTTTTAATTTATAAATCCATTTCAGCTTTTTTTTCTTGGAAGCATTTTAAATATATTTTTACCGAAAATAAAATACTTATTTTCGAAGGTCGACTCAAAAAGAAGCAAAGGTTTATTTCACTTGATAGAATTCAAGGAATTAAAAGAAGTACAACATTGATACATCGAGTATTTAATCTTACATCACTTCAATTGAATACAGGATCAACTGGAAAGGAGGGTTTTGTAAAACTTGAAATGATCACCTTTGATGAGGCTGAACGAATAGAAAAATTATTAAGGGAGAGTGGTTATAATAAATCAGATAGTTTAGAAGGGACAAATAGTAGAGAAAAAAGTATGGCAGCAAGAATTTCAAATAAATACGTTTACAGTGTAAAAACACAAGAAATCATTATTGGTTCTCTTACATCTAATAGTGTTATTATTTTTATAGCTGTACTTCATACTCTGTACTTTAATCTAAAGGATTTTTTGTTAATAGAAAAATATATAGGTAATACGTTATCTTTTTTTCAGCGATCATGGCTAACAATACTTTTTGGTATTTTCATTTTTCTTATATTATCAATGGCTTATACACTTTTTAACAATTATATTAAATATAGAAATTTTAGAGTGAGTTCTAATCAACATCGAATTTTTATTGAAAAAGGACTTATAGAAACAAACCTCTTCTCAATTCCAAAAGAGAAGGTGCAAGCAATAGATATAAATACAAGCCTACTTCAAAAATTTTTCCTTATTGTTCAGGTGAAAATTATAAGTGTAGGAAAGGAAGAGGGAGAAGGAGAAGGAATTGGTGTTTTCAACATATTATTTCCATTCATTAAAAAAGATAGAGCGCTACATTTAGTACCAAGTATTTTACCAGAGTTTAAAATTAATCAACAGATGTGCAATTTGCCACGATCAGCAATTATAGTAAAAACTATTAGGGGTATCTGCTTCGGATTATTTATTGTGTTAATAGTGCTTAAGTTTTTTCCTGAATTTTGGTATATATCAGTAATTTTGTTTCTTCTGAGTGTTATTTCACAAGTGTTAAATGGGTTACATAGTGCATATAATTTGAATGGGGTATATATGCAATTACAAAAAGGAGCATTTACTACAAAATTATTTGTGACTACTCGTTCAAAAATTGAGGAGTTTAAAGTTACAGAATCATTTTTACAGCGTAAGTTTGGTCTTGCTTCAATTTATGTGTATACACGTGCCGACCCAATTCTTAAGACGAAAATGTCAGATATTCCAAAAGAAATGGCGATAAGATATTATCAGTGGTATGCAAATAAAAATGAAGTATAATATAAACAATACCACTAGTGTTGTCTTAATTAATTTGAAAAATTCATAATACACAAAATGTTTAGCGGTATATTGTCCGAAGGATAAAAAAATTCTTTACAATGGAAGTGCAGGTGGTTTCCTGTCCAAATCCAATAGTAAAGGATCATCTTATGGACATGCATTCACTATTTTCTTCATTTGGTAAACGGGTAGTACCTATTAATTCATTAAATTTTTAACAAAAAGTTGATGAACTTCAGCAAAGATAGAGCCTACGGGAAATCGCTCAGATGGAATTTCTTATTGATGAGAAGGGTGCCATGTGCGTTTTTGACCGAGGATACGTTGATTATGAAAGTTTGATAGATACTTTGAAAATGGTATTTTCTTTGCCTCTCGTCTGAAAAAGAATGCTGTGATTCATGCTATAGAAACTTTTTCTTTACCAGAAGGAAGTATCATTCAGTCTGATTCTATGGCTGTTGTAGGCGGCGCACAAAACCATATGGAAAATATTTTGCGTTTAGTAGAAACACTAGATACCGAAGGAAATCCTATCAGGATTATTACAAATCGCTTTGATCTTAATGCTGAGGAAATTGGTCAAATCTATAGAACTAGGTGTGCCATTGAAACATTTTTTAAAGGGATGAAACAGCATTCAAAAATCACTGTTCTTTATGGAACCACGGAACAGGCTGTTAAGAATCAAATTTATCTTAGTATGGTTTATTGTTACTTATAAAATTAAGCAGAAATCACAACACTCACTCCTGCAAATAAGTAGGTAGCTTAAAGTTTTACCTCTGGGACCTTGTGCAGAAATGATTGCAAACAGCAATTACAAGTCTAAACGAACTTCAAGAGGAAGGTGAATTAACCATTAACCTGTCCCTTTGCATTAAACTTATATATTTACCAAATTGACAGAACGACCTTTACTTGGTTATTAACTTTTTAGCTCTCCGAGTTTGAAATATTGTTCTGATTAATTAAAAGGTTTTCGTGAGTTTAATGCAAAAAAAGAATAGAAAACACTCCATACCATTTTAACGTAGCGAAAGCATCAAACAGTTCCACCTTTCTCAGCTCAATAAGCCTATGAAATAATCTCCTCAATGACAATGTTGAGGAGGTTTTTATTTATTTAGTAGTTATAGAATTAGTTGAAAAACACGATTCATCGTCAATTTCTGTGAAAAAAGTTTTAAAGACATGAAAAAACTCGCTATTTCCTGGAAATCCTTTTTGTAGGCAAATACAAATTAGGAGGAATAGCGAGTGAAAACAAATATTTGTTTACCACTAGGATTGCCAGAGTTTATGATTTTAAAACAAAAGATTCAAAAAGATACCATTTACCTAGATGTCGAGCCAAAGGGGGCGCCAGAATATTGTATTCATTGTGGCTTCTCGCCCCTTAAAAAACATGATCAGCGAATTAGGAAGGTGCGAGATTTAGATTTATTAGATAAAACTCTCTATCTATTATTCATATCAAACGCTGGCGTTGTTATAACTGTAATGAAGTGTTCTCTGAACCACTTACATCAGTACCAACGGGTAAACACGAAACCTATCGGTTTCGTAAGAAAGCGTTTGATATGTGTTCTGGAACAACGATTAGTTACGTTAGCCGTAAATTGAAGGTTAGTTATAAAACGCTTGAGAGAATTTATTATGACATAGCCAAGAAAGAATTGAATGATAGTGCTTGCTCAGGTGTAATTGGAATTGATGAAGTAGCTGTAAGAAAAGGTCATAGGTATGAAACTGTGGTTACAGATATCCATACAGGTATGATTCATCAAATGGGTCCCAATAGGGACTATGAAGCGACGGTTAATCTTCTCAATTCTTTCAAAGAAAAACCGCCATCCGTAGTGGTTATGGACATGTGGAAGCCCTTTTTTAAAGCTTGTCAAAACTCTTTGCCTAAGGCATCCATTGTCATTGATAAATATCATGTTGTTCAAAAGGTGAATCTAGCTCTTGATGCCGTGCGTAAAAGTAAAAACAAACAGATAGAAAGATTAAAAAAGGGACGTTTGTAAACGCTAGAATAAAGTTGACAGTTTTCGCTTGATAAGATTTTACACTTTTGCTCAATCAACCTACTACTTTAGTAAAATAGATATTGACGTTATTTTACTGGAGGTTAGGGTTTTGGAGGAGAAGTTAGTGTTATATCTAAAGATTCATGAACTACGTAAAAGAAAATTTAAAGTAGCACAAATCGCTAAGGAGCTTAAGATCTCAAGGACAACTGTCTAAATGTCATTTGATGAGGCAAGAGCTTATGCTGAACAGTCTTTGGGGAAGAAGAAAAAACTAGATGACTATAAAGACTGGATACTTGCCTGGCTAGAAAAGTATCCTCATCTTAGTAGTGCTCAGATTCATGATTGGCTTTTGGAGAGATATCCCGACCTATCGGTCGGTGGAAGTACCGTGAGATCTTATGTGAAAGATATTCGTGAAGTCTATCAGATTGAGAAAAAGGTCCTTGTTCGTCAGTACGAAGCAGTTCCTGAACAACCAATGGGCAAACAACTTCAAGTAGACTGGGGGGAAACAAAACAGAAGACGACAAACAACAAGGAAATTAAACTGTACTTTATTGCCTTTGTACTCGCTCACTCTAGACATAAATATATGGAGTGGCAGGTACGTCCATTTACTACAAGAGATGCGATCAGATGTCATGAAAATGCATTTCGGTTCTATGGAGGATGAAACAGAAGAAATCGTCTATGATCAGGACCATTTAATCGCTGTGAGTGAAAATGCAGGCCAGCTACTTTTAACAGCTGAATTTCAAAGCTATGTAAATGAGCGCAAATTTAAAGTTCACTTATGTAGAAGAGCTGATCCAGAATCTAAAGGCATGATTGAAAATGTAGTGAAATACATAAAAGGTAATTTCGCGGACAGTCGGGTGTTTAACAACATAGAAGATTGGAATGATCGAGCATTACAGTGGCTAAATCGTACTGGGAACCATCAAGTTCACCAGACCACGAAAAAAAGACCAGCAGAAGTGTTTCTCCTCGAAAAGCAACACTTACAGCCAGTCTCTTCGGTACTTTCATATGAAAG
>NZ_BAMO01000074.1 GCF_000615945.1 Caldalkalibacillus mannanilyticus JCM 10596
GTTAATATATTTTTATTCATTGTAATATCTTTTTCTGCGACGAGTTTTGTAAAATGGTTCTCTTGGATCGATTCTTTAATAACAAATGTACCCTTTTTTTCTAAGGAGATCGTTTATTCTTTTATTCTTGTTACGATCTTTTATGTATCTTATAGAATTTCAAAATTAATTTATTCACAAAAAGAGTTTTAATTAGGTCTTGCTGGACTAGTCAAAAATTCAATAAATATAAGGGATCATTGAGATGAATCTCAAATTTAATGTGAAATTTAAGAAATAATAATGCACAATGAGCCTGCAAATTCCTTTGAAGACGAAGAAGGAAACATTCGTAGATCACATAGGTTCGGTATTGACTTTCAGACTTGGATTCATCTATTTTTTACAAGTTAAAAGGAAAGGTTTTGGATGTTCCAAGACAAAGAAAAATAGCACAATTGTATGATGACTGAAACCAGATCCGCCGCCTTGGATTCTGGTTTCATGTCTTATTCAATAAAAAAACTGTATTATGTGAGGTGATATAAATGACCACGAAAAATAATTTTTTTATTCCCAATACAATTGAATCACTCAAAAAAAGATTAAATACTAGTAGTCAACTAACCATTCAAAATGAGGAGGGAAATATCAGCCATGTAGAATTTAAGTTTAATCCCCCTAAAAAACAAGATGAGATATCCATATTTGAAAATATTTCGTCTTGGCTAATTCCGGAAGATTTAAAAACATTTTTACTCATCCATAACGGAGCGATATTATTTAATGACATAGAATGTGGTGGAGGTATAGAGATATTATCTCTAGAGGATTACAAAGAGCAGCATCTTGATTATATGCCGTCTACATGGTATCCCATCGCTTACTATCATGGGGATTGTCTATTAGTTGACTCTGATCGTTGCAGAGCAGGAAGAAATGACTACTTGGTTTACCACGAAAGCTGCACATCAGTTGAAGATGCTAAATATCTGAATTTAAATTTTGAAATTTGGTTAGATAGGATTATTATTGCTCAAGGAGCGAAATATTGGACGTGGTCACTATATAATGCTTTAAATTATTACTCAACTAGGTAATACGGATAAAAAACTCTTAAACTACCACAACTCAGAAATCACTGAAGTTGTGGTAGTTTAATCTTGTAAAGAGTTTTATATCAATACACACCCGTACTCCCTAGCCTTAACTAAGAAAATTTTGCATAGTACTGTTTATTTAAGAGTATATTAATTTGATAAAAAACCGATATTGAATCGACTTTTGTGGATCATCACTTATTTCATTTCAAGGATTTGTTGGATTGCCCCTATACGAGCACTCTATAAAAACATTACAGATCCGAGGACTACGAATACCACCCTAGTATTGCCGTAGCGCAGCCAACTGGTTTCCTTTGCTTCTTATTATAATTTTCATATTGATTTTTCTTCTTCCAATTCGTTTGATAGCTAGCCGTGGTTTCTTTTACATAGGAATGTGTTATTACAGGTTTACCTAAACTATCTAATAAAAACTCGCAGCCTTAGTAGGAGTTGTTTCCGATCGATCCGTGACTGCATCAGCAAGAGTTTGATTATCGGTATGACCTATTCCCATAATTACAGGAGTCTTCGATTCTTTTATTGCCTCTACCACAGACACATGCTCAAATACGTGAAAGTCGCTTTCCTGTCCTCCGCCCCTTACTACTAACATAACATCGTAACTACCCTTATCTAAATGGGCATCATAAACGACTATTTGGGCAATAATTATTTCCCCATAGGTGGTTTAATTCTTGCCGTGAGAAGCCTTCTAAACTCCTTGGAGACCATGACATAAAAAGGTATACCGGGTGGCGAATGAATTACTTTTTGTATTCGCGGCAGAGTTTATCTACGTTTGCCCCGTACCAAAAAATTTATGAATTTTTTGCACGCTGTAGGATTGTTCCTATGTGTAAATGAACAACTACCTAATAAGAAGGAAGGATTTTGACGAATTATACCGAAAGTAATTTAAGTACTTTAGTTAGTGACTACATAATTAATATAGAAATGACAGGGGAAGTAGATATGGCAAACGAAAGGATTACTGAAAATATTGTAAGAGATTCGCTCAGAGAACTTGATTATTATTCAGCCGATAATGATATTGTAGTTGAGGAACAAAAGAGTCAGATTGAAGAAGTAACGAGACTATTGAAGGGTGCAAGTAAATCAGGAGGAGTTGGAAGAGGAGCTCCGGAGTTTATCATAAGTTCAAAGTCCTCACCTGACTTCCTGATTATTTTCGAGTGTAAAGCAACAACTAAGCAACACGAAAGTTCTACTAGAGATAAACTAGCCGATTATGCAGTTGATGGTGTAATCCATTATGCTTCTCGTTTATCTAGGTCATTCAACATAATTGCTGTAGCCGTAAGTGGTCAAAATAAATCAGGGCTTAAAGTCAGTTCTTTTTTATGGCCAAAGGGTTCAGCGACTTATAAAGATTTAACAAATGAAAATGGATTGATGATCGACCGCATAATTCCTTATGACGATTATCTTCGTCATGGTTCTTTCGACCCTGAAGTTGCAAAGAACCGTCATGAAGATTTAATGGCTTTTTCAAGAAATTTACATGACTTTATGAGAGATCACGCGAAATTGACCGAAAGTGAAAAACCTTTGCTAGTAAGTGGAACTCTAATTGCTTTAAGAAATACAGCATTTGCTAAAAGTTTTGGTGAATATAGTCCTGAAGATTTACAAAAACAATGGATGCATGTGATAAATGAGGAAATAACTAAGGCTGACATACCTAAATCAAAAAAATATAGTATGACTCAACCTTATTCGAGTATAGCGGTACACCCTGAGCTTGGAAAAGCAACACCGAAGTATCCCAAGGGGGCCTTAAATGAACTAATTAAAAATCTTAATGAAAAAGTCTGGCCGTTTATAAGTATCTATCATGATTTTGATGTTGTTGGACAATTTTATGGTGAATTTCTTAAATACACAGGTGGGGATAAAAAAGCATTAGGAATTGTACTTACACCTAGACATATTACAGAACTTTTTGCTCATATTGCTAATTTGCGGAAAGATACTAAAGTTCTAGATATTTGTGCAGGAACAAGTGGGTTTCTTATTTCTTCTATGCAACAAATGGTTAAACAGGCAATTACAGAAGATGAACGAGAGTACATCAAAAAAAATTGTTTGGTTGGTGTTGAACAACAACCTAACATGTATGCACTTGCAGCTAGTAATATGATTTTACGAGGTGACGGAAAAGCCAATTTATATCAAGGTAATTGCTTTGATGTTGGAATCACCAAAGATATTAATAGCCACAAGTGCACAGTAGGTATGTTGAATCCTCCTTACTCTCAGGGTGATGAGGATTTGCATGAATTAGTTTTTGTTAAGCATATGCTCGACAATCTTGAAATAGGTGGTACAGGAATAGCAATTGTTCCTATGTCTTGTGCTATTTCTCCCCATCCACTTAGAGAAGAACTTTTGAAGCATCATACCCTCGAAGCAGTTATGTCAATGCCGGATGATCTTTTTTATCCTGTTGGAGTAGTTACTTGTATTATGGTGTTTACGGTAGGTATTCCTCACTCTAACAGTAATAAAAAAACATGGTTCGGCTATTGGAAAAATGATGGTTTTATTAAAACTAAAAACAAAGGAAGGATTGATCTTAATAATCAATGGGATGCAATTCTTAAAAGATGGATTGAACAATATAGAAATCGAGAGGTACATCCGGGCGAATGTGTAATGGAGTATGTTACTCATGAGGATGAGTGGTGTGCGGAAGCTTATCTGGAGACGGATTATTCAGACTTAAGCCCAGATGAATTTGAACATACAATGAAAAACTATGTTGTATTTTCACTTACTAACGGAATTAACGGTGAAGAAAATGATTAAGCTAGAGGACTTATTTAATATCGATTATCCAAGAACCCTTATTTTCTCAGAGCAGGAGCAAGACCCTAAAGGCATTAATTTTATTAGCTCAAGAGGAACAAATAATGGAATTGTGGCTCGTGTCAAGAATAATTCAGAAGCAGTTTTGTATCCATCAGGTTGCATAACAGTCCCACTAAAAGGCACGGTACTACATGCATTTTTACAACCTGAACAATGTTATGTTGCTCATCAAATTGCAGTACTGACACCGAAAACAGAAATGTCCGACCAAGTTAAAATATTTTATTGTTTAGCAATTCGAAAAAATAAATATCGTTATAATTATGGTCGTCAAGCAGATAGAACATTAAGACAAATTCTCGTTCCTTCGCCGAACGAGATACCTAAGTGGGTTTATACATTAGATATTAGCAATTATACAGACATTAAAAAGGCAAGCATAAATAATTTTTCAGAAGATCTTAATTCAAGATTGTGGGAATGGTTTAGTTTTAGCGACTTATTCGAAATAAAGAAGGGCAAACGACTTACAAAAGCAGATATGGAACCAGGGCAGACCCCATTTATTGGAGCAACAGATTCTAATAATGGTCTTACAAACATGATTAATAAAAAACCAATTCATCCCGGTAATGTAATAACAGTAAACTATAATGGAAATGGTGTAGCAGAAGCGTACTACCAACCCACCCCTTTTTGGTGTTCAGATGATGTAAATGTCTTATATCCAAATTTCACATTAGACGCTCCTATTGCAATGTTTATTTGTACAATCATTCGAAAAGAAAAGTACAGGTTTAACTATGGTCGAAAATGGCATGTTGAAAGAATGAAAAGTTCTAAATTAAAACTCCCAGTCTCATCGATAAATGAACCAGATTGGGAGTTCATTAGAAATTATATTAAGTCTTTACCATATAGTAATCAAATCTATAATTTCGACGGAAACACTCACTAAATGCTCACATTTTTTTGTAAAGATACTAACTGCTGATTTTCTGAATGACTGACTTCCGCATAACAGCAACGATTTCACGAATTCACGGTTACCTCTCCCGATTTTGACAGGGTGGGGGTCAAGTGTCTTCTTTTCAAGCAAGCGAATACTGCCACATCAGAATACTGTCTATTTTACGCAACCCACACATGTGGAGTGCTGCTCACTACTAGTTTATGAAGGTAAATAAATGATGTAACAGTGAGTTAAGAGCCTCTTCTAAGGCTAAGCAATTCCGTTTTGGTGGAGAAACATACGAAATAGCATACTAATTAGCAGACCAAATCGCATATGATTTGGTTTTTTATTTCCCCTTATATATCAACGATGATAAATATTAACGCTACAATTAGCAATCAAAAACGAAACCAAAATAGCATAATGACATTAGTGTAGACGTCAAGCCGAATTTTACACTTTTTGCTCATTTCCTTTTTACACTTCTGCTGAAAATATGCTCATCCGATTTCTCATACGATGCTTTCCTCATCCTCTCTACCATGAATGACTTCCACTCGATGGAGTAACCGATCCAAAATGGCTGTCGTAATGCCTTGATCTCCAATTAAATTTCCCCATTCATCTGGACTTTTATTCGAAGTCAGGATAATT
>NZ_BAMO01000073.1 GCF_000615945.1 Caldalkalibacillus mannanilyticus JCM 10596
ACAATGAAGAATAGGGATTCTCACCCAAGGGTTCCCCAGAAGAAGTAAAACGTCAAGTAGCTATTCACTGGACTAGTTGCACTTCGGAATCCCCTATGGGTCACCAATCTTATCATTAACGCGGGGTGGAGCAGTCCGGTAGCTCGTCGGGCTCATAACCCGAAGGTCGTAGGTTCAAATCCTGCCCCCGCAACCAATAAGATTACATTGCAGATATGATGCAGAGAATGTCACTTTAAAACATGGAGCTGTGGTGTAGAGGCCTAACATGCCTGCCTGTCACGCAGGAGACCGCGGGTTCGAATCCCGTCAGCTCCGCCATCTACATTTAATAATTGTAAAAAAATGATTCATATGTTATATTAACTATTGTCTAAATGGCTCGGTAGCTCAGTCGGTAGAGCAGAGGACTGAAAATCCTCGTGTCGGCGGTTCGATTCCGTCCCGAGCCACCATTTATGCCGGTGTAGCTCAGTTGGTAGAGCAACTGACTTGTAATCAGTAGGTCGAGGGTTCAACTCCTTTCGCCGGCACCATTGATATTATTTGCAATAAAATATCTCTATGGAGGGGTAGCGAAGTGGCTAAACGCGGCAGACTGTAAATCTGTTCCCTATGGGTTCGGCGGTTCGAATCCGTCCCCCTCCACCATTCCTTTTTATTTATAATAGGGGCATAGTTTAAAGGTAGAACAAAGGTCTCCAAAACCTTTGGTGTGGGTTCGATTCCTGCTGCCCCTGCCAAAAACTCTAGTATGGCGGTCGTGGCGAAGTGGTTAACGCATCGGATTGTGGCTCCGACATTCGTGGGTTCGATTCCCATCGATCGCCCCATACACTGATTATTGGGCTATAGCCAAGCGGTAAGGCAACGGACTTTGACTCCGTCATTCTTTGGTTCGAATCCAAATAGCCCAGCCATTTACTTGCGGAAATAGCTCAGTGGTAGAGTATCGCCTTGCCAAGGCGAGGGTCGCGGGTTCGAATCCCGTTTTCCGCTCCATCACACCTTATATGGCGCCATAGCCAAGTGGTAAGGCAGAGGTCTGCAAAACCTTTATCCCCAGTTCAAATCTGGGTGGCGCCTCCAAAATGATTACTAACAGTATGTCAGATAATGACCTGTTTTATGCCGGGGTGGTGGAATTGGCAGACACACAGGACTTAAAATCCTGCGGTTGGTGACAATCGTGCCGGTTCAAGTCCGGCCCTCGGCACCATGATTACATCAATGGCTTAGCAGAACAGAGTTTTTTTATTTATATGCCGGTGTGGCGGAATTGGCAGACGCGCACGACTCAAAATCGTGTTCCTCTGGAGTGTCGGTTCGACCCCGACCACCGGTACCATCTACATAACGAATAAACGTTGATATGACGCGTAATTCT
The DNA here is from genome assembly GCF_000615945.1 of Caldalkalibacillus mannanilyticus JCM 10596. Classification (GTDB taxonomy): domain Bacteria; phylum Bacillota; class Bacilli; order Caldalkalibacillales; family JCM-10596; genus Bacillus_AT; species Bacillus_AT mannanilyticus. The sequence goes on from NZ_BAMO01000073.1 coordinate 1,388, forward strand.
CGTATTTTTATGACGGGAGGTATGCGTCTTTTTTGTTGTCTATGCGCATGATCTTATCGAAAAAATAATACGCAATGAATCGTAAGCACAGGTACTTATAGCTGCGAACGATTACATTGGATGGAGGTAGATTAACAAAATTAGACGAGTTCAGGCGTTAGAATTGAATAACGTAGAATCTTGTTAGCTCATCAAATAAGATTAATTAATTGCTCCTTCAATAATCCTTAGGAGAATATATGCATTGTAAGGCTCATCTATAAGATAATTATGTTGTGTTAGGATAGAGATAATATAACTGTTGTTTGTATTGTGTCTAATCAATTAATTAATCCTTAATTTTTAGGACTTTTGAAGGGAAAATAGGAGTATATGTCGAATTGGGAAGATTATGAAGAGGTAATAAAAGACCATTTGAAGTTAAAATCATTTTTTTACTACTATAACTTGAAAGTAGGGGAAAAGTTGCTAAAAATTGATGTATTTCCCGCATCGTATGGAGAGAGTTTTTTAGTTACGTGTGCAGGAGAACAAAATTGTTATTTTCTTATCGATATGGGATTTATGTCAACGTATTCAAATAGTATAAAGAGTAAGCTTTTAGAAATCAAGAATAACGGCGAGAGTTTGTCTTTGATGATTCTCACTCATATTGACGATGATCATATTTCGGGAGCAATAAAATTCTTTGTCGAAAATGGAAATTCTGAGCACCCAAAAATAATTAAAGTTGAAAATATCTGGTTTAATAGCTACAGGCACTTGCAGTTTGAGAAGAAGACCTTTGATGAGAAGATACAAACAAACAAAAATATAGTTATATTAGAAAATTTGATAAAAAAAGAGCGACCGCGAGAAAAAGGTTTAAGGAATGTAGGTAGTATAGGCGCATTACAAGGGTCAACTTTAGCTTCATTACTATATTATTATAACTACTTGGGCGATTGGAATTCTCATTTTAATAATAATGCTGTGGTAGTTGAAGAAGAGGAAGTTGCTGCCTTCAGAAAAATCAAAATCACAGATGAAGTGAATATTACTATTCTATCTCCTGATATAAATAAACTAAGAGCGCTGAATGATTTATGGAGAGAGAAATTGGTTTCAGAAGGATTTGAGGGGACAATATCAAGTAACGAATTAATGGACGATGCTTTTGAGGTCTACTCAGCAAATACCAGGGGATTGAATAAAAGAAAGAAAAACCTATATAACATTTCTTCATACCGTGACATTGAGCAGATAGCTAATGAACAAATGGATGCGGATTGTAGTCCTGTAAATGGAAGTTCAATTGCTTTTTTTCTTGAATTTCAAGAAAAAAGAGTTCTATTTTTAGCGGATTCACACCCTGATATTGTATTAGGAAATTTAAAGGAAATTGCGTTAAAAGAAAAAGTGAAAAAAGTATACTTTGATGCGGTAAAAGTTTCTCATCATGGAAGTAAACACAACACAAGTAGAGAATTATTAGAAATTATTGATACCGATAAATTTATATTCTCAACAAATGGGAGAGGAAAAGGGTTTACACATCCCGATATTGAAACAGTTTTTAGAATAATTACAATTAAAATGGATCGAACAAAAAAACTGATTTTTAACTACAAGCCAGCACATCTATTTCAAATTATTAATCGAAATGAACTAAAAGAAAAATATAATTATGAAATCATATATATAAATGATCTATCTTTGAGAAAAGACAATCATATCACTACTATAATTATCTAACCTTTGGAGGGGAGTTATCATAACTAACATTAAACAGATTTATGAGATAACGTCAATTTTAATGTGTGGAGTCCAGGGTACTGCATTTTTTATTGATGAAAGTCACGCTATAACAGCAAAGCATTGTGTGGATAATAAAATTATGAATAATGTGGATATTATTTTGTATTTTATTGGTGACAGAGGGGAAGCTGAAACTCGCGGAGCTGAAGTTGTAGATTTTGATGGAGAGCTGGATATCGCATTGTTGAAACTTGATGATCCGGTAACTCATGTAAACAAATGGATTCAAGTGTGTAGCGATGAAGTCTTACAGGTTCATAATTGGGAAACAGTAGGTTATCCAGAATATTGGAATGAAATTGAAGAAGGAACAAAGCATTGCTATATAAAGGGTAACGTTCATTACATTGATAACTTCGAGAAAAAGACAGTATATGATGTTCATTTATCAAGTGAGTTAATAAAAGAAGACTGGGCTTATACATTAGGTGGTTTGTCTGGCTCTCCTCTGATTATTAGTGGCAAGATATATGGACTTATTGTTCGTGAAGAAAATAGTGCAATTAAATCTCAATTAAAAGCTGTTAGTTTTAATAAATGTGAAGCTTTTCTTTTAAGGAACCAAAGGGGTATCAGTTGTTCATTTGCGAGCTCTAATCTTTTAGTTAGTGGTAGACTTAAAACACAGATGAAAAACTGCAACGAGCTTTTTCAAAAAATAGATTTTACAATACCTGACAATAGTATCAAAGTTGTTCTCGATCCATTTATTTTAAAGTATAGTGAGCAAGGACAAAGTAAAATAAATGATCTGGCAAAGTATTTAGCTAATTCCTTGAATCAGTATGTGTGTGATCTTTCGGAACTCAAAGAACTATCAACAAAACCTATGAAAGTTAATGAGATATATCAAAAGACGAAAAGGGCGATCTATGAAATTCAGAAACAAGGCAAACTAGGTTCTATCATACTTTGGATGCTTCTTGAAGGTGTTCTAGGTGTACCTAAATTTTTCAAACGGTTCGGTATGAGAGAAGAGAGTGCTAGCTTTAATGAAATCTATTTGGGAATGCGCAATAGTAAATTGCTGTTCTATTTGGGAGAGGGCAAATTAAGTAGTGACTTTAAAGAGGGGGCAAAGGATTTCATTAGGTTGTTGGAAAACTGTGTTGATATAAAAGAGGATATTTTCATATCTGATGAAGACATGTATGAAGACATTTCACCTGGTTACTTTAAAACACTACTAGATAAATTTATTAATAATCAAACAAGAGACTGGGATGACGTTAAATTAGAAATGGTGATCTTTACTGGTTACGATTCAATGCAGTTGAGAAAAATTGAGAGTGAGAACTACTCGACTAACCTTGAAGAAGTTGTTAAACAAGTCTATATTCGTGAATCTGAGTATAACTATCGTTTTATTTGTGATGAAATGCATTCTTATAGGGGAATAAGTCAAGTAACAATTAAATGGTTTATTCTTCCTTTTAATAATGTTTCGGAATTTGAAAAAAGGGTATTAAAAGAATTTGATTGATGGTACAAAAAATAAACTATTTAAACAGATAGGTTTTTTTGATACAATAACGAGAACTAGTGTTCTGTAAAAGTTACAGTCTTTAAATTGATTGGAGGAACAAAATGAAAGTTCGTTTATCTTAAAAACTATTATATTTGTGAGCCTTTCTAAGATTTTGAAAGTAATAACTTAGACCAAAAATTAGTGTAAGGGGGTTTCAAAGTGGATTCTTTGGTTACTAGAGTTCAAACTAAAGATATGGTTGACGAACTCCTTAAAAAGATAAAAATAATAGAAGTGCGTAATGAGTTTTTCGATAAAACTGATAGCAGTCCTCAAGAATTAACTCCAGAGGAAACGAAAACATTGATTGAGGTGGCTAATGTACTAGCTTCCTCTTCTGATGTTGAAAACAGAAAAAAAGCCTTACAAATTGTTACGACCCTCCCTTTAATTAATACTTCTAGAGGAGTTGGATTAAGTTCTTTTTTAATATTAAGAAAACTTGGTAATTATCCAGCAATATCATTACTTCAAAAAAAGAAAGAAATACCTGATTATAAACTCTGTTTAGGAGGTTTAGCTTCACTTGAGGCATTTGTTTTAGAGAGTATAAATACAAGGAATTTTCTAGGTAAGGAATATTTATTAACTAATTTTCAAAAAAAGGTGACAGACTTAACGAATGATAACATTGGAGTAAGTGTTTCCGCTCCAACGTCCGCTGGTAAGTCTTTTGTCTTCTTGAAAATACTATTAGATCGGATTAGAGAAGAGCCAGGATCAACAGCGATATATATAGTACCTACAAGAGCATTAATTAGGCAAGTTATGAATGATCTTTTGATACATATAAGAGAGTTAAATCTGAAAAATCTTAACGTTAGTTGTTCATCTGAAACCGAAGTTCTAGTAAAAGATAATGAGAGATCTAACATACTAGTCTTGACACAGGAAAGACTTTATCATTTATGTGCAGATGTAGAATCTTCAAAAAAACTAAAGACTAAAATAATTATTATTGATGAGGCTCATAACATACAAAGTGGAGGCAGAGGGGTGTTATTAGAAAACTCCATCAAGTTTGCTCAAACATTATGGCCTCAAGCAAAAATATTATTTTCAAGTCCATTAGTGGAAAATCCTGAAAAATTACTAGAAACATTTGAAATAAACAACGGCATCGAAGAAAAGGAAAAGTTCCCTCTTGTCAGACAAAACTTAATACAAGTAAATGTTAAAAAAGATAAATTAATAGTAAAAACATTGTTTGAAGAAGATGGTGATGAACGAGAAATAGGTAAAATTGATTTTTCCAGAAATGGGACGTCTGACTATAAAATTCTTGCTGATGTCGCATCCGTTTTATGGAATAATCAAACATCCATTATTTATGCAAATGGGCCAATGAGATCAACAGATGTAATACGATCAATTTCAAATAGTGGTAAGTTTGAAAGATTAAATAATGAAAAGTTAGATGAATTTGCGGATTATATTGAAGAGTATATTTCAAAAAAATATGAACTAGCTGAATTCATACGCCGAGGGCTTGCTTTTCATTTTGGCTCCTTGCCTCCCATAATAAGATCAGGAATAGAAGATTTATTTAAATCAGGTGACTTAAAAATTGTAAGTTGCACTTCTACTTTATTGGAAGGAATGAATATGCCAGCAAAAAACATTTTCGTCTATAAACCTGAAAAAGGAAATAATGAACCGATGGATAAATTGAATTTTTGGAATTTAGCTGGTAGGGCAGGACGAATGGGAAATGACTTTTCTGGTAACATTATTTGTATAGAGTTAGATAAGTGGAAAGACAACCCTTTAGAAGGTTCTAGGGAACAGCACATAATTCCTTCGGCAGAAAAAAGGTTAAAAACAGAAAGCATAGCTTTTAAAGATTATTTGTTGAGCAGTACTTCTGATACAAAAACAGATGATTATAATGAGCAGTTAGTATCAGTCATTTTAAATGAAAGAGTTCGCGGTAAAAAATTAGAAAGGGTCAAACTTATAGAAATGAATTAAA
>NZ_BAMO01000072.1 GCF_000615945.1 Caldalkalibacillus mannanilyticus JCM 10596
AAGGAACTTACGTTCTTATTATACCAAATTGAGGAAAGTTTTGGCTAACGCCAACCGACATTCATCTCCCCCTTATCATTGGGCTTCGCCCTTCACACGATTGAAGAGGGAGTCTTCTGTCGGAAAATGATAAAAATGATCATGAAAAAAATGAACCGTTTGACCTGTTCACCGCTTTAATAGATAGATACCTGTACGGGAGGTGGTGTATGAAGTGGATTCCCTAGTAGAGCAAGCTAAACAAGGAAGCAAAGAAGCATTTACCTTGCTGATAAGAAAGATAGAGCTAGACCTTTACCGTATTTCTAAGAGCATTTTAAAAAGAGATGCTGATTGTGAAGATGCAATTCAAGAAACCATTTTACTTGCTTATGATCATTTGCCCAGCTTAAAGCAAGCTGCATATTTTAAAACATGGATTACACGCATTCTAATACACGAATGCTATTCCATTATCCAAGCTCATAAGAAGATCATCCCTGTATCCGAAATTATAGAAAGCAAGAATCCTGCGAACGATTATACTCAAATTGAAGTGAAGGAAATGCTGGGCAGATTAAAGGAGGATATTCGGCTCACTGCAATCCTTTACTACATTCATGATTTTAACACCAAGGAGATTGCTACGATTCTGGATATTCCTCAGGGAACGGTTAAATCACGGCTTTCTAGGGCAAGAGAGCAACTGAAAAAGGAGCTACTAGATAAGACAAAGGAGGTTAAACATGGATAATAACCATATTGATGCAAAAATTAAACAATACGTAAAGCGAGAACAAGAACAGCTACCTAATAGTGTAAAAGAAAGAATCGAACAAACACTTACTCAGTTACCAGAAGGAACATCAACATTCCAAGCAAAAACAAGATTTATTCCTCTACGCAAATCATTACTATTCGTTTCCATAGTTGTCCTGTCCGTGTTCTTAACGGGCTTTGCCTCCACGTATCTTTGGCAGCTATATGATTCAAAGGGTCATATTGTCTTAGAATTAAAGGAATTTGTCCAAGGAGATGAACCACTCGAAGATGAAATATTTGAAGAGATATTTAATGAATTACAGGATCAATTGAGCCCTGGAGAAGCAGTGCATGTCTATATACACGATCAGCAAAAGAACCCCCAAAAAATCGTTCGAACGATAAGCAATCCTGAAACATACACGAGCTTAGAAGAACTTGAATTGAAAGGAAAGGGACATTATTTGTATAAAATCCCTTCATACATGCCTGAAGGATTTGGATTTACAGAAGGGAGAATACACTATACATATGACAATCCAGCTACTACTGAAATGATAGAAGAAGCAGAACATATGGGAAATGATCTCATTATACGAGAAGCCAAGAAGAAGGAAGACATAGCTGGCATTGACTTGATATATTATAATCCTTTTCAAGAAAAAGTTTCTATCTTCATCCAAGATGGAGCACAGTGGGGAAAGGCGATTCATCGTACGGAATGGAAGGAGCAACATGCCCAGAAGTTAACAATCGGAAATATTGAAGCCCTCTATTATAATGATGGAACGCTCCAAGAGGTCATATGGATGGATGAAGAGAATGGAAAACAGCTCCTCTACTGGATAAAGACAGATTTTTTACAGCTTCCAAAAGAAGAACTAGTTGCTATTGCCTCCTCTTTGACTGAACAACAGCATTCACCAAAAAAATGATATGAGAAACTTATCTTCTCCGCTCTAGTAAAAAACGTGTCAACTTTTCGTTTCACAAAAAAGTTGACACGCAGCCTATAATTCCACGAGCTTAAAGCAAGATGCTCCACATTCCCCATACAACCTCTATATTTTCTCTTTAAGTAGTGTAACAATCTTTTGATAGAATGAACGTTCATGAGGCACAAAATCCTTTCTTCCTACCCACTTATCGATCATAACCTTCTGATTCATTTTATCTATTTTAAAACCCTGAACTCTTATCTGTTCAATTTCTCCTAACCACAACCGATAAAAATCCTTAAACTCAGCTTTAAACATCCCAGCAACTTCTTCTTTTTGTAAAATGAACTCACTAGAATTCTGGTGATAGCGATAGAGAAAAACATGAGCAATTTCTCGATCTATGAAATTATCCTTAACAACGCTATAATCTACTACCCCAAGTGGTTCTAATTCCTGAATAGCAACATCAATTCCTATTTCCTCTTTTAGCTCCCTAACTCCATCCGCTATCGTTTCATCTGCTAACAAATGCCCAGCGGCTGTAATATCTAAGAGATTGGGATAGTCTTTTTCTCTCTTCACTTCGGAGTTGAAGATAAATATAATCTTTCTCTCCCTCTTTCCCTACCAACCAACAATGGAAAGCTTCATGCCAATATCCTGCTCTATGTACCTCATCACGTGTAGCAACACCTATTTGATTTCTGTTATGATCAAAAATTTTAAGCTTCTCAATTTTCATTGTAATATGCCTCTTTTCACTGTCAACTTGACTTATCCTCACCATTTTTCTATATCCTGTATGACCATCATACCATTTGTTATAATTTCAATAAATTTATTTTTACGCTAAAAACTTGAACAGTAAGTCATTGTTTATTATTCTAGTTATACGCAAGGGAATGGTAGTAGTACATGGGATAGAAGTGAAGTTCCATTTCACAGCGCAGGCATTATGATGAATAGAAGAGGAGGCGATATCACATGATGTCCAAAAGAATAGAAATACTAGATATCGCAAGAGGAGCTGCTATTCTAGGAACACTAGGTACAAATATATGGATCTTTGCTCATTTAGGGAATTATGAATCTCTCTTTTTTGAAGGGACAGAATGGACTTATTCTTTGGATGCCATTGTATCCATGATCTTTTTGTTCTTTATGAATGGTAAATTTTTAGGTCTTTTAACCATTCTTTTTGGTATGGGACTAGAATTAAAAAGACAATCCTATATAAGAAGAAATCAAGAAAATATATGGCCATGGATTTACATATGGGGGATGCTTCTTTTATTTGCCGATGGCTTCCTGCATTTTCTATTTGTGTTTGAATATGACGTCCTGATGAGTTATGCCATATCAGGGATAATCGTAGCTTTATTACTCCGGTGTCAGACCAAAATCATTAAAAGAGTTGCCATTTCCCTTGGTTTAATCCACCTTATTTTGGTCATTCTTTTCTCCATATTAATAGAAGTTATATTTCGCGCTGATGATCTTCGCCAAGAATTTTTGCGAAGCCTCCAAGAAATATCTCTTATTTATCTGCAAGGTACATATTTAGATCAAATCATTTTTCGCTTCGAGGATTTTTGGGTTCACCGAGCAGAAGCCATTGCGATTATCCCGATGAATATCCTACTCTTTCTCTTCGGAGTGTATCTTGTCCGTAGCCGAGTCTTAGAGAAAAGCGAAGAAGGCAGACAAAGAAGAAAAAAAATGATGCTTTGGGGACTTGGAGTCGGGATTCCTCTTAATGCTCTCTCCCTTTTGCCGTTTCCTTCTCTAGCCATATTTGTCCGATATATCTTTGCACCACTGATGGCGATAGGTTACTTTATGTTCTTTAATTGGTTGTTGGAACGGAACGCCGCCGGTTTCTTCTTCCAACGTCTTTCTGAAGTTGGAAGAACCGCTCTGAGCTGCTATATGCTACAAAATGTTGTTGCTTCTATTTTATTCTATGGATGGGGGTTTGCCCTTGGTGGAACCTTACACTCTATTGAAATTATCGGTGTTTGGTTGCTCATCTGTTTCCTAATGCTCCTATTCGCCCATTTCTGGTTGAAAAAGTTTACTACAGGTCCTTTTGAGCTTATATGGAGATCATTAACGAATCTTCCTCTGAAGTTCTTGAAGGAAAGCAAAAAAGCGGCATAGGACAGGAAATGGTCTGTACTATGTCGCCTCCCTATTTCAGCGTTCCAAGTTAAAGTTAGCATGTTAGATTCCTGCTTTTTTGCTTTTTTAGAAGTCTTAAAGGAATCACCTTTAGTATTAAAAGTAGTAGCATATTGCAGCAAATGATCTAATATTTCTGTAGCCAACACATCACCTCCAAATTTCTTATTCTAGGTAAGAATTGTTTTAGGTCATGATCAACGCTCCATGTTCATAACGTTTTAAAGTGAGTGATATGAAAAGAGACCTCCTGCTCAGAATTTCCTTTTTTACAGAGCATCTTTTTATTCACTCAAGATGCCCTTTTAATTGAAACAATGAGATTTAACATGAAAGAACCTATAATAACCATTAGATTACTTAGAACAGCGTATATGAATCCATCAGCATTGATTATAAATTCAATTGATATCGGGTAAGTTAGAGGTGATAAAAAAGAAGGGAAAGTTCCACTATTCCAAATTAAAAAACATACACATGTAAGTAAAAGAAAGAAAATATAACCTACAGATACATTATTCCACATAGAAGAGATTACAGTACCTATCGAACTTAAAGCAATCATCCCACTAAAGAAAATAATTATACTATACACCAACGAAAGGTGATCAATATCTATACCACCTATACTAAATTCTATCGGAAAATAGAAGATACCAACTAATGTATACACAATGATGATCAAAGTCCCATAGCCTATTGTCGTCAATATAAGTATGATCCATTTCGAGATAAACCATTTGAAACGAGATACATTTCTAGTCAGTACCCATGTATCGAATTTATTTGAACAAAATAATATAGACATCAAATAGATCAATGGGATAAATTGAACCATCCACACCAATAACCGAAGTAAGGATTCATTTTTTGTTACACCACCAATAGTGTAAAATAAATAATCTTGAAGGTCATAAAGAGGAAAATATTTTGTAATCATAACTTGTACTAGAGCACAAATAACTAAAATAGTAATAATATAAATACTACTTCTTCTACCAAACATAAGATTATTATTTACCTTAACTAACCGCAGAAGCACTTATGATTCACCTGCCATATTCAGATCACGAGAGATCAGGGATAATCCAATAAAGTTAATTAAGAAAAAAAAAGAGATTATACACAAATGATGAATGTACCGAGAGACCTTCAACTAACTCAGAGTAAGTATTCGGATACATTGCAACCAAATACATTTGTGCAGTAGGTGTCCAAACGAATAAAGTTAAATCGGTTTTCCAGTATAGAAACCCGAGCAAAATAACAGTCACACCAATAATCATAGACAATGGAAGATTACGAGTTAATATGGATACAAATAAACTAAAGACACCAATAGCACTTAATGTAGCCCAATAAATAGATAGAAGGATAAGCAATAGGATAGGTGGAGAAATTTCATCTGAAAAAATGGCGATATTACTCCAAGCCACTCAAATCGTACGCCTCTGATGAAACTGACGACACTCACCGTGAAGACCGCAAAAATAACAAAACAAAAAGCAGCAATGGCTACCATAACTATTTTTGTCATGATCCAAATAAATCTTGAATTTATGCGAGTAATAATAAGAGGGGCTAAGTGATTATTTATGTCGCGAATAATCAGATCATTGATTAAAAAAAGAAAAAGTACTGGTAATAAGAACAAACATAAAAAAAAATTGCAGGAGAGTACCAAATAAAAAATCCCAATAGTTACTATCATGTTGAATAACTGTGACAATAAAAGAAAAGGTAAGCAATATTATATGTATAGTGACCCACCTCCACTTTCTCACCATAAAAAGTTGGTTATATTCAAACAGTAACATTCAACATATCCTCCCGTACCTCTACAAAGGAAATATTATTTTCAGACAATGTTTTCTCTAACTTTTGTGCATCTTCCCAAGATCCAGTAATTCTCCCTGTTGGTAATCCTTGATAGCGTTCACCTATCTTCAAATGTGGAAAAAATTCACTTAATCTCTCTAGATCAGAAAGAGTTTCTACCACAACGTACCATTCTTTTTCTGTTTGATAATGATGCAATGTTCCTTCCTTTAATAAATATACCCTGTCACATAGTTCGTCAATATCAGATTGGAGATGTGATACTAACACAATAGCTACTGACTTTTTTTTCTGCTCCATTACAACACTTTTCAACATCTCTACCCCATTTTTGTCTAACCCATTAGTAGGCTCATCCAACAACAATATTTTTGGTTTTTCCATTATTGCCTGAGCAATTGCTAAGCGTTGCTTCATTCCTTGAGAATAATGACGCACCACTCTTTTGTCATTTGGATCTAAACCTACTTTTTCCATTATTTTAACAATATATTCTTTATCAATTTTATTTTGGATGCTAGCCAACAGTAATAAATTTCTTAAACCAGTATAATTCGGGAGAAAACTTGGAGATTCAATTAATACACCCATTTTTTGGGGTGTTTTTCCAGTAAATCCTCTTTTTAATTGTTTTTTTAATATGATGACTTCTCCACTGTCTACATAGGTTAATCCACTTATAATCTTTAGTATTGTAGATTTTCCCGAACCATTTCCACCTATAATCCCAATCACTTCTCCTGGATTTATTTCCAAATTAATCTTCTCTAAAATTATTCTATGCTTATATTTTTTAATAATATTTTTCAAGCTAATCAATCTATGTCACCTCGTTTTTATTTTTAAATATAAATAAACCGAATGCTGTCGCGGAAATAACAGACCAAGAAATTAAAAGAAATAACGGAATTTCTAAAAGGCTATATCTTACATAAACAGCAATATATACTCCTGTCAGATTAATTGGAGAATAAGGATTACTATCAAACATAAACTGCAAAAATAAAAATACAATGAAAGGACTTGAAATTACTAAATAAATA
>NZ_BAMO01000071.1 GCF_000615945.1 Caldalkalibacillus mannanilyticus JCM 10596
TGGGGTTACCTATTGCTAAAAAGCCATTAAAAAGCATAACGATAAAACATAATTTTATAGTGAAAGAGCATAGTGTGACTTCAGTCCGGTTGTATTTTCTATATAAGGAATTTAAATTTGTTAAAGATATCAAATGGGAGGAATGTATATGAATAAAATAAGAATACTAATTGTGGAAAATGATTCAGATTGGTTAAAGGAACTTATAAAACTATTAAATAGTGACAAAGATATTTTGGTTGTCGGAACAGCAGTAACAAAAGAGGAAGCTGTTCAATTTGCTCAAACTATACAATTTGATATTGCTTTAATGGACATTAATCTGTCAGAAAATAATCTAGATGGAATATATGCCGCGTTCAAAATAGGTAAAATATGTAAATCTAAAATTATTATGCTTGCATCTTTAAATGATGAGGAAATAATAGAAAAAGCCTTCACCGCAGGAGCAGTAAATTTTATTACCAAGGAAAAATATATGCAAATTCCTCATGTTATACGGGAAGTATATAGAACAGTTACCCCAATAGAAATATTGGTAAGGAAGTATCGTAATTTAAAAAAAGAAGAGCAATTAAAGTGTTTAACTCCGGCTGAAAAAGCAGTATTTGAGTTGGTCGAACAAGGGTATACTCGGTCTCAAATAGAGAAGAAACTATTAAAAACTGAAAGTACAGTTAAAAATCAAATTAAAAACATAATAAAAAAAATAGGAGGATCTAATTTAAAGAAATCTATAGAAATAGTGGAAATGAGGGGTATGTTTAGCTCAAGTAATAAAAGTAATACATAAACCGAATACATAAAGCTAAATAGAATAAACAACTATCCAATAGTTTTTCTTTAGTACACGTTTAAAGTAATTTAGGACTATAAAATTTAGCTAAGATATCCAAATTGGGGCTAAAAAAGTTAAGCCTTACATTTATTTATGTCTTCGTTTATTATCTAAATATAGGTAATTTAGTAAAAAAGAAAATTTATTAACCTTTATTTCAAATAAAGGATATAAAAGTATATGAATATAGTACTGTTTATTGTAATGGAGTGATAGAATGTTTGGTCCAAAAGAATTAAAAAAGATAAAAATAGAGTGTTCCCAGAATGTAGTAATTACAATGATAGATGATGAAGCAGTATTATTAGATATTGAAGGTGATACCTATTTCGGATTGGATCCAACAGGTTTATTTATTTGGAAAAAATTGAATGAAGGGCTTAGTTATGAAACTATTGAGAACGAAGTGAAATTAGTTTATGATGTAACTTCTGAAGAATTTCAATCAGATTTTATCTGCTTTATTAAACAAATGGAGGAAAAAAGATTGGTGAATATAAAATGGTCTTAAAGAAAATTTATTGGTATATTTATGTCCTTATAAAAATTATAAAGATTAATGGGCGGCTAAAGAAAGAAGGGATTAAATCTGTACATCAAAAGCATTTTCAGCAAAACAAAGAATTACCAGAATTACGCAATGTACCAAAAGAAGAGGTTGAGTTTATCTATTTTATATTGAATATAATAGATGCTGTATGCTTCTATTATATAGGCAAAGCACGATGTTTACATAGATCGGTGGCAGGATACGAAATTTTTATGAAAAAAAAAATACCGATAGACCTTGTGGTAGGTGTTAGTAAGTTCCCATTCATGGCACACGCTTGGCTAGAATATAATGGGAGAGTTGTAAATGACGAAGGAGACATGCGTAATAAATATACTATTCAAATGGATACAAGTATATTAAGAAAAAAAAGAAAGGATAGGATAATTTGAGTGCTATTTGTGGAATCATGAGTTTTCAGAAAAAATTAATAGCTCGAGATAGAATACAAAGCCTAGTTCAAAAGTTAGATAAATGGGGACCAGATCATCAGAAAGTAATAAGTGATGAATGGGTGGGTCTGGGACAAGCGTCCTTATATACGACACCTGAGTCGATAGAAAAATGGGATCCCCATCGGAAACCGACGAAAGATAAATTTATTGTAGCTGATTGTAGATTAGATAATAGAAATGAACTTATGCAAAGGTTATCTTATAATGGAGAGCTATTATCTGACGCTGAACTTATACTTATGGCTTATGAAAAATGGCAGGATGATTGTGTTTTATACTTAAAAGGTGATTTTTCATTTGCAATCTGGGACAAAAGACAACAAAAGCTATTATGTGCTAGAGATCACTTAGGAATTCGACCATTGTTTTATCGAAGAAATAACAATGAATTCATTTTTGCTTCTCATATGTGTGCACTTTTCAATCCTGAAGAACAATTAAAAATCAACAAGAATTATCTTATAGATTACATATACCTTCAAGGAGTCCCGCCAGAAAATAGTACACCGTATACGGACATACATAGAATTTCTAAAGGTCCCGTTTGATAATACAATCAGGTACCATTAAAATTGAACCTTACTGGAATTTAATAAATACTAGTAAAATAGTGTATAAAAATAATGATGATTATGTTTTTCATTTTCGTGAATTGTTTGATAAGGCGGTTGAATCCAGACTCAGAAGTATAGGCTCTGTTGCAGTAATGATGAGTGGCGGGCTAGACTCAACCTCTATTTATTGTAACAGCAAGAAAAAACTATCCTAACACACAGGTAACCCCTATTTCTTGTGTCTATAATAAGTATAAAGAAGCAGATGAGCGTGAATATATTGAATATGTACATTCTCAATATCAAGGGGATTTTGAGTATGTATATAGTGATGACAAGTGGATGCTAAGAGGGTTTCCTGAATATTCACCACTTACTGATGAGCCCAATGTAGCTCAATTGATGTATTCTTTAACTAATTCTTCTTACTTAAGGGCAGCTGAAAGGGATGTAAGGGTTGTATTAACTGGGTATGCTGGAGATCAGGTATTTGGTTATAACTATTATTATATAGCTGATTATCTAAGAAAGTACAAATTTATGACATTTATTAAGGAGGCAAATAAACTATCTCGTGTGTTGAATGAACCATTATATAGCACAGCACTTGAGTATGGCTTTAAACCATTACAGCGGAAGGGAAACAGATTTGAACATTCCCTTATGAGCGAGGAAAATTACCATAAAGCAAATGAAAGGTATATAAGCAAGCACTTTGAATTGATGCCAGGAGAAAGATCCCAATTCGAATTTATAGACCAAGCTCCTCAGCTATATATATTTGCAAGAGATTATATTTCAGAGCCATTAAAAATGGAATCTAGGCATCCATTTCTAGATGTTGATCTTGTAAAGTTTTTATATGGCATACCATTGGAGATAAAAACAAAAAACGCTAGAAGTAAGGGAATTTTGATAGAGGCTATGAAAGGGGTTCTTCCAGAAAAAGTACTTAGCCGTCCAGGTAAATCGACTACGAATGCTTTGATATTTGAAGGTTTTAAGCAAGAGTATCACAAGTTGAAGAGAGTTATTCAACAATCAATTTTACAGGAGTATGGCATCGTTTCGACGGATTTATTGATGAGTAATATTGAACAGCTTCGACAAGGAAATTTGAGGAATATTGGTAAGGACTTTTTTCCTGTACTTAGTTTAGAGCTATGGTTGCAAAGGAAGTATAAATATAGCTTTGCCAAATAGTCTTCAATAAAAAACTATGAAAGGAATGATTTAAATGGCTTATCTCATATTCTTTATATTCCTTTGTACCTTATGGAGAACAGTAAGCTATTATTTTAAAATGGAGCGTCTTCTAAAAGAGGTGATAACCCCAATAAGTAATATTAAACAATTTATTTCTAATAATCCAGAGTGTATAGTTTTTTTCATGGATAAAATGAGTACCTATCGAGCAATTTGGTATATACAAAAAATGTTGGATGAATTAAAGAAACATAATCTATCAGTTTCTGTTGTAGATATTAGTGAGGGTGCCGATATGTTGAATAATTTTTGTCCAGGGTGTGAGCTATTAAAAGTTTATGAAATTAAAACATTACCAGCAGTATATGTGTTTCAAATGGGAGAGCCTATTGATCGACTTATGAAACATGCGAATAATTTACCCTATAAAGCCGTTGTGTCTTTTATAGAAAAGTTTATGACTACAAAAAGTAACATGGAGACTGTGAAATGTCGTGGGTTAATGTAAGTATATGGTTATTGAGTGCAGTTGTTGGAACCGTATTTATAAGAAGTAGTTCAGGGAAAATTAGTAATTCTTATGCATTTGATATAGTAATTCAAAGCTATAAAGCCTTAAATAAAAAATCTATGACGAAATGGATCGCTATCATTATGGGACCATTGGAGTTATCAGTAGGATTGCTACTAGTTTTTAATATTTATCGCTTTGAGGTGGCACTGTTCGGTATTTTTTTGCAATTTATATTTGTTTTATTAATGTTGATTAACATGAATAGAGTTTTACCATATGGATGTGGCTGTTTCGGGTTACATGCTCCCGAAAAAATTAGATGGACCCATGTTATGAAAAATGCAGCGTTACTAGTATCATTAATTATGATTTCTTTATTTTCTTATTAACGTAAAGGTAAGGGAGATATATTAGTTGTGAATAAATTGAAAAATCAAGTGGATAACTTTTCTTGGAAAAAAGTCATATCTTTATCTGGTGCAAAGTGGTCAATGCTCATCGTTATAGTTTTACTAATCTTGATCCAAGCTTTACTTTCACCACTAGCACCAATGATTTTAGCCGAAATTATTGATAAGGGATTTTTAGGAAATAGCCGAGTTAGTTATTCTTTATTACTATTATCATTGTTTACAGTTTCTTACCTCTCTATTTCCTTATCAACGATTCAAAGATATGTTACGACCCTATTTTCGAGCCAGATTACTCTAAATATTAGGAAAAAGTTATTTTCAATTTTACAGAGACAACCGATCAGTTTTTTTACTGAAACAAAAATAGGTGAAATTCAATCCAGGCTAACGATGGAAGTAGAAGCAATCGGTGGTCAAGTCTTTGCTCCAATTTTTGATTCAATCAAATCTCTCTTATCAATCTTTACTACATTAACAGTTATGTTTTACATTAATTATAAACTAACTTTGGTTATCTTATTGGTCATTCCGTTATTGTTTCTTCCGTTACCTCTTTTTAATATTTTCGCTTATCGAATAAGTAAAGGATTAGTAGAGCGTAATGTGCAATTTACCTCGTTTGTTACAGAAAACTTGACAATTAGTGGAATGATGCTAATAAAGGTATTTGGCGGTCAAACAATAGCAAATGTGCGATTTGAAGAACTATCAAATCAAATGAGACAGGTGACATTGAAGCAATCTATTTTGAACTCAACATACCATCTATTCTTTTCTATTGGAATTGTAGCAAGTCCAATCTTAGTGTATTGGTTTGGACGTCCTCAAGGATTGGATGTAACTCCTGGTGTTGCACTTGCTTTTGCAACTTATATCGCAGCCTTATTTCAACCATTACAATCTGTTGGACAAATTAGTATGGATTTACAAACAGCAAAAGTTGTTTTTGGACGAATATTTAAGTATTTAGATGATGAACCAATTTTAGAAAAACCTTATGTACGACCTCAAAAAGTCAAAGGGGCTGTTAGGTTTAAAAATGTTATATTTGAATATGAACCGGGTAAAAAAGTATTGAACAATATAAATCTTGATATTAAAGCAAAGGAAAAGATAGCTTTAGTAGGTTATAGTGGTTCTGGTAAAACAACAATAGCATACTTACTTACAAAATTATACGAACCATCACAAGGGAGTATCAAAATAGATGGAATTGATATTAATGATTTTTCTTCTGAAGAGATGTCTAATTATGTTACTTTGATATCACAGGAAGTTTATTTGCTCCACTCGACAATTAAAGATAATATTATGGTTGCTAATCCTAATGCAACTATTGACCAAATCATTCAAGCAGCAAAAAATGCAAACATACATGAAAAAATTATATCACTTCCTCAAGGATATGAAACTATTGTCGGAGAGAGAGGATATAAATTGTCTGGGGGTGAAAAACAACGAATTGCAATTGCTAGAGGCTTTCTAAAAGATGCACCGATATTGATATTAGATGAAGCAACTTCAGCTCTCGATACTTTTTCTGAGAGTATAGTTCAGCAAGCGCTAAATGAACTTATGCAAAACCGTACTGTCTTTATTATTAGTCATCGTTTAAAAGGAATTATGAATTGTGATCGTGTTTTGGTTATTGATAATGGAATAATTGTAGAAGATGGTTCTCATCAAGAATTGCTAATGGAAAATGGTCTATATGTACGGTTATTTTCAAATCATGCAGTTAATCAATAATATATGAGGTGATTTTAATGCGAAGTACAACAAAGTATGTATTTATTGTTTCTTTAATAATATTTTTGGTATCTGTATTTCTCCTTTTACAGGAAAGAAATCAGGAACTTAAACAAAATGAACAGATGTTGAGTGAATTTCAGATACCTGAGTCAGTACAAGATGTTCCTCCAATAAATGATAAAGATAAGTATGTAGATGATTATATGGAACCATCCCTTGTTGCTATATATATTTCTGTAGCTATTATGATAATAACTGGGGGTATATTACTATTAACTAGAAAGGAAAAAGCAAAGTTGTGAAAGGTAAATTGAAAACTGCTAGCATTGTAATAAGTATATTGGCTATAGGGGCAGTACTTTATCACTTTGTTTTTTATTCAAAAAGTACAGATGTGAATTCTACTACATATACAATAGACAGTCTTTCCAATTTTTTATCAGAAAATGATAATATTGTTGGAAAAGAAGAGGCTCCTCTCACTATTGTTGAGTTTTCTGACTACAATTGTAATGCTTGTCAATATTCACATGAAAATTGGAAGAAAATTAAGCTGAATGAGAATTATATACAAACAGGGAAAGTAAAGTATATTTTAAAAGATGTACCAAGTAACGAAAAAGCTATTGAGGCTTCCCTAGTGGCTATGATTGCGGGTGAGCAAAATAAGTACTGGGAAATGCATTCTTTATTATTTGTACGTAAGAAAGAATGGATAAATGAACCAAAGGGTTATGATCTATTTAAGAAGTATGCAGAGGAATTAGATCTAGATTTGAATAAGTTTGAAAATAGTCTAGAGAACCGTAATAAATATTATAAAAAGAGATTAAAAAATAGCCGGGAGCAGTATAAAAAATTAAAAATAGCTGGTACTCCAATGATTATTATTGGGGATACACAAATTAATGGGGCTCCTGACTATAAAATTCTAGAAGAGGTAATAGAAAAAGAACTTACTAAGAACTAGCTATTTCTTTTCTTACATTTACTTAGCCTGATAATGTCACTTTTAGTGATTTAATTATAAATATCTAAATTAAAAGGAGAGATTTTAATGAAAAATTACACAAGTCCTGTAGTCGTTGAGTATGGAAAAGCAAGTGAATTAGTACAAGGTTGCATGGGATGGGGAAAAGAAGGCTTCGCACTCCGTGATTCTGATACGAATAAAATATATGTATGGAATGGTGCCGAGGTTCAATGCGTTTGCGGATATCAAGGGTGGACTTGCTAATTAGCAAATAATTTATGCTAATTATAAAACAATACACCGCAAAGTAAATGTACTCTAAAGGTGACATATCAGGACTTT
>NZ_BAMO01000070.1 GCF_000615945.1 Caldalkalibacillus mannanilyticus JCM 10596
TGTTGCCTTGGCAGTCTCAGGAGTTCCGCCCTCTGTTTCTTGATTGATAAACCAGCCGTCAAAGCCATAGTACTCTGCTACTTCTAAAAGCTTGTCTGCCGCAGGAAACGAACCATCCTCGCGTTGGGTGAGCATTTGCTCCACCCACAGATCCTGCCCTCCATATACCTTAGGCGGGAAAAAGACATTTCCTAGAATGGGCACTCCATTTCTATGTGAAGCATCAATCACATCTGCACTAGGAGGAGTAATAATTCCCTCGCCAGCAGAGCCTGCCCAATAGACCATGATGTCAACATATTGCCAATAGCTAAACGTATTCGCAAAAAATTCTTTGCCACCCTGAGAAGGAACGCCACTTGTATTAGGGTTCAAGGCAGATAAAGCCACCAGCTTCGCTTCAGACTGCTGAGTATCGTTGACCTTAAACAGCACCTCTCGCTGAGCCAATGGAATGGTACTGCGGTTAAACGGAGCTTCAGGATCATGTTCTGGACTCCACTGTAATAAAGTTTCGGGATACCAATACGAGGATTCTGGTTGCTTGGCGAAACCGTTCATTGGATTCAAACACACAAACAAGATGACTAAAACCCACAGCATAAAAATAGACCCTTTTTTCATCTTTTCACCTCTACTTTTTATTTTGAATTGTGATCACCACAGAAGCGGTCATCACAAAGATACAGCTTGCGAATCTAACTACAATTACTTACACCTAGATATGAGAAACAATCATCTCCATAGTTCCTTTTAGCGAAAAGGAGGCTACATCACTAGGAACGAGAAAATGATCTGCTTTTTTCAAAGGGAAGGTACCTGCTTCCGTCATAATCTCTCCTTCTCCTTCTATCACACTGCATAATAGAAACAACGGGGCATGCGTAGCCTCTACCATTCCTCGAACAGACCATTTATGCACACTAAAATACTCACCTTCAAGAAAGGTTGTAATGATGGCATCCTGCTTCTGTTTCACGGTGGGTTTTCCCCTTGATGAATAGTGCGGAACGGTAATGACGTCTAATGCCTTATCTAGATGTAATTCTCGTTTCATTCCCTTCGCACCCTGACGGTGGTAGTCATACACCCGATACGTGGTATCCGAGCTTTGTTGGGTTTCCAATACCAATGTTCCTTCACATAAAGCGTGAATCGTCCCGCTAGGAACATAGAAGAAGTCTCCTGGTTTGATTTTGACCCGCCGTAGCAATGAATCCCACTGTTCCGTTCGAATGTAGTCCTCTAATTCCTCCTTGCTCTGTGCATGATGTCCAAAGACGATCTCAGCATCTGGCTTGCAGTCAATAATATACCAGCATTCTGTCTTGCCTAATTCTCCATTTTCATTTGCTTGGGCATACGTATCATCAGGATGAACCTGCACAGATAAGTCTTGATTAGCATCTAGAATTTTAATTAATAAGGGAAAGACCTGACTAGGATGATGGGCAAACAACTGGGGCTGCTCTGCCCATAATTGTCCTAGCGTCATCCCTTGATAAGATGAATTCCTCACTACACTTTGTCCATTGGGATGAGCCGATATCGCCCAGCATTCCCCGGTTTGCTCACAAGGAATAGAGTAGCCAAAACGATCCTTCAAGGCAGTTCCTCCCCAAATCCTCTCCTTAAAACACGGTTCTAAAAACAACGGTTCCCTTCCCATTCTTATGAAGCTCCTTTGACATGATCTGCTTTCATTCCTAGAGCTAAGGCTCCCAGAATTCCCTGCTGATCATCTAATTGTGGGGTTACAATATATTTATCCATAGATTCAAGCTCAACATAATTTGCTAGTAAGGTAGACACCTTCTGGCGAATCAAGGGCAGCAATGCTTGTTGCTTCATGACCCCGCCGCCAAGAATAATTCTGTCTGGAGCGAGAATCAGTGTATAATTCACAATGGCTTGAGCTAAATAATAGGCTTCTAGCTCCCATACCTCCTCACACTCCACGAGCAGGTTTCCTTTCTTGCCATACCTTGCTTCAAGCGCAGTGCCAGATGCCAATCCTTCTAAACAGTCTTGATGATACGGACAGCTTCCAGCAAAACGATCCTCCTGTTGACGAGCTACATAAATATGACCCATTTCAGGATGCGTACTCCCCTTGAGTGTTTCTCCCTTGCTGACAAATCCCGCTCCAATTCCCGTCCCCACCGTAATATACAGACAGTGATCAACCTCTTTTCCTGCTCCCCAGTAGAATTCTCCTAAAGCAGCCGCATTGACATCCGTATCGACAAACACAGGAACTTGATAGGTCGAAACGAGAGCTTGATAGATATTAAACTGCTTCCAAAGCAATTTAGGAGTATTGCCTATTTCCCCATAATTTTTTTTCTGTGGATTTAATTCAATGGGACCAAAGCTCCCAATCCCTATGGATGCCAAGGTGTATTCTTGGAAAAAAGCATGAACCTGTTCCAATGTTTTTTCTGGACCTTCCGTAGGAAACGTCATTTTGTTCCGAATCTTTCCCTGCCGATCACCGACAGCACAAACAAACTTTGTACCCCCAGCTTCAATTGCTCCATGTAGCATTCTAGCCCCTCCTGTCATAGAAAAAGAGTGTCCCAAAAGCTGTATAGCGAACTCTTCGGGCACTCTTCTCCTGCTGAATCTAATCTATTCTATGTTTATTGGTTCGCTTTCCACGCGTCATATTGTCTTTGAATCTCATCCAATACCTTCTGCATTCCTGCTTCGTACAGCTTCTTATTAAAGGCTGGGATATATTGCTCTGGGTCGACTGCCCCCTTCAGTAAAGCAGGAGCAAATTCACTCGTCACATTAGAAATGGCGGCAATCTCTGTGCGAACAGGGTTTGAGTCAAAATAGAAACCTAACGCTGGGGATTGAATAGCACTAGCGTTAAACGCTGCAAATGCCTCCCATTTATCTGCTGGGTCATCTTCGTACAGCTTTAGGATCAACTGATTCCCTAAAGCAAAGCTAGGCATGTTATATCTTTCTACTCGAGCAGACAGGTCTTTGATCGTACCATCCGCATTCTCCTCATAGTGCACACCCTCGATCCCTTTATCCAGCAAGTTCCGCAGATATGGATCTGAGTTAAGCAGATTTAAGAACATCATCGCTTTCTCTGGGTTTTTGGACGTAGCCGAAATGGCTTGCATCGAGCCTGTAACTGAATTATTAAAAACATACGGTTGATGAAGCGGTCTTGTCACAATTTCATACCCCGCCGCTCTGGACCAAATTGACTCAGCATAAGGCTGGTACAGCTCTTTGCGAACAAACCAGTTCGGAGTTTCCAAAGGCCACGAATCGGTACTTGTTGCCGCATCGGGACGGATATAGCCCTTTTTGTAATAGTCATGCATGGTTTTAAGCGCTTTCATTGTTTCCGCTTCTTCGTACTTGTTTACCACTTCATCCGTATTCCCGTCCAAACGGAAAGCAAAAGGCATTTCCTCTTGTAGGATGGAGTCAAAAGGCAAGTACGTATCGAAGGTAGCAATCGGTGTTACACCTGACTCCTTCTCTTTAATCACTGCTAGTAAAGGCTCTAAATCCTCTAAAGAATTTACTTGGGAAATATCTAGGTTATGCTTTTTCACTAATTCATGATTAAAGGAAAGAACCGCTTGCTGTCCTACTTCTTTATTGGTTGGTACAGCATAGAGCTTCCCATCAATTTGAGCTCCCTCTAAGAAAGCAGGGTCAATCAACTGTTTCATCTCCTGACCATATTGATCCATTAAATCATTAAGCGCTACAAACGCTCCGCGTCTTGCATTTAAAGCATAGTTATTCGCCCACGAGCTGGTAAATGCAATATCATAGGCATCTCCTGAAGTGGTAATGACCTGCATGCGATCATTGAACTCTCCCCAATCCAGCATTCTAAGGTCGATCGTGGCATTTATTTTTTCCTTGGTGTATTCATTTACCTTTTCCATCACCTGATCAATGTCCTTTTGCGGAGTACCAATGAGATACCAAAGCAGTGTAACATGCTCTTCTTTCACCTTTTCCTTCGTGGTCCCTTCTGACGAACCCTTACTGTTCGCATCTTCGCTTGAGCATGCCATCAAAAGCCCCATAAGCAAAAGCATTGTGGCAGCCAGCCAGCCTATTTTCTTCATGTTTATCCCCCATTCTGTATGATTTGTATCACTTTATCACCAAAGGAAGAGTTTTCTCTCCACTAGCCTCTCTCTACAAATGCCAAGCAGAAATCTAAGCTTCTTCCTTGAATGAATGTAAGAAGTCTTACACCAAAAGCAGCTACTCTTTTACCCCACCAATTGTTAAGCCTTTAATAAAGTACTTTTGAAAGAATGGATAAGAGAGCGCAATGGGAAGTGTAGCAATGACGACCAGCGCCATTCGAGCTGAATCCTGTGGTACAGAGGATAGAATGGCACTATTTTGATTCGATAACATCGCATTTTGCCGGATAAAGCTTAAATTATTTTCGATTCTCATTAATAAAGATTGCAAAGGCACAAACTTCGAATCATCAATAAAGAGTAAAGCATTAAACCAGTCGTTCCAGTAAGCTAAGGTGCTAAATAAAGCAATGGTGGCAATTCCCGGTATCGCAAGAGGGAAGACAATGGTAAAAAAGATTCGAAACTCCCCCGCTCCATCAATTCTAGCTGATTCAAGAATCGCCTCAGGTACAGAGCGCTGAAAGAAGGTTCTCATAATAATGATATAGAAGGCATTCACTGCCATAGGCAGGATGAGCGCCCAGATAGAGTTCCGTAAGCCTAGAAACTGAGTCATCACGATATAAAACGGAACCATCCCTCCACTGAACAACATCGTAAAGAAGGCAATAAAGGTAAACTGTCTGCGATAAGCAAATTGTTTTCTGGAAATAGCGTAGGCGTACATCGAAATGATGGATACACTGATCAGCGTTCCTAATACGGTCACCAACAGAGTGACACCATAAGCCTGAATGACCTGTGATTTCATTTGCCATAAATAATAGTAAGCATCTAAGCTCCACTCCTTGGGAATAATACGATACCCATACATCGCTAAGGACTGCTCACTGGTTAGTGAAATGATCATGACATAGAGAAACGGAAAGATACACAGAAAGGCAAACGAGCCTAACAGAATATGCATCAAGACACTTGTTGCTCCAGAAAAACCATAGGGATTGTAAGCTGTGTTCTTCTTAGAAACCTGCCTCGTTGGTTCTTTGATCACTTCTGTCCTATTTGGTGGAGTTTCCATTCTTGTTTCCTCCTTCCACCTGCAAATATCTAAAACAAGGCATTATCTTCATCAATTTTTCTGACAATGTAGTTCGTGATTAGAATTAAGATAAACCCTACTGTCGCCTGATACAACCCGGCTGCGGTACTCATTCCAATATCACCCATCGTCATCAGTCCTCGATAGACATAGGTATCAATAACATTGGTTACGGAATAGAGCGGTCCTGAATCTCTAGGAACCTGATAAAACAAACCAAAATCTGCACTGAAAATACTGCCAATATTTAAAATCGTAAGGATGATAATCAAGGGCATAATCATCGGAATGGTGACATGCCTAATTTGCTGCCACTTACTCGCTCCATCAATCATGCTGCTTCATAATAATTGCGATCAATACTGACAATCGCAGCCAGATAAATAATGCAGCTAAACCCTACACCCTTCCACTGACTGATGAAAATGATAAAATACGGCCAATAGGAGGGTTCGTTATACCACGAAATAGGATCAACGTTAAAGAAAGAAAGCACACTATTAAACAAGCCCCGATCCATACTTAAAAATGTAAAGACAAAATAACTGACCACAACCCAGGATAAAAAGTGAGGAAACAGCATCCCCGTTTGATAAATCTTAGCAAGCCTTTGCTTCGTTAGTTCACTTAAGACAATAGCAACCCCTACGGCTAAGATCAGCCCTACAACAATAAAAACCAAATTATATAACACCGTGTTGCGAGTAATGATAAACGCATCATTGGTATTAAATAAAAATCGAAAGTTCTCCAGACCCACCCACTCGCTATGATAGATACTGGCGAAAAAACCGTCTGGATGAAAACGAAAATTCTTAAAAGCAATGATCTGACCAAACATAGGTAGATACTTCAAGACGATTAGCCAGAGTAAACCGGGTAATGTCATGAGCAGCCAAGCTCGATTCTCGTATAGTTTTTCTCCGAATTGCTTCACTCGCCCCATGTCTTACCTCCTTCCATCTGACCTCTCTAAGTTAATTATATGAAAACCCTTACATAGAAAATAGTTGAGATATCTTAGATTTAATGGCAAAAATAAATACACTTGGTGAAAACATAACGTACGGTTATGTCCCAGTGGAAGAAAAAGCTGAGGATCTTTTTTTTGACGAATGAATGATTAAGCATTACGATAAATACTAGTCGTCAGGCTCTAAATATGAGGTAAAATAACGTTAAAAAACCAGGATATTAAATTCCTGGTTCTTTACCCTTTTTTCTATAGAGGTATCCAAAGATACATCATTTTTGTTTATACTCTTCAAGAGGTTCAAAATTAATGGACTCTGCTTGGTATTTTCCATCTTTAAAAGTATAAGTAATCTTAATTTCTCCTAGAGGTCCTGTCATGTCAAAAAATACAGCAACATTTGCTGTTAAAATACCGTTATGTATGGAGTATGAATAGTATCCAATGCCTATATAAACTTGGTCAATTTTTTCGTCTTCCTTCTCTACACTGCTTCTAGGAATCAGATGTAATTTGTCATCTATCATAATTTTGATGTGATCATTTGATAAAGTTGCTTTAGCATGTTTTGTAGCAGTTTCAGGAGCTGTTTGTATGGAGATTTCCTCTAGAGTTTCAGGATTCAGAATAAAAATGTCTTCTTCTGAAGTGCCAGTACCGTGTGCGGTTTTTAAAATGATTATCATTTCTTCTTTTCCATCTTGACTAAGATCCTCAAAAAATAACTTAGGAGCATACGTAGGCCATCCTGAATTTTCCCATGAAGGAAATCTTTTTGTTTGATCGTGGAATTCTACAACCATGTCCTTGTACCAATTTGCATCTTGATCATGATTCAGCGCATATAACTTCAAATGAGCTTCAGCAAGCTCCCATTTCTGAACAGCATTCTCTAAATTGATTTCCTCCTTATTTTTTCTATCTGAATTTGTTTCAGTCTTCATGCTACAGCCAAGGAGTAATAAAAATAAACATAGATAAACTACGAGCGCTTTGCGCATTTTAATACCTTCTTTCTAGTTTTTTAAGTGTATGTTGTATCAGACGGAATACTAAGAAGAAGGTTTCCTAGTATATAGAATAAAGTGTAACAATTGTGCGTTCCTAGCAAGCCGTTTTGTTTAAGGAACTAGTGTAAAATAGATTTATCATTTTCCGACAGAAGACTCCCTCTTCAATCGTGTGAAGGGCGAAGCCCAATGATAAGGGGGAGATGTATGTCGGTTGGCGTTAGCCAAAACTTTCCACAATATGGTATAATAAGAACGTAAGTTCCTTCTGGAAGTGAGGTGAAAACAATGTTAGTCAACAAAGCATACAAATTCCGTATCTATCCAACCAAAGAACAGGAAATCTTAATTGGTAAAACAATCGGATGTAGTCGTTTTGTATTTAATCGCTTTTTAGGGAAATGGAACGATACATACAAAGAAACTGGCAAAGGATTAACTTACAATTCTTGTTCTGCTGAATTAACACAACTAAAAAAGGAATTAGTATGGCTAAAAGAAGTTGATAGCATTGCCCTTCAATCCTAACTGAAAAACCTTGCTGATTCATATACTCT
>NZ_BAMO01000069.1 GCF_000615945.1 Caldalkalibacillus mannanilyticus JCM 10596
CCTTACGATAATGTTATTTCGACGGCGACTCACTTTATATTAAAAAAATATAAGCATGACGGTGTGATTTATGGTGAGAATGACGAAGACAGAAGGATGATTGTGACCCCATGAGTGAAAATACAAAACTAGAAAAAAGTGAAAACCATAAAAGTAGATTATCTAAAACAATACAATCGATTCCGCCTTCAGGGATTCGCCGCTATTTTGATTTGGCTTCGTCCATGGAGGATGTGATCTCGCTGGGAGTCGGAGAACCTGATTTTGTCACGGCTTGGAATGTGCGTGAAGCGAGTATCTATTCGATGGAACGTGGGTTTACCACCTATACATCCAACAGTGGATTACCAGAACTCCGTAAAGAAATAGCTAGGTATTTAGTAGAACAGTTTCAGGTTGAATATGATCCAGCAAAAGAGGTTGTCGTTACAGTAGGAGCAAGTGAAGCGATAGATATTGCATTAAGAGCCATATTGGATCCTGGTGACGAGGTTTTAGTTGTTGAACCCTGTTATGTTTCTTATGATCCTGTGATTCGTTTAGCGGGAGGAGTTCCTGTCCCTATACATACGAGCCAAAGTAATCAGTTTAAGGTTACAGCAGAAGCCATTACGGAGAAAATTACAGAGAAAACAAAAGCGATTATTTTTTGTTTTCCCAATAACCCAACAGGCTCAACCATGAATCGTGCAGATTTAGAGAAGATTGCTAAGGTTCTAATTGAGCATGATCTGATTGTCATTTCTGATGAAATTTATGCTGAATTAACCTATGACTATAAGCATGTCAGTATTGCAGAGCTTCCTCAGATGCAAGAAAGAACCATTCTGATCTCTGGTTTTTCTAAAGCATTTGCTATGACAGGCTGGCGGATTGGTTATGCCTGTGGCCCGCAGGACATTATTCAAGCGATGATCAAAATTCATCAGTATACGATGCTCTGTGCCCCAATTATGGGACAAAAAGCGGCATTAGAAGCTTTAAAGAATGGAATGAATGAGAAAGACAAAATGGTGGAGAGCTATAAGCAACGCAGAAATTACGTTGTCAAAGCCTTTCAAGATATCGGCTTAGAGTGTCATCAGCCTGAGGGGGCTTTTTATGCCTTTCCTTCAGTTAAAAACACAGGCTTTTCATCTGAAGAATTTACGGAAAGACTAATTGTCGAAGAGAAGGTAGCTGTCGTTCCGGGAAGTGTATTCGGAGAAAGTGGTATCGGATATATTCGCTGTTCCTATGCGACATCCCTTGACTCTTTGAAACGAGCGATTGAAAGAATGGGGAATTTCCTACAGCGTCATAAATAATAGAATAAAGCTAGGATTGGTAGTAACAGATAAAGGGGAGAGAATGAGAATGAAAAATATAATTAAAAAAACATGTCTATTGTTATTTGTTTGCCTATTTATTGTGGGGAATATGAATCCATCCACTGCATTTGCACAAGAAACCAAGGCATTCCATTACGTCGCTCTTGGAGATTCAATTACTGTGGGATTTGAACCTGGAATGAATCTTAACACCGTACCTTATGGCTTTGTTGAACGAATCTATGAACAGGCTCTATATAACGGACGAGCGGATTATGCGAATTACGGAGTAGGTGGTATGACAAGCACGGGACTCATAAACTATCTGCAAGCGATGAAGGATGGTAAAGCCGTGACAACTGAGGAGATTCAACCTAAACTAGTTCAAATTGATCCTCGGCTTGAAGAGCGTATTAAACAAATGAATACAGTGCAAAGCAAGATTAAGGAAGCTGATTTGATCACTGTGACTATCGGTGGAAATGATATTCGTGACCTACCAGAGGTTTACAAACAAAAAACAAAAACGGAATTTGAAGAGATTGTCAAAACTAGATTAGGACAAATTGATCAAAATGTGAGAGCGAGTTTAGCTATTTTGTTTGAATTAAACCCTAAGGCGACGATCGTTTTAGCAGATCAGTACCAGCCTTATCCCCATATTGCAAACATGACCGATAAGGTCTTGTTTGACACCTTAAACGAGATGAGGCTGCAATATCATTCAGAATTTCAAAAGATAGTGAAAGAATACCAAACAGAGAGTAAGAAGCTTCTGCTAGCTCCTGTGGGAGAGGCGTTTGTAGGAAATGAAATCTTGTATACTCATATTCTTAGAAAAGTACCAGATATCCATCCAAACCAGAATGGTTATGAAGCGATTGCTAGAGTGATTGCAGAAACTGTATGGGGAGAATACAAACAACCGAGCTTTACGGATCCAATCGCTATTATTGTAGGTGGGGCTGAATTAGATATAAAAGACAAGCCGGTTCTAATCAATGGGAGAACCTATCTTCCTATTCGAGAATATGCTGAACAACTAGGAGCAAAAGTGGAGTGGGAGGGAAAAACAAAATCAGCTAAGATTTCGTATGAAGACCGTTTAGCTACCTTTACCTCTCAGGCAGTATTGCGTACAGAAGATGTAGCAACATCGAAATTCGATGGGAATATCCTACTCTATAACTCGAAAACCTATGTTTCCTTACGAGCTGTTGCTGAAGAATTAGGCTTTGATGTCATTTATATAGCAAAGAGTAAGACAGCGTATATTAATAAATAGAATGACAATGAAATAGAAATAGCTTGGCATCATGCCAAGCTATTTTTTTTGTAGCTCTTTCATTAATTTTTTTAACTCTAGCATTTCCTGCTTGATATGAGCCAAATCTTTCTCTGTCTGTGTAGCTCTGCCATTTTTCCTTCATGCTCTTGTTCAAGCTTCTCTACCTTCTCTACATTTCCAACAATCACCCCAACAAATAAATTGAAAATAACAAAGGTTCCAACAAGAATGAAAGCGACAAAATAGAGCCAAGCCCACGGGGCTTCTACTAATAGAGGACGCATGACACCGCTAGCCCATGATTCTAGTGTGACGACTTGAAAAAGGGTTAACAATGTAGAATGAAGAGAACCAAAGTATTCTGGAGCAATATGAGCAAATAACATCGTTCCTAAGACCGCAAAGATATAGAATAAAAGTCCAAGAAGTAAGGAAATATTACCAAGTGCAGGGATGGTTAATAATAAGGCGTTCACAATTTTTCTTAGTGATGGGATAACTGAAATGGCTCTGAGTACACGTAAGACCCTAAGTATCCGTAAGACTGTAATGAAATGGGCTCCGACAAATAGATGTCCACTTAAAACAATAATGAAATCGAACACATTCCAACTATCTTTAAAGAAAGTAAGAGTTGGCTTGGTAGCTATTAAACGTAATATAATTTCAATAGTAAATAACCATAGAAGAATGATATCGGCCCAATGAAACCATAGACCGTACTGATCATGGAGGTAGGGATACGTTTCTAGCCCAACAAGGATGGCGTTAATTAAAATAAGGGTAATAATAATTGTAGAAAATAGTTTATGCTCAATAATCTTTAAAATCATGTTCATTCCTCCATTTTTATAAAAACAAGCACAATCTTGATTTTACTATCACTTAACCATTTGATCAAATGAAATAATACTGATATGTTTGTATTAATAAAAAATATTATCTGAAGATGAAAGGAATTACTTCACACATGAATACAACAGAACAACTTCAACCTAAATTCGTCAAGGAATCCAGAGCGGTAAAATCAAGTTATGTCCTTCCTCCCGATACAAATAATTACCGTACTCTGTTTGGAGGCAAATTGATGGCTTATATTGATGATATTGCTGCGATATCAGCCATCCGACATGCGCGGAAACAAGTTGTTACAGCTTCGACGGATTCAGTAGATTTTTTACATCCAATTAAAGAAGGTCAGTCCGTTTGCTTGGAATCCTTTGTCACTTGGACACATAAGACTTCGATGGAGGTCTTTGTGAAAGTGATTGCTGAAGAGCTATTAACAGGTGACCGAAAAATATGTGCAACGTCCTTTCTTACTTTCGTTGCCTTGGGGGAGGATGGGATTCCTGCACCAGTACCGAAAGTAATTCCTGAATCACCAGAGGAAATTGAATTACACAATACGGCGCCAAGAAGAGCTGAGGCGAGAAGAATTAGAAGAATTGAAAGCCAAAAATTTGCACAAGAATTCGGGGTAAAGAAACCTTGGGAATAATGTAAGAGAGGAGAAATTTATGAAGATCGTATCTATTGAACCAACACCAAGCCCAAATACCATGAAGTTGACTCTAGATGAGAGCTTGCCAGAAGGTCAAAGGCATGTATACTCCTTGGAAAATAGAGAATCGTCTTCAGAGATGATCCGCCGTATTTTAGATGTTTCTGGAGTGAAAAGTGTTTTTCATGTAGCGGATTTTATGGCAGTCGAAAGAAAAGCCAAAGGGGACTGGAGTTTGATCCTAGCAGAAATCAGGACGATCTTTGGAGAGCATTCTTCTATTGATTCGCTAAGTGTAAAAGAAGTCCCCCCTGATTCTTTTGGTGAAATTCAAGTATATGTTCAAGAATTTAAAGGGATTCCAATGCAGCTTAAACTTATGATAGACCATGAGGAGCGGAGAGTAGGTTTGCCTGAACGCTTTTTGCAGGCGGTATCCAAAATACAGAGCTATTCTACAAACCTTATCATCGAAAGAAGTTGGATTGAGCAAGGAAAGCGATATGGAGATGTAGAAAAAGTGATGGAGGAACTTGTTGAGGAGTATTCTGCTGCTTACCCTGGGGAAAGATTAGAGCAATTGATCTCTCAAGTAGTGCAGGATAAGGGTGGACAGAGAGTGAAAAAAATAGAATGGACTCTCGCTGAGATTTCTGAAAAAATGGAGGATCAAGATTGGCGTATCCGTTATGCAGCACTTCAGCAGATGAAACCAACAGAAGGGACTTTAAAAGTACTGGAAAGAGCTATTAAGGACTCAAACGTTTCTATTCGACGCTTAGCTACGGCGTATTTAGGGATGATTGAATCACCCAAGGCATTGCCCTCTCTTTACGTTATGTTAGAGGATGCATCGGCAGTGATCAGAAGAACGGCGGGTGATGCGATATCTGACTTAGGTCAGCCAGAGGCGATTCCAGAAATGATTAAGGCTTTAAAGGATAAGAATAAGCTCGTTCGTTGGAGAGCGGCTAGATTTTTATATGAGGTGGGGGATGAGTCTGCTCTTGCATTCTTGAAGGAAGCGCAGAATGACTCTGAATTCGAAGTGCAGCTCCAAATCTCAATG
The DNA here is from genome assembly GCF_000615945.1 of Caldalkalibacillus mannanilyticus JCM 10596. Classification (GTDB taxonomy): domain Bacteria; phylum Bacillota; class Bacilli; order Caldalkalibacillales; family JCM-10596; genus Bacillus_AT; species Bacillus_AT mannanilyticus. The sequence goes on from NZ_BAMO01000069.1 coordinate 5,172, forward strand.
GCAATTGAAAGAATTGAACGTGGAGAAGAGGCGAGTGGGACCATCTGGCAACAAATGACCAATACATTTCGGGAGAATGAATCATGAGACTGATAAGCATAGAATCTATTGAACCAGGACAAATTCTTGGAAAGAGTATCTATACAAGTGAAGGGCGTTCCTTGCTCCAATCTGGTGTATCTCTCACTCCTTCGATGATCAACACGCTCCGAAGATTGGGAGTGACCATGATCTATATTAGTGAAAAAGAGTTTGAAGATGTGAAGCTCGAAGATGTAGTATCTGATGAAACTCGGAGAACGGCGCTGAAAAATATTTCTGAAGTCATGCAAAAAGCTCAAAGTGGAAAAGATTTTGACAGCAAATCGATTCAACAAACAACCGGGGCTATTGTAGATGAGATTCTTCGCAATAAACACGTGCTTCTCCATTTATCAGATGTGAAAACAAAGGATAATTTTTTATTTATCCACTCCATAAATGTATGCATCATGTCTGTGTTAATAGGCGCTAATATGAATTTATCAGCCACTCATTTAAAGGAGCTAGCCATAGGTGCTTTATTACATGACCTTGGCAAAACTGTTTCGAATAACACGGAAAATAATACGGCTAAAAAAGCTACTAATGAGAATGGGGAGCACACATGGACAGGCTTTAATTTGCTACGAAAAAAACATGAAATCAGCTTAGCTTCAGCTCACGTGGCTTTACAGCATCATGAGTATATTAATGGAACTGGGAGTCCACGAGGATTGGAAGGGGAGCAGATTCATCTTTTTGCCAAGATTGTTGCTGTGGCTAATTATTTTGACCATCTTATCTCAGATGTTCCTGACGGGTCTGCGATGCCTCCGTTTGAAGCGAGCGAGTATATTATGGGCTTTACTAATATACAATTTGATCATGAAGTCGTGATTCAATTCCTGCGTTCTATTGCTTTATATCCAACAGGCTCTTCAGTGAAACTGAGTACAGGTGATATTGGAGTGGTTGTAGGGCAACATAAGGGACTTCCTTCACGCCCTATTGTCAGAGTCATAAAAAAAGAAAACAGCAAAAAGGAAAGAAAATATGCTTATCATGATCATGAAGTGATTGAAATTGATTTGGCAAAGGATACAACTATTTTTATCACCAGTACATTAAAGTTATAAGCAAGTACTAAAAATAGGGTAAGCAGAAAGGAGGAAGAGCATGGATAAGGAACAAATCATAAACAAACTACAAGCGCAAGGTTTAAATGATATTATTGAATTAATAGAAGATGCTGAAGCTGGGTATCTTGAGGAGCTGGAGCTTGTTGAATCGATCGGATTATTGTTTGATGAAGAACTTAATCAATCTGTTTTACACTTACTTACCGAATTAGGTGTTAAGCTTATTTACGTGACCGATGATGATGAGTTTGAAGAGGAGGAAGACTAAGAGAAAGAGTAAGGTTACCCAGTAACCTTACTCTGTTGGCTTCTCCGCTGCTCATTATGAATAGACAGAAAGGATTTCAGATGAAAAAGTATACTCTTCTAATAGATATGGACTCAGTTACGGTTGACCTAATGAGTAAGTGGTTTAAGCGTTACAACGAAGATTATCAAGATCAACTACTTATTAATGAAATTACCAATTGGGATGCAGATCTTTTTGTAAAGCCTGAATGTGGAAAAAAAATATATTATTATCTTTCAGAGCCGGGATTTTATCGTGACCTACAACCGCTTCCTCATGCTATTGAAGTTCTTAAGAGGTTGGCTTTGGAATATACAATATTTATAGTGACAACAAGCCCCAAAAACGCTTTGATTGATAAAGTGGAGTGGGTGGAGGAGCATTTGCCGTTCATTGGGTCAAGCCAGATCATTTTTACCCATCACAAAGCTCAGGTGAAAGGAGACCTACTTTTCGACGATGCACCTCATAATTTGATTTCATTTCAAAAATCGGGAGGGATTGCTGTGGCGATGGATTATCCCTATAATCAAAAGGTTAACTGTAATAGAGTATCAGATTGGTTAGAGTTTGAATCTTCTCTAAAGAAATGGTTACCTCATGAAAAAGGATAACAAGCTAGACGTAGTGATTGTTGGCAGTGGAATTGCAGGTATCACAGCATTGATTTGGTGTAGACAGCTAGGGCTTAACGCTTTGCTCATTGAGAGAAAGCATAAAATAGGTGGTCAGCTGCACTTAGTTCATAATCGCATCAAGGATTTTCCCGGAGTAAATGGTCTGACGGGGAAGGAGTGGGTCGAACAGTTAGAGGATCAAATGCACGAAAACAAAGATTATATTTTGTTTGGTCAAGAGGTTATTCGTGTTGAGGTTCTAGAGAAGGAGGGCGTCATCATTCATTATCGTTCTCCTACAGATCGTAAGCATCAAGGCATTGGTTCTGTTCTCTATTCCTCTAAGCTTATCATGGCTACTGGTGTTCAAGATCGTAAACTGCATGTTCCTGGTGAAGAAAGAATAAGTCCACTGTCTACATCAAAAGACAGCTATCTCTTTAAAGACAAAAGAGTGCTCATCATTGGAGGAGGAGATCGTGCCCTTGAAGGAGCAAATCGTCTAAAGAATCTGGCTGAAAAAGTCATATTGGTTCATCGACATAATCGCTTCAAAGCGAGAAAAGAGTATCTTGAAGCGGTTCGTGGGCATGAGCGTATAGATATTTGTACTCACACTATAGTAGAGAGTTTTCATAGTAAAGAGGATAAGAAAAAAGTGTTACTTAGAAATTTAGAAAGTAATAGACTTGAAAAGGTTGAAGTGGACCATGTCTTGATTCGCATTGGGATCGTTCCTAATATTTCTTTAGTTCGTGATATTGTAAACTGTACGGACACCCATATTAAAGTAGATCGATATGGGCAAACAACCTGTGCTGACATCTATGCCATTGGAGATATAACGAACATTGCTGCATACTCTAGTATTAGTAAATGCGTTGGTGAAGGAATGGTAGTAGCGAAGCATATATGGATGCGCTTACATAATGAAATCGCTTTGTGAAGCGGTTGCTAGAAGATAGCGAAAAGAATCTTTTTCTGTTTTAAGAAAAAAGATTCTTTTTCTTTTTTTTCAAAAAAATTCGGATATTTATAAAAAAAATGTTGTAATCATTCGTTAAACATACTATAATCAATCTATATTAATAACATGTTAGGAAATGTAACATCGAAAGGAAGGTAATGTTCATGGGAGCTGGAGTAGCATTAGAAACCAAAGTAGATCAAATTAGAGAGATTATTGCTGAAAAGAGTGTAGAACTATTACACCTACAATTTGTTGACATCGAGGGTACATTAAAGCACATCACTGTAACGACAGAACAGTTTGAGGATGTGATCGAAGGAAGATGATGTTTGATGGATCTTCAATCACTGGATTCTCGCCAATTAACAAGTCAGACTTATATCTACAACCTGATTTGAACTCATTTGCTGTATTACCTTGGACTGTAGAAGAAGGGTATTCTGAAGCACGTTTTCTTTGTTCGGTAAAAAATCCTGATGGAACTCTTTATGAGGGAGATCCTAGGAACGTTCTTCAAAAAACCGTAGATAAGGCAGCTGACAAGGGATATTCTATTAGTGTAGGTCCTGAGCTTGAATTCTTCTTGTTTCAAACTGACGAAGAAGGAAATCCTACAGTAAAAACCCATGATAATGCAGGCTATTTTGCTCCATCACCTGCTGACCTTGGAGAAAAGGTTCGTTTAGAAATCTATCGTGCCCTAAAGGCGATGGGCTTTACTATTGAAGCTTCTCATCATGAAGTTGCTGAAGGACAGCACGAAATTAACTTTAAATATGCAGATATTTTAGGTTCTGCTGACAATGCCACTACATATAAGTGGGTCGTAAAAACAATTGCCAAAAAATTCGGATTACACGCTTCGTTTATGCCGAAACCGATTTTCGGTATTAATGGTTCTGGAATGCATGTAAATATTTCCTTATTTAAAAATGGAGAAAATGTGTTCTATGATCCACAAGGAGATTTGCAACTTTCTTCAACCGCATATCAATTTATTGGAGGTTTAATGAAATACATTAAATCATTCACAGCCATTACCAACCCGCTTGTTAACTCCTACAAGCGTTTGGTACCAGGATACGAGGCGCCTTGCTACATTGCTTGGTCTGCATCTAATCGTTCTGCTTTGATTCGTATCCCTGCAAAGAAGGGAATGGCTACTCGTGTGGAGATTCGTTGTCCTGATCCATCTGCTAATCCGTATTTAGCGTTTGCTGCTGTTGCTACTGCAGGAATGATGGGGATGGAAGAGAACCTAACTCCAGTGGATTCAGTCAACGAGGATATCTTCCATATGAATGATGCGGAAAGAAAAGAACGAGGAATTGAAAACTTGCCTGGAAGCCTTGAATTGGCAGTGGCAGAATTAGAAGCGGGTACAATTGGACAAGAGGTACTTGGAGATCATGTCTTTGGAGAATTTGTAGCTCTGAAGAAAGCTGAGTGGGATAGCTATCGTACAGCTGTTCATTCTTGGGAATTAGAAACGTATCAAACAAAGTTTTAAGAGATCTTTTAATGGGTTTTAGTGCGTAAGCAAAATAAATGTTTTATATAAAGGTATATCTCAACGCGTAGGAACTACACTGAGATATACCTTTTAATTTTAACCGAATAATTAAGCTTCCTTTATAAAAGGGGATAGGCGACATTCACAATAGAACCTCTTCTTAATAGAAAATTAACTAAATAATAACAGATTATCTTCTCTAAAATTGTCGCACTATATAGTGTAAGGGGGGATTAATCAAATGAAAAAAACAGCAATTACATTATCAGTAGCTACATTACTCATGGGAGGTCTTATTGGTTGTGGACCTGGAAATACAGTAGGTAATCAAGCTCTCAACAATGAGAACATGCGTGATGTGAACTATGGTGTGGCTAGGGGTTACAATACTGGTTATACAGCTTTGACTGATGATCCAGAAGGAGCTACTCCTGTTGAACCTGGAGGAACAGAAGATCCTGTTGAACCTGGTGGAGCAGATCCAGGAGGAGCAGATCCAGGTGAAGGTGAAGGTGAAGTTGAAGTAGGGGATGAAACGATTCCTGAAGGAACAGTAGGTGACGAGGAAACCCCAATTGATACTCCTATTACTGAAACTGAAGAAGGCGAAACTGAGGAAACTGGTGACGAAGAAGGGACTCCTGGAGAAGGAACTCCTGAGGAAGGAACTCCTGAGGAAGGAACTCCAGAAGCGGGAACCCCAGAGCAAGAGTTCCAAAGCTCATTTAAGGATGTCGGGCGAAACAACACTCATGCCAGAGATATTGAGTGGGCGAAAGATAACAACGTCATAAGTGGTCACCCAGATGGTACTTATAGGCCTTCAGAAGCAGTAACCAGAGCACAGATTGCAACCATTATTCGTAATGTAGTTGAAAAGGGTGTTTTAGATAGAACAGAAACTCAGTAATAATACTGTGAGATCAGCTCTATAAATAAAACACAAATTGCTTTTTTCATTCTCCTCTTCCCCTTTATACCTACGGTATAAAGGGGTTTTTCAGGATTGACTTGCAATAAACTATTCTTTTTGATAAAAATTCCATAAAAATTGCTGGAATATTCTTTCAGAGGGTGTTAATTTCCGATGACGAGATGTCACAAATCCGACTGTTCGTGTCACAATGGGATCACTAATCCGAACATTAGCTGTTTCAAGAGGTCCTTGAACCTTCAGTGCAACATTTGGCAGAAGTCCTACCCCTAATCCAGCGGCGACAAGCCCTCTGATCGTATCCGTTTCTTCTCCTTCAAATGCGATCTCCGGGATAAATCCTGCCTTATCACAGGCATCAATGACTATATTCCGCAAAGTAAAACCCGTTCTAAACATTACAAAAAGTTCATTTTCTAATTCATTTAACAGGATACTTTCTTTATGGGCTAGTGGATGATCTGGAGGAAGAATTGCCATAATTTCCTCGGTAAATAAGATATGCCCTTCCACTTCTGGATGATCAATTGGTACAGGAGAAACCAAGGCGATATCAATTTCTCCTTTTATGAGGTCATCGATTAATTCATTCACTTTTCCTTGGCTTAACTGAAAGCGAACATTGGGATGCTCCTTACGAAAAGCTGCCACTACATTGGGGAGAGTAAAAGCGGCTAAACTGTGAGGAAAACCGATTCTAATCTCACCTATTTCAGGATCGATATATTCACTTACTTCTTGAATGGCTCCATCAATTTCTAAAATAGCTGCTTCTACTCTTTGTAGAAAGATTTGTCCAATGGGTGTTAATATCACATTTCTTCCTTTGCGGATGAAAAGCTGAACATTTAGCTCTTTTTCTAAATTAGCAATTTGTCGGCTGATCGCAGATTGGGCGATATGTAATTTGTCAGCGGCTTGTGTTAAGTGTTCTCCTTTGGCTACTTCAATAAAATATTTGATTTGTCTTAGTTCCATTTTGTCTTCTCCTGCCTTCCACTTCTATGGAGTTCATAAAATTATTTATTTCTGTTTGCCTTATTGTTCTCAATTTGAGAATGATTATATCTAAATAATATATTAGAAAGATGATCATCTGTCACATATAATATTAAGAAAGATAGGCAAACTCATCAAGGAGATGGTTTATACAATGATTAGTCAACTTTCTTGGAAAGTTGGGGGACAGCAAGGAGAAGGTATTGAAAGTACTGGAGAAATATTTTCTGTTGCCCTTAACCGTTTAGGATATTATCTATATGGCTACCGTCACTTTTCTTCCCGAATTAAGGGAGGT
>NZ_BAMO01000068.1 GCF_000615945.1 Caldalkalibacillus mannanilyticus JCM 10596
TAATATCGAAAAGTTTAAGGAATAGACTAGAGAGGACAAGCTAGGCAGGGAATACCTGTCCGAAATGGAAGTTAAGCGATGAGCGTTGGAATGGAGGATAGGTATTCCCCTGCCGTCAGTTTGAGGGATTAAACTTCATAAAAACACCAAAACAAAAAGGACTCGGGCTTTGCCGAGCTTTTCTTAATATAGAATAAAAAGATCCAATCTTAGGTTTCAAATACGAGTTTTTCATCAAATAAATGATTAAGAATAAGATTTGGAAATTTTCTCATAGATAGCTGAAGAAATTCTTCAATGATATACATATCACTCGAGCTAAAAGTGAATAGAAGCTCGCCCCACAATTCAGTATCGTAGCGACAAAGCATACCAAGAATGTACATGACCATATTATACGTAATAATCTCATCGGTCATGACTATTTTCTGATGATAATAAAAATAGCGGTTTCCTTTATAATCAGTGACGAGCTGGTCAAGAAAGCGACACTTAGAATCTTTAGTATCTTTAGAATCTGAAGGATCAATGGTGATCGTAAAATCCTGCTCTGTAAAAAGGATACACTCTTTTTGAATACCATAGCTTTGTATGACATGAATAATTTGACTCACTTCGGGAGAAGAAAGGGGAAGCTTTAAATTTTTGTATGTAAAAATATGTTTTGATTGTAGATCATCCCAATTAATTTGGAGCATTGTTTTTTTGGCAAACATCAACTGATAGCTCTCCTGCAACTCAGGGATGATTCCTAATAGATCGATAATTTTATATTTACTATGGATTTCAAGAGGGGATTGAAGGACAACTTCCGCAAAATGAGGAAGCAAACCATTTTTTTGCACTTTAATTTCATCCTCATGGAACACATAATTATTTTTTTTTCTTTTCCTTGTCGTAATTCCATGCTGTAATACGGTTGTTGTTCTAGGATAATAAGGGTCTTTAGAAAGAATAATGGCTTTCATCAAGCTTGTAAAACCATAGTATAGCAAAAGAGGGCGAACAATGAGTTCGCTAGCTTGAGCTGATTTAAAATAAGAAACGCCTTGCTTTAAAAAATAGATAAACTTATGAGTATTATCGAAAGCTAAGCGGGTGGCATCCTTCTCATTAACCACTTGCAGATAGGATTGAAATAGATAATCCTTAGCTATTGGTTCACTTTCAAAATATAAGAAAAGCCCCCACATTCGCTCTAGAGAGTTTTCACACCAAATCGTCCTCATATTCCTCCTCCTTTTTGAAAAGAATGTAAGAAGGATCAACTTAAGGTTATTTATAACCTAAAACTGTATTTTTATAATATGACAAAAGAGTCTGACTTATTTGAGTTGTCTTGACGTAAAATTTGCCTTTTGATAAACTTTCAATAATATTTTGAAGATAGCTGTATTTTTTCAAAAAAATTAAGGACAAGCAGAAAGGATAAGGTGTATATATGTGGGAGAATAAATTTGAGAAGGAAGGCTTAACATTTGATGATGTTTTGCTGATTCCAGCGAAGTCAGAAATTTTACCAAGAGATGTAAGTGTGCAGACTCAATTATCGGAGAATTTAAAATTAAATGTGCCAGTCATTAGTGCTGGTATGGACACAGTGACTGAGGCTGAAATGGCTATTGCTATGGCAAGACAAGGCGGACTAGGAATTATACACAAAAACATGACGGTCGCAGAGCAAGCAGAGCAGGTGGACCGTGTCAAACGTTCTGAAAGTGGGGTTATTACCAATCCTTTCTCCTTAACTCCTTCTCACAAAGTATATGATGCTGAACATTTAATGAGTAAGTACCGTATTTCAGGTGTTCCAATCGTAGATGAACATCAAAAATTAGTTGGGATCTTAACCAATAGGGATTTACGCTTTGTGCATGACTACTCCACTCAAATTAGTGATGTCATGACCAAGGAAGACCTCGTAACAGCATCCGTTGGTACAACACTTGGGGAAGCAGAAGGAATTTTGCAAAAGCATAAAATTGAGAAGCTTCCTTTAGTTGATGAAAACTATATTTTAAGAGGGTTAATTACCATCAAGGATATCGAAAAAGCCATCGAGTTCCCGAATGCGGCAAAAGACAAAAAAGGACGTTTGCTTGTAGGGGCAGCTGTTGGCGTATCCAAAGATACGGATGAAAGAGTGAAGGCATTAGTAGACACTGGAGTGGATGTCATTGTTATTGATACGGCTCATGGACATTCTCAAGGTGTTATCGATACGGTTCGAAAGATTCGCGAAAAATATCCTACATTAGACATTATCGCCGGAAATGTAGCTACTGGACATGCTACGAGAGATCTAATTGAAGCAGGGGCAACGATTGTGAAAGTAGGGATAGGGCCTGGATCGATTTGTACAACTCGTGTTGTAGCTGGGATTGGAGTCCCTCAAATAACAGCTATCTACGATTGTGCCAGCGTAGCCAAAGAGTACAATGTTCCTATTATTGCTGATGGAGGAATTAAGTTCTCTGGAGATATACCTAAGGCTATTGCTGCGGGTGCTCATGCTGTGATGCTGGGAAGCTTATTAGCTGGGGTATCAGAAAGTCCAGGTGAATTCGAGATTTTTCAAGGACGTCGCTTCAAAGTGTATAGAGGTATGGGATCGATTGGTGCGATGAAGGCAGGGAGTAAGGATCGATATTTCCAAGAGAACGAGCAAAAGCTTGTACCTGAAGGAATCGAAGGACGAGTCCCTTACAAAGGACCATTAGCTGATTCAATTCATCAGTTAATTGGCGGTTTACGTGCAGGAATGGGCTACTGTGGAACAGCTACTATCAATGATTTAATTCAAAACGGAACGTTTATCAAGATCACAGGTGCTGGGTTAAGAGAATCTCATCCACACGATGTACAAATTACAAAAGAAGCACCAAACTACTCCATCAGCTAATGCTGTGATAAAATGGTTAGGGTAGTTTTTTTAAAGATCATGGGGGTGGAGAGATGAACTTCTTCAAGAGAGGCTGGACTTCTTATGTCATTGTGACCTTGATCATCAGCTTATTAGCGATGACATTTCAAATTCAGCCAGTTCAAGCAGAAAGTCCATTTGATATTGCGGCAGAATCAGCCATATTAATCGAAGCAAAAACGGGGAAAATATTATTTAAGAAAAATGAAGACATACCACTTCCACCTGCAAGTATGAGTAAAATGATGACAGAGTATCTGGTCTTAGAAGCCATAGCCAAAGGTGATTTCGGCTGGGATACCGTGGTACGTGCTAGCTCATATGCTCATTACTTAGGTGCATTAGATGGAACCTCCAGAGTCTGGCTGGCAGATGGGGAAGAAAGAACAGTAGAAGAATTGTATACTGCTATGGCTGTTTACTCTGCGAACGACGCAACGGTAGCTCTTGCGGAACTTGTTGCTGGTAGTGAAGGCAGCTTTGTCGAAATCATGAATCAAAAAGCAGCTGAATTAGGAATGACCAATACACGCTTTGTCAATTCTTCTGGATTGCCAAACCGCATGTTGCGTAAATATATGTCAACGGGTACAGCAGAAGATGAAAACGTCATGTCTGCTAAGGATACGGCTTTACTCGCACAAGCCTTAGTAAACGAGTATCCTGAGGTGTTAAAATTCTCTTCTATTCCAGAGAAGCCAGCAGAATATTTTAACGGTGTTCGCATGATCAATTGGAATTGGATGCTTGTCGGTCATCCAGAAGGACAAGCAAGGAATCATGCCTACCCAGGATTGGATGGCCTGAAGACAGGATATACAGATCAGGCACAGAACTGTTTTACGGGTACAGCAGAAAGAGAAGGCATGCGTCTAATTTCTGTTGTAATGGGCTCTAAATCAAGAGACACACGATTCCAGGAAACAAGAAAATTATTAGACTATGGATTTAATAATTATGTCTATAAAGAATTCGCTAAAGCAGGGGACCTTCTTCCTGAAACCCCAGCCCTCCCTGTTCGTAAAGGTGTGAAAAAAGAAATTAAAGTAGCACTAGGGGGACCTCTTCATACAGTCGTTCATAAAGATGAGGAAGAGCTTTATACTATTGACTACACGCTGAATCAAGAGCTGTTAGATCCATCTGGAGAATTGTTAGCTCCGATCTCCAATGAGGCTGTTGTAGGAGAAGTGGTATTGAAATATACAGGTGAGAAACAGTATGATTATATTCAATCAGGCACAAAACCTGATGCCACAAGCTTAGTAGCCTTGGAAGATGTGGAGTCAGCAAGTTGGTTTAGGCTTTTCATGCGTTCTATTCTTGGATTCTTCTCAGGAATTTGGACAGGAATCACAGATAGTATTAAAGGCTTGTTTTCATAATTGAAGCAGGAAAAGGGTAAAAATCAAGGGATCTGTATAAACTAGTTTGTACTTTCAAAATTCCTATAGTAAAATACAATATGTATGAATGTAAAATTTTTCTCATTATTTTTTTAATATATAAGGCGGCTAGGAGGAAGTAAGATGCAAGAAGTAGGGACGACTCGAGTAAAACGTGGTATGGCGGAAATGCAAAAAGGTGGCGTCATCATGGACGTCATTAATGCAGAGCAAGCAAAAATTGCAGAAGCGGCTGGAGCAGTAGCGGTTATGGCACTTGAACGAGTACCAGCAGATATTCGTGCAGCTGGTGGAGTAGCTAGAATGGCTGATCCAACGATTGTTGAAGAAGTAGTCAAGGCGGTTTCCGTTCCAGTCATGGCAAAAGCACGTATTGGACACTTCGTGGAAGCCAAAGTATTAGAGGCTTTAGGTGTTGATTATATCGATGAAAGTGAAGTGTTAACACCTGCTGATGAAGTTTTCCATATCAATAAAAACGAATTTACAGTACCGTTTGTCTGTGGAGCTCGTGATTTAGGTGAAGCTTTACGTCGTATTGGAGAAGGAGCTTCTATGCTTCGTACAAAAGGTGAGCCTGGAACAGGAAATATCGTAGAAGCGGTTCGTCATATGCGCATGATTCAAGGACAAATCAAAAAGGTTCAAAATATGTCTAAAGACGAATTGATGAATGAAGCGAAACTTCTTGGTGCTCCTTATGAGCTATTACTTGCTATTCATGAAAATGGGAAGCTTCCTGTAGTAAACTTTGCCGCGGGTGGAGTAGCTACTCCAGCAGATGCAGCGCTTATGATGCACCTTGGTTCAGACGGGGTATTTGTAGGCTCTGGAATCTTTAAATCTGATAATCCTGAGAAATTTGCTAAAGCGATTGTTCAAGCGACAACCCATTACCAAGACTATGAATTGATCGGTCAATTATCGAAAAATTTAGGTACCGCAATGAAGGGTATCGAAATTTCCACACTTGCAGCGTCAGAGCGTATGCAAGAGCGTGGTTGGTAAGAAGGGGTTCTAGTGAAGATAGGGGTCTTGGCTCTACAAGGAGCTGTAGCAGAACATATACGAATGCTTGAAAAATCGGGAGTCGAAGCCATCGCTATTAAGAAAACAGAGCAACTGAATGAAATAGCAGGGCTTGTGCTTCCTGGTGGAGAGAGTACAGCCATTGGCAAATTGATGAGGGAATATGGATTTATAGAGCCGATCAAGGAATTAGCCAAGTCAGGATTTCCCTTATTCGGTACTTGTGCGGGATTAATAATTATTGCCGGAAATATCGAACATGAACAGGAAGCTCACTTAGGGCTGATGGACATTCATGTTCAACGCAATGCATTTGGTCGTCAGCGAGAAAGTTTCGAAGTAGATCTTCACATAAAGAATGTAGCGGATGATTTTCGAGCGGTATTTATTCGAGCACCATTGATTCTTGAAGTGGGTTCAGGAGTAGAAGTCCTAGCGACTCACGGGGAGCAAATTGTTGCAGCCAAACAAGACAATTTCTTAGCAGCTTCTTTCCACCCAGAATTAACAGATGATGAAAGGTTTCATCAATACTTTGTTAATATGGTTCAAGAATATGTTAATCAGCAGACCAAAGTTACACATTCCTAAATTTCATTAGGAGATGCTTTTTATGTGAAAAACTCTCTTCTCTTTTTTTGGGATGAGAGTTTTTCTGCACTATACACTGAAAGGAAGTGAGTCAAGGTGTTGGATGTAAAATTATTGCGTAATGAATTTGAGCAAGTGAAGGCTCGTTTACGTTCTAGAGGAGAAGATATATCTGAACTGGATCGTTTTCCTGAGATTGACCATCAGCGTCGTGAAATCATTCAAGAGGTTGAGGAACTAAAAAGCAAACGAAATACAGTATCTCAAGAAGTATCTGTTCTCAAGCGAGAGAAAAAAGATGCCGACCATCTGATTCAAGAAATGAAGGAAGTAAATGATCGGATCAAGGTACTGGATGATCAGCTTCGTGAAGTAGAGGCTGACCTAGAATCCATTTTACTCACGGTTCCTAATATCCCTCATGAGAGTGTTCCAGTGGGCGAATCAGAGGATGATAACATTGTTCATTCTACTTGGGGAGAGAAGCCTACGTTTGCCTTTGAACCTAAACCGCATTGGGAAGTAGCGGATAAACTAGGTATCCTTCATTTTGAAGAAGCGGGAAAAGTAACGGGGGCACGCTTTGTTTTTCTTAAAGGAATGGGTGCGAAGTTAGAAAGAGCTTTAATAAGCTTTATGTTAGATTTACATACAGAAGAACATGGATATGAAGAGATGATCCCGCCCTTTTTGGTCAACCGAGCTAGTATGACTGGGACAGGACAGCTTCCTAAATTCGAAGAGGATGCTTTTAAAATTGCTGAAACGGACTATTTCCTAATTCCCACAGCAGAAGTACCTATTACAAACTTTCACCGTGATCATATTTTAGATGTGGAGCAGCTTCCTGTTACCTATGCTGCTTTTAGTGCCAACTTCCGTTCGGAAGCAGGTTCTGCTGGTCGTGATACGCGCGGACTGATCCGACAACATCAATTTAATAAAGTGGAGCTTGTTCGTTTTGTAAAACCTGAAGATTCCTATGACGAATTAGAAAAATTAACCGGTCATGCCGAGAAGGTATTACAGCTATTGCAATTACCTTATCGAAAAATGAGTATGTGTACAGCCGACTTAGGTTTCACAGCGGCTAAAAAATATGATCTAGAGGTTTGGCTTCCTAGTGCAGATACATATCGAGAAATTTCGTCATGCAGTAACTTCGAGGACTTCCAAGCAAGACGAGCCAATATTCGCTTCCGTCGCGATAAGAAAGCGAAACCAGAATTTCTACATACCTTAAATGGTTCTGGGCTGGCGATTGGTCGTACTGTAGCCGCTCTTCTAGAAAATTATCAAGAAGAAGATGGACGAGTAAGAATTCCAGAAGTATTACGCCCTTACTTGGGAAATAAAGAGTACATTAGTTAGATTTCTCTGTTGATTTATAGCCAGAGATTTGCTACAATAATTTTTGTTGAATGGAATGGAGGAATACCCAAGTCCGGCTGAAGGGATCGGTCTTGAAAACCGACAGGGGTGTAACAGCCCGCGGGGGTTCGAATCCCTCTTCCTCCGCCATCTAAATTTGTTATTGTAATCTTAAGTGTAGATATGAAGCTTATAAGAGATAGACAGTGTCACACCACATGGCGGACATTGTCTTTTTTACTCTTGGTAAAAGAGGTCATATAATGGATCGATCGAAAATGAATGATACACAAAAGTACCAATATTATATGGAGGAAGCACTTTCTTTGGCTCGCGAAGCAGAAAAGCTGGAGGAAGTACCGATTGGCGCTGTTGTTGTTAAGAATGATCGAATCATCGGCAGAGGCTACAACCGTAGAGAGATTGACAAGAATCCTCTGGCACATGCAGAGATCATGGCTATTCAGATGGCAAGCCAAACATTGGGTGGTTGGAGGCTGGAGGGCTGTGAACTATACGTGACCTTAGAGCCTTGTCCGATGTGTGCGGGAGCCATTGTTCAATCTAGGGTGGAGCGAGTGATCTATGGAACAGAGGATCCTAAAGCAGGTTATGCAGGGTCGCTTTATAATCTCCTTCAAGATCAACGGCTTAATCATCAAACCGAGATTGTATCAGGAGTTCTACAGCAGGAGTGTCAGGAGATCTTAAAAAACTTCTTTAGGAAGCTGCGTAGCAGAAAAAAGTAAGGTTCCTTTGCTAATGGGAGGACTTTGTTAGAAAGGGAAGCTTTAACACTTGAGTTATTGCTTCAGATCTATTATAATCAATAATGCATCACATTTTGATGCCTAACTATGTTTATAAAGTTTGCTGTGCTAGATGGGGAGGTAGCGGTGCCCTGTAACCCGCAATCCGCTATAGCGGGATTGAATTCCTGCTCTAGGTCTTTGTTATGTAAGGTCTGGCTTATGCAAGTAGTGTTGAAGAATGGGTCCTACGCAACGGAAACCCATGAACCCCGTCAGGTCCGGAAGGAAGCAGCGGTAAGTGGAATCTTTCGTGTGCCGTAGGGTGGCCTGTTCTGAGCTAACTACATGAGTACGCTTGGGTGACTTAGATCGAAGGTAGGTGCACAGCAATTCATTCATCATATACAAAAAACACCTTTTATTCTAAAGGGTGTTTTTTTTCTTTTTCTGCTTCTCGCCTTTTTTTCCGCATAGAGTAAGGTATAATATACATAGAATGTATTTATTGAAACGGAGTTGGACTTGATGGCTTATCAAGCACTTTATCGAGTATATAGACCTCAAGCGTTTGCAGATGTCGTCGGTCAAGAGCATATTACTAAAACACTACAGAACGCCATAATGGAGCAAAACTTTTCACATGCCTATTTATTCAATGGCCCAAGGGGTACAGGGAAAACAACCATAGCCAAAATTATGGCAAAGGCTGTGAACTGCGAGGAAGCTCCTGTCCTAGACCCATGTAACCGCTGTGCTTCTTGTACAGGGATTACTCAGGGTAGGATTGTCGATGTCGTTGAGATTGATGCAGCCTCCAACAATGGAGTGGATGAGATCAGGGATATCCGAGATAAGGTGAAATTTGCGCCTACTGAGGTAAGAACGAAGGTTTATATTATTGATGAAGTTCATATGTTAACTCAGGGAGCATTTAATGCCTTACTAAAAACATTAGAAGAACCGCCAGCTCATGTTATGTTTATCTTGGCTACTACTGAACCACATAAGATTCCCTTGACCATTATTTCTCGTTGTCAGCGGTTTGACTTTCGACGTATTTCCAAAAAAGCGATGTTGGACCGTTTGCAGATCATTTGTACAGAGGAAAATATCAAAGTAGAAGAAAAAGCATTGCACATGCTTATACAGGTGGCGGACGGTGGAATGCGAGATGCCTTGAGCTTACTTGATCAAGCAATTTCCTTTGCTGAGGAAGAAGTCACCTTAGAAGATGTTCTAACCGTAACGGGGGCCGTTTCCCAGACCGCACTCTCTGAATTAGCTGATGCGATCCTTAGCGGAAAATTAGAAGAAACGATTCGTTTTATTGATCAATTAATGAATCAGGGAAAAGAACCCGTTCGACTCGTGGAGGACTTGATTTATTATTTCAGGGACATTTTGTTGTTTCAACAGGCTCCCAATCTAGATGAGGTTTTAGAAAGGGTTCAGCTTACAGAAGAGTTTAAAGAAAAGGCTGTCCAATATCCAAAAGAAAAATTATTTTATTCTATTCAAAAATTAAGTGAAGCCCAAAATGAAATGAAATGGACCAACCATCCTCGTGTGTTTCTGGAAGTGGCTTGTATTCAACTGGTACAAGGACAGGGACCTCCATCTGAAGGACAGCCGCAGAGCGTAAAAGCAACGATAGATGATCAGCAGGTGATCCAGTTACAACAAAAAGTAAATCAACTAGAAGCACTGATTCAATCTCTTCAAGAGCAAGGAGTCAAGGGATCAGATGAGGAACGTAAAAAAAATCAAGCGACTCGACATGTACCTCAGCAGGTTTCCCAACAAAAAATCTTAGAGCTGCTTAAATCAGCTAGTAAAAATCATCTTATGCAATTAACCAATCAATGGGCTGAAATATTACAGGACATTAAAAAACAAAAAATCACCGTTCATGCTTGGCTGAAAGATGGAGAACCGGTAGCCTGCTCCAATGATTTTTTTCTTATTGCCTTTAACAATGTGATTCATCGGGAGACGACAGAGAAGGAAGCTCATCGTCAAATTATTGAACAAGTGATTGCTCAACATTTACAATCCTCTGCAAAAATGATTACAATTATGTATAATGAGTGGAGTGAAATAAAAAATCAATTCATCCGTGAACAAAAGGGAGAACGAAATGATTCTAATGGAAAATCAGATCCTTTTTACGAAGAAGCAGTCAAGCTCGTAGGAGAAGAATTGATTGAAGTGATTGAAAAATAGATGAAACGATTTGAATGGAGGAAAACACTATGAAAAATATGGGAAATATGATGAAACAAGTTCAAAAAATGCAGAAGCAAATGCAAGAGGCACAAGAAGCATTAAAGGAAAAAACAGTTCAAGGTACTGCCGGTGGTGGTATGGTTACAATTACAGCAAACGGACATAAAGAAATTTTGAACATTGAAATTAAACCTGAAGTGGTTGACCCAGATGATATTGAAATGCTTCAAGACTTAGTCTTAGCTGCCATGAACGATGCACTTAAGCAAGTGGATGACCTAGTAGCAAAAGATATGGGGAAATTTACTGGAGGGCTAAATATACCAGGATTATTCTAGTCCACATAAGGGGGGACATCTGTGCACTACCCAGAACCAATATCGAAGCTTATTGAAGGATTTATGAAATTGCCAGGCATCGGTCCTAAGACGGCAGGTCGCCTGGCTTTTTATGTATTAAAGATGAAAGAGGATGATGTCTTAGACTTAGCTAAGGCGTTAGTCAATGCGAAAAGAAATCTAACCTACTGTACTGTATGCAGTAATATCACGATCATGATCCATGTCGTATTTGTAAGGACCAGTCCAGAGATCAATCGACGATTTGTGTTGTGCAGGATCCAAAGGATATTATTGCCATGGAAAGAACCAAAGAATACGAGGGACTTTATCATGTGCTGCATGGAGCCATATCCCCTATGGATGGCATTGGACCAGAGGATATAAAAATCACAGAGCTGTTGAAGAGATTAGAGGATGAACGTGTTCAAGAATTGATTTTGGCTACGAATCCAACGATTGAAGGTGAAGCGACTTCTATGTATATCTCTAGACTTGTCAAACCTTTTGGATTAAAAGTAACTCGAATTGCTCATGGTTTACCTGTTGGTGGAGATTTGGAATATGCTGATGAAGTGACGCTCACAAAAGCGTTGGAAGGCAGAAGAGAGTTGTAATATCTTTTATAGCTAGATCATACATTTTTTAGTCCATTCCCTCATATTCTTAGAGTGAGGAGGGGATAGATTTTGTTTTGGAATAAAAGAAATGTACGGGTAAACGAAGAATACAATTTAGTTCAGAGCATTGAAAAGGCAAGGAAAAAGTGGTCAGAAGTACAAGCATGGAGGATTTCTGAAAAAGAAGCACTCACATCCCAAATGCCCAAAATACTTGCCGAATTACAATATCGATTTTTATTGAGAGAAGCTAGAAAAAGAAACATGATCAATCGCTGGTTTTATAACGATCCAGATGTGGAGGAAGGTTAGGGAATTTGGTTATTCTCTAGCTCTTCCTTTTTTAATTTCTTCATATAGGGCTCCGGGTAGAAGCTTTTCTTATTTCGGTTCTAATTATTAGCTTGGACGAGTAGAAATGATTAAGAAGCGGATGAATAAAGGGAGGAAATGATATGGATCAAACGACGATCATAGCCATCTTTGTTGTTGCAATGGCAACTGCGATTGGAGTCTTATATCAGGTAAGAGGGGCTTTTATTCAATGGATTGGGAAAGGAATGTTTCATTTTATACTGGGGGCATTTATGCTCTTTATTTTTAATATGCTTGGCTCTGCTTTTGAGATGCATATTCCTTTAAATATAATAACAATTGGTATTGCAGGGCTATTAGGGATTCCAGGTGTGATTTCATTGGTCATTATTAAGCTAATGGTTATCTAAAAAAAACACTTGCATCCTGAATATCAATATGATATATTATTAAATGTCGCCAAAACAAGGTGACATCAGCTAACGGAATGTTTCACAACAAAGAAAAAAATTCCTGTTGATTATTGATTGCGATCTGTGGTAAGATAGATTTTGTCGCCGCAAGAGAGCGACGAATTAAAGAAACAC
>NZ_BAMO01000067.1 GCF_000615945.1 Caldalkalibacillus mannanilyticus JCM 10596
ACCTAATTATGAAGCTGCTTCTTCATTTTTGAACAACTGGATCATTGAAGCAAAGAAAAGTCCTTTCCCATCTTATCATGAAGTTTGCAAGACTTTAGAAACATGGAAATCGTATATTTTAAATTACTTTGAGTTACGCTATACGAATGCTAAAACAGAAGGAATTAATCACAAGATAAAGAATCGCAAACGTATTTCTTATGGTTTTCGTAATATGGAAAACTTCCGTATTCGAGTGAAACTAGAATGTTCGAAAGAACAGTCGATTATTCCTTCTTCACTTGCCCACAGTGTAGATGATGCCGCGTAAGCCTCAAGCCCAAACCGCTTGACCCTTACGCTCTATCATCTGAGTGGTAGTTAAGTGAAGAAGGGGAAAGACTAGCCTATGAAAAGGCTGAAATGCGCGAGTTACACAGAAAATGACGAAGAGCCGAAATTCTTTACTTGGTGATAGATATTTTTTAGCGAACGTTGCTTAATAAATAGCCTATTTCTATTCTTACTTCTCTGCATATTCAAAAATCTCTACTTCTAATTCTTTTTCAAATGGTGAATCAAACTGTTTCATTTTTAAGTTAATGATCCAGTTGCCCTCTTCAACTATATTTACATCAAAATATTTATCTGATGTATATTTATACCAAACTTTTTTTCCATTTGGATAATCTTCGGGATGTATTTTTAATATTTTCAGCATGAAATTTCACCTCTGAATTACTTCCTGTATTAAAAACTGACAATCCTTTATGTTATGGAGGAGATTCGAGCCTCACTTTCGAAGTTCTCAGTAACCCATTTCCCTTCTCTCAAGAAGAGCTTCAGTACCAATTCTTGGTTAGTCGGTGGTTCCTCTATCCATCTCTGCAAGGTACGAATAATAGGCTCCTTATGATGAAAGTACTTGATAATAACCTCAGACTGCTCGTGCAGTCTTGTCGACCATATTTGAGATCGCACCATCACCATTGAATAGTAGGTTCGAATGAGCTTACGAGAAAAGCTTTTTACAAGTGTTTTATATTCCTCCCCTGAAGCTCCTTCAAACCGACTCATTGTACGAGCAAGAACTTCACTAATATCACCATTAAAGCTTATCGCTATTTCTGATGTGAGTTTATAAGGACCGAATCGTTCTCGAAGATCCTCTCCATGGATACAAACACATAGCTCCCTTAGAAAAGCTTGTTCATAGTAATTCGCTGGGTCAACCACATAGTCGTAATTAATATGAGCTATGCCGATATCGCGAACCAAAGAGTGATATTTTTGAGACAATACACCAGTAAGTTTCTTTAATTCCACCAACTCTTCAGCACTTAGTTTTCTATTGAATATAGCTAAGAGGTCCAAATCTGACTTAACTGCCACAGCTTCCCCCCTTGCAACACTACCATATACGTAAACACTATGACATAGATGTGGAAACAACCGTTCTAGTTTCTCGACAGACTCTCTTATGGAAGGAAAGTAGGCATTATCAATCTTGTCCAAAGCAACATCACTCATAATGTATCCATTTCGGTCTAGCCCATATCCAGCTTGTAGACTTTTCATTTAAATCATCTTCCGTTCTTCTTATTAATGGTATTTTCCACATTATTTTGTATTAACCTATTTCCACTTCCTCTGATAACTCCATATATGCGTCAACTAACCATGGATGTAATACTCTAAGTGACTCTCTTCTATCCCATAAATAAGTAAGGTATGATAGCGCACCATGTTTCAAGGATATATCGAGCTTTTCTTTTAATTCCCTTATATATGGAGGAGTTCCAGTCTGATCCCATTGGATTTTATCAGCTACAAAAACAATTTGATCTAATTCAGTAGAATCTTTTCTTAATGTAGTATGACAACTTATTGCATCGAGAATATTTGAATTCTCTACCTTAAATATATGATAAGCAATAACTTTTGATAGTTTCTGGTGAATAATCATAGGAAATTCATTTTCTTCTTCTAAGATTTCTAAACCTAATTGTCTGATACTTCTATTCTTTGACTATTTGGAATAACGGCGCTAATATCGTGTAAACAACCAGCTGTAAAAGCAGATACCTCATCGATTCCAAACCTGATTGCCAATCGTCTAGCTTCATACGCGACCTTGATAGAGTGTTCCGCTGTTTGTTTACAGTTATGTATAGTCAAGAAGGATGTTACATCCTTTTCCAAATCTCCACTTGTACTAAAATTTTGGGTGAGTTTCATCAAAGATTTATCCACAAGCTACTCCTTTGTATAAAATTTTACAACGATCATCTTCTTTTGGGCTTCTCCATGATGCCTTCTCTGAGTCTTCATCGAGCCCGAGGGTGTTTTCCATCAGATACGCGAACACATTGTTATATAATGGAATATGCTTTGCCTTCGTTTCGTTTATACTCTAAAATTTATTGGAATTTCTTTTATATTATTTCTCCATATCATATGATCATATCCTCTACCCCAATAATCTTTCAATAAGTAGTCGGGTTCTCCGAATTTCTTCTTCCATACCTTTTGAGCTCCATTATATCCACTGTCGAGGCAAAATTCATTTATTCCATGGCTTTGTAAGGTAAGATAAACCGTATTCAAAAGTAATGTTCCGATTCCAAGTTTTTGATGGTCAGGATGAACAAATAATGTTCCTACCTCTACCAAATCCTCAAATTCTCCTTGCGTACAATCATTAATTAGTTGACTAATAGGTCCATATTCAATCGTTCCTATTACTTGGTTATGCTCTAGAGCAATTAAAAAATATCTATCTTTCCCATTGCTTTCTAAATCCATATGCAGATAATGAATCTTATTTTTTATTTCTTTCTCTATATCATCTTTTAAATGTGAAATACCCTCTTTTGTGAATGTATCTATAATTACAAGTCTAAAAAAATCAATTAATCTATCGAAATCTGTCTTACTTGGACGTTTTATTTCAATATTCTTCAATATAACAATCCCCTTTATGTCTAAATTAATAACGCTCTGCACGAATTTACTTTTTCGAAACCCCTCTGGCAGACCGGGGAGCAAAGCGCCGAAGCTTGGATATACTTCTTCGATTTACTTACAATCATGTATAACCTTTTCAATCTGTTTTTTATGGTGTTTATCATGCGGTATAAACCCTCTCAAATACCCATGAATTGTAAATTTATTTCCATCCCCATCTTTGTACTCTTTGGTGTATTCATCTTCTTGCAATTCAGTTATATCATTTATGATTCTTGTTCTATAATCAACGAATTGCTCAATAATAGATTCCTTCGTTTGGTTTTTTGCGTATTCCCTTGCTTTTGCATTAAATTCATCAAAATTTAAATGCCTCACAGTAACCTGCTGCTTTAATTTAATCTTTTCAATTCCTTCTTCATAAAAGTATTTATCCCAAAGCATGATATGGCTAATAACATCTTTTAATGACCAATTACCTTCCGATAAAGCTTTATTCCAAATGGATTCCTCAATGATATTTAATCCTTCTACAAAAGGAATAAAAGATTTAAACTCTTCTACCATTTGTTTTGATGTTTTTGGCATCTTTCATGTCTCCTTTGTTTTCATTTGTTCTTATGCTTTTCGCACCAACTTCCCCTAACGTTACGTACCTACGGCGCCCATTAGCCGTCTCGGTTAGAGAAGAGGATCTGTCTTGGAAAATTCTTCTTCGTATCCTCTACTAAGACCGAAGGTTTAGCATTCAATGATCTATAATCCTATTAACCAATCTTTAATTAACACTTGGATTACTTCACGTTTTTCAATTTGGAGCATATGTCCAGCTCTGTCCAATATGACGAAAGTAGAATTTGGAAATATATTTATAAGAAATTCATGATCCTTATATCCACAAATAAAATCTTGCTTGCCCAAAATAATTAAGGCAGATTGCGGAAGTGACTCGACATCATGAAAGGGAACTTCTGAAAGAAAGTATTCTTTTTCTCTCCAACTTGATGTTAAGACCTCCCTATTCGCTAGTAACCGTCCAGGTTGAAGCTCACTTAAAAACCTTTTGAGATTTTCTTCATTCTGGATTATCATCAGTGTTTCAAAAGCTTCCCTTATATCAGGATTCAACGTATTTAATAATACTTCATCTTTTTCATAGACTACCTTTTTAGGAAGAGCTTTTTCTTTTAAATGTAGGGCGGAAGCCAACAGACAAAGCCCTCTAACTTGCTTTCGTTTATAATGAAGAATACCTTGAGCAAGATAGCCTCCAAAGGAAAAGCCAACCAGATGAAAGAATTGATTAGATACTTTTTTTTCAATGAATTCTAATATGTTATTAAGCATATCATCCGTTGATTTTAAACTTTCATCAATCTTACTCAAACCATGTGCAGGTAAGTCTATATAATATCTTTTAAACCCTTGAATAGAACTAAAAATTGGTTCCATCCACATTTTCATTGAACGATAATCCGTTCCCATTGAATGTAATATTAGTAGCGGAACCCCTTCTCCACAAACTTCATAATGGATAGTGCCTTTTCTGACTTTACAGATCATACTCAATAATCCCCTTATCATTAAGCTGACAATTTATTCGTAATATAAGGAAAATCTTTATCCATTTTATTATGAACAATAATCATAAACCTTTTCTAAAAATGGATAAAAGGAAGGATAGTAAGCGCTTGCCTTCTGGCAAGAAAATTTGCAATCTAAACCCTTTTAACGATTGTCGTATAGTCCTTCTTTAGAGGGATCTTTCAAATTATGATCTGCAAATAATTCGATAATACCTTCCATTACCAAATCAAACATGTTAAAATTTATCTAAAGTATGTTTAAATTCATTTAGTATGAATAAACTTATAAAGACCGCAGATGCGCTAACATCTACGGCCACACAATAGATTGCCTCTTAAAGGCGATCGGCTTGAATCGAATGATTTTTAGAAGTTAGACCTCCTGGCTCACCAAGCTCAAGGGAGGTCTACTTCCTTTTATGGAAGGACAGAAGTGCAATCACAAACAATCCAAATGCAATCATTAGACTGAGTGATTCAAAAACTGTCATGGCAACACCTCCCTCCCTAGAAGATGAGCCGACCACCCTTGAGACCGATTCTATTGTGCATCCATATTATACCACAATCGCGCGTTATGAGAACATACGTTTTTATATCTACTTAGAATCTTCTTCTTAGCAGCTTGAAATCATTTTTAGGTGAAGTTCCAGCCATCTTCTAATTACTCATAATTCGATCTTTAGTCTTATCATGTCTCTACATTGAATTCCATTCTCGTAAATCTCTTCGTCATAATTATTAATAAAATGATCCTCCCATATTTCATAGATTCTAAAACCACATTTTTGATAAAATCCAAGTTGCATTATGCTCGAATTCCCTGTACCGATTTCAACTCTTCGTACATTGATACTTCTACAAAACTCTATTGCTGCTTGGATTAGTATTTTCCCAATACCTTTGCCTTGATACTCTTCATTTACTGCTACATTCATGATCTCCATCGTGGATTCATTATGACTCAAAACAATAATTACTCCAACAGTGTCTTCTTCTGATGTTGCTACAAATATTAAACTATTGTTGATGTATTTTTGTATATTAGCTATCGATGGATCTGCTAATAATAATAGTTCCATAGGTACATCATCAATTGAATCTAGTTTCTTTATTTTTACTTCCATGTATTACTCCTTTGAATAGTTTTTTGCTGGAATTTCACCTAGCTTTCCTTATCTGAGACTCTTCTGAGCCTACAAGTGCATGGATAAGATTTATTAGCAGTAACAACGACTTCAGGCAACTTCCGCTGATTTAAGGCTACAATCCACACACAACGAAGGAGTGTGCAGAATATAAAATAGTAAGACAATGATAAGGGGGTGATGTCATGTCACTACGCAGGCTTAAAAAGTATGCCGGTAGATATGTGTTCGTACGTATTAAGGGCAAAAGCAAGGGATTCCCTTCCTTTGTAGAAAAGGTACAAACTAGACAAGGAAGAAATTGGATCACACTGTGGAAATGTTTTAGGTGCGCAGGTCCCGTTCAAATTCTCTATCGAACGAACCAAATTGCCAGCATTCGTGCTGTTAATGATCCTTTTTCAGAGAACAAATGCAAAAACTGCTAATAAACAAGAAAGCAAAGGTAGACCATCGATCATAATGTATACAGTATCCCTAATGGAATCTTGTATATGCTAGATCTCCGTCAAGATAGTAGACACAAATTATATTAATTCACCGCATTTCATCACTCATTGGTCGGTGACCCATTTGATTTTAAATGCTAATACTATTTTACCCCCAATAAAGTTGTATTGCATATAACGTTTGGTATCTACGCCGTTCCGAACTTACAGGCGCAGACTGAGCTTAGAAATGCCTTTCTCTTAGCAGAAGTCAAGCCGACTAGGTTAGTGAATGGAATGTGGCGCTGAGTTCATAATGTTTTAATACATCTGCGACTAGGGGGCTTGTCCCCCGTAGTGTAGATATACTGTTATGTGACTGTTGCCCTATACTCTTCTTAATTTTTCCTGCACAATTAGAACAAGAGTTAGTTTTCCATGCTCCCAACATCTTGTGAATGTTAATATCTAGGTAGCATGAAGAACATGGAAAAATCTCTCCATCTTTTATTTTGATATCATTAATAATTTTTTTGGGGGATTATAAAATATATCTTCTTACCCGGTCATCGAATCATATTCAGTAATAAAATTTATCTTTCTGTCTCTAGCATGCAAATCATATATACTAGCATAGTTATATTACTTACTTATTTCCCTTCAATAGCATTGTATATCTTATCCAATTCCCGGTAATATTCTTTCTTACTAAATGTCATTGAAGGAACTTTATTTAACCAATCCACTCTCCTGCCTATACATTCATAAGTTTCTATTAATTCCTCTCTATTACTTGAATCAACTCCTATTCTACTCCAAATTACATGATTTTCTTTATTAATTACTTCAGCAACTATAACTGTACACCATAAATCGCAATCATCAGGACACATTAAGATTGGGAGAATTTCAGTATGTTTTATAGATTTAAATCTGCTTTTAACTAGCCCCCTCTCTTTTGGTATATCAATCCAATCTATAATTGTTGGGACTAATCCTAAATATAGACTCTCAGGATGAAGGTTATGTAGAAAAACATCCAAAGGGATGTCATCGACAGTAATTATTGGGTGAGCTATACCTCCATATTCACTTGTCATGGTTTTAACAAGTACTTTATTTTTCTTCATTGAAAGCGCCCTCCAATTATGTCTGCCGCCTTGATTTTTTCATTAATATCTAAATGTTTCAAGATACCACCATATCAGTCTATGATATTGATTTAACTTCGTTGGTATCTCTTCAATACTTTGTATTGAATAACTATCTTCTTTGTTCTTTAAATAAATATGATAAGAACCGTCTAATGGGATCTGTTTCCTATACTTATAAAGAGCAACCGCATATCTTTCCCCTGCATCCACAATTTTACTATCCTTATGTAGAAACTTCCCATCAGATATTGGCAACTCTATGTCGGTCAAAGGCGATCTTTCAAAATTTCTTATTGCTAAAACCCCATATTCTATCTGTTTTGGAACGCTTGGTCTATACTCTTGGGGATGAAAATACATTGTACTGATCAGTGTAAGAAGGAAAATTACAAACCAAACCGCTGAATTAATTATTCTGTTCTTTTTTCTTGTTAGAATTAAGCCCAATATAATAATGCTGCTGTTAACAAAATAAGTACCGGGCACAGATATAAGTCTTGCGGGTCCTGTAGCAGGAAAAATCTTAATAAGAAGGAAAGATACAAGAATTGTTGGCAGTAATGCTAAGAAGAAAATTGGTAAGTATCTTTTCAATGACTTTCCCCCTTGCAAATGATTCAATATATTGGTGATTTTTATACAAGTTAGTCTACATTTTATTTAATATTCTAATACCATAATGTGCTCTTTACCAAATACTTGTCCATTATATTTAAAACCTAGACTTTCATATAGTCTAATAGACTCAATACCATTTTTATCAACCCCTAGATATACTTTGTTTCTCGATTTATCTTCTTTAATTATCTTCAAAAGTTGTTCCATTGCCTTTCTTCCATAACCATTGGATTGATGTTTTTTATCAATCATTAATCTGTATATCCAATACTCATTATCATCCCTATCTATGCAATACATTAAAAAACCAACTGGTGTTTCATTTTCGTAAATTCCCATAGGTACACATTCAGGTTGTACTTTTGACTGTGCAATAGATATAGCATTAGATACTACTAATTCAGATTGTTCCTCGGATACTTCTAATCCAATAATCTCCCAAAAATTCTCTGTACTAACTTCTTTTAATTTAATCATTTATTCTTCCCCTTTTATGAAATTCATTTTATTTGGTAACAGCATGTTCGGATTGCATATAACGTTCTGTATTCATGACGTTGACTTCCCTTAGACAAGCCTACCTTAGAGAAGTCAGTGTATCTGCCTATGTATCTTCCCTGAAAAATTCTTCTGCAGACCAAATCGTCAGCCGCCGCTTGAATATTTTATTATCTGATGCCCCCGGCTGCATTGAAAATAATTACAAAATTACTATAGATTTAAATAGTAGTGAAAAAATTTTTCATCTTTCTTGTATCCGTTTCGTTCGTATATTCTTTGAGCTCTCTCATTATCAATTGCTGTTGATAGTCCTATTCCTTTTGCTTTTGTTTTCTTTGCGAATGATTTTACTGAATCTAATAATAATTGAGCAACACCACGTCTTCTGTACTCTAAAGCTACATATAAATCATTTAAAATCCATGATCTTTCCATTGATACCGAGGAAAAGCTGGGATATAGTTGAGCAAAGCCGACTTGCCTATTCAATTCAGTATCTGTGGCGATGAACAGAATTGATTCACAATGTTCAAACCTTTCAAATAGAAATTGCCTTGCTCCCTCAAGATCAGACTTTTGTTTATAAAATATTCTGTATTCATTAAATAGAATTGCTACTTCTTCCAGGTCTTCAATTGTTGCCTGTCTAACAATCAATGGATTATCCAACTCTCTCATTCCTTTTCTAATGGTTTGATATTTTTATACTAAAGTTATTCGCGGTTTCAGGTAACGTTCTTGCATTCACGATCCCTCACCACCTTAAGTCTGAATTCAAATGTTCTGTTTTAAATCTTGCCTAACTTTTCAAGAGCTTCTTCATTAGATCCTAAAAAGAATACATTTTTCCCCTTATTGCTTTCATATATGAAATCTTTTAGGCTCTTACTTGAATACACAGAAAAATCTCCAACAATCGCAACTTTGACTTGGTAATTGATAAACTTCTGAAGGATATCTCCGGCTAGTTTCGTACTCAATTTAAAGAAGTCCTCGGATATTACCTGCTTGTTCATTACAAAATAATCACAGTCTGCTTCGTATCTTATTGTTGCAATTAAATCTAGTGCACTTTGTACGTCTGATATTAAAACTTCATTTGAGTTTACTATAGCCATTTTCTTTCCATTATTTATGACAACTTCGATATTCATTAACAAACCTCCGTTAAGAGTATAGTTTTGATGTTTTCTTGTTTATATTGCCATCGATGCAACCCCTTGCTTGTTAAACCCAAAGTAAGTGAAATTACAAACACAGTGTTTCTGATATTATAATGGGCAATAGCGATTTAGGATCTCCATAAGTCGTTCTGAACTCTCCGATGAGACACGTTCAGATAATCTTGCGCCAGCAATGATTGGAGCCCACTGAAAAACGTCAGACCTTACTAGTCCACTCTGTTCACAATATAGTCGCAAATACATATCAGCTAATTCAGATGAAAATTGGGAATATAAAAGATAGGTCCGATATACATCAGCACGAATATCTCCTGCACTCGAATCAACCCAATCTATAACTACCACTTTGTTCTCTGCCTTAATCAAATTAAATAAATGAAAGTCGCCATGACAGAGCCTATTCTCATATGTAAATGATTCCAATTTCTTTAACAGATAAGATTTTTGTCTTTTATCTAATTTATTCCCCGCCTCTATTTGATGGTATAACTTATCATACATTGATTCAATTGTATCTGGAATAATGCTATGAATTTTGAGGTGCATATCGACTGAAATATTCAAGTAATATTCTGCTTGTTCCTTATCTTTGAACATTAAATCTCCTAATGTTTCTCCCTTAACATATTCCATTATGATTGTTTGTTCTCCGTTTATCTTGGTAACATCTAGAACCTCAGGAACAGGAAGTCCGCATGAATAGGCATATTGTTGCTTCTTTGCTTCATTTAAGGATTCCGTATCTGGCAAATAATCGTTAAAAACTTTTACTACTTTGTTGTCGGAAAGATAAATTTTTGCAGTATTTCCTCTGGCTATTGGATTACCTAAATTCATTGGGTTCTCTCCCTTTATTTTACGATGTTATTAGATGTCCCAGACTTCGAAGCAATACTTAAAATTCTCTTTTATTCTACATATTTAATATTTTTTACAATGTCTATATATTGTGGTAACAGGGTTTCTTTATCCTCTTCAAAATAGGATAATCGTATGATGACTTCATTTTCTTTATATGAATAACTAAAGAAATCCTCATATTTAACTTTAATCTGATCTGGACCATCAAATATATTTGATCCAATGTAATGTTGGTACCCTGTTAAGTCTTCCCTGACTTCTAATATATCGATATCTAGCTGATAACGCTCAAATAAACTAATTATTGAATTATTTGGCCCCAAAAATTCGTTGCCATCCTCAAATTTTTCCTCGGTAATAAAGTCTGGAATGTATAATCCAAACGGAAGGAAGTCTTGTTTGACAAACCTTGCACTATATGTCTTCCCTGTTATTTCTATTTCCTTTAAAGAGATACCATCGTAAATCTCAATGTTATTTCTGAAATCTTCTATTTGAAGTGATGAATTGGAAGAATCAAAACTACCTATCTCAGATGGGATGTTCTGCTGGGTTTCTTGTGTAGATTTACTAAGTTCTAAGTTTTCAGAATTATTACACCCAGATAGGATATATATAGTTAATAATATCTTGATCGTTAAGCGTTTCATAACTTCTCCCTTCCATTTTCCAATGGGTATGATTTTGCAACTCTCAAGTAATGTTTAGCGGTTTCAATCTGTAATCCTCAATTATTTCAATATTTTTCCTATTGTTTATATATGATTTTATTTGCTCCGTAATATTTGGAATAAGCAATATTGAATCCAACTCTTCGATATGAATCCATTTAACTGCTGTTTGGTGTGGATCAGGATGATCAGGAAGTCTAGGCATTGTCCCTTCCCTCAATTTGCATTCAAATATTAAGTGCAGTCCATGTGTTCCATTTGGATCGTAATCTCCGGATTGTTTATTAGGAGCAAACTCGTAAACAAGAGCAAGCGGACCAACTTCAATTTCTGCATTTATTTCTTCATATGCTTCCCTGATTACTCCTTCTATTATTGTTTCGCCTGGTTCAGCACCTCCACCTGGCAAGTTATAATGTATCCCGTTATCATCATACTCTACCAATAAGATTAATTTTTCTTTAATTATTAAGGCCGTGGGCCGAACTCTAATATGTGGCAAAGGACACCTCACTATTTTATTTTATGTTTTAAGGGTCTAAAGAGACAACATCTAACCCAGAAGGGATTTTATCTTAGGTATATCTAAAGAAACAAATTGTTTATCCTGTAATATTTCTCTTCTTAGCCAATCGCAATATGACTTATGAGGATTATTAGGCTTTTTTCCAAAGAGATATTGAATGAATCTATAAGAGCATATTCTACGATATTTAAGAAACAAATCAAAATAATCAACCCAATGCTTTTCTAGGCTGTTATATCTTACATATCCTTGAAGAAAGGCTTCTATGAACATTTGTGCAAATTGATTTCGTCCCTCTCCTTGTTCATATGGAATAGCGGAAACCATTTGGTACATTGTTAACATAATATCAAAAGTATACCAACTACATATGCAATCATCAAAATCAAAAACTGTAATATTCTCACCATTAACAAAAAAATTTAATTGGTGTAGATCGTTATGTATAATTCCGTATGATGCTTTTGTTTTTGGAAGTTTATGAAGCTCATCCGTTATCTGATGCCAAATTTGTTCAACCTCGTCATCATTTGTGAAATTATATTCTGGTTGAAAGAAAATATCTCTATTCCATTCATGGCGTCTTATTAAATCTATGCCACCTAAATATTTTTTTGTAAGACTATGCATTTCTCCCATGATCTCTCCAAGACGTTTAAACAAATTCTCATTCCATTCAATAGAATTATTTGTATCAACGAGTTTACCGCTTGCTTTCTCAAAAGCACATAGGATATAGCTTTTATTATCACATTTTATGATCTCATATAGTTTTTTGTTTTTACTAGGAACAGGTCGGGCAACTTGCAACATATTTTCGGATAGATAGTTAAGCCAATTGAGTTCAAAATCGATATGAGATTTTTTATC
>NZ_BAMO01000066.1 GCF_000615945.1 Caldalkalibacillus mannanilyticus JCM 10596
CTCTTTTAATCCCATGTCACACTTCGCCTCCGGTTACTTAAGAAAAAGGGAGCTTATCTTTCGCTCCCTTTTTCTTAAGTATACAATACTTCTTCTTCTCTGTCTGCAACCTGAGCCGAGCTCTTGCTATCATCCATCATTCTGTCACCTACATATTTCACCAAGTCAACAACACGGCAAGAGTAACCCCATTCGTTATCATACCAAGCAAGTACTTTAATCTGATGTTTGCCTAAAACCATGGTAGACAATCCATCAATGATGGAAGAATGTTCATTGCCAATGTAATCAGAAGACACTAATGGCTCATCTGAATACTGCATAATTCCCTTTAAGTGATCTTCACAGACACGTTGTAAAACGTGATTAACTGTTTCTACTGATACTTCCTTCTCTACATCAACGACAAGGTCAACAATGGATACGTTTGGTGTCGGTACACGCAGGGCAAGACCATTTAGCTTCCCAGCCAATTGAGGCAAGACCTTCGACACCGCTCTTGCTGCACCCGTAGTTGTCGGGATAATCGATTGAGCGCAGGCTCTTGCTCTTCTTAAATCTTTATGAGGATTATCTAAATTCTTCTGATCATTGGTATAAGAATGAACCGTTGTCATCATTCCTTGTTTAATCGTAAATTCTTCATCTAGAACCTTCACAATAGGAGCCAGACAGTTTGTCGTACAAGAAGCATTTGAAATAAGCTGATGCTGCTCATCGTTGTATTCTTGCTCATTGACCCCCATAACTATGGTAATGTCTTCGTTCTTTCCTGGAGCTGTAAGAATCACTTTTTTGGCACCGCTTAAGAAATGCTTAGACGCTCCTTCTCGATCATTGAATTTTCCTGTAGCTTCAACGACCACATCTACCCCTAGCTTGGACCAAGGTAACCTAGCAGGATCTCTTTCTGCTAATAATTGAATCTTTTGTCCATTAACAATCAGGGCTTGATCTTCTATACGAATTTCTTTATCAAATATTCCTTGAACAGAATCATATTTTATCAAATGTGCCAATGTTTCAGCAGGATAGGAAGCATTAATGGCTACCACCTCAATGGAAGGGTCTACGACAGCTCGTCTAAATACCATTCTCCCAATTCTTCCAAACCCATTAATCCCTATTTTAGTCTTCATCATTCGCGTCCCCTCTCTGAACGAGATCATTTATCTTTTAATTGTGTTATACTATATTATGCTTTTGATCAAATTAAGTATATCATATTTTCCAAAAAAATAAATACAAAAATAAAAAAAGGTACAATAGTATGTTACCATTGACCTTTTTAGAGGTTTCTCTAGGATCTAATTAAATTGATCTCGATAAATTTCTTCATACCGCTTCTTAAAATACAGTACCCTAGCAACATAGTGCCTTGTTTCACCAAAGGGGATTTGATCAATTCGGTATTCTGTCCCGTCCCATATTCCTGACTCTATCCAACGATCGACATGCCCTTGACCTGCATTATAGGCAACGATCGCCTTCAGTTCATCCTGATCGTATTTATTTATAAGATAAGATAAATACCAGCTTCCTAATAGAATATTGGACTTTGGATCATCAATATACGAATTGGGGTCCTTATGTAATCCGCTTTCCTTATTCGCCCATTTAGCGGTTTCAGGCATAAGCTGCATGAGTCCAGTTGCCCCTTTTTTAGAAAGCCGATCGTGATTGAAGCGACTCTCTGTTTGCATCACTGCTAAAACAAGATAAGGGCTTACTTCAAAATAGTCAGCGGCATCCTTCACTTCACTTTCAAATTGGATCGGATACATCATTTTCCAGAAAAAAGGACTATTTAAGAGGATGAATAGAGCAAAAATACTGATTAAATAAACCACATGCTTTAAAGATAACTTCATTCTACTCCTGTCTCCATTGTTCTAATATTTTCTCTAGCTGTTTTTTGGTTTCTTCAATACTTCCTGAGTTGTCGATGAAGGCATGTCCTTTCTCTTTTTTTAGTTCTATAGGAATTTGACTCCCTATTTTTTTATCGGCCATTTCCTCATCAATTTCATCCCTCTTCATGAGGCGACGCTTTTGAATTTCTTCTGGTACATAGACCACTAGCACCTTTTCTACCATATGTTCTAATTCACTTTCAAATAACAGAGGGATGTCCAATACAATTAGTTCAACTCCGTTTGCTAGGGCTTGATCCCTTCGTTCAGCCATCCGTGCCCTAATTGCTGGATGAATTAGAGCATTCAGCCTAGCTCTAGCCTGTCCATCGGCAAAAATAATTTCACCCAGTTTCGTTCGATTTAACTGCCCATCATCATGAAAGACAGAAGGTCCAAATTCTTCTCTAATATGACACCATGTAGGCTGATGTGGTTCAACCACTTCACGTGCTATTTTGTCTGCATCAATAATGACAGCCCCGAGGTCAAAAAGCAACCTCGAAACTGTTGATTTTCCACTGGCAATGCCACCTGTTAATCCAATAATCATGGTTCCGCCCTCTTCTTTACTTATTTCACTTAGAGTATCTTCAGTAGGCCAAATGTGATTAAAATGATAGCTGGTAAATAACTGATTCTTCTCATCCAGGAAGCATCAGAGAAAAAGCTCCCAAATTTCATACCAATGTAGACAAACAAACTGCTCATTGTGGCAATCAACACAGCAGTAAGCCAGGGCGAATAGCCCATTAACGCTGCACCGATCCCCGCTCCAAAGGCATCTAACGCCAAGGCAATGCCCAAAATAAAAGCCTCCATTCCTGAAATGACTCCAGAGCGATCCATGTCTGCCATCATCGGTTTGCGCAAAATCTGAATGACAATACCAAGAGTAGTGATTTCAATCGTCCATACACGTTTTGAATCCTGTTCAGCCTCTTGATTGTTTCTCTCCTCATCCTCTTCTTTATCCTGAATCTGCTGATGCTCCCTTGAACGCGATACATTATATAAAGCCCATACTCCAATTAAAAACAAGATGACCCCACCTAGCATTTCTGCAAAGCGCGGAGAAATAAAGTAGCTCATTCCCTGACCTAATCCCATAGCGACAATAATCATAACGCCTGAACATAAGGCAATAATGAAGATGGAGCGAATAGGAATAATCACCTTTCTCATACCATACGTAATTCCTACTCCAAAGCTATCTAGACTTACGGCAAAAGCTAAGACAAGTAATGAAACGAAATGGACCAATGTTGTTCCTCCTCCAATAAAACAATGTTGCGATACTTATATGATATGGAAGAGATCTAAAACGGTGACATTTGCCTATAAAGTAGAGTTCTATTAGGTGGAGTTGTGTGCAATAAGGAATCCATCTATTTTTCCTTTTGACACTTAGGGCAATAATGGGAGGTTCTACCTCCTACAATGGTTTTCTCAATCTGACTTGAACATTGGAAACAGGGTTCATTCAATCGTCCATAGATTTTAAGCATCTTCTTAAAATCCCCCTTCATTCCATCACCATAGGAGAAGTTTCGAAAGCTATTCCCTCCCAAACGAATCGATTCTCGAATAACTTCATGAATTCTGGTAAACATCTGTTTACATTCTCTCTCACTAAGCGAGCTTGCTAGACGCTTCGGATGGACTCCTTTGCCTTCATGAAACCAGAGGACTTCATCACAAATATAATTTCCCAATCCTGTGATGACCGATTGATCAAGGAGAAGTGCTTTGATGTGACGATTTTTCCCTTTGATTAGCGAGCGAAAGAGAGGATAAGTGAACTCTGCGGAAAGCGGGTCTACTCCTGCTCTGGATAGTCCTTTAATAACCTGATATTCTCCCTTAGGCACTAAGAAAAAATCGCCAAATTTACGCACATCGTGATAAGCAAGCCCTTCTTCTTCCTGCTGAAAATGAAAGAATAGATGCAAGTGCTTCTCAATTCGCTCCTCTTGAGGAATCATTTTAAACTTTCCAGTCATTCTGAAATGAACCACTAATTCATAGGAATCACCGATGGAAATAATCAAATATTTGCCGATTCGTTTGATGTCTCCAATAACTTGTCCCTCAAGAATAGCTTTAAACACCTCTTGATCATCTGGATGTTTGATGATTCTGGGCCAAAAAACATCCACCTGTTCAATGACCTTGCCGCTTATTTCTTTTCGAATCGTTCTTGCTACAACTTCAACCTCTGGTAATTCTGGCACTTCATTCTTCCTTTCTACCCTTATATATATGCAGGTAAACCCTATTGATACCTCATCTCTTATTTGGCATCATACCATGTTGGGCCATAGTTTAAGTCTACTTTCAATGGAACATTCAGCTCGATTGATTTTTCCATTACATCTGGAACCAATTTCATCATTTTTTCAATCTCATTCTCCGGCACATCAAAGATCAATTCATCATGTACCTGCAATAAGAGCTTAGACTGTAATCCCTCTTCTTTTAGACAATGATTCATTTCGATCATGGCTTTTTTGATAATATCTGCCGCACTTCCTTGAATCGGAGTATTCATTGCTGTTCTCTCGGCAAAGCTTCTTAGGTTGAAGTTTCGGCTATTGATTTCTGGCAAATAACGTCGACGCTGTAATAAAGTCGTCACATACCCATCGGCTTTCGCCTGTTGAACAATCTCCTCCATAAAACGCTTGACCCCAGGGAACGATTCAAAGTAACGATCAATAAACTCCTTCGCCTCTTTTCGCGTAATATGAAGATTTTGAGATAACCCATAGTCACTAATCCCATAGACGATACCAAAGTTAACCGCCTTGGCATGTCTTCTCATAAGGGAGGTCACTTCTTCCTCTGGTACATGAAAAACATCCATGGCTGTCTTCGTATGAATATCTTTATCCTGCATGAAAGCTTCAATAAGTCCTTGATCCTGTGAAATATGAGCCAAAATGCGCAGTTCGATTTGAGAATAATCGGCCGCCATAATCACTCGATTTTTTTCGGAAGGGATAAAGGCTTCTCTAATCTTCCTTCCTTCTTCTAAACGTATCGGAATATTTTGTAGGTTCGGGTCTGTTGAGCTTAATCTCCCAGTCGCTGCGATGGTTTGTTGGAAGGTTGTATGAATCTTATCTGTATCATCCGATATGACTTTTAACAATCCTTCAATATATGTTGATTGCAGCTTACCTAGCTGTCTATAGAGTAAAATCTTCGCTACCACTTCATGCTGTGGCTCTAGCTGTTCTAACACCTCTGCACTTGTGGAATACCCTGTTTTTGTTTTTTTGATCACTGGCAATCCTAGCTTATCAAATAAGACCTCGCCTAGTTGTTTAGGGGAATTGATATTAAATTCCGTTCCCGCTAGCTCATAGATTTCTTTGGTTAATTCATCGAGCCTTCCTTGCAGAGCCTCACCCATTTCCACCAGCTTGCTTCGATCGACTTTAATCCCTTCCACTTCCATATCCACTAAGACTCTTGCCAACGGAAGCTCCAAATCGAAAAATAAGGAAGTCAGCTTAAGCTCTTCTAATTGTTGGTCTATCTTTTCTTTTAGCTTAAAAACAAAATCTGCTTTCCTAGCAATATGTTGAGCTAACTCGTCAAGAGAGTCAGGAACCTTCTGTTTGGCTCCTTTTCCGTAAATTTGTTCATCACTGGGAATACTTTTACCAGCATGGGCTTTGGCTAAGGTATCGATTTCGTAGCTTGATTCTGATGGATTTAATAGGTAGGAAGCTAAGAACAAATCAGCCTCAATGCCCTCTAGAGCGATCCCCTGCCACATCAGAGCCACTTCAGCTCGTTTGCTATCGTATAACCATTTTTTCTGTTCAGAGGATTCAAGCCATGCTTTAAAGCTCGCTGAAGCCAACGCTACTTGAGTAGGAATATAGTACAGTCCATTCTCGTTTCGAAGACTTATGCCAAGAATTGGAGCTCGATGATAATTCTCTTGCAAGACCTCTAGATGCAAAGCCGATGGTGATACAAGAGCTTCCTCCCATAGAGCCGACTTCTCTTCATCGATGAGCTTAAACTCTACGTCCTCCGCTTCCACCTTACTATCCTCAACACTGCCTCCTACTCGCTCAATTAGTGATTTGAATTCAAGCTCTTGAAAGAACGGGATGACTTGCTCTGAGTGATACCCTTCATATACCGCATCATCAAGTTTGATTTCAAGCGGAGCCTCTCGAAGAATCGTGGCAAGCTCCTTACTCATAAATGCTTTCTCTTTATTTTCAGTCAGGTTCTCTAACAATTTCTTACCAGAAACTTCATTCAGATGTTCATATATATTTTCTACTGTCTGAAATTGATGAAGGAGCTTCAACGCTGTCTTTTCACCGACTCCCGGTACTCCGGGAATATTATCCGAGCTGTCTCCCATTAATCCCTTTAGATCCGTAATTTGTTCTGGTTTTAACTGATATACTTCTTCTAGCTTAGCTAAGTCATAATATTCAACTTCACTGATTCCTTTTCTAGTGAGGGCTACATGAATATGCTCTGATACCAGCTGAAGCATATCCTTATCTCCTGTATATACCTTGGTCTTCCAGCCTGCTTGATCTGCCTCTTTTGTGATCGTCCCAATAATATCGTCGGCTTCATAGCCGCTTAATTCATAATGTTTCACTGAAAAGGCATCTAACAATTTTCTCATGAGCGGGAATTGCTCTGAGAGTTCCGAAGGAGTCTTTTGACGCTTGCCTTTATACTCCTTATATTCTGTATGACGGAAGGTAATTTTTCCTGCATCAAAAGCAACCAATAAATGAGTCGGTTTCTCTTCTTCCAGTATTTTTAGTAAAATATTAGTAAAACCAAATACTGCATTGGTATACATTCCTTTATCGTTGTTTAATAAGGGTAAAGCATAAAATGCCCTATTTGCAATACTATTACCATCTACAATGATGAGTTTTTTTTCCATATTCATTCACCCGAACTTCCTTCAGATTATCACCTTTCATTCTAGCACATCGCCCTTTGAACCCCAAATAAAAAAGAAAGATTCCCTTGCCTTTGGACTAAACATGTTCATGTAGCAAGTTTAGTCAAAGGGGGAACCATCCTTTCTTTTTCCTTTATTCAGTTTAGTTACTGCCCATTAAATACTTAGCATAAGGTGAGTTAATAGGAATAATCATAACAGGCTCGCCCTGTAATGTCGTTTTATACGATTCTAGAGTACGATACATTGAATAGAACTCTGGGTCCTTTCCATACGACTGGTTATAGATACGAGCCGCCTCTTGCTCCCCTTCCCCAATAATCGTTTTTGCTTCGGCGTTGGCAGTCGCCAGCATTTCCTTCACTTGACGATCCGTTTCTGCTTTAATCTTATTCGCCTCTGCATCCCCTTGGGACAAGTATAATTGAGCCGTACTTTCTCTTTCAGAGATCATTCGGTTAAAGACAGACTGCTCATTACTCTCAGGAAGATCGGTACGCTTCATTCGAACGTCAACCACTCTAATCCCATAATTCTCTCTTTCCAACAGCTTATTAACTTCATCTCTCACCGTTTCATTAAAGCTGCCACGAGCTGATTTTTCACTATTAATAATTTCATCATAATTTAGTTTACCTAGCTCTGTACGGATATTGGAATAGATAATATCTCCTAATCTTCCTTCCACTACGGATACCGCACGGGCATTCTCAATCATCAGCTTTGGATTTTCAATTCGCCATATGGCATAATTATCCACCATAATTCTCTTCTTATCTAATGTGTTGATTTCAGCAGGTGGAACATCATAGATCAAAAGAAACTTAGGCAAGGTAGAAACTGATTGGATAAAGGGTAGCTTATAATTTAAGCCAGGTTGATC
This sequence comes from Caldalkalibacillus mannanilyticus JCM 10596, assembly GCF_000615945.1. Taxonomy (GTDB): domain Bacteria; phylum Bacillota; class Bacilli; order Caldalkalibacillales; family JCM-10596; genus Bacillus_AT; species Bacillus_AT mannanilyticus. Next base: position 7,757 of record NZ_BAMO01000066.1, read on the forward strand.
GATGACTCTTGTTACTTCACCAAATTGACGCACGACCTTATATTCATTCTGTTGAACGATGAAAAGGTTACTTAAAATGAGTGCTCCTAAGAGAAAGAGAAAAACGATAATCACACCAGCCAATGTATACTTCTTTAGATCTTTTGGTGATTTTGACTTCATTTCATAGACATTGTTTTGTTCACTCACTTTAATTTCCTCCCTTCTGTGGTTGGATTGGCAAATACTTCACCGTACCAGAATCATCATCCATAATATAAATTTGAGCATTTGGTAAAACCGTTTCTAACGTTTCGATGATAAGACGATGTTTGGTAATATCCTTACTGTTCACATACTCTTGGTATAGGGCATTAAACTTGGCAACATCTCCACGAGCCGTTTCGATACGTTCGATCTTTTGCCCTGTTGCACGACTAATAATCGCTTCCTTCTCTCCCAGAGCTACGTTTAGATTTTCGTTCTCATAACGCTTCGCCTGATTGATTTTCGTATTCATTTCCTCTCTGGCATCTGTTACCTTTCTAAAGGCTAGCTTCACTTCTTCATTAGGCAAGTCGACATCCTGTAGGTTTACTTCAACAATCGTGATCCCTAGACCATACTGGTCGATTAAATGCGTTAAAGATTCACGTACATCACTCATGATTTTGGCTCTTCCATCTGTCAGCGCATCGTCTACCTTTGAACTGCCGATGACACCTCTTAGAGAAGCAGAAGTGGCATTATATAAAACATTCTGAGGATTTGCGGTGTTGAATAGAAAGGCAACAGGATCACTAATTCTCCACTGTACCTCTAAATCCGCTAAAATAATATTTTCATCCCCAGTTACCATTTTCGCCTCTTTTGTATGCTCAATGATCTCTCCATTGCTATCTTCGTAACCAAAGGTTAAGCTGAAGGTTTCTCTGGATACCTTTCTCACTGTTTGAATGGGCCAAGGCAGTTTAAAGTTAAGCCCAGCTTGAACGATCGTATCATCAGGCTGCCCAAGTGTAATTAACACCGCTTGTTCAGATGAATCAACCGTATACCAGCTTGTCGTCGCTACTAAAAATAACAAACTTATGACAATAATACCGATCACGCCGGCATAAATTTGTTTTATACTTACCATATTTTCCCCTCTTTTCTTTTTAATCTGTTCCTTTGTATTCCATACTCAATTCACACCTCTTAATTTACGTAGCAATAAAACAAAAGTTTCATCTTTTTTTGTATACAAGCACACACAAAAAGTACTTCCTTTTCCTACTTCACTCTTCACAGAAATTTGCCCATGATGCGCTTCTACAAGATGCTTTACAATCGCTAGACCCAACCCTGTTCCACCTGAAGCTCGATGTCTTGCCTTATCCACACGATAAAAACGTTCAAAAATTCTAGGTAGATCTTCTTCACCAATGCCTTCTCCTGTATCTTCTATACAAATCCGATACCCTTTTGTTTCCCACTGCTCAATATAGATGGTGACTTTTCCTTGATCGGGTGTATATTGAAGAGCATTGCTAATCAAGTTAAGCAGGATTTGCCGAATCCGATCAGCATCTCCTTCTATCTGTGCCTTCAATGAATCTAGGAATCTTAACTCAATCTGCTTATGATCCGCTTTTGCTTGGACAAGCATCATGGTATCATCAATCAATTGATTAAGGTTAACAACGCCCCATTCCAAGCGAAAGCGTTTTTGCTCTAGATCAGAAAGATCTAACAATTCTTCTATTAGTCGATGTAAGCGATCAGATTCCTGACGAATAATCTCCAAAAATTGCTTAAGATGCTTTTCTGAGTGCATTGCGCCCTCCAGTAGCGTTTCAGAGAAGCCCTTGATTGAGGTCAGAGGTGTTTTCAATTCATGAGAAACATTCGCTACAAAATCCTTTCTCATCCCCTCTAGCTTCTTGATATCCGTAATATCATAAAAAACCAAAACAATGCCTGTTAGAACTTCTTTATGGTCTTTTACCGGAGCGACATAGAGCTTCACAATCAATGAATCTAGACCCATACCAATGGTTACTTGCTGCTTACTTTCTTTTTCAGTGAGGTAGGTATCTTGAATAATGTGGACAATTTCTTCAGGTAGCTCCACCTCATAATAGAGCTTATGCTGCACACTTTCTTCCCAATTGAGCATTCTATGGAGCTTGCGGTTTGTAAGTACGATCCGCCCCTTATGATTGACAAATAAAAGACCGCTAGCCATATGTTTGATCAAGGTTTGTAAACGATCTTCGTTCATATGCTGGTATTCCATGGTTTCTTGTAATTTCTCTGCAAGTCTATTTGTTTGATGAATTAACTCATTGAGAACTCCTTGCTTTTGAGCCGGATAGATTCTTCTCCAATAATAGCCCGTGCTAAGATCCTCCATGAGAGCCGTTATGTCATTCATCGCTGATAAATTTACTCTTATTAAATGATAAATACAGAAAAAAAGACTTCCTAGAAATAAGGAAGAAACACCTATATTCACATAGAGATGACTTCCTATAGGCTGAAGAAAATAATAATAGAGGAGAAAAAACAAGGATCCATGGAAAACGGAGAGTAAAACAAGAGAAAGTGAAAGTCGCAGAAGCCAGTTATGCATGGCGATCTGGACCTTCAAGTTTATAGCCTAAACCGCGAACGGTTTTAATATAACTTGCTTTGATTTTATCCCTGAGGTGCGAAATGTGAACATCAACAATACGTGTATCTCCAACAAAATCATAATTCCATACGGAATTTAGAAGCTGATCTCTAGTCAATACTCGCCCCTTGTTCTTAGCTAAATACACAAGAAGTTCAAATTCCTTGGGGGTTAGTTCCAATGGCTTGTCATCAAAAAAAGCTTCAAAATTATCTGGATTGATTCGTAGACTGCCTATCGTTATTCCTTCAGGCTGCCATTCATCTGAGGAGGCTTGCATTTGCGTTCGACGCAAAATAGCCTTCACCCTTGCAACCACTTCACGAGGCTAAAGGGTTTCGTTAAGTAATCATCTGCACCTAATTCAAGACCAATGATTTTATCTAATTCATCTCCCTTCGCCGTCAACATAAGAATGGGGGTGGAAATCTTTTCGTGGCGCAATTCCTTACATACTTCAAGACCGTTGATTTCCGGGAGCATAAGGTCCAGTATGATCAGATCTGGTTTTTCTTTTTTTGCTGTTTGAAGAGCTTCCTTTCCATCTAAAGCAACAATGACAGAGAAACCAGCTTGTTCTAGATTGAATTGCAACAAGGTAACGATCGACTGTTCATCATCTACTACTAACACTTTTTGATTCATATGCTTTTATCCTCCAAATGAATATAACAATAGTCCAGTATAATGTTACTCCTATTCCTTTCTATACCTACCTAGTAATATCCTCCTACTTTACAAAGAAAAAAAGGAAAAGCACCTAAGGTTTACAACCCCCTAGGCGCCCAAGTTCTTAGTAGAAATTTAGACATCTAATACCTTCATGACATTTCGAACAGATTCCGCAGAAACCTCTAATGCCGCTTTCTCTTCGGCAGTTAGCTCTAATTCAATTACTTTTTCGATTCCATCTCCACCGATAATAGTAGGTACACCCATGTATAATCCATTCAGACCATACTCTCCTTCTAAGTAGGCAATCGTTGGGATGATACGTTTTTTATCTTTTAGAATAGCTTCTACCATTTGTACTAAGGATGCCGCAGGTGCATAGTAGGCACTTCCATTTCCAAGAAGGTTTACGATTTCTCCGCCACCCTTACGAGTACGTTCAACAATCGCCTCCAAACGTTCTTGAGGAATTAACTTTTCTAGTGGAATCCCACCTGCATAGGAATAACGTACTAATGGAACCATGTCATCACCATGACCCCCTAAGACAAATCCTGTTACATCTTCTACGGATACATTCAATTCCTGAGCGACAAAGGTACGGAAACGAGCTGTATCAAGTACACCAGATTGACCAATAACACGGTTCTTAGGGAAACCAGAAGTCTTGTATACAGTGTACGTCATGGCATCAGCAGGATTGGTAAGGACGACTAAATAAGCGTTAGGAGAATATTTTACAATTTGCTCCGTAACAGACTTCATAATCCCTGCATTTGTATTGACCAAGTCATCACGACTCATTCCTGGCTTACGAGCGATTCCTGCCGTAATGACAACAACATCAGAATCAGCAGTATCTTCAAAATTACTTGTGCCAATCACATTTACATCAGAGCCTTGTACAGGAGTTGACTCAAGCATATCTAATGCTTTTCCTTTTGTCGGGTTCTCCATTTGAGGGATGTCAACTAGCACAACATCTCCAAGTTCTTTCTGACTTAAGATAAATGCAGTGGTAGCACCTGTAAATCCACTACCAATAACTGAGATTTTTCGACGTTTAATTGCCATATTACTCTCTCCTTAAGATAGAATATTGAACCCTTGATCATTCATAGTCCTATATATTATAGATTCTTAATTAGTTCGTTGGCAAATTCAGAGCATGCTACTTCCGTTGCTCCATCCATTAAACGTGCAAAATCATAAGTGACAACTTTCGATTCAATAGTTTTTTCCATGGAGTTCATAATAAGGTCTGCTGCTTCATTCCAGCCAAGGTGACGAAGAAGCAATTCTCCAGATAATAAAACAGAAGAAGGATTTACCTTATCTAATCCAGCATATTTTGGCGCTGTACCATGAGTCGCTTCAAAAATAGCGTGCCCAGTTACATAGTTAATGTTCGCCCCAGGAGCAATTCCGATTCCTCCTACTTGCGCAGCTAAAGCATCTGAAATATAGTCACCATTTAGGTTCATTGTTGCTACAACATCAAACTCATTTGGACGAGTTAGAATTTGTTGTAAGAAAATATCAGCGATCGCATCTTTAATAATAATCTTGCCTTCTGCCTCTGCCTTTGCTTGTGTCTTCATTAGCCGCTTTTTGTCC
>NZ_BAMO01000065.1 GCF_000615945.1 Caldalkalibacillus mannanilyticus JCM 10596
AAAAGTTGGAGAGTATGTCAGTGTGACATACTCTCCAACTTTTTTTATTATTATTTAGCCTAAGGGAAAATGTAGATAGAAAAGAAAAACAGATAAAATCATATGTTCTCACGCAGTCTTATGGTACAATATGTATGCAATAGAATCGGTTCTCAAGGGTGGTTGGTTCATCTCCTAGAAAGGAGGTGACGCCATAGAAGTGAAGGATGCTTTAGTTTTGATGCTTATGTTCGGTATGCTCATCCTTCCTTAACTTTCCTACTTAAAAAAGAAGTAGACCTCCCTTGAGCCTGGAAGCTTCGGAGGTCTTACATCGTCACAAATCCTATTATTGATCGCTTTGAGGCAATCCATAGACCGTAGATGCTAACAACATCTTCGGTCTTTATAAGTTTATGCAGAATATATATTTATAAACCCACTTTACAACACGATTTATAATATGAAAAGGAAGTATTAGTTCCTTAACGGAATAAATGGGTTAATTGTGACAAGCAGACTGCAAAAATAAAATAAATGTCCTGGAGGAAGTCTCTAATGGAATTTAGTATAGAAATTATCTTATTATTGCTGGTGGTGGCGATCGTTGCAGGCTGGGTTGATACCATTGCAGGCGGCGGTGGCTTACTAACCATACCAGCCATGTTGTTGGCGGGGCTCCCTCCAGCAACGGCTCTCGCAACGAATAAGCTGCAAGGAAGTAGTGGGACTTTGGTTGCTACATTGTATTTTTTGAAAAAGGGAGCTATTGATCGTCGAACCATTACAATGTCTGTTATCATGACTTTTGTAGGAGCTGTGCTCGGTGGATGGCTGCTTCTGCAAATTGATGCTGAAAACCTGATTATGATTTTACCTTTTCTCCTCATAGTGATAGGACTTTATTTTTTGTTTTCACCTAAGGTAGAAAATAAAGACCGACAAGCTAGAATGAAATTATCGGTTTTCGCCTTGACTGTTGCTCCGCTTCTTGGTTTCTATGATGGATTTTTTGGTCCTGGCACTGGGAGTATCATGGCATTGTCCTTTATCGCTTTATGTGGCTTTGGAGCTCCTAAAGCGACCGCCCATGCAAAAGTGTTGAATTTTATTAGTAATATCGCTGCTCTTCTTTACTTTGTATTCTTCGGACACATTGCTTGGTTCATTGGTATAGTTATGATGCTGGGTCAAATTCTAGGTGCATTTATTGGTGCGAAGATGGTCTTAGAAAAAGGGGCCTCTTTAATAAGACCTATTGTTATTACCGTATGTTTTATCATGGCATTGCAAATTATGTGGAAGAATTTCTTCTAACGTTAATCCAAGGAGAAGAAAATGAACAATAATGTCCAGAATATCCTGAATGAACTTCACATAAGGGAGATCCTACATAGTAACAGGCTAAAAGTAAAAAGGATGAGTGGAACAACAGATGGTTGTGTGTATGTATTATCAGATGATCAGAATACATATGTCTTGAAACAAGATCATCATGAACAATTAAGCTGCGTTGCCCAATTTTTACGAACCTATCATGATATCGATATATTACCAGATGTATTATTTTTTGATTCTGAGAGGAGTTATCTTGTTTACTCCTATATGAAAGGAACCACCCATGGTCATCGTGGATTGAAGAAGAGCTGGCTTGTGAATTTGGTTAGAGAATTATTAAATCAGTATGTTGTATATGACCAAAATGATTTTTGGGGAGGATTAGAGTCGCCACAAAAATCATGGCATGAGTTCAATATTACTAATGTAGATGAAAAAAGGAGTAGTGTTGAGGGGATTCTATTAGATAGTGACTACCATCTAGTTAGAAAGTTAATAGATAAACTATTTAGTCATACTGGAAAACAAGATAGATATTTCTTGCATGGGGATAATGGGGTTCATAACTTTGTTTTTGATCAGAATGCTCTCGTGGGAGTTATTGATCCATTCCCTATGGTTGGTCCTGTTATATATGATTTCATCTATGCGTTTTGCTCTTCTTCTGATGATTTGAATATGGAAACGTTATTAGAGGGGTATAAATTTCTGCGGCATAATCAAATAGATCAAACGAGGCTTATTGAGGAAGTGGTCGTACAATTGTATTGTCGAATTGCAATTTGCACGAAGAATCACCCCGATGATCTACCGGAGTATTTACTAGCATGGAATTATTGGAAAGAACTTTTGCAATCTACTCATTAAACAGAAAGAAGAAGGGGTACTTTTATGAAAAAGAAATATTTTGTAGACTTTGATTTCTCTAATTTTTGGGATGAGGGAGAGTATGCACGTCAAAATTATATTGAAGAAGCTCCTTCAGATGAATTGATTCAATCTATTGAGAAAGAGCTAGGCTACAAGTTGCCAGCTGCTTATATAGAACTGATGAAATTACATAATGGTGGTATTCCACTTAAAACATGTTATCCAACGCAAAGCCCAACTTCATGGTCAGAGGATCATGTAGCAATATCAGGGATTATGGGTATTGGGAGAAAGAAAACTTATTCATTATGTGGTGAATTGGGTAGTCAATTCATGCTTGATGAATGGGGATATCCTGCTATTGGAGTCGTGATTTGCGATTGCCCATCTGCTGGACATGATGTCATTATGCTTGATTATCGTAAATGCGGTAGAGATGGGGAACCAGAAGTGGTTCATGTGGATCAGGAATTAGATTATAAAATTACATTTGTAGCGAAGGACTTTGAAACCTTCATAAAGGGCTTAGTAGATGATTCAGTATTTATCTAAAAGTATTTAGTATTAGGCATGTGAAATAAAGTTACACACATTATAGGAATAAAAGGAGATATCAGGATGTCTTTTTTCTTTTCAATAAAGGATAAAAAGAAATGATTGGATTATTATTTTTGTTTTATGTGTTGGTACTTAGTATTATTCTTTCACTATTAATAGTTCCTATAAACTATGTTGTATTAAAAACCGTTACCAAAAATCCTACTTATTACGTTTTTGATGCAATATTTATTATTTTGACACTTGTTATTTTTCAATACTACCGTTTTAATCTCTCATATATACCGAATATGGTAATCTATTCTAAATTAGACCATATTCTATTTGTTATTTTAATAAGTGTATCTGCATCATTAGCTTTATTTAACTGGATAAAATATTTTTTTCGAAATAATATACTATTTAGGAACGATAACTGGGTTGGTGTATTTTTGGGTTTGGCAGCATTATGGATAGTAACCTTTATGCTGCTCTTGCTAAAACCGCTATTTTCATGAGTTACATTTATAGTTTGTCATAAACAATGTTATTGCCTTGCAAAAGGACTGTTTCAAGTAGAAAGGTGGATGGGAGGAAATGTTCTCAAATAAAAGAACATATCAACTATTAATTGCGCTTGTTGGAATCCTATTCTTTATATATAATTTCACGTTAAAAAGTAAGGTAAGTATTGAAACAGATACATACATCATTTTTCCTGTAACGTTAGTTTTACTTGCTATTTTCGCCTATTTGTATGTTAAGGTTGACAAGGAAGGTTAATGAAAACAAAGCCCTATGTAGCTCATTCTAGAAATCTTGATGGGAGATGCCTTTCAAGGTTTCTTTTTTTTGCCCCTATCTAATCCTTTCACTACAACCAAAGATAGACATTGATGATCAAAAAAGGCTAAAATTAAAAAGTTGCAGTAAAAAAGTAGAGGTAGACTACCGAAATAATAGGTATATATGCATGCAGATTGATAGTCTTATTTACCTATGTTTATTTTTTTTTTGGTAGATATGGGTCATCTTAGAGAGGGGAATCACGGTTTAATGAAAAGAATAGCAAAAAGTTTCGTCATCAGTGTAGCGCTTCTGGTGTTTCTTTGGCAGCAAGTAGGAATGGAGGCGTTGGCTCAAAACAAGCGGATTGTCAATCCGAAGCAAGTCTACACCTATGAAATGATGACGAAGGACATCGAGAGATTAGCACAGCAATATCCTGATTTAATAGAGGTCAAATCCATAGGACAAACTCCCTATGGTAGAGAGATTTGGGCGGTCAAGCTAGGGAATGGAACACCTAATGTTTTTTTTAACGGCTCTCATCATGCAAGGGAGTGGTTAACCACCAATCTTCTGATGGATATGCTGGATCAGTATGCACAAGCGTATAAAAACAAACAAGAAATCAGTGGATATAATGTTCAGAGTATTTTAGATCATGGTTCGATTTGGTTTGTGCCTATGGTTAATCCAGATGGAGTGACCTTACAGCAATCAGGGTTAAAAGCCTTTCCCAAAGAAGATCATAAGAAGCTCATCGCGATGAATAATGGAGGGTCTAATTTTGCCAGATGGAAGGCAAACGCTCAAGGAGTGGATCTGAATAGACAGTATCCTGCGGGTTGGGATACGATTAGAAATAATGTAGATAAACCACATTATATGAATCATAAAGGCTCCTCTGCTTTATCTACTAGAAGCAAAAGCCTTGGCAGATTTCACATATGAAATTGATACTGAAATGACATTTTCCTACCATTCTTCTGGTCGAATTATTTTTTGGCATTATTTCAATAAACCTGAACATATCGAACGAGATAAAAAGTTAGCAGAGCAGCTTGCTAGGTTAACGGGTTATCAGCTAATAAAACCTTCTTCTGCTCCATCAGGAGGGGGATATAAGGATTGGTTTATTAAAGAGTTTGGCAGACCGGGCTTTACGCCAGAGATCGCTCCATATGTAGGGGAAACGAATCCACCTCTTAGCATTTATGATGAGGAGTGGAGAAGAAACCGCTTAGTAGGACTGCATATGGCGAAGGAAGGCTACGAATTATGGTATACAAGAATGATGAAAACGAGTCGAGTTGAGGTTGAGTTAAATGGTGAGAAACAATCGTTTAGGCAGCCAGCTGTGACGTTGAATGGGCGAACCGTTGTGCCACTTCGGGATATTTTCACAGCTTTAGGAGCAGATGTAGTCTGGGATGGTACGACTCGAACGGTGATAGCAACAAAAGGACAGGCGAAAATTCAAATTCAAGTCGGAGTGAAGAAAGCTATATTAATGGGACGGAAGTGATCTTAGATCAACCTGCCACTTTGCTCCAAGGAACAACAATGGTGCCTCTTCGTGTTGTAAGTGAGGCTCTTGGAGCACATATTCTATGGAATAACAGTGCGAAAACGGTTCATATTACGCTCATTGAGGCTCAGCCTGAACCAGAGAGTACGGAAGGTACAGAAACTCCAGAGAATCTAGAAGAACCAGAAAGCCCAAAAACCTTTGAACCAGGGGAAGTACAGCAAGAGGAATCTGACCAAAAGGATTCCTCTGCAACGAAAGGAGCTTCGACTTCTACTCATCCATAACAATTCGTTCTGGGTGGGTGTAGATGTTACAGGTTTTGTTTCTAATAAAACCGACGACGGTAATATTTAATTCATCTGCAATAGAGAGAGCCAGCTCTGTAGGGGCTGATTTGGATAGAATAAGCCCTATGCCGATCTTAGCTACTTTGAGTAGAATTTCAGAGGAAACTCTTCCGCTGAAAACAATGAGTTTATCTCGAATGGGAACCCGCTGGATCAGGCAATAGCCATATAATTTATCTAAAGCGTTATGACGCCCAATATCTGTTCTTGCTGTTAGCAGAGTATCTTTGTCGCAGAGTCCGGCATTGTGAACGCCGCCTGTCAGCTTGAAGATCTGACTCTGTTCCTCCATGGAAGCCATTAAACGAAGGCATGTCTGTGGAGGAATTGTCATGTGAGAACGAATGTTTTTGGCTGTATGAACGTCGTTGTGAAAGTAGAAGGCCTGTCTGCTTTTTCCACAGCAGGAGCCGATAAACCGTTTGGAGTGAAAGTCCATGCTTCGCTTCGGCAGGCGATGTAGCTCAACATAAGCAAAACCTCTTGAATCATCAATAGAAAGTGATTTAATATCAGAGTAGACGAGGATCATTCCTTCAGAAGCTAAGAAGCCTACCACAAGTTCATCAAGATGGGTTGGCGTACAGACAATGGTCGCAAATTCATCGCCATTTAACATAATGGTAAGGGGATATTCTGTTACAATATTTTCTTCTAGCTCTATCAGAGATTCTCCATCATACTTAATAATAGAACGTTTTTCTGACATGATCTCTTTCATCCATAGACCACTCCTTTTAAGTTCTAACCGCTGTACTATACTAAATCTCCGCAGGCTCGTCAAGAGAGAGGAGATCAAGGGGGAAAGAAGATGGGTAAAACCAAACATACTGGACCAATGCAATTAAATAAGAAATGGAAGCCCTCGCTGTGGGCAGGATTCATGCCCATGGGACTTGGCAAGGTCAAGCCACATCACATACGAGATACATTTAAAGCCGTTTATGAGAATAGAGATCGTCTGCCGTATGCTTATCGGATTTTGACACAGGGCGTTTGTGATGGCTGTGCCTTGGGGGTTTCAGGATTATATGATCAGACGTTAACAGGTCCTCATTTATGTACGACTCGATTAAATGTTTTACGGTTAAATACCATGCCAGCCATTCCTGCTAAGTATTTTGAAGATGTAGAAGCGTTAAAAAAGTTAGATAGTACAGAACTAAGGAAACTGGGGAGGATTCCCTATCCTCTTTCTCGTAAACCAGGTGAAAACAAGTTTACTAGACTTTCCTGGAATGAAGCCTTAGATCGCATAGCTGATAAGATGAAAAAGATAGACCCAAAACAGATGGCTTTTTATCTGACTGCTCGCGGGATTACCAATGAAGTGTACTATACCGCCGCGAAAGTGGCTCGTTTCTTAGGGACCAATAATATTGATAATGCCTCCCGTATTTGTCATTCCCCTAGTAAGACAGCGCTGAAAAGATCATTAGGTATTGGAGCGGCAAGCTGTAACTATAAGGATTGGATCGGGACAGATGTCTTAGTCTTCTGGGCTCAGTCGCAGCGAATAATCAACCTGTGTCGACAAAATATATGTATGCAGCTAAAAAAGCAGGAACAAAGATTATTATGATCAATCCCTACCGAGAACCAGCCATGGAAAATTATTGGATTCCGTCCATTACTGAAAGCGCTCTATTTGGTACGAAAATCGTTGATGATGTGTATCAAGTGAACATAGGTGGGGATATTGCTTTTATGAATGGAGTGATGAAGCATTGGTTTGAGATGGAGGAGGAGTCTCCAGGCTCCGCCATCGACTTGTCCTTTGTGCAAAAGCACACCAATGGTTTCGAGGAATTACGGGAACATATCCAAAAGCAGGAGTGGAACATGCTGGAGCAATCAGCAGGCTTATCGCGGGAAAGAATGATCGAATTTGCTCAATTATTGGCTGGTGCTTCGTCGGGTATTTTCATCTGGAGCATGGGGCTTACTCAGCATCGTTTTGCTACAGATAATATTTCCCAAGTGGCTAATTTAGCTCTGCTTAGAGGATTTTTAGGACGAGAGCATTGTGGAGTGATGCCGATTCGTGGGCATAGCGGTGTTCAAGGCTCTGGTGAGATGGGAGCAGACCCTTTTGTTCTTCCGGGAGGAGATTTTGAACCGAAAAACAAGGCGCGTATTGAAAAGCTATGGGGCTTTCCAGTACCGGATTGGCAGGGAGATTCGATCGGTGTCACCCTTGAAAATACGATGGTGTCTGAGGAACATGAACGGAAGCTTAAGCTCTTTTATACAAGTGGAGGGAACTTTCTCGAAACCATGCCCAACCCAGATTTTGTCCGCACCTGTTTAGAAGAGGTCGAGCTAAGAGTTCATCAAGACATTATCTTAAATACCTCTTCCTTATTAGAGGCAAAAGAGGAAGTGATTCTTCTTCCAGCGATGACACGCTATGAACAGCCAGGTGGAGGCACTTCGACGAGTACAGAGAGAATGGTTTATTTCAGTCCTGAAATCGCTGGACCTCGAATAGAGGAGGCGCGTTCGGAATGGGAAATCTATATTGATTTGGCTGCTCGTGTCTTTCCTGAGAAGAAGCATCTCATACATTTTCAAAGTGCACAGGAAATCAGGGATGAGATTGCGCAGATGAATCCAAATTATGAAGGGATCCAACACTTGAAAAACCGAGGCGATGTCTTTCAATGGGGAGGAGCTTGGTTATGCGAAGGTGGGGAGTGTCCTACGCCAGATGGGAAAGGGAACCTGATTCCAATTGAGATTCCAGAATGTAGACGGACAGAGGGACAGTTTTATGTAACCTCTCGAAGAGGAAAGCAATTTAATTCGATGATTTATAGTGCTACCGACCCCTTTAATGCTGCCAAACGATATGATGTCTTATTAAATGAAGAGGATGCTCGTTCGTTAGATATTAGAAATGGAGAAGCGATTGTTGTCTATAATCAGTATGGAACCTTTCAAGGAAGAGCAAGATTTGCCGAAGTAAGAGCGGGGAATTTGGAGGTCTATTGGCCAGAAGGGAACTGCCTGTTGCCGAAAGGAGTCTATGAAGAGCATGCCAAAATTCCAGAGTTTAATACGCTCGTGATCGTGGAGAAAGCGGACACCTTTCATGCTCAAAAGGATCAAAAATATGTGGAGAAAAGAATCGAGGATCTAGAAACCACTGTTGAATAGAAGTAAGAATATAGAAACTAAATAATAAACAGAATAATCACAAGAATAAAAACCACACACTAAAAAATACATGACTCTTAGGAGTGATGTATTTTTTTATAGATCTAAGAAAATATAAAAAAAGCAGAACACTAGACATTCTGTACTAATATAAAAAATTATAAATAATACTTGTTATATAACAAATTCTAGTGTACAATAGCTTTAAATTAAAAATTCTGAAAAAACAAAAGTGAAATCTCAAGGAAAGGGAGAGAAGAACATGGTACAACCAAGGATGGAAATTCCACGTAAAATATGTCAGTGCTGTAAGAATGAAATGGTGGAGCTATTTGATTCTTATACTGAGCAATGTCCAGAGTGTAATACAGATAAGAAGCAGTTGTTAGTCAATAGTACTGGAGTGTGGGTGTGGAAATAGGGACTGAAATATGGAATTGATCATAGGGAAGAGGAAAAAAGACCTGTTCAATGCGAGGGAGCAAATGAACAGGTCTTTCATTATGTTTAATTACTCCAATTTTTCTCCACGGTTCCTGGACCATCAGCAGGAGTGGTGAAGGAATGGTTGTTTCCACTCTCCCAGACCACATTGCCTTGAGAGTCTTTCTTAATGTATTTGAATTGAATGGTTTGTCCTGCAGGAACAGAGAGATCCATGTACCAAGAAGGATACTTGAAGACGACTTGGTTGTAGAATGGTCCCACTGCTTTTGCTGGATCCCAGCTTCCTAATTCAGGAACACTTCCTACAATATAGACACCTTGACCCAAATTTGTTTGGGCGTTATGGACAATGAAACGAACAGACACTTGTTTTGTTAAGACTTCAAAGTTTTTGTACTCATTGCTTTTTACTCCGTTAGAACGAGTGACCGAAACATGATATTTTCCAGTTGCGATGTTAGGAACTCTTACTTTGATCTGTTTATCATTCCAGCTTAGAATAGGAGCGGCTGTTGTCCCGAAACGAACGGTTCCATTAGACGTTCCGAATCCTACTCCATCAATGGTTACAGTTTGACCTGCTCTACCCATCATCGTACCTACATGTCCGATGAGTGGAGTGGAAGAAGAGGCTTGCGTGTAATGCCAGACAGCTACTTCACCTGCTTTTAGGGTAAACGCCTGAGTAGAGCCGCTGGAATTCACCGTTAAGCTTTGTCCGTTAAGCAATCCACTTAAAGCATCTTGATAGGTTCCGCTTGGAAGGGAAGTTACAAAACTTGAAATATTGGCTGCTTGAGATAGGTTCTTATTAATGGCTACCACTGCAACGTTATTACCAAATTTACGCTCGTAAATATAAACATCTGGACTAATCCAACGCTCCTGAGTTGTACCATAAGCAAGAGCAGGATTTGCTTTTCTAAGTGGAGCCAAGGCTTGAATAATTTGATATGCACGCGTATTGGTATTGAACGAAGTCATCATTTGACGATTTGCTGGATCTCCATTCCCCGTCATATATTGCTCTGTTCCATAATAAATGGTAGGGACACCTCTAGAGGTCAAGAGAACAGCTAATGCCATATCTGTATTTCGAGTATTTCCATTCACCTTGGTAAAACGATCCATGTCATGGTTATCAATGAACGTGACTTGATCATTGACTTGCTCATAGGCGCTTTCAGTGCGTTGGATCATATTATGGAAGCCAACCCAGTTGTCTGTACCGTCACGTAATACTTGAATCATTTTTTGACCATATTCAAAATCTAACAGACTCATTCCACTTTCATTAGCGAAAGCATAATTCGCTGGATCAATTTCATTTTTTCCTAAGAACCATTCTCCGAAAGTGAAGACAGGACGATGATTGTAGATGGTATCCATAAAGGTTTTTTGCCAGCCGAATGGCATATGCTTCACTGCGTCCATGCGGATTCCATCGATTCCTTTATCTAGCCAGAGTTTAATTGCATCTCTTAGGTATTTATCTACTTGAGGATTCTGAAGATTTAGATCAGCAAGATCATAGAGGTTCCGATAGATTCCATCCTCTATAGAAGAGAAATCGGTTCCGCCATAATGCTGAAAGAGATTTTTATGATCATTGGTGTAACCACCTAGAAGCGTGCCATTGTCGTAAAGCTTCCCATTCTCCATATAGCTAGGTTCATCTGAAGAAGCAGGAGAAGTGTGATTAGGAGCAAAATCGATAATGACCTTTAACCCATGAGCATGAGCTACTTGAATCAATCTGTCAAAATCATTCATATTACCAAAGAACGGATTCGGCTTCTTGAAATCCCTTGCCCAATAACCATGATAGGATGTGGAGCCATCCTTATCGTTCATGACAGCAAATACATTCTCTACTGGCTGGGAAATCCAGAGTGCTGTAACTCCCATATTAGTTAGGTATCCATCTTGAATCTTATTGATGATGCCTTGCCAATCTCCTCCACAATATTTTTTGAAATTGCTGCAATTTGCACTAAATAGGTTACCGGTGGGATTATTACTCGGATTTCCATCATGAAAACGGTCCGTGACAATCTGATAAATCACATCGGCTGAATAGTTGACGGAGTTATTTACATCCGTCCCCTGTACTTGAGCCGCAGGTAAAAAGACTCCAAGGACTAAGACTAGTGACAAAAAGAGTGACATCCATAAAGAGTGACGACGCTTGATCATACTTTTTTAAAACCTCCTCAAGAGTTTATTTGGCGAGAAATGCAAACGGTTTCGCAAAGAATAAAAAACAACCCCATGTAATGTGAAAATTACACGGGGTTGTTGCTAAAGCAATGCATTGCCCTTATATTTTTTTTGAAAGCGTTCGCAGGACTCATCTATACTATATAAAATTTTCTAATCAATCGTCCAGTAAAAAAAAGGAAAAAGAGTAGTATTTTTTGCTTATTTTGTATTGTGAAAAGCGGACTATCTATTACTGTTCAAGACGGATCGCATAGTTTGGTTTGATTAGAACTTCAACTCTGCGATTTTTAGCTCGTCCTTCAGCAGATTGGTTTGTAGCGACAGGACGGTATTCACCATACCCTGTTGCACTAAAGCGATGAGGCTCCAGCTTCGAATTTTGAAGTAAAATTTTCATGAAATTCAAGGAGCGTACCGAGCTTAAATCCCAGTTATCTCGGAATTGGCTTGTACTAATAGGACGATTATCTGTATGCCCCCCGATTTCTACATGACGAGGCGGGTCGGTATAGAGGAGCTGCGATATTTCATGGGCTAGCTGCCTAGCTTCTGATTTAATGACAGCACTTCCTGAATCAAATAGGGCATTATCTAAGATCGTGATTAAAAGTCCTCTTTCGGTTAATTCTGTTTTTAAGCTAAGAGCTAGATTTTTGTCTGAAATGTAGTGATCGATTTTTTGCTTCAATTCTTGCAGGTCGTTCAGTTCTTTCAGCATCATTGTTTCATCAAATTCATTTTCTTTCTCTTTCTCTTTTGAGTCGACATCATTTTCTCCTTCGGCAGGATCAACACTCTTATCGCCCACAGGTGGAAGAGAAGTCTGAGTTGGATCTAGTGATTGAACGGGGCTGGGGTAATCGAGAACCCCTGACCCACTCTTGAAGGCTGTATTTAATGAATAAGCAAGGGCTTCAAACTTCTTGGCATCAACTGAGCTAGAAGCAAATAATACGATAAACAAAGCTAATAATAAGGTTAATAAATCAGCGTAAGGAATGAGCCATGTCTCATCAACGTGTTCCTCATGATGGTGTTTTTTCTTAGCCATTTACTTCTTCACCCTCTTGTGCAGGTGTATCTAGCTCAAGCGTACGTTCCTTCGAAGGAATATAAGTGAGAAGCTTATCTTCAATCACTCTTGCTGATACTCCTTCCTGAATGGCTAGAACCCCTTCAATGATAAGATGCTTAATCTGCTGCTCTTTTTTTGATTTTCTTTTCAATTTATTGGCGAATGGATGCCAGAGTACGTATCCAGAAAAGATACCTAATAAGGTAGCGACGAAGGCAGCAGCAATCGCAGCTCCTAAAGCATCAATGTCTGACATGTTTCCTAAAGCGGCAATTAGTCCAATTACGGCACCAAGAACCCCAAGTGTAGGTGCATAGGTCCCTGCTTGTGTGAAGATTAACGCAGAGGCTAAGTGGCGTTCTTCCATTGCAGCTACTTCTTCTTCCATCATAGAGCGAACCATCTCAGGTGGTTGTCCGTCAATTACCATTTTCATTCCATGCTTTAAGAAAGGCTCTTCTACTTCATCTACTTTTGATTCAAGTGCTAAGAGTCCTTCTTTACGAGCAATTCCGGCCCACTCAGTAAATAGAGGGATAAGGGATCTTTCAGATGGTAGGGATTGTTCATTGAAAATGATCTTTAGTAAGGTTGGAAACTTCTTAATTTCACTCATGGGAAAAGCAATAAAAAGGGATGCTGCTGTACCCACGAAAATAATTAAGATGGCGGCTAAATTTAACAGAGCGGCAGGGCTAGCTCCTTTGGCTGCCATTCCTACAACAACGGCAATAAGTCCTAAAAAGATTCCAATAATCGATGCTTTATCCATAGTGCTTCATCCTCACTCCATATCAAGATTAAAGTTTCATTGTTTTTCGTAGTGTTTATCTTTTTTATCGGCTCGAATTGGATAATGTTTAACGATCCAGGAATCAAACCTAGAATATAGATCTTTCCAGTAAATGAATCCAAAACAAGAAGGAAATTAAAAATATTAATTAAATTTATT
>NZ_BAMO01000064.1 GCF_000615945.1 Caldalkalibacillus mannanilyticus JCM 10596
CTATGTGGAATATATTTGCATCACACCTCAACAAGAGTGGATCAGAGAATGGGCGAAGAAAGGATTCAAGCATTTCATCCTGATTGAAAATGAAGAGATTCGTATGGATGATGTGTTGAACATTATCTTAGACCGCCCAACGTTAAAGATCCAAGCGTCGATGAACAATCCAACCTTACAACGCAGAAGAAGTCTGGACACCAAGTATTTGGGATTTTGGTCGATCAAGCCGGGGATGGGGGTTTCCACCTTTCTCTGTAATGCGGGTGTCAAGCTGGCGAAACAAAACAAGAAGGTGCTTCTATTGGAATGGGATTCAATGTTTCCCTCCATTGGGTACCGCTTAGGCTTATTTGATGGCAAGCATAATCTAGATGAGTACGCCATTCATGACCATATGGGGAAGAAGGATGAAGTAACCTCCTTTGTTTTAAATAAGAAAAAATGGCTGGAGCTCTATGCCAAGGATGGAAGTAAGAAAGAGTTTGTCGATCCGGTGCAGGCTTTGCCAGAATCTCTAGATTTACTTGTACCGAATACGGAATCCAATCCATGGGAGCCATTGTTCTTGGATCTGGAGCAGTGCAAAAGAATCCTAGATCAAGTGGACGGTTACTATGATTACGTCCTGATCGATATTCCTAGTGAGCTGATTCATTCTGCCACAGGGATTTCAATGAAAAAAGCAGATCAAGTCTTTGTTTTTCTTGATGGCAACAGTTCGCACCTGTCTTTAACCTCGAAGGTGATGAACATGCTGAGAAAAGAGTTTGGGGAAAAATACTCGCTCTTATTCAACCAAATTGCAGGAGATAACCTAAGTGAACTGATCCAAGATGTTCTGGAAACAGCGCCTTTGCTGGAGCTTCCTTATGATCAGACACTGCACCTAAACTCCTTTGACATGCTGCCTAAGGGCAATAGCGAGTATGAAGAGAAGGTTCATTTATTTACAAAATATTTAGCAGGAGAAGATATTACAGAAAAACCAAAAGGCTTCTTCTCCAGACTTGTTCGCCGCAAGTAGAGAATGGAGGTGGTAGATGATGAAGGAGAACGGAGCTCGTCCTTATATTGATTGGCAGAATGTACGGGAATTTATGATTAATGATCAGAACAAATCTGAAGAAGAGCAAGACGAACAGATTGATCAGAATCATAAGAAAAAAATCATTAACATGGTCAGAACCTATTTAACGGAAAATCATCGGACGACATTTGGACAAGCGATCATGAGCCAAGAGGCGAAGGAAGAGCTATTTGATCATATCTATTATTATTTAATCTCAGAAAACGTCCCGTTATTTGAGAATTTATCCTTGCGTGAATTTGTGCATATTGTGGTGGATGAGCTAGCAGGATTAGGTCCCTTGGAGCCTCTGATGAAAAATGACCACATCATGGAGATTATGGTCAACGGACCGAATGAGGTTTATGTCGATGAGAACGGACAGCTGAAGCTGATCCCTGACATTAAATTTGAAAGTGAAGAGCATCTTCAATTAATTGCTCGTAAAATTTTGAACGCAGCTAGAGCAACGGTATCTCTCTCTAAGCCCACAGTGGATGCTCGTCTGCCTGAATCGCGTATTCAGGTGACCATTCCCCCTGTAGCTCGGAATGGAACGACCATCACCATTCGTAAGTTCCCACCGCTTAATCTCACGGAAGAGAGAATGGTGGCTTCGGGAATGATGACGTGGGATATGCTCGATCTATTGAAGGTCTTGATTCAAGGGGGAGCCAATATGGTCATCTGTGGTTCAACAGGTGCGGGAAAAACCACCTTAATCAAGCGTCTAGCTGAATACATCCCTGAGGATGCCCGAATCCTGACGATTGAGGATACAGAGGAAATGCGTCTTAAGAACCTTTATCCTCAGAAGCATATCGTCAGTATGGAATGTCGCCTGACAGATAAGGAAGAAACAACGATCGACATGGGCAAGCTCTTGAAGAGTGCTTTACGTCAGCGTCCCGATCGAATCCTTGTCGGAGAGGTGCGGGGACCAGAGGCATTCATCATGCTCGAAGCCTTGAATACAGGGCATAGTGGAGGATTAACCTCTCTGCATGCCAATAATGCCAAGGATGCGGTCAAACGTCTGGTGCAGATGACTCTACGTGCAGGCTTACAGCTTTCCTCCGAGATTATTGGTCAGATCGTTTCAGATACGATTGATATTGTCATCTTCCAACAGCGTCTGCCGAATGGAAAGCGTGTCATTCGAGAGATTGTCGAAGTCTTGGGCTATAAGGATGGCAAAGCATCATTCAGCCGATTTTTGAGTACATTGTCGAGGAAGTATCCAACAATGAATTCCGTGGTCACTATAGTCGAGCACAAGATGGGTATATTAGTGAGCATTTAGCTACTCACTTAATGATGCACGGTGTAAATGCTGCTCAGTTACAGCCTTGGGTACGTCCGAAGGAGGTGGCTTATGGAGCGGTTTAGGTCGATCCAGGAGCTTCTGTCATTAAATAATGAATGGGTAATGTTTGCTTTAGCGGTTATCGTGCTTACAGCGGTTTTCATGCTTCTCTTACCAGGCAGGCGCTTTCGGGCTTGGCGTCATTTGAAGCAGGACCAGCCTAGCCTAGTAAAGAAGCTCTCCATCCGACACTTTCGTTTTGTCGATTATCGGGCGTATGAAGAAGAAGCCAGACGAATTGAATGGAATCAGTCGCTTTTTCTGCCCTTCTATGGCGTTATTGCCCTAGGAGCGAGTATAGGGATTATCTTTTCCTCTATCATTACAGCTGTTATTGGGGCTCTTTCAGGGGCATGGGTCATGTGGATTATCTTACAAAACAAGAAGATCAAATACATTCAGAAGATTGAGCAGCAGGTTGAGCAAATGATTCAGACGGTTTCGATGGTCTATTCCTTGAATCAGAATCTGCTGGATGCTTTAGAGCGAGCGGCGCTCGAAGCAGGAGAACCGATCAAAAGCCTGCTACTCAAGCTAATCAGCGAATACCAATCGGGCAAGCCCTTCCGAGAATGTATTGATGAGATGCAGGAAAAAGTACCGGTGCGAGGCTTTAAATTTTTCTCCAATATTCTGGTCACTGTCGACAGTACAGGAGGAGATGTGGATAAAATTATGCGCAGTGCCGCACAAATTGTCAATAAGAATCGTTTTTTAAATGCAGAATTGCGCTCAGAGTTAACCAGTGTACGACAAGAGCACAAAATCAATTTAGCCATCGGGATCTTTATTCTACTATTCTTTCGTTTTGGTCAGCCTGAACACTTTTCCATACTTACAGATCATCTTATTGGACAAGTCCTGATTGGAGGCATGCTGCTCTATATGGTCTGGTCCATCTATGCAGTAAGTAAACTAACCACTCCTTAATAATAAGAGAGAAAATAGTAGAAAAGAGGTGAAAAATAGCGAAATGAATATGGATATCCTATTTTTTTCTAGTATAATAATAATAGCTGGTATTATTTACTTGTTTATTAAACCTAGGAAAGTCAAATATCGCTTTGCTGAGGCAGATACCAGACCGCTCCATGAGCAGTGGTTTTCCAAGTTTAGCTTGATCTTCCACCGCTTTTCTAAAGTATCACAAGAGCAGCAGGAGGAGCTGGAGCGATGCTTCCGCCGCTTGGGGATGAAGACCACGGTTCAGCAATTTCAGACAGAGAGAATCACCTTTGTCGTGCTGATGATCTTGATCTTCCTGACACTAGCTTTATTTTCTCAGAATTTTTTCTGGGTGATTGTGGCTGTGGTAGCAGGAGGCTTCATGTATTTTCAACCGATTCTCTCACTTCAAACGAAGATTACGAAAAAAGAGAATGTAATACGAGAAGAACTGCCTGATTTTATCGATCTGCTCATTCTCTTAATGAATGCGGGCTTAACACCAAACCAAGCCTTAAAGCAAGCGGTGGAGTTTAACAACTCGGAAGCCTTACGTGAGGATTTCTCTGTATTAAGCGTTGATATAGAAACGATTGGTGAATACGCCGCTTTTGAGGAGTTTGCAGACCGAGTCAATATAAGTGAAATTAAACAATTTAGCCAAGCCTTTAAACAGGCAATGGACGTGGATAAGGAAAAGGGGAAAGAGATCCTTGCCTCCCAGAGTGAAGTGATGAGGGAGCTAAGGATGCAGCACCTGCGCCAAACCCTAAAGCAGCGTCCTATGAGGGTGCAGATGATTAACATGGGAATGTTTTTGTTTATCTTAATGATTCCTATGGGCATTGTATTTCTAAGCTTTATGAAGATTATGACTAACTTTGAGTAGATAATAGATCAAAAAATAGGAGGAATGAAGAATGTTGAAAAAAGTAAAAGCATGGTTATTAGAAGAAAGATCAGCTGTTGGAAATCTAAGTACAGAAGGGATGATTCTGATTATTGGAGTTCTGGCAGCTATAGGCTTAGGGTACTTGGTGACAACGACTTTGCAAGATAGTGGTAAAAGTATGATGGAGAAAATAACAAAATCATCAAAAGAAGGTAAATTCGACCCTAATGGTGAGGCGTGGAAAACAAAAACTACAGATTAATAATGGGAGTAAAGTGCTTAGTAAAAGATGAAAGAGGTTCTTCTTTTATCTTTTACTTTAACTTTCTTAGCCCGAAAATAACAACAACTAGAAAAGTGAAGTTATAGAAAAAGGGTGTAGGTAGCTATGAGATCCGCGGAATGGTTGATTTATATTATCATTTTTTCTTTTTTTATGTTTATGATTCCAGATATCATAAATTATGGGCAAGCCTATATTAAAGCCAATCAAGTAGCAGATTATGTTGTTGAGCGCATGGCAATTGAAGGCGGATGGTCTGATGATCTTGAGAAAGAATACAAGAAACGCATGGAAAATTTGGGTTTAGAACCGGATAAGTGGAAAATGGAGCACAATCATGAGAATTTGACAGAAAAAATTACTAGATCCAACCCTGAGGGTGTAAAATTTAAATTATGGACTTTCTTTCGATTTAGTGCCTTTAACATCCTTGGAAGCGATATAGCCGACAAGATGCAGTTAGTCTACCCTGTGGCGGTTTCCAAAGAAAAGATGAGTCAGCTACAGGTGCGTGAGTAGCTGAAAAGGCTAGGGAAGCTGCAAGGAAAAAAAGTAAAAAGATAGAATACAGAGAAAAACGGACAAATAGTCATACGACTTTTTGTCCGTTTTCATATTTAGCGACAAAAATAATACCTATACTACATGATTCGACATTCTTTTCTTTTTTATTCTGCTATGATAGGGAAGGTATATAACTTTAGGCTGAGTAAAGGGGATCAGATACTTGAATAGGTTTATTGTCATAGCATGTCTTCTTCTGTTGGTTCTAGGTCTTCTTCCGCTAAAGGGGTACGCACAGAAAATAGAACCTCTGAATATTGTTTCAGCCCAATACATGGAGCTTACTCAGACTCTTGTGTTGAGAGCAGAGAAGGTAGAGGAAGTATTTCGTCCGTTTGACCAGGTACATATTACCATGAATGACCAATACATACAGGGGGCTTCTGTTCGTGTCGTCTTAGAGCAATACTGGATTGAAGTACCTCAGGTGACAATGGAACAGTGGAAGGAAGCAGACTATATCGCTGTCCAGCTTGAGCGGGAAGAAATCGTTTGGCAGGGAAAGATAGATATTCAAGCGAGTAAGCAGGACAAGGAAAAGTCTCCTTCTAAGGATTGGACAGCGAACCGGCTCTATGTTGGGCTTGGTGTGCTGGGTTTGTTCCTTCTTTTGGCGTGTTATTGGATAGGAATCCGCTGGAGCAAAAAGCCAAGAATAAGGGCAGAGATTGCTTTCTTGACCAATCAGGATACGGGTGAGGTATATCGCTTTAAAGGAAATATATCTCTGGGACGCTCAACAAGCAATGATGTCATGTTAAAGGATGAAGGGGTTTCCTTATTCCATGCCCAAGTACTGGAGCAAAACGCTCATTACTATGTACTAGATTTAGAGAGTTCAAATGGAATTTCCGTGAATGGAAGGAAGATCAAACCGCAGCACAAGCACAAGCTCAAGAATGGAGATGAGCTAACGATAGGGGTTCACACCTATCGCTTTAGAGAGGGGGAGGAGAAATGATGCAGAGTCGATTAGCTCAAGGTGATCTCTTACAGGAACGGTATGTCATTCTCTCCGTTCTTGGTAAGGGGGGCATGGGGACCGTCTATTTAGTACAGGATACGAGGCTACGTGGGAAGCTCTGGGCGATTAAGGAATCGATTCATCGTGTCGATTATCAGCAGTTTATTGATGAGGCGCAAATGCTGGTTACACTGAATCACCCGAACCTTCCGCAGATTGTCGATTATTATCCTCCCAATCAAGATGGCTATAGCTATTTGGTCATGGATTATGTAAAGGGAAGTACTCTGTTGCAGGTTTTTGAGCAGGCAGGAAAAGAGCTTGAGGTCGATCAAGTGCTTAACTATATGCTGCAGCTGTGTGATGTCCTCCATTATCTTCATCGTCATCAACCTACCCCGATTATTTACCGGGATATCAAGCCAGCCAATGTGATGATTGATGAGCAGGATCAAGTCAAGCTGATTGATTTTGGCATCGCTCGAAATTATACGAGGGGCAAGGGATCGGATACGGTGCAGATGGGGACGGTAGGATTTGCTGCTCCTGAGCAATTCGAGAATAAGCAGACCGATCATCGAACCGATCTCTTCTCCCTTGGAGCGATGATGTACTACCTCTTAAGTTGTGGAAAATATTTTTATACAACCCAAAAGCCCTTAGATCAAGTACGTCAGGATCTTCCAGCTCAGCTTGTTCAACTTAGCACTAAGCTGCTTCAAATGGACCCTAACTTGCGCTACCAGAGTGCTTTGGAGCTTAAAAAAGAGCTGGAAGAGTGCAGGACCCCTACGCGTCGACTCCCTTCTTTGGCAGCAGGAGGGACAAGGAGCAAAAGGGGCTTGCTGTTGTTCTTACTTCTCCTGCTTACAGCCCTGGCGAGTACAACCGTTTACTGGGCTGTGAATGGAAAACAGAGAGAGGGTGCGAGTAAGAGTGCCATCATAGAAGGTACTCAGTCTTTTATTCTTTATGAAGCTCCCTTATTCGCTCAGAGAAAGGTGATTTTAAGACCTGACCCGCGTGAGGAGGCCCGCTATAAGACAGGGCAATTTGAATGGCAGGTTTATGATCATACTCTGCATAATATAGCGACATTACATAGCTCTTTAGGTCAATTTAACGGGAGTGTCACCTATGAGTTTCCTGCGGCGGGAGAATACATAGTAGAACTGTATGACAAGTCTTCAGAAGCAGAGGGGCAGAAGCTGTCTAGCACCACCCTTCGTGTGCTCCCTCCTCCTAAGGTCTGGTTTCAATCCATCAAGGAGAAAGAAGAAAAACTGCTGGTCAACCAGCGGGTGGAATTTAGAGGGCATAAGGATGAAGCATTCAAGCCGACAAAATGGTATTGGAGTTACAAGGAGTTATTTGATGAAGAGGGGAAGAGAGTTGATCAAGCCTTCTTATCTCTCGCCGGAAATCAGTATGCTTCCGCCCGTTTTAGCTCAGCAGGGGTCTATGAGGTCAGAGTATCTGCTGAGGATGAAAAAGGGAATCAAAGTGAGATTTACTATGATACGATTTTTATCTATCACCTTCCTCAATTAGTGGTAGAGGTGACTGAGCGAAAAAAAGAGGGGATGACGTTATCCTATCACTTTAGTACCTCGAACCGAGCCTATGAAGGTGATTTTGCCCTTGCTGAGCTTGCCTATATTGGCTGGGAGGTAAGGGATGATCAAGGGTCAGTCATCCAAGAAGGAAGGGAAAAGCCGGGCAATCGCTCGTTGTTTATTCCAGTAGAGGAACAGAGTGCAGGTGAGCTTTATATCTATGCAGTCGATAGTGTCGGCGTCACATCTGCCGAAATCAAAATACAACAGTCAGAATAGGAGTATGTTCTATGAGTAAAAGAATTATAGCTATCATTACCATTCTTTCAATGCTACTAGGGACTATTATCATTGCTCCAGCGGGTACAGGAAGTGCTAGCCAAGAGCTAAAAGGATTTAATCAGACCTATGAAGTGGATCTAATCTCTGCTCAGACAGCGTATCTATTAACCAGTAACTCAGAAATCTCCATTCAAAATCGAATCGATAATACAGAGAAATATTCCACTCTGTGGGAGGTGCGCTTTGACCTGCATAATACGAGTCAGCAGGCACTGGAAGGCTGGGTATTAGCTCGAGCCTATAATGAGAAGGGAGATATCGTTTCAACGACGACTACAGGCTTACAGAAGCTTGGAGCAGGTCAGTCGAAGAAAGGGAACAGCTTAACGGTTTCCAAGGGTAGTGCGAGCCGTGTCGAGCTCTATCTGATTCCTAATAAACTAGTCGATGGAGCCTCAGGTATTTATTTGTTAAATAAGGATGATAACCTAGAGCAGTATTCCACGCTGTGGGAAGTTAGGTATGATCTACAAAACAAGACAAATGAGAGCTTTGAAGGCTGGATCTTAGCCAAAACATACAATGATCAGGGCGCCATTGTTTCCACCACAACGACCAGTGTCCTCAAATTAAGTGCGGGGGAAACAAAGGTGGGTAATACCTTAACGGTTTCCAAGGGAAAAGGAACGCGAGTAGAGCTGCATATTATTCCCAACAAACGAATTGATGGACCAGCAGGGCTATACTTACTAAACAAAGAGGATAATTTAGAACAGTACTCAACCCTCTGGGAAGTCAGATATGATCTACAGAACAATACCAATGAGGTGTTTGAAGGATATATTCTAGCGAAAGGCTACAATGAAGCGGGAGACGTTGTTTCGACATCGACAACCAGTCTGCATAAGCTGGGAGCAGGAGAAACCAAAATAGGCAATCGCTTAACCCTATCCAAAAACAACGCCAAGCGAGTGGAATTGTTTATGATTCCGAATAAGCGAACGGAGGGAGCGCAAGCCATCTATATCCTTAACCAAGAGGATAATCGTGAGCAATATTCAACCCTCTGGGAAGTCAGGTACGACCTGCAAAACACGACACAGCAAGCCTATGAAGGATATATTCTTGCCCGTGGCTATGATGATCAAGGGAATATTACCGCCACGACTACAACGAATCTGCATAAGCTGGGAGCAGGGGAAACCAAAGCGGGGAACAACCTGACTCTGTCGAAGTCGAAAACGACGAGAGTGGAGCTGCTGGCGATTCCGAATCAGAAAATCGAAGGACCAGCGGGACTGTATATCTTGAACAAGGATGACAACCATGAGCAATATTCTACGCTGTGGGAAGTTAGATATGATTTACAAAACACAACGAATGCCATCATTGAAGGGCAAATTGTGGCGACTAGCTACAATGATAAAGGAGAAACGATCCATACCTCTACTTCGTCAGTCATCAAATTGGGTGCAGGTGAGATAAAAGTAGGGAATAAACTAACTCACTCCAAATCGAAGGTAAGTCGTGTAGACTTAAGCTTTAAGCCAGCTTCAACCACTGGAAATGTCAGTGTATATCATGAAGAGTTTTTTACAGAAGCGATTTCTCAGGATAATCTTATTGCTTTTTCTGGTGAAGGAGGAAGCGGAAGCACAGGAGGCGAACGGAAGAGAGCGACATTCCGTTATGGAGCGATTGAACTTGATACGACCCAGGCAGTAGAGGTGAAGCAACAGCCGGTCAGTGAGATTGCCCCTGTACCGAAGGACGTCGAAGCCAAGACAGACGCTTATACCCTTCATCTCGAGAAGGAATTAAGGGAGCCAACAACCCTTACCATTCAGGTTGACCCTGAGCTGCTGAAGGATGTCGATAAATACAAGCTCGCCATCTGGAAATATGTAGAGGATGATTCTGTAGCGAATCTGACGCCTACTCAAGCAGATAAGAACCAGAAAGTCCGTATAGCAAGTACGGGTAGATGGGAGTCTGTAGGAGGAAAAACCGATTCGAAATCAGGCAGTGTTTCTACTCAAATCACGGAAGATGGAACGTATGCGGTCATGCACAGTAAGCAGAGTATTCCCGATATCCAAGGGCATCGATATCAATATGAAATAGAGGTGTTGTTAGCTCAAGGGATTATTAGCGGCTATAATGAAAAAGAATTCCGTCCTAATGTAGGAATTAGTCGCGCGGAGTATTCCAAAATCATTGTCAAAGCAGGACGTATTCCGATGGGGAAGGATGTTGCTCCATTTAAGGATGTAGGCTCCTCTCATTGGGCTACCCGTTTTATTGGTGCTGCCTCTAAATCGAAAGCTATTACAGGCTATACGAATGGAAATTTTGGTCCAAATGATAAGATTACCCGTGAGCAAGCTGTAGCGATTGTGCAGAGAACAGGAAAACTGAACAAATTAAATGAAAAGCAGGTAAGTGCTAGAATCAATAAGCTTTCTGACGGATCAGGAATTGCTAGTTACGCTAGAAAGCCAGTAGCAGAAACCTTACATGCCAATATGATTACAGAGGTTAAGGGCAATGAATTTAAGCCAAGAGCGGAAGCGACAAGAGCTGTCATTGCCAAAATGATCATGGGACTTATGATCGAAATGGGACATTTATAGGAAGAAAAGCTAGACTGGGTGCCGATGGTGCTCCAGTCTAGTTTTTTGTTTGTGAAGGCTGGTTTAAAAAGAAACTTAAAGTTACTCCTGGAATCTAGCAGAATACCTGTCCGAAATGGAAGTTAAGCGATGAGCGTTGGAATGGAGGATAGGTATTCCCCTGCCGTCAGTTGGAGGTACTAACCTTCATTTCCATGTCAATCCGCTCTTTTTCGAAGGTATCTATGGCATAAGGTTTGGCAAGATCATATTTTTCGAGGAATAGATAATTAAGGATTCCGCCTTCGAAGTCAGGGACATTTTCCATGATGATAAATAGCTTGGAATGCAAGTCCATATATTCATAACGCTCCCCTACTGTCGATGAACTGAGATATCGTTCTCCATAGGTGTTCAGTACTTCTGCAAAAGGAGCACCAAGGTGAACACCGTGCCCTGTCGATACTTCAATTGGATTGCTTGCTCTTGTTGTAAGGGCTATGCGCACAAGGGTAGAGCGTTTAAAATCTAAGAAGACATCGTGCAGTTGATGGACATCCTGATATATCAGATAGTATTCATCACCACTTGTATGTTCCTCATAATTCATCTCTCCCAGAATGGCTTTTGCCTCTTCAGGGAGGTCTGTCCCAGAATTAGCTTTTGACCATGAATATGTAGCATCATATCTTGATAGAGACTTGGATGCAAAAGAGAAGTATGTTCATAGGGTTGAAGCTCTTTAGGGATCTCTTGCACTGCGGTCTTCTCTAACTCTACATCTTGCTCAGCCTGCTCGTTTTCTAAAGCTGGGCTGTTCATCAAGGTGTAGCCACCATAAGCAACCACAGACAGGATCAGTAGAGCAATCAAAAGCAATGGAATTCGATTTTTTTGAGGGGAGGGTGGTTGCTCAATCATTCGAGTTGTTGGATTACCCTCTTCTTGTTGGGCGATGGGCTTGAGCAACAGCTCAGTTTCATCTTCCGTTACCTCAGTCAGGAGCGTTGTTTCTCCAAGCTGTTGACAAGTTGGACAGGCTTCATCGTGCTGAGTGGATTTTCCACAAAATTTACAGGTTTGGCTCACAAAGTATCACTCCTTCCTATCCAATTTATCATATTTCTAGGGCTGAAAAAATAGATTAAAACAATCCATGTTCATAGGCATAACGGGCAAGCTGTACTCGATTTTCTAAGTGCAGCTTCTGTAAAATATTCTTGAGGTGGTTTTTTACGGTATTCTCTGAAATATGCAGCTGTTCTGAGATTTCTCGATTGGTCTGCCCTTTGGCTACTAATTCTAAAATTTCTTGTTCACGAAAGGAGAGAGGTGTTTCTTTCGTTGGTGCGGCTGCTTTTTGTTTGGGTGAAAGCTCTCGTAGAATTTGACCTGCAATCTCTTTGGACATGGGAGCTTCATCTCTTGCTACAGCTTGGATGTATTCGTACCAGGAAGCAGGGTGAAGGTTCTTAAGTAAGTAGCCCTGGGCTCCATTCTTCAAGGCTTCAAATAGATTAATGGCTTCATCGGATACAGTCATAATAATAATCTTGATAGCGGGATAGCGGCTTTTGATCCGTTTGGTTGCTTCTAGACCATCTAATTCAGGCATATTGATATCCATGAGAATAAGGTCGGGCTGGTGCTCTTCAACAAGCAGCAGGGTTTCCAGCCCATTCTTGGCTTCGGCTATGATGTCTAACGAGGGATAGGGCTTTAGAATTTCTCTGACCGCTTCGCGTGCATGGGCATGGTCATCGGCTACGAGAATACGTGTATGCTTTTCCATTCTTTTGCCTCCTTTTTTTGGTCTTTTTTATGATTTTTTCATGATTTCATGGTAGGTTCATTTGTCTTATTCTGCTCAGAGATAGATCCCTGAATCGTCACTCTCGTTTTTCCATCGCTTCGTTCGATCTTTAGGTCCCAGCCCATTTCTTTGACCCGGTCCTTCATGATATGTAACCCGTATCCTTCAGAATGTTCCAATTGTTCAGATGTGATGCCAATGCCATCATCCTCCACTACACAGCTCCACTTCTTCCCCTCATACTGTGCCTCGATCCTTACTTGGCTGGCTTCGGCATGCTTTTGGACATTGATGGCGGCTTCCTTTAAGCAGGAAAACAGCTCAAGCTTTTCTTTGATCGAAAGAAATCCTTCGGGCAGGTTCCAAGAAAAATCAATCGTCAGACCTGATTCTTTTTGGAATTTCTCCACCCACTCCTGCACAGAATCTGTCCATGGCAGAGGGGCTTGAGAGGAAGGGTTTCGTAAATGAAGAATAGCTTGTCTTACATCCTGATGGATATGTTGAACCGTTTTTTGGATTTTTTGATAGTCTTCGTTATCTTTGAGTTGCGCCTCATTGCTTTCAACTTGATTGATTTTGACTGAAAGTAGGAAGAGGGATTGAGCAATTCCATCGTGAAGCTGTCTGGCGATCATTTCTCGTTCCTGTAGGATGAGCTTGAGGGAGCGTTCTTCTTCTAATTGCTTTTGAATTTTTTCTAATAAATGAAAGAGATTTTTGGCGACAACCATGGTGACAACAAAAACAATAACAGGAGTGAGCCAATTGCCCAGCTCCATCGAAATATAGGTAAGGAGAAAAGGAGTATGTCTTAACTCCTCCCAACAGGCAACCGTTAAGGTAGGTAATAATAAGATAATCCATTTAATTTGTTTATAAGACAACAGGGACACTCCTTAGCAAGACAAAATCTCGTTCTAATTCCACTATAACAATACATCTAGATGAAGGGGAAAAAAATAGCCCAAAAGAGCTATCATTTTTTTAATCGCTTTAC
>NZ_BAMO01000063.1 GCF_000615945.1 Caldalkalibacillus mannanilyticus JCM 10596
TGTATCAGCCCATCCACCAGGTAAAGACCACTGTCCATTGTCTGTTTCTCTGACCATTAAGATCTTTTCATCCTTAAAAACAACCGCTCGTACATCTACCTTTGGTGTCTGATAGCCCATTTCACTAGTAAATAACTCCTCAATTTGCTCGAATTGCAGCGTTGTGTAATGAGTATAAATATCCATACTTATTTCTCTTATTTGTTCAAAGCGTTCGATATCGTATTTATCCTTGGAATACGTCAGTCCAGCTTGAGCGATGGATTGAAGTTTCTTCGCATAGGCTAACCATTTCTCCTCCATACACTTCCTCCTCAGCAATTTACGGCTTCTTTTACCATATCATACCACCAATTATAGGGCTCATCTACTCCTAAACTGTATAGAAAGCTGCTAAACCACCCCATTTTTAAAAATCGACTTGACTCTAACGTTACGTTATCCTTTATGATCATAATAAGGAGTTGATCTCATATGTCCTATAAAGTTAAAGAAGTAGCTGAGCTAGCAGGAATCAGTGTACGAACTCTACACCATTACGACCGTATTGGACTTCTGAAACCTGATACTGTCAATTCATCTGGATATAGGCTGTATTCAGACCAAGACCTTGAAAAACTTCAACAAATTCTATTCTTCAAAGAGCTTGGTTTTAGTTTGCAAGAAACAAAGAAAATACTTGAAAATCCACATTTTGATCGCAAACAAGCCTTTCAAACTCATTTGGAGCTATTGAAGAAAAAAAGGAACAGACTCGAAGAAATGATCCTTTCTGTTACGAAAACCATACAATCCATCGAAGGAGGAGTACACATGGATAAAAAAGAAATGTTTCGTGCTTTTGATATGAGCGAGGTGGAAAAATACGCAGAAGAAATCAGTAAAAGATATGGAAATTCTGAGGCTTATCGAGAAAGTCAAGAAAAGACAGCTACCTATACGAAGGAGGATTGGAGGGAAAAGATGAGTCAAGCAGATAAAATATATCAAAAGTTTGCTTCACTCATGGATAAAGGAGCTCATGATCCAAAGGTTCAAGAGGCTGTCAGCGAATGGAGAGCCTATATCACAGACAACTTTTACAACTGCACACCGGAGATCTTGAGAGGTTTAGGTGATATGTATGTCCTCGATGAACGTTTTACCACTAATATTGACCAATATAAACCTGGACTCGCTTTATTTCTGAAAGACGCTATAACTTTCTACTGTGATCATGTCGAAAAATAGAAACTCAGTAGTTTATGGATCATCCTAGGTTTATTTACCAAATCATTCATAATGTTGTTTGTGCTTCCACATGTTACAATCGAGCTATACTGCTGAGGAGGCTACGAAACAATGTTAAGAGTCAAGCATAAACAAAAAAGCTTCACTACGAAATTAATGAGTATTGTATCTATCGTCGTTACACTATTGTTCATTCTATATAATGGAGTCTTACTCTATCAGGATTACCATTATTCAATCAATGCTGCTGAAGAATTTGCTCAACAAAATGCAAACTTACATGCTGTAGAAATACAAAAAGATTTTACTATTACAAATGAAATACTTAAGTCTCTAAAACAAAATATTAGTCTAATGTATCAAAACTCCTTCTTAACATATGATAACATTACACATTCTGTATCTGAAATACTGAAGGAAAATCCTAATATTGTTGGAATGGCTGTTTTATTAGAACCAAACAAGGTTTCTCTATCTGATACAACACCTCCTGATTTGGTTGATGCTCAACATCGCTTTGTGCCTTATTTTTATCAAGCAGAGGGTAATATCTCCGTTGAGCCATTAGTCGATTATGAAGTAGAAGGTGATGGGGACTGGTATCTCATTCCTAAAAAAGAACGCAGACCTATCCTTACTGAGCCTTACGTCTATCCAGTTAATGGGACAGATGTTTTAATGACAACAATCGCCCATCCTATTATGGGGAAACAAGGTGAATTCCTTGGAGTTGTTACGGCTGATTTTAGTATCGAATATTTAGAGGCGCTTGTAAGTGAAGTGAAGCCTTTAGGAGGATACTCCGCTTTAATATCTGGAGCCGGAATGTATGTTGCCCATGGAGAAAATCCGGAGCTAGTAAATCAAGATATAGCTAACGATGATACCTGGAAAACAGTGAAGGAAAAAATAACAACTGGTGAAGAAGTTACTGACTATATTAATGTAGCGGGTAGCGAAGTATTGATGGCATTTAAGACCATCGATCTTGATCAAATACAGGAATATTGGTCCTTTGTTTCAGCTGTACCCAAAGAACAAATTTTGTATAATTTTACCAAAAAGCTCTTCGATGTTATAATCGCAGCGTTCATCATATTAGGTGCCATTATAGGGATTATGTACCTATTTATAAAACGAGCCTTAAAACCCCTGCAACAAGTGACAAATTATATGGAGAAAGTAGCTGATGGGGACCTTTCCTACAAAATTCCTGATACAGATTTCACCAATGATGAAATTGGTCAGGTAGCTGAGTACTTTAACACTATGATTGAGGGGATGAAAAAAATTATCGTTTCCGTTGAACAATCTGTAGTTCATCTTAGCAGCTCAGCTGAAGACTTAAGTAGCTTATCTGAAGAAATGCTTGCTTCAAGTAAAGATGTGGCAACTGCCATATCAGAAATTGCCTATGGAGCAACGGAACAAGCAAGTGAAACGGATGAAACGAGCCAATTGACGCATAAATTGTCCTCTCAATTTGATAATTTAAGCCAATTAGTTTCACAAATGATAGTATTATCTAGCAAAGCAGAAGAATCCAACAAGATCGGAATATCCAAAATAGATGCCCTACGAGATCGAACGAATGAATCTAACGATGTTATTTATTCTGTTTTTTCCATTATTAATGAATTGTCTAAAGAAGTTCAAGAAATTGGTGAAGTTATTTCTTCTATTAACGACATTTCGGATCAGACTAATCTACTAGCCCTTAATGCAAGCATTGAAGCAGCAAGAGCTGGGGAAAGCGGAAAAGGGTTTGCCATAGTAGCGGAGGAAGTCAGAAAGCTTGCAGAACAATCAAAACGAGCCACCGAAAAAGTTCAAGGTACGATCACTGGCATTCATTCTCAAACTGAAAAGGTCGTTTTAGAAGTAAATAAAACGAAAGTGATTACTCAAGAACAAAATAGTGCCGTTTCTGAAACTGAAGAAGCTTTTAATTCGATTGCAGTCTCTATTAAGGACTTGCTAACTGCCATATCAACCATTTCTAAGCAGGTTGATGTGATGGACAATCATAAGAATTCGCTTGTTGATTCTATTCAAAGTATCTCTGCAATATCTGAGCAAACGGCTGCTTCTGCTGAAGAAGTAAGTGCTTCGACAACTGAACAAATTACAGCATTAGAAACGGTTTCAGGTTCTTCTGAGGAATTAAACAATTCTGCTGAAAAGTTAAAGAATTTAATTCAACAATTTAAAACGTCTTAATTTCTAAGAATAGCAAGGGGCTGTCTAAAAAAGTCAGTAAAAAATAGAAACTGACTTTATAGCAGCCCTTTTGTTCATCATTACTTTTTAACGATTGGCACCCAAAGCTCACTATTAGGATTTCGATCAGGAGCTAAGTAATTCTCTATACATGGGAGATCAGCCAATTCATATCCTGAAGTAGGCACCCATTCGGTATATAAACGTTTCCAAGCCTCCATAACATTAGGGAAAACAACCCATGTGTTAGTAGGAATAACAAGTGTATCCATATCATCTAGGGCTGGATGATCATAACGAACTCCCATAAAATAGTTGAATTCCTCATCCATAATGGCAGCTTGCTTTCCACATACCCCTAGAAGCCCTTCCATTTTACACTTAGGGTTCTCCCATGACATATCAATAAGTCTTTGTAAATATCCATTAGCACCTGCTTTTTCCCATAAAGCAGGGATTGTTTTGAAGGCATCCTGTGTCACAACAGGGTGACTCACACCGACCAATACCAATTCAAAATCAATCTCTTCAATTCTATACTCCATTTCCTCTTCTCCTTTAATAGATATTTGAAAGGATATTCTTGGAAAGGCTTTTAATTGGACTCCTTTTCCTCGTGCTGCTGTCGGATTTACTCCATGTAGATTTTTGAAAGCGCGACTAAAAGCGTCAGGAGAATCATATCCATATTTTAAAGCAATGTCTATAATGCGGTTTGAACTATTTTGAAGCTCAAACGCTGCCACAGACAAGCGTCTGCGTCTTATGTACTCCATTAGTGTGACTCCTGTCATAGAAGAAAACATTCTCGGAAAGTGATATTCTGAGCAATATGCCAGTTTAGCAATCTCTTTCATTTGAATATCACCTGTTAAATGGTCTTCTATATAATCCAACACCCTATTAAATCTCTCAATCCAATCCATTCCTAACCGCCCTTTCTCCTTCAGTATGTATCAAATAAACAAGAGTTTCCCGACATTCTTTGCATCTCTTATGCAGGGTATTTTTCTATAAACTATGTTCAAAATTCCCTTGACAAAATGTGATGTTGATCACTTACTCCAACTCAATAATTTTATATAACTAAAGTACAAAGAATATTGAGGAGGTTTTTATTATGGGTATCGTAGCTATTATTA
The DNA here is from genome assembly GCF_000615945.1 of Caldalkalibacillus mannanilyticus JCM 10596. Classification (GTDB taxonomy): domain Bacteria; phylum Bacillota; class Bacilli; order Caldalkalibacillales; family JCM-10596; genus Bacillus_AT; species Bacillus_AT mannanilyticus. The sequence goes on from NZ_BAMO01000063.1 coordinate 4,593, forward strand.
CATTATCTGTCTTACTCACTTGTGTTGGATTTACAATGGTAGGGGTTAATGGTCTAAAAAAATTAGATCGTGAAGACATAAAATTTTAGATTATGATTCTTGGATGTATCGTCCCACTTTGGAAAGAAGGATTGTAGAATCGTCTGGATATGAGTGATCCCAATCCTTCTTTGACCGTAATGTTACATTTGATATCGTTATATTCTACATGAATCGCTTGTTCTATCACTCAGCCATCTATTTCTCGCACTTGGATTCTATAACTTTTCGATCATTTCTTGAGTTTGGATTCGATATCACAAGAAATTCGATATCCTGATCAGACTTATTAAATACCTGATGCGGGATATTAGAGGGTACATTCATTCCTTCATGAACGTTCAGATGATACTCTGCACCATCCAGTTCAATCGTCATGGTTCCAGCTAAAACGAAAAAAAACTGCTTCGCGTGATGATGGATATGTCTTACTTCACTTGTACCTGGTGGCATTCTCTCATGAATAATGCTTCTTTCTGGCTCATCAATGAGCCGCCAACCATCACAATGATTCCCCCAAACATAATGCTCAGCATTCTGCTTGCTAATCATCAAATCATTCCTCTCCCTTCACTGCTTAGAACTGTATACTAAAACCAGAAAATCGATGAGTTCCTGTACCAAACTTAACTAGATCTTGTTCTCTCAATATCTTAACAGCTCTTTTCACTTCATTTAAAATAATTGGGTCTAGACCTAATGTGTTATGAGAACCGAAAACTATTTTGACATTAGAAATGTTTGATATTCTTTCCAGTGAATGAACTAAATCAGTTGGATTAGTTGATGGATAAAAGGCATATATAGGTGTTTGATCATAGAGCAAATCACCCGTAAACAAATACCCATTTGTAATATCAAAAATACATACATGACCTGGAGAATGACCTGGGGTATGGTAAATCATTAATTTCCTAGATCCCATGTCTATTACATCGCCATCTTTAATTATTCCGGCTGGTTCTCCTTGAAAAGGTACATAGGTATCAGGATTAAACGTCTTGGGTGTAGGCAGGGTTATATCTCTACTTATGTTTTTTCTGATGACGTCAATAGATAAACCCTTTATGCCATTAACCAACCAATCTTTATCTCCTTCATGTACATAAATAGTATCAAATTCTGCATGACTGCCAATATGATCAGTATGTACATGTGTAGTAATGACTTCAATAGGTAAGTCCGTGATTTGGTTTGTTATTCTTTTTATGCTGTCAATCCCAAGACCTGTGTCAATAAGGATGGCTTTCTCTTCTCCTAACAAAAGAAATGAGTGGACTTTTTCCCAATGCCCATACTCGCTAATGGCAAAAGTGTGATTATCAATTTTCTGAATGGTAAACCAAGGATCTTTAATCATACAAACCTCCACAATCTCCTTCTTATACTTCTTCTGGAAAAAATCGCTTCGTTATGCGCATCGCATGCTCTGTAGACTGGACTAATTCTTCGCTGTTTTTTTTAACTCGGATACGTAACGCCTTTTCAAAGAGTTCATACGCTCCCCTGTACTCTTGTTGATCAAATTTACTCTTACCATAATGCTGGTAGGTAAAATCAAGCAAGTGCCTCCCCTGTTGCTTTGTTACAATTTGCTCGAGGATTTCTTCATACAACGAATCTGCCTTAGCAAACTCATTTTTCCATTGGTATACATGAGCCAATCTAATTTTATTTGCTAATACGCTTGAAATGTTTCCTTCCTTTTGATACAGAGAGATGGCTTTTGTCAGATGCCGTTCAGCTTCATCTAAGCGACCCACGATTCTACAAAAGACCCCTATTAAACCATGGAGTACGGAGGAATCATCTCTATGTACACAATCTTGTAAGTAGCGGATTCCTTGTTGCATTTCGTTCGTATCTTCTGGAATATCCCTTAACTGTTCATCAAAATAGACTTGCATATTAAAGGGAATTTCATTGATTTTCATTACCAATCTTCCTTTACTGATCGACTTTGACGGTAGGTATCTGCCCCCACCCAAAACTTTTCATGGTGAAGGAGAGCCAACTACTCTTCTTTTGCCTTTACAATTGGATACCTATTCCCATCTTCATTTAACTCTACTATAAATATAGTATCTTTTTCTAGGACTAGCTTCTCGTTATGTGTAAAATCTACTTGCACTCTATCAAGTGTTATATCTAGAACAATCGCATCTCCATTTAGAAAAACTAAACTATGAAATCGATCATCATCAAGTGGATGCTCCCCAAAAATAGTCTTTCTCTCAATTAGATAAGAAAGATAAGATTTTCTCTCTGTCCATTTTCTACCGATTTTGTTTTCCATCTCACTTCTACTCGTATATGGGGGAAATATATGCATTCTATCCCACTGAAAAGTAGTTATATCCGTCATTTTAAATGCTGTTTCTTCCTTAATTGTCCCTAATAATCGATCATAAAATTCACGTTCATACTCGTTAGATATTCTTGATTCTCTATAATCCATATAGCTAGACAGGGCTGGAAAGACTAACAAGCCCAAAATGATGAACATAGAAACAAAATAAATATATTTCTTCTTAGTCATTTTCATAATAATTTCCCTTAAATTTTTATCACGTTCTACCCGTCAAGTGGAGTAAAAACTTCAAGTTCCCTATATCTCATCTTCAAAACTCAACGTAAAGATAATCGCCCATTCAAGTGAGCCTAGCGATTCCGACGAGAAATCGGCTGTGCGAATTGAATTGGTACTTGTTGCCTGCATTCCCCATACAGGTACATCTCCATTAGCAGGAAATGTTATCGGTTCATTATAATGGATCAATCCAGATAAGTTCATTTTTTTATCCCATGGAATAGTAAATTTTCCAACACCTGATCCTGTGTCATGTATTGTTCCTACCTTGATCATTTTGAATTCCTCGGAACCCTCAAGACCTATAGTATCAATAGAGATAATAACTTCGACATCATTGCCTTCTTCCGAACTGAAGAACAAATCGCCAACGGAACCATATGAATCAGCTTTCTCACCGTTTTTCCACAAATCAATATTCAATTTTATATTTGGTTTTTTTCCTTCATATCTTAATTTAAATGCCCCAGTCATAGAGCCTAGGAAAAGCTTAAACTTTGCTGCGTCACCATCGAATAAGTCAATGGGGGTCAGCACTATTTTAGTGTTATCATAATCTAGATCGGGCGTAGCTGTTTCAAATAATTGTGTGCAGCCTGATGTCAATAAAACGATCATGATGATGCATGCAACTATGCTGCTTATTTTACATTTTCTGATCATCATTGTTCCTACTTTCCTTCAAATTCATTGAAATATGGAGGAGCAAAATGGCATCCGTTAATGTATTGTTGCTGATGATGAGTTTTCCTAGACTAAGCATACTCTACTTCAAATTCCTTAACAAAAACAGCAGCTCCAGAAATAAATACTTCTAAGATTTCAGTATTTCTGTACACCTCAACACTTACTCTACCGTCTTTATCTATTTCTTGTCCTTGTTCAACGACAAATGCAATAGACTCCATATCCTTGTTAATATAACTTAAATAATAAGCTCCCACAACACCAGAAGCAGTCCCTGTTACGGCATCTTCTTTAGTTCCTGAATATGGGGATGAAAAGTGCCTTGCATGCATAAATGTAGTGTCGTCATACGTATCAAAACAAAAAGGATGCACAGAGGATTTTCTGTTTTCAATTAGGATATCAGGAAACTGTTCATTATTGGGCTTCATGATTGAAAATGATCTCAAATCTTTAATTGGTACTAGTAATGTCCAAATACCAGTACTTCCATATACTGTAGGTTCAGATAAGTCTATATCTTCTTCGGTTAAACCCATCGATGCTGCCAATTTTTTAATATCACCATTAAAGGAAACGAATTTCGGATTGTCTTGTTTCATTCTGACTATTATTTGATCTTCTTTATCTTCAAAATCAATCGGAAGTATACCTACATTTGTTTCTATTTTGATTGAATCTCTTCCATCTAAGAAACCTCGGCTTTTCAAGCAATACAATGCTCCCATTGTAGCATGACCACATAAATTAATTTCATGTCCTGGAGTAAAGTATCTTAATCTCAAATCAGCCTTCTCTGAATCTATCACAAATACAGTCTCATTAAATCCAACATTATGGGCTATATTCTGCATTTCATTCTCACTTAGATTATTCGCGTTTAGTACAACACCTGCTGGATTACCTTTGTTTTTAATCTTTGAAAATGCATCATAATGAAATACTTTTATATTCTTCATCCTGATTCCTACTTTCTTTGTGTTTAGCCAGTTTCCTCAATCGTTGTTTATCTACATCGCCGGTGAACTTTACAAGAAGGGACTGAACCTACAAATACTTTTCTGGTAAAGGCAAGCTGACGAATTGGTATTATGCATCTGTACACTGTAGATCCCAACCTACTCTTTGACTCCAATCGTTTGCTCTTTGGATAATTTCATATATGATTGGACCTTTTCCTATCACGTATTGGTTTCTCTCATCCTGATATTGATTCATTAGGCTATATTTTACGTTAGCATACATCTCACACTCGTTGGGGTGCGCTCGTAAATAGTCTCGAAATAATAGGGCAAATTGTTCCGACCAACTCCCTGATTTCCTTACATGAATATGTGTTCTTCTTTCACCTGGTTGTTCTCTAAAGTATCTTTTAGTTAAGTCTGGATTATTCCTTTGATAGATAAATCCTATACTTGCTAGAGGTATTTTATACGTGTCTAAATGTTCCAAGGAAGCAACCGATATTTGAATATCAATGATCGGTTTGGCATCTAGATTTGGAACTGATGTGGAGCCAATATGGTCTATCCTCAAAGCTGTTTCTCCTAAAACACTTCTAATTTTTTGACCAATCTCCTTGAATAGAATGGGCCATTGTTCATCATAAGAGGTTACTATAATAGGTTCATTCATTCAATCATCTCCTATGAGTTTTTTTCTTTTTTAATAAACGTATTTTGTATTTCCTATTTAGTGCGTTTACAATTATTAACAAAAAGCCAAGAATTAAGTTCTCCAGTTTAGAGTGGGAGTAAGCTATTAACAATCCAAATTCATTAGGGGGAAATAACAAATATATTTCAATTAATAACAAAGATGACACTGTGAAAACTAATCCAATTGTAAATATAAATAAATTTTGACTCTCAATTTTTTTGTCTATCATCAATTTCTGTAGAGTGTTTTCTATGATTATTGGTGAAAAAATAATTGCAACTATCGAAACCCAAAAGAAAAAAATCACAACTCCCCAGTAAGGATTTCCAGTAACATAGTTCCCTAGTAAATGTACTCCAATCACATAAGATAAAATAAAACATACAACGGATATAAAAAATCCAGTCATCGCTCCTTTAAAAATATCATTAGAGTTTCAGGTCATACTAATCACCTTCATCCAAAAATTCTTTAACATTTCAATAATCTCCTATTTAGATTTATTATTTTTTTTGATATTTTGCTCCCCACTCACATAATCCTTCCAAAACCGGTAATAGAGTTTCCGCTTTATCTGTGAGACTATACTCGACTTTAGGAGGCACTTGAGGAAACTCTTTCCGTTTCACAAGACCATCGCTTATCAGTTCCTTTAGCTGTGAACTCAATGTTTTATAAGTAATAGCTCCTATTTGTCGTTTGAGATCATTAAAGCGAATCGGTTGGTTTTCTGCTAAGAGGTATATAATAACCATTTTCCATTTGCCACTAATAACGGATACTGTGTAACCAAATGGAGTATCTTGAATACATTTAACTTTCCCTTTATAGTCAGACATTCCCATATTTACACTATCCTTTCGGGTAGTACATATCAAAAAAGTGCGTACTACTATTATTTTTGCGTATATTTTATACTAATCTTACTTTGAAGCAAAGGAGAGAAAAAAATGACTAATGCAAAAATTTATAATCACGGTGTTCCGTGGGAAGAAACTTTCGGTGTCACCCAAGGTTATAGCTTTAACGGTACCATCTACATCTCGGGACAATTTTCCCACGATATGCAGGGCACGTTTGTTGGTAAGGGGAATATCGAGACACAAATGCGGCAGACATTGGAGAATCTTGATCGCGTACTTGCTGGATTCGGTGTTACGAGATCAAACCTTGCAGAAATGGAAGTATTTTTGACAAACCCACAAGAGCATTTCGACCAAACTGTCCTTCTGTACAAGGAATATGTGGGCGACCATCGGCCCGCTGTCACCCTCGTCGGCGTGTCAGGGCTGGCATTTCCTCATCAGCTTATTGAAATCCGCGCCGTCGCACACACTGACTAACCCTGATTCCGCTGTCGTCCTTCAACAAGGAACGACGTGCCCCAATAAAGTAGACTTCCATCAGATGGAGTTATTTTTTTACTCGACTTGATGGTTAGTCGCCCTTATCAGGTTCTTAGCGTCGGTTAGATCGTGATAATGTTAGAAAGGTTATCAGGTAGCTTGTAGGACATGAGTTCGGTATTGTATCGGACTCATGCCATTTATAAGCCGATAGTTATGAAGATGAATAAACTTCTTTAAGTGTATCTCTAAACAATCTATCTAATTTCTCAGTAGGGTTTTCACTTGAATGTTTAATCGTCTTAATAAAAGCATCGATATGATCTATTTCATTTTCAATAAACTCATTTATCACATTTATTCTTGGTTCAAAATCTAACTCGTCACCATTAATCTTTCTTTCAAGTAATTTTGAAATTTCTTCATTTAAAATGCCACTTGGTACAATGTCATTAACCAAATCTTGAAATAAGATCGGTGGCATAGTATTATATTTTTCTATCCATTTGCAAGCTAATACTGGTCTTAATACATAAAAATATTTCTTAATTTTAACCCGTTCCCCTTGTAGGAATTCTCTATAGTTTCCTCGAGCCATACTTAAATAGTGATACATACACGATATTGGCGAAAAAACTTCCGAGCTCATTTTTCTAAGTTTATCGACAAAAGAAAAACTCCGATAATAAACAATTTCAGAACTCAACCATTCCTGTAAAGGTGGATTTGATTTTCTAAATAGTTTCAAAGCTTTTCGAATATCCCACCCATTGATATCCAATAGATCGTTGATTGGTAACTCTATAACATCTCTCTTTTCATCAATGGATAAATACCACTCTGGTGGATGGATATAGATAAATCTTACGTCATAATCGCTGTCTTTCGAAGGAAAACCCCATGCACGACTACCTGACTCACAAGCAAATAGGATTGTGACATCTTTTGTTAATTCTATGTTTTTTATTTCTTCTATGATTTTTTCATTCAACATTAACACTCTCCAGTGATTTGATTAAAATTAAAATATTATGAATAATTAGTTATTTTAATGATAAGATGCTTATAATTCATCCTTTTTAATATGATTTGTTATTCATTTAATGCCTTAATTGCTTTATGTTTATCGTTTTTACTAATGTAAATATCATACTGTGTAGTATTCTTAAATGGATTTGTACGGTTTCCTAATCCCATTGGTGATGTAGTTTTAGTTGATATTCCATACTTATCTAGTTTTGCTCTTATTCTCATATATTCTTCGTATCCAAACGCTGTATAAATTAGTTCCCGTTTTCGGTTTACAAGTAGAGATAACGCGGTATATATAACTGTTATAATAGCAAAAACTATTACAAATACATACATTTCCGTACCTCCATCTACATCCTTTCTATTAAATTTACGATTTCATTTACCGAAAGTTTCATATTCCTTCTTTAAGAGTTCTGCTTAAGCGTGTAAATGGTGTTATCCGTTGTTTCTAGCAGCCATCTTCGAATTTGCACGCAATGTTCTAATTTTGTACAGGAACCAGGTCTTCCACAATGATTCTCCGTCTTTATGTACTGACACTTTATTATGGTAGAAGAAATCATCCACGGATACAGGTATTTTCCCTATTGGTGCTACAGGCTCGTGACTAATCCATTCATCGAATTGTACTCTCCCATTTCCAGACTTAAAAAATGTCTGATTGGGTAATATATACAACATCCCTTCTGTCCATGGATCATTCCTAATAGTGGATTGATTTAAGGAATAATAATGATACCTTTGATTTCTATGAACAAGACAACCGTTACGAAAACTTGCTACCACGTTATCTCTTCTTAAAACAGCATAAAATATAGGCCAAATTGGATCCGTTGATGCAAATATTGCTTTGGTTAATTTATTGTTATAAAGGGTTTGTTCCCGAGGTTCAAATATCTCGATATCATGATTATTTGAACCATGGAATACAAACTTTCCTGTCTGTGACATGTATTTTATGAAATGATACTTAGGAAAGTTAGAAGGATAATCTATTAATTCTCCTCGATTATTCATCATGGTATCTACTAGCTTCTTAAATTGTTTTTCTTGTTCTTCATCTATATTTATAGATGGAGCAGGGTAAAACAAACTTGATAACAATAATTTTAGCATCTTCTTCGAATACTCCCCTCCTTATACGTGCTATCCGATGATCCTCTTTCCATTGAGTTTACTTAACGCATGTCCCCTCTGCTATTAGAGGACGACTCCTCCACTATTTTGCTTAACAGACGCAGCATAACACGCCGATTTCATATAACTTCGTGAATTAACTCATTTATAAAATATTCGATTCTATCATACTCATAATCTGGTTTATATGTAAAAATACTTCCATGAGAATTATCCAACCAGTTTACTCCGACTGTGCTAACACCTGCGTCTATCCCAGCTTTTATATCAGCATCACTATCTCCGATAAATAAAGTATTTTCTATCGAAGAATCTAGAAGCTTTATTGCCTTTAAAATTCCTTCAGGATGTGGTTTTGGATATAACACATCATCACCCGTTATAGAAATTTCAAATGGATCTAAACCAAATAAATGATTGATGGATATTTCATAACTTCTTCTTGCTTTACCTGTAACTATTCCTAAAGAAATCCCCTTTATTTTTAGATCATTGATCATATTTATTATTCCTTCATTTGGTTTCACTAGTTCAGAATGTTTACTATGATACATATCGTAATAATCCTCAATTGCTTGTTCAACAAACATTTTATTAGAGAGATTCTGTTTGATTATTCCAATTTCAGATGGGCCAAACATAGCTAATATATCATGATTGCTTAATTCTCTATTATCATATTTTTGGAATACCTTTTGGAAAGAATAAAAACAAATAGGTAGTGTATCTGCTAGGGTGCCATCGAAATCAAATAAAATAGTTTTATACTTCATAGGAATTACCTTCTTTTCTTTTATTTTTTTGGAACATCCTGATACGTACTCATATCTACGACAACCCTGTGTCTTACAAAGGTAGGCTCAACCTAGAAATTCTGATTCATCGTCAATTTCTGTGAAAAAAGTTTTGAAGACATGAAAAAACTCGCTATTTCCT
>NZ_BAMO01000062.1 GCF_000615945.1 Caldalkalibacillus mannanilyticus JCM 10596
TAGGCGGTGGCTACGACCGTATTTTCTGTTGGACCATAGTTATTATAGAGAGCATATGGCTGTGGCTGATAATGCTTCAGCTTGTCTCCCCCAATAAGCAAGGCTCTCAGCGTGTGATTCTCCATTTCCATAAATTGCTCACTAAGCTGAGTTGGCAGAAAGCTGATTGTAATGTCATGTTCAGCGAAGAATTGCTCTAGCTGAATCGGGTTTAGTCGACTCTCTTCATCAACGACATAAATCGTGGCTCCGCTTAGAAGATACGGGAAGATCTCCCATACACTTGCATCAAAGCCAACTCCAGCATAGAGCGTGCTTCGATCCTTCTCCGTTAGTTCGTACATTTCTTGATGCCACGTGCAGAGATTAACTAGAGAACGGTGCTCAACCATGACTCCTTTGGGTTGCCCTGTTGTTCCCGAGGTATAGATGACATACGCCAAATCCGTAGGTCCACTTGTTTCCTCAAGACGAGAAGTCTGCTTACTGTAAGAGGCGGCTTCCTCTAGAATCAATGTCTGCCCTGCATAAGAAACTCGATCCTGCAAATGCTGTTGTAGCAAGAGCACCTGCGCTCCTGAATCTTCCAGCATGTAACGAATACGCTCAGTAGGATACTCTGGATCAATCGGCACATAAGCTCCTCCTGCTTTTAAGACCCCGATAATCCCGACAAGCAATTCAATAGAGCGTTCTGCTAGAATCGCTACTAGCTGCTCCTTGTTCACACCCTTCTCTCTTAGGCTATGAGCCAAGCGGTTCCCCTTCTCATTCAGCTCTCGATAAGTGAGCTGCTGCCCCTGATATACCACGGCAATTCCTTCCGGCGTTCGCTCTACCTGTTCCTCAAATAGTTGATGAACTGTTTTTTCCCTCGGGTATTCCGTTGCTGTTGTATTAAATAGCTCCAATAACTGTCGTTTTTCTTCTTGAAGTATGACTTGCAGAGAAGAAAGTGACTTGTATGGATTGGTAATCATCGATTCTAGTAATTGAATGAAGTGTGTTGCCATTCGTTCGATTGTTTCTCTTCTATACAGTGATGTCGCGTATTCAATACTGCACATCAACCCTTCATCATCACCCACAATATCCAAACTAAGATCAAATTTAGCGATTCCATGTTTTTGAGGATAAGGCGTTACTTGTACTCCACCCATTTTTAATTTTTCTTGCTCAAGGTTAAAGAATGAGAACATGGTGTCAAACAAGGCACTACGACTTAAATCCCTAGTGATTTTCACTTGCTCTACTAGTTCCTCAAATGGATATTCTTGATTTTCGTAAGCTTGTAAGGTGGTTTCCTTTATTTCCTGCAGATAATCTGCAAATGATTTCTCTCCTGATGGAAAGCTCCTTATCGCCAAGGTATTGATGAACATACCAATAAGAGAATCCAGATCAGCATGTGTTCTTCCGGCAATAGGTGTCCCTACAATGACATCCTCTTGACCACTGTATCTATGGAGCAAGGTGGTGTAGCTGGTCAATAAAACCATATACAGGGTTGTTCCTGTTTTTTGTGCCACATCTTTTAGCCTTTCAACCATGTCAGCGTCAATCATGAATTCAAATGTATCTCCTTGGAAGCTTTGCACAGCAGGTCGAGGGTAATCTGTAGGTAGCTCTAAGATAGGCAGTTCTCCAGCCAGCTTATCAAGCCAATACTCCCTTTGTTTTTCCATTCGTTCACTTCGAACTTCGGACTGCTGCCATACTGCATAATCTTTGTACTGGATTCTTAGAGAAGGTAAATCCTCTCCTGCGTAAAATTGGGCCAACTCTTCAACTAAGAGATTCGTCGAAATACCATCAGAGATAATATGATGCATATCCATGACTAAAATATGACGTTCAGGTGCAAGTTGGATCAACCCAACCCGAAGTAACGGAGCCAAGCTTAGATCAAAAGGACGAACAAAAAGATTCACTTGTTCTTCAGCGGTGTCTCCAGTAGCTTGTTGATATTCAATGGCAAATTCTACTTCATCATGAATTCGTTGAACCGGCTCTCCATTCATCATTTCAAAGCTTGTACGCAAGGTTTCATGACGCTGAATCAGCTTGTGAAAAGCTTCTTCAAATCTTTCTAGCTCTAGGTTTCCATCTAGCATTAAGGCTTCTGGCATATTGTAGTTAAGATCAGCGCCTTCAATTTGATGGAGAATATAGAGTCTTTTTTGTGCCGAAGACACAGGGTAATATTCACTTTTTTCCACGAGTGGTATGGCGATCCTTACTGCCGTTTCCTTCATTCCCGTTAACTGCCCAGCAATCTCGTCAGCCATGGCTTCAATTGTCGGTAAGCGGAAAACATCTTTAAGAGGAAAATCAATATGAAGCTCTTGATTCAATCTCGTAATTAAGGTAGTTGCTCGTAAGGAATGACCTCCAAGATCAAAGAAGTTGTCCTTGATACTGATTCGCTCTACACCAAGTACCTCTTGCCAAACCTGCTCTATTTGTTGCTCTAAATGAGTACGCGGAGCCTGATACTCGGCTCCAGTCTGAAGAATACCTTCTGGAGCAGGTAACGCTTTACGATCCACTTTTCCATTTTGCGTTGTTGGGATTCGATCAATTTGAACAATGTAAGAAGGGATCATATAGCTAGGCAATTCCTGAGATAAAGCTTCCCTTACATCACTAGATTTCCATTCTTGATCCGCTACGAAATAGGCACACAGCTGTTTTTGTCCCAATGCATCTTCTCGAGCAAGAACCGTCCCTTCCTTAACGAAATCTAGCTTTACTAAATGCGCTTCAACTTCACCAAGCTCAATTCTAAATCCTCGAATTTTTACCTGATCATCGATTCGACCTAGGTATTCAATGTTGCCATCTGGTAGCCAGCGAGCCAAATCTCCGGTGCGGTACATTCTTCCCCCTGATTCAAATGGGTTCTCTACGAATTTCTCCGCAGTCAGCTCTGGTCGATTCAAGTATCCTCGTGCGACTCCATCTCCCGCTAAGCAAAGTTCACCAGGGACTCCAATGGGCTGTAGCTGATTTTCATTATTTAAGATATAGACTTGTTTATTCATGACTGGCTTCCCAATAGGGATGCTTTGACTCTCTTGATGTGTGCACTTGTAATAGGTTGCACAAACCGTTCCTTCCGTCGGGCCATATGTGTTGTATACCTCTGAGGAAGCAAGATTGGAAAAATGGCTCTTGAACAGAACATCTCCTCCTGAAATAAAGAGTCTGACGACATGCTCTTGCTCGGTAAGATGCTGATTTAATTCATTCAGCAGTAACGGCGAGCAGGAAACAATACTGATCTGTTCGTCGATGATTCTTTCCGCCAACTTTCTCGGATCCAGTACCTCTAGTTTTGGCACAATGATTATGCTGCCTCCTGTAACAAGCGCTGGATAGATTTCCTCTACCGAGGTATCAAAGGAAATAGAAGCTTGCTGTAGGATTCGATCCTGCTCGTGAACCTTAAACTCCTGCACGAAGCCATGTACATAGCTTGAAAGATTGGCATGCTCAATCATGACCCCTTTCGGCTTCCCAGTAGTTCCAGAGGTGTAGATAACATAAGCTAAATGCTGAGGCTCACTGATGATACCTATGTTCGAGCTCTCTTCATGGTAGATTTCCTCATTTTCAAAGACGAAATTTTTTCCTTCGAAGCCTGCTTTCTCTAGGAAGCGTTGCTGAACCAAGAGTACCTTCATTCCCGAATCTTCAAGCATATACTGAATGCGTTCCTCCGGATATTCTGGATCAATCGGCACATAAGCTCCTCCAGCTTTTAGAATAGCCAGCATCCCGATGATCATTTCAGCAGAGCGATCTGCCATGATTCCTACCAGTGACTCAGCTTGTACGCCTTCAGCTACTAACATACGAGCCAAACGATTCGCTTTTTCGTTAAGTTCACGATAAGAAAGGTTCTGCTGATCATGAACAATGACTACAGCATGTGGTGTTTTTTCCACCTGCTCTTCAAACCATTGAGAGATACTGCGATCTGCTAAAGTTTCTTTTGACGTGTTGTTAAGCTCTTCTAGAATCTCTATTTTTTCAACAGGTGTTATCATTTCTAGAGATTTTACAGCCACTTGAGGATCTACGACGATTTGTTCAATGACCTGTAGAAGATGCCCTTTGAGTCGATCTATGTCTAGCCGATCGTAGACATTTTGATTGTATTCAAAGCATATAGAGATTTCTTCGCCTGGTATAACGACAAGATTGAAATCATAGTTTGTCTGTTCATCTGAATCAATATTTGTCAACTCTAGCATGCCTATCTCTGGGTTCCCTACCTGCTCTAATTGTTCTTCCATCGGATAGTTCTCAAAGACCATGATATGGTGAATGAGCCTGTTTTTGTGTGCTTCTTGCCTGAATTTCATACAAAGGATAATAATCAAATTTACTAGATTCAAGAGCTTGCTCTTGTACTCTACTAATGACATCAACAAAACGATCCTCTGACGAAGAAGTGATGCGAACAGGAATTGTATTAATAAACAATCCAATCATTTGTTCGATTCCTGGTATTTCAGCAGGTCTTCCAGATACGACACTTCCAAATACCACATCGTCGGTTCGATTATATTTCTGTAGAATGATTCCCCACGTTGTCTGTAGGAGTGTATTGAGGGTCACTTGATACTGCTTCGCAATACGGCTGATCTGTGACGTAATATGTTTATCCAATTTGAACTCAATCTGATCTATAGCGTAAACGCTAGACGTCCGACCCTTTTCTAATAAAAGATGTGTCTGCTCTTCGTAGCCAGACAGATAATGACTCCAATACTGAGAGGCGGCTTCATCATCTTGTCGCTCTAGCCAATCAATATAATCACTGTATGGAGAGATGGTTCTATTCTTTGAACGACCATGTTGGATCAAATTAGAATAGATCTCAAATACTTCAGAAACGATTAATGGCATGCACCAACCATCCATTTGAATATGGTGCGAGCTCCATAAAAATTGGTAGCTTTCATTGTCTAAACGCATGACATAAGCTCTCATTAGTGGATCTTTTTCTAAGTCAAATCCCTTGTTCTTATCTTCTGTAGACACACTCGCAATATAGGCTTGTTGTTGCTGTTCATCCAACTCACGCAGATCCTCATAAGTAAAGCCAATCTCTCTGTGGCGGAAAACAACTTGCAGGAGTTCACCTCTCCAGCCCTGATAAAAGTTTGTGCGCAATACGGCATGATTTGCCGCTAGAGTGTTCAAACTTCTGGAAAAGGCTTCTACATCAAGATTCCCTTTTAATACAAAACGAGTTTGTTCAAAGTATGCCTCTGAACCCTGATCCATAATACTGTGGAACCACATCCCCTTCTGCATCGGAGTTAGGGTATACATATTTTCAATCTCACCTTGAGGTTCCATGTACTCCACAATTTGGTCTAATTCAGCAATGCTCATTCCTTTAACCATGATGTCACTCGGGGTTAAGACAAGCTTCTCTTGCTGCGTACAATGGGCAATCAATTGCTGTAAACTTTCTAGCAAAAATTCACCGAGCTGGGCAATCGTTTCTTGATGATATTCTTTTCGGTTGTAGCTAATATCTAAAGACAATGAACCTTCTGATATCATTCCATTAATATCTAAGAGGTAATGACGAGTTTGCTTTCTGCTACTATCATTTCCACTAGAGTAAGGTGAAAATCCCATATCGTTATTTTGTAAATCCTGGTCAAATTGACTAGGTAGTTAAAGCTAATCTCTGGTTTCACTTCTCTATTTGTCGTATGACCATCCGACAAATAGCGCCAAATACCATAACCAATTCCCTTATTTGGAATGTGACGAAGGGATTCTTTTATGTTTTTGATTTGATAGGAACGCCCCTTCTCTTCCTCTATTTCAAGCAGAATAGGAAATTCACTTGTAAACCATCCTACGGTACGGGTAATGTCAATCTCAGGTATAATGGATTCTCTACCATGCCCCTCTAGATTAACTAATATCCGCTGGACTCCGCGCCATTTCTGTACAGCCAGAGCCAGAGCAGTTAACAAGATATCATTCATATCCGTGTTATATGCCTGATGAACCTGTTTCAATAATTGTTCTGTAGACTCTTTGCTCCATGTAACAAGATAAGACTCACTATCTTCCTCAATAGAGCATGGCACGTCACCATCTTTGGTCAGAGGTGTTACTTCTGCCTCAGCGATCGTTTGCCAATGCGCTTTTTCCTTTTCTATCTGCGAACTGTTTGCATAGCCTAGTAGCTGTTCAGACCAAGTCTGATAAGCATCCGTCTTAGCTGGCAAGGAAACCTCTTCATTGTTCAGCACTTGCTCATATCCTACTGCAATATCTTCTAGTAAAATTCGCCAAGATACGCCATCAATAACCGTGTGATGAATCACGATCAGTAGATGATCTCCATCCGCACATTGAAATACGGAGGCTTTGACTAATGGACCGTGTTCAAGGTCTATGCTGCTCTGTACTTTATTTGCATGCTCTTCAATAACCTGAGCACAATTCGTTTCTTCTTTTATATTTAAGACTTCAAGATGATAGAGCTCTCCTTCCTTTATTCCACGGTTCCAAGCTATATAGCCCGGCTCTGTTTGACGGAAGACCATACGCAATGCATCATGATGCTCGACAATCTTATCCAACACTTTCCTCAATGCCGAATAATCGAAGCCCTTCTTGCGATATAACATCATTGATTGATTATAATGATGAGGATCGGCAAAAGATTGCTCAAAAAACCATTTTTGTATTGGTGTCATCTGGACTTCTCCAGTGATTTCTCTTTGATCTACTTTTCTAGCAATTGGCTGGACACGCTGGCTCAAGCTTCCTAAGGTTGGATACTTAAATAAATCACGCATCTCTAACTTATAGCCTGCTTGATATAAGCGAGACGCTACTTGAATGGATTTAATAGAGTCTCCGCCCAGCTCGAAGAAATGGTCGATCAATCCAACACGTTCAACCCCAAGGACGGATTGCCACACAGTAGCCATTGTTTTTTCCACTTCCGTTCGAGGTGACACGTATTCGACTCCTGTTAACATGCTTCCTTCTGGTGCTGGAAGTGCTTTTCGATCTACTTTTCCGTTCGGAGTTAGCGGCATTTTTTCTAATTGCCTAAAGTAAGATGGAATCATATAGCCCGGTAATTCTTCAGATAACTGCGCTCTTAACTCACTTACTGTCAATTCCTTTTCGGCTACAAAGTAGGCGCACAGCACTTTCTGTCCTCGATCGTCTTCTCGAGCAACGACGACAGCCTCCTCAACCGATGGGCATTGTAATAAATGCGATTCAATCTCACCAATCTCAATCCTAAACCCACGGATTTTTACTTGATGATCCATTCGTCCCAAATAGTCAAGGTTTCCATCAGGTAACCAACGAGCCAGATCTCCTGTTCGATACATTTTTTCTCCCGCTTTATACGGATTGTCTACGAACTTCTCACTTGTCAGCTCTGCTAGATTTAAATACCCTCTACCTACTCCAGCTCCTCCAATATATAATTCTCCAGTAAGTCCGATCGGTTGAAGTAAACGATTTTCATCCAAAACATACATTGTCACACCAGGTAACGGTTTCCCAATAGGCAGATTATTCATAGAACCTATGAGCGCCTGTTCAAAGTAACAAGAGTCAACGCAAGCTTCCGTTACGCCATAACTATTGATGATTCTCATATTCGTACCAAAACGGCTGATGAGTTTTTGGAACTCTTCTACTGGACAATAGTCTGATCCAATAATCAATAACTCCAGACTTGAAATATCTAACTGGTTTTCATAAATATACTCCATTAACGGAATCACCAAAGCAGGGTTGATTCAAACATCTGAATCTGCTCTTTGATTATCAGTTCATGGATGGCTACAGGATTTGCTCTTGCCTCACTTGGGCAGAGAACTAATTCGCCTCCATGTAATAGAGCTCGAACCATATCTCCAGAAAAGACATCGAAGGAGAAGTTAGCCCATTGTAACCAGCGGACTCCTGGCTGTTGCAAGTTATATTCTTGTTTCCAAGCGGAGGCGATAGTCGTAATTTGTTTGTGTTCAATTAGAACGCCTTTAGGTTTCCCTGTCGTACCTGAAGTGTATATGACATAGCACAAGTGAGATGAATCAGTATTCGCAACCAAATTCGTATCATCTGGATGATAAGATTCCTCTTCATCGACTAAAATCCACTTTCCCTCAAAAGAGATACGTTCCTGCAGATGGCGTTGCGTAAGTAAAACTGGAGCAGCAGAATCCTCCAACATATAATGAATTCGATCCTCTGGATATTCTGGATCAATAGGAACATAGGCGCCTCCTGCTTTTAACACGCTCAGCAAAGCTACGATCATATCTACTGATCGCTCAACCATGACACCAACAAGTTGATCAGGCTGTATTCCCGATTCTCTCAAAGTACGTGCAAGCTGATTTGCCCGTTTGTTTAGTTCAAGATAGGTGATCCTTTCCTCTTCAAAAACAACGGCGAGAGCATCAGGGGTTCGTTCTACTTGTTTTTCAAATAATTGATGAACCGTATTTCCATCTACAAGATCAATGCTGTCTTGATGAAAGCTTTCTAAAATGAAACTCTTTTCTGGCAGAGTAATAATCTCTACTTCTTTTAAAGTTACCTTCGGATTGCTGACCACTTGTTCTAACAAATGAGTGAAATGCCCCAGTAGTCGCTCCAGCATCACTGATTCATAAACCAAAGCATTGTATTCAAATTGAATTTGCATTCCATCCCCTGGAATAATCACAAGATTTAGATCAAAGCTTGTTTGTTCATCGACATTGATGCTTGAGATTTCAAAACCTTCTGCCACAAAGCTGTTCGATTTTCCTCCCTGATCGTTCACAGGAAAGTTTTCAAAAACCATAATATGATTAATTAAATTTTGCTTTTGCTCAGTTTTCTCTTGGATCTCGTATAGCGGATAGTAATCATATTTCTGAGACTCAAGGGCTTGATCCTGAATATGTTTCATTAAGCTAACAAAGCTATGCTCTGAATCACCACAAACGCGTATCGGGATCGTATTGATAAACAAGCCAATCATATGTTCAACACCCGAAATTTCTGCTGGTCTTCCAGATACTACTCCTCCGAATACAACATCAGAAACACCATTGTATTTCTGTAATAAAACTCCCCAAGCAGTTTGCAATAAAGTATTTATTGTAACCTGCTGTTGCTTCGCCAATGTGTTGATTCGCTGTGTTAAAGGTTCTCCAAGATTCCAAGTAAGCTTTTGTAGATCATAGCCTGGTGCTGTTCCTGAGAACTTCTTTTGTGGTAAAACGACCTGTTGTTCATATCCTGCTAAATACTCGCTCCAGTACTCTGATGCCTCAACCTTGTTTTGTTCCTCCAACCACTGAATATATTCGCTATACGCTGGAGAAGTTGCTAGGTTGGCTGGTTTTTGAGTATAGTCGCTCTGATATAATTCAAAAAGCTCGGTCATCAAAATAGACAAGCACCAACCATCCATCAAAATATGATGAGCGCTTAAAAGAAACAAATAGGATTCTTCTTCTCTTTTAAAGATCGTAAGTCGAATTAACGAATCTCGCTCTAAATCAAAGCCTTTCATTTTATCTTTGTTTAACGCTGATTCGATAAATTCCCCTTGTTCATCACATTCCATAGTCGTTAGATCTTCATAGTGGAAGTCAATAGATTTGTTTCTAAAGACAATTTGTAGTGGTTCATCTTGCCATCCACTGTAAAAATTAGTTCGTAAAACGCCATGGCGCTGGACCAGTGCCTCAAAGCTTTTCTTAAAAATATCCACATCCAGATCTCCCTCAAGAGAAAAGGTCATCTGATCAAAATAAACGCCAGAAGAAGGATTCATTTGAGTATGGAACCACATTCCCTGCTGCATAGGGGTCAGGTTGTATATGTTTTCAATATCGCCGAGATTACGTGTTTCCATAGCAAGCTTATCTAGTTCCTCAATGGTGATTCGTTTTAGTAAAACATCACTTGGTGTTAACTCAGTTCCAGCCTTCTCTAGACAATGACTTCCAACTTCTAAAAGGCTTGCTTTAAAATAGGAAAGCAACTGCTCTAGTGATTCTCTCTGGAACTCATTTGATCTATAGCGGACGTTCACATCAACATGCCCTTTACTAGAAACCGAAACACGAATATCCAAAATATCATCTTGGTGTAGATCTTGATAGTTATAATCACTTCTAAAAGAAACAGGTATAAATTGAGTCAATTGGTCTAGCTGTAAGTGTTCTTCTACATGGAAGCGAATAGCTGGTATAGATTCCCCTTCTTTTGACAAAGTGCTTTCTGCTTTATGATCGAAAACTCCTGATCCTAAGTCGCTGTTTGGCATTTTGCGCAGCGCTTCTTTGACTACCTTAATCTGATTGCGCAAGTCGCCATACTTATCTATATTCAGTGTTACTGGAAACTCACTTGACAACCAGCCAATTGTACGAGAAAAATCAACATTTTCGATCAGTGATTCTCGTAAGCTTCTTTCGACATTAGCTACAAATTGAGTTAACCCATTCCATTCCTGAAGGGCTAAACCTAAAGAAGTGAGTAGAATATCCTGTAGCTTTGTGTTATATGCTTGATGGATTGAATCTTGAAGATATTTCAACTCTTCAGCACTCCAGCGGACATTCACTTCTTCTAGCTTTGAAATTGATACTGATTCTAGCAACATTTCATTGTTTTGCGAGCTTGGCAAGAGATCGTTTTCCCCAGCTACGAATGCTTCCGTTTTCGTTGGAAGTTGTATCTCTTGTCCACTAAGAGCTTGTTCGTAAGCCAAATCAATATCTTCCAATAATATATCCCACGATCTTCCATCCATTAAAACACCGTGAACCATAATAGAGAGATAATCTCCAGATTTCCCATGGAATACACCAACTTTTAGAAGTGGACCTGTTTGCAGATCAAAGCTCATTTTTATCTCATTTTCTTTGAGTTCAATAGCTTCTTCTATATCTTCTTTATCTCGAAAATCACATACAGCAAGACTAAATGACTCACCCTCATTCACGGAGCGAACCCAGCCCTCAACTCCATTTGCTGTTTGCGTAAAGATCATTCTCAAGGAATCGTGCTGTTCTGTAATCTTAGTAAAAACTTGGTTCAGCAATGCTTCTCTAAAACCTTCTTTTCGGTATACCCTTTTTGATTCAATACAATGATTTGGATTGACCCAAAGTTGTTTAAAAAACCAATTCTGTATAGCTGTCAGCTTCACGGTGCCTTCTACATTTTTTGGATTAGGCTGAGCTATCATTTCAATATACTTACTAAGCTCCGCAATGACAGGGTAGCTAAATAGCTCTCTTATTTCAACCTTATATCCAACCTGGTACATTCTAGATGAGATTTGAATGGCTTTAATAGAGTCTCCCCCGAGCTCAAAAAAGTGATCCAGTATCCCAATCTTAGGAATACCTAAGACATCCTGCCAGATAGATGTTACAACCTTTTCAACCTCTGTCCTAGGAGCGATATATTCCACTCCCCCCTGAGCATCAATTTCAGGTTTTGGTAAAGCTTTACGATCTACCTTTCCATTAGGTGTTAATGGCAGCTTGTCCAATTGAACAAAATATGAGGGAATCATGTAATTTGGCAGTTCCTGCGCCAAGGCAATTCTAAGATCATTTATCTGTAATTCATGATCAGCTACATAATAGGCACATAATTGTTTTTGTCCTGCCTCATCCTCCCAAGCAATAACCGTCCCTTCCTTCACCTGCTCAAGTCTGATCAATTGTGATTCTACTTCACCTAGTTCAATCCGATTTCCTCGGATCTTCACTTGATCATCTGCTCTACCAAGAAATTCTATATTTCCATCTGGCAACCAGCGTGCAAGATCACCCGTACGGTACATTCTTTCTCCCGAAATAAAAGGATTTTCTACAAACTTTTCAGCATTAAGATCTGGACGATTTAGATATCCTCGCCCTACACTTGATCCACCAATAAACAGCTCCCCTGCCACTCCAATGGGTTGTACGAAACGACCTTCCTGTAAGATATACATCCGAACATTTGGCAATGCTTTTCCTATAGGCAGGTTTTGAAAACTGACAACTTCAGCTGTTTCAAAATAACAAGAATCGATACAAGCCTCAGTAACACCATAACTATTTAAAATGCGCATTTGTGAACCAAAACGCTCGATCAATTGGTTGAATGCCTCTACAGAGCATTGATCCGAACCTAAAATTAATGTTCTTAGAGAACTCATATCTAGTTGATTTTCAAAAACATAATCCATAAGCGGAATAACAAAAGCAGGAGTTGATTCAAACATCTGAATATGATGTTTTTGAATAAGTTCTGCCAATTGCACAAAGTCCAATCTCACATGGTTTGGGCAAATAACGAGCTTCCCTCCATGTAAAAGTGCCCTTATGTAATCTCCGGTGAAGACATCGAAAGAAAAGCTAGCCCACTGCAACCAAGTGATTCCCTCTTCATGCAAGTGATAATCTTCTCTCCACGCACTAGCCATCGAAAGAACATGCTGGTGTTCGATCATGACCCCTTTAGGCTTACCAGTGGTCCCAGAGGTATAGATAACATAAGCCAAATGATGCGCTTCTGAAATAGGCTCCAAATTCTCTTTACTCGGATCAAAAGACTCAGCAACATCAAGAAAGACCTGACTTCCACCAAAATCAATGCGATCCGCTAGCTCACCTTGCAGAAGCAGCACCTCTGCATTAGAATCCTGAAGGATATATCGAATTCTTTCCTCAGGATATTCTGGATCAATAGGAACATAAGCTCCACCCGCTTTTAAGATGGCAAGGACACCAACGATCATTTCTAGTGATCGATGAGTCATGATTCCTACTAATTGATCAGCTTGTACTCCTTTGAAACGCAGGGTACGGGCTAATTGGTTCGCACGAGCATTTAGTTCGCTATAAGTTAACTCTTGATTTTCATAGACAACGGCAATAGCATCAGGTGATTTAGCCGCTTGCTCTTCAAATAATTGATGTATAAGTTTATTTGGAGCATATTCTACCTTTCTAGAGCTAAATTCATTCATAATGGTAGTAAGTTCAGCCTGATCTAATATTGAAAGCTCTTGAACAGACTGTACAGGGTTATGTATCATTTCAGCAATAATCGTTTGGATTTGTTGAAGCATCCGATTCATCTCTGCTTCTTCAAATAATTCAACACGATATTCAAGATGTAATAAAGCGTGTTGTTCATCAATCAAATCCTCTATATTGAAAGCGATATCATCAATCTCATCTCCACTAATGAAAGTCTTATGCTGAACATGCAAATCGTCATAAGTTTTCCATTTAACAGGCTGATAATTTAGAGAAAGACTAAATAGATGTCGAACATCATTTTTCGGAAATTTTTCTCTTAAATGATCAATTAGATTATTATAGGGGTATTTTTGATGACGTAAGATCGATTTTTGCTCTTTGGAAACAGTATGTAATAAAGTGAGTAGGTCTTGATGAGGATTCATTTGTAAACGAGTTGCAACGGTGCTAACAAACATTCCTAAACAGTCTTTTTCTTGTTTTGATGTTCTGTTAGCAAAAAGAGAACCGACTGAAATATCTTGTGATCCGCTAATTTTATGTATGTAGATGTACAACGAGGTTAAAAACAAAGTATACAAGCTAATGTTATGCTGCTGAGTAAAAGCATTTAATTGATGATACTCTTCTCCACTCACCTCCAAGGTGATTCTTTTTGCTTTGGTACCGATTGAATAAGGAGGGTAGGGTTTTATATTCATAAATTCCGGTAAATCCTTAAACCTATCCAGCCAGAATTCTTGATCCTTTTGATAGCGTTTTGACTGTTCATATTCTTGCTCAGAACGAATATAGTCGAGGTACGAGCTCTTTCTTTCTTTTGAAACAAAAGGTTCTTTGGTTAAGTCCATGTAGTGTTCCATGATTAAATCTAAAATACGGTGGGCAGACACTCCATCACATATCATGTGATTATACTTCATATTTATCCAATATTCTTCATGATTGATATTGTATATTGTGACTTGATAGAGCCTCGAATCTGTATACTTGATCGGTTTCTCCATAAAAGCTTGCATGCTTTCTTCTGCTTCTTCTTGATGATCGAAATGCAAGCAAGCAATCTCTTGAATCACGGTGCTCTCCTTGTCGAACCATTGCCTAGGTTCACCATCTTCCATTGAAACCTTGATATGAAAGGTATCATTTTCTTCTAACACACGAATAATGGATTCTTGTAATCTCTCACAATCTACATTACCTTGAACGATTAATGATAGTCCAATGGTAGACACCGCTGTATTAGGGTAAAGTAGCTCAGTATACAAAATCCTTTTCTGTGCCTGTGTTAAAGGAAAGTAGTTCATAGTACCATTGTTCACCTTTTGATCACCCCGTCAAATAAATAATTTGCACTATTTGGCTAGTGTTCTCATCGGAAATCCCTAATATTCCTTTGAGATACATAATTCCCAATAGTTATTTGTATCTACTAATTTATATTACCAGCATTCATTGTTTTTGTATATATCTTTACATTATTTTCACATTTTTTACAGTGTATCAATGTAAATTATTGCAATAAGTTCACATTTATCCACTTTTCTTTTTTGATATCAATGCTTTAACCCTATTACGAAGTTGTTTTTTATACTATTTCAAAACATATTGCGACAAAAACCACAAGAAAAAACTACCTTTCACTCGAAGTGAAGGTAGTTTTTATATT
>NZ_BAMO01000061.1 GCF_000615945.1 Caldalkalibacillus mannanilyticus JCM 10596
CAACTAAACTGGAAAAGCAGCTAAATGGGCTTGGGAGAACTTAAATACTGTATTAGGTTGGATTGCCCATGGGGGAGGTACTAAAACTATTATTGCGAGGATCAAACAAATCGCTGGAGAATAAAACATCTAGAGTAAAAAGAGTACGGCAATACTTCTCTTACTCTCAATTCATTAAAATTTGTTTTTTCCAGTCAAATCAATCAAAAACAAAAGGGAGTGACTCAATTGTCTACATTTCTTGAAATTATTGCTCAACTAACTGATAAAGCAGCTAAATGGGCTTGGAATAATAGTGACCAAATTTACCGTTGGATTAGAGAAGGTTTAAAAATACCCACTATCATTGAATTTATTTATCGATATTCTCGATAAAAGAATACTGTAAGATAAGTATTAAGCGAGTAGAGGGGATGCTTTCATTGTCTTCTCTTAAATCCATTTCTCGAATTTAGATATTCTCATTTTTTAAGACACCCCTTTATAATAATATCCAAAGGGGTGTTCCCTTGCAACTTCTTTATAAACTCTCCCTGCAAAAAATGGGCTTTCTCATTAAGACCTTTTGGCATGTCAACATTCACTTATAAGATTTGCAAAGTTTCAGTATCTTAGTATCTTATGTTCAGTTCGTTAAATTATTCAAATACCCGTGTATTTGAATATTGCTGAACTAAATAAGTCATTAAGGATTTGATGCAGATATAATGCCATGTCTGTTGTACTCCTATACTAACAACCACTTTCAGTTCCTGATCAAATTCTTTATTTCTAATTTTGATTCACTACTTGACTTTGCTTGGTTTGAATTGAGCCACTGTATACTTTGAAACAAGACCTTGCTCTCTCTTTATTCGACCGATTCGGTGCCGCGACATTTGACAACCCTTCTTTTTAACCCTTTTTTGTTTTTCTTTGACCACAAATATTCCTATTTTTCTTAAAGCTGTCTACCACCATGCTTGCTATTTCATCATCTTAAAGCCTTATTTCTTCAACCCTTAAATTTCTTTATAACGTTTAAATATTCCATCAAAACTTCTTACTGTATGCTTTATAAAAGCTATACTTGGTCTAGATTACGATCCATATAAATAACCATTACTAAAATTTTTAAAACACATCACTAGTGTTGCATAAAACATTTTAAAAATATTTTTTGATTTTTCAGAATTAACCTTTGAGCTCGAAGAGCTAAAAAGTTACTAACCGGTTAAAGGTCGTTCTGTCCATTTTGCAAATTTATACACTTAATACAAGAGGAGCGTGCTATTGGTTATTTCACCTTCGTTTTTGTCGCCCTCTTGAGGTTCGTTTGGATTTAAAATTTATTCGTGAGATCCAATCTAAACTATGCTGCCATAAGTAAACCTTAAGCCATCGGCTTATTTGAAGTAGTGATTGGTTCGTTTTTTGTTCTAACTTTACGAGTAACAACAAACAATACTTTATTAAAGCAAGAAAGACTTGATTTTCAACAGCTTGATCAGACGTTCCGTAAAGCACAGTGATTTTGGCATGCTGTTTCATCCATTTGAAAAATGTTTCAATAGCCCATCTAAAGCGATAGATCTCACCGAATTCTTCAGCACTAAGATCAAAACGATTTGTAATGATTCTAATGGGATTTCCTTCGGTATCAACCGTTTCAACTAAACGCAAAACATTTTCCATATGCTTTTGAGCGCTTCCTATGACGACCATAGAATCATATTGGATTGCGCTCTTCCGGTAGTGTAAAAGCTTCTAATGTATGAATCACAGCATTCTTTTTTAAGCGAGAGGCAAAGAAAATGCCTTGATCACAGTATGTATCAAACTTTTCATAATCGACATACCCTCGGTCAAATACGTACATGGCATCTGCTTCATCAATGAGAAATTCCATCTGAGTACGGTCATTACGACTAGCAGAGGTCACGATCACTTTTTCAGGATAAACCGTTTCATTATCCATGAAAACAAGTCTTAAATGAAGTTTGATACCTGCCTTTGTTTTTCGGAACTTTGCCCATTTAAACTGACTTAAACAAAGTGAAATCGTACTCGAATCAATGACCTTCAAGTTTCTAATAGAACTCATTCTAGAAGGAGAATAGCCTTGAATTTGGATAACTAGCTCATGAAAGATAGCTTCAAGTATGTCAGCGTCCACACGATTATTTTTTCGTGATAGCTGTGCATGAAAAAATAATAAGATATACGATGCTGTTGTTAATTTTTTTACGTACTTATCCTGCTGAAGTTCATCAACTTTTTCTTGAAAATTTAATGAATTGATGGGCGCTACCCATTTACCAAATGAAAAAAGTAGTGTATCCTTATCCATAACGGTTATCCTTTACTATTGGATTTGGACAGGAACCACCTGTACTTCCATTGTAAAGGATTTTTTTTGTCCTTCGGACAATACACCATTAAATATTCTGGTGTATTATAAATGTTTTGAATTAATTAATACAACTCTAGTGAAAGATTATACAAAAATTTATACTTTCTTATTCAGTAAAAAAACACACGTTCGATTACATTAATTATAATCAATAACGTGTGTTTTTTAAACGACTTTATTTGTAATTAAACACCTTCTTGGAATGATAGTCTAATCCCTACTCCACCGTCACTGACTTCGCCAAGTTTCTTGGCTTATCTACATCGCATCCGCGTTGTAGAGCAGCATAGTAGGAGATTAATTGTGTTGGAATGACAGATACAAGCGGAGTTAATAAAGGATGGACCTTAGGTAATACCCAAGCATCTCCCTCTTCTTCAAATCCTTTGGTAGAAATAACGCATGTGTTAGCCCCGCGAGCCACAACTTCCTGTGCATTACTGCGCGTATTCTTGGCTACTTTTTCATCCGTTAAAAGAACAAACACAGGAGTACCATCTTCAATTAACGCGATCGGGCCATGCTTTAATTCTCCTCCCGCATATCCTTCCGCTTGGATGTACGAGATTTCTTTTAGCTTCAAGGCTCCCTCTAGGCAGACCGCAAAGTCCTGTAAACGCCCAATGAAGAAACACTTATCTTTGCCTGTTAAGTAAGAGTCTACAATTTGCTTCGCCTTTTCCTTCATATCCTTTAAGGATTCCATTGCCGTAGAAATCATCTTCAGTTCGTGGAACATGTCAATGTTTCCTTCAATTCCATTACGCTCGGCTAAATGGATGGAGAATAGAGAAAGGACAGCAATTTGAGCTGTATAAGCCTTCGTCGAAGCCACTGCAATCTCTGGACCTGCATGAGTAAGCAACTGATAATCTGCTTCACGATAAAGCGTGCTTCCTTGTACATTAGTAATCGTTAAGGTTGGTAAGCCTAGTTCCTTGATCTGCTTTAATACTCCACGTGAATCGGCTGTTTCTCCACTTTGACTAATGAAGATAAAGAGTGAGTTCTTCTCGATTAAAGGCTCGCTATACATATACTCTGAAGCAATGTGTACTTCAGTTGGGATCTTCGCAATTTTCTCCAGAATCGTTTTTCCAACAAGCCCTGCATGGTAACTAGTACCTGCTGCGACGATATAGATTCGACTTGGTACAGGTAGCCCCTGTAATTCCTCCGCGATATTAAGCATACCATTCTCATCCTGATACTTACTAATAATGTTACGGATGACCGAAGGCTGTTCGTCGATTTCTTTCAGCATAAAATGCTCATATTGTCCTGTTTCAACAGAACTAACATCCCAATCCACACTATATACTTCACGCTCAAGTACCTCTCCAGCATAGTTCTTAATCGTTAACTCGTTGCGATCAAAAACGACATATTCCTCATCCTTAAGCTCTTTGAACTGGTTCGTCACATGAATCATAGCTGTTGCATCACTTGCAACCATGTTTTCCCCTTCACCAATTCCAGCTAATAATGGACTTTTGTTTTTCGCTGCATAGAGCTTCTTAGGCTCTTCAGCATCTACTAGAGCAAGGGCATAGGAACCTTCTAATAAAGTTAAAACCTTACGAAAGGCTTCTTCTGTAGCTAAACCTTGAGTACTAAAATGATCAACTAAGTGAACCACGATTTCCGTATCTGTTTCACTTAATCGCTCCACATTCGGCACATACGTTTCTTTTAACTCTTTATAGTTTTCAATAATTCCGTTATGAACAAGGGTAAAACGACCAGAATAGCTCTGATGAGGATGGGCATTGGTCTGGTTTGGCACACCATGTGTCGCCCAACGAGTATGACCAATTCCTACTGTTCCTTCGATCTCCATTCCTTCAATCAGGTTTTCTAACTCCTTGATTTTCCCTTTTTCTTTATAGATATTGATCGCTTGATTCCCTACGATACAAATTCCCGATGAATCATATCCGCGGTACTCCAAACGCTTAAGTCCAGTAATAACAACCTCTTTCGCTTCTCTCTCTCCAATATATCCAACGATTCCGCACATCTTTATTTCCTCCTATTTTGAGATAGGAGACATTTATTTTTGTTTTTTGAACAGGGGAAATAAATGTCCCCTATCATTCCGTTTGTTTTATTATTTTTTATCATGTGCCGTGTCATATCCTTTAGTCATAAGGTCACCCTCATGTTTTGTCATATGACTCAACTACAGCGGCATTCTGTAGGGAGGCACCCGCCGATCACTCGATAACCTCCACCCTCGTCAACTAGAGTATCACTCTCTAGCCCTGGCGCTTGTATTGTATAGTACAACCTCTACCCTCTCTTTCCTGCTAAAGTAAAAAGAATTACGAAATTAACTATACCACATTCTCAGCATCAGTCAATCCTTATTTTGGGTATATTCTATGTAAAAAAAGAAAAGTTGTGCTTAAAATGGCACAACCTTTCCCTATTTTGCTCGTCTATTTTCGATTTCACCATGATCTTAGCTGTTTTTTAAAAAAAATTATTGACCAAACTCGGCTTGAATCACCTGGACAATTTGATCCACCCATTCATCCATCGCTTGTGCATTTTCCGCTTCAGCCATCACACGCACTAGGGACTCCGTACCAGATGCTCGGACAAGCACACGGCCTTTTCCTCCCATCTCTTCCTCCACCTGCTTAATGATGTCGAGAACCTTTGTATTCTGCATGACCGCCTGTTTATCTGTCACCTTAATATTCACTAACTTTTGAGGATAAATGGTCAATCCCTTCACTAATTCAGATAGCTTTTTCCCTTGTTCCTGCATAATGTTAACCACCTGGATAGCCGATAAGAGTCCATCCCCTGTTGTGATGTAATCGAGGAAGATGATGTGACCGGATTGCTCTCCACCAAGGTTATAGCCACCTTTTCGCATTTCCTCCATTACGTAGCGGTCTCCTACAGCCGTCGTAGCTGTCTGAATTCCCTTTTCTTCTAAAGCTTTATAAAATCCCATATTGCTCATCACAGTGGTAACCACTGTATCCTGCTTCAATTCTCCGCGTTCTTTCATCGCTGAAGCACAAATATACATAATTTGATCCCCATCTACGATGTTCCCAAGTTCATCCACAACAATTAAACGATCGGCATCTCCGTCAAATGCTAGACCGATATCTGCTTTTTTCTCCAGAACCACTTCCTTTAGCTTTTCTGGATGAGTCGAACCCACTCCATCATTAATATTTAATCCATTGGGACTGGAGCCGATGGTAGTGATGCTGGCACCCAGATCGCCAATGAGCTGTGGTGCTAGAGAAGACGCCGCTCCATGGGCACAGTCAAGAACAATATGCAATCCTTCAAAATCATGGTTCACCGTTGATTTTAAATAGTGTAAATACTTTTGTCCCCCTTCAAAGAAATCGCTGATTTCTCCGATTCCGCCCCCTACAGGACGTGGAAGCTGGTCCTCTGCTGCATCCAATAGCTCTTCAATCTCCAACTCTTGCTGATCTAACAGCTTAAAGCCATCAGGTCCAAAGAATTTGATTCCATTATCTTCAACCGGATTGTGCGACGCTGAGATCATTACTCCTGCTTGAGCTCCCATTGCTTTAGTTAAGTACGCCACACCCGGAGTCGTCATTATACCTACACGAATCACTTCAACTCCAATAGAAAGCAATCCTGCTGTAAGAGCTCCTTCTAGCATATTCCCTGAGATACGTGTGTCCCGTCCAACAACTACTCTTGGGCACTCTAATCCCTTGGTCAGGACATATCCCCCACACCTACCTAATTTATAGGCTAATTCAGCCGTTAGCTCTGTATTCGCTACTCCTCTTACACCATCTGTTCCAAAATATTTCCCCATTTTATTATTCTCCTCCTATTTCCTCTTCTTCTGTCGTGTTTCCTGAGGTTTCTTGCACCTCTTCTATTGGTCTGATGTTTACTTTTACGATTCGATTAACAAAAGATGTTCGAATATGCTCTGGAAGATTCAAAATGACACTGATATTATGCTGTCCAGGTCCTAATTGACTAACATCAATGGAAGTTCGAATGTCCTTGAGCTGAATCAACTCTAATTGCTCCTTACTTCCTAACAATTCAATATCTAGCTTTCCATTTGTGGGCTCCAGAAATTGAATTTCATAGCTTTCACTTAGACCTATTACTTCAATAGGAACTCCAAGAAATTCTCTTTTTTGAGTGGTTCCTACTTTCACCTCGATATCAATCACCTTGGGAGTAATCTCTTGCCACTCTCGATCCTTAGAAACAGTATATTGAATCGTCGTTGAGCTCGTGATTTTGGAGAGGTCCAGCGTTCCTTCAATACGTGTTAACTTCTCTAAAACCTTAGGAGCAGCAAAAACTTCAATTTCCTTATCGCTTAGCTCTACACTAATAAGACTTAGTCCTGATGGTAAGCTATTCTCTAATTTTAAGCTGAAAGGGACCTTTTTACTTGGACTTTTGACTGGAACAGACACCTCTACCTCATTAGGGCTTACTTCTGCTTTCAATTCGTTGCCATAACGATCGAAGGCTCGGAGTGTCACTTGATCAACAAAGGACTGATCCACTCGATCCACATCTACATATCCCTTCACTACTGCCACACGATCCAGCACAGTGGTAGAAGCAATAACATGAACCTGATCCAGCCTCACTTTAGGCTGTTCCACTGTGTACCCTTCCTTTGGTTTACCCGTCACTTCGATCTCAAATGGAAAGGATTTGACCTCTTTCTTTTCAATGACCACGTTGATAAAACGAGGAATAATTTCCACTCTCAATTCAGAAGGAAAGCCCTCATGCTTCACAGGAAGACGATGCCTTCCTTCACTCAAGCCTGTTAAGTCTACATAAACACGATACGGGTCCGCTCGCAGCATATTTAGATTTAAGAGCGCCCTTCTTCCAGTAAGCAGAACCTGCACCGCCTCATAATCCATTTCCATAATTTCATACAGTTCTTCGTCATATACTGCTTCTACTTTCACATTATCCATCGAAAGATGACCCTCTTGTACAGTGGAGCCAGGTTGTTCATCTAACGTAACAACCATCCACAGCATAAAAGCCAGCAGAAAGGCCAATCCTTTGATAACCGCATTATTTTGTAAGAACTTATCCATTCTTCTTCCCCCTCACCCAGAAAGAAGAAGGGGTTTTCACTTGAGGACGTAATTCTTGGTCAAATATTTCGAGTAATTCTTCATCACTTAACTCACGATGAATCTCTCCATTTTTGGACATCGAAATCTGCCCCGTTTCTTCCGACACAATAATAGCTAGACAATCTGTTAGTTCACTCAGCCCAAGAGCAGCCCGGTGCCTCGTTCCTAGCTCTTTGCTGATAAAAGGGTTCTCAGATAACGGAAGATAGCATCCAGCTGCCATAATGGTATCTTTACGGATGATCACAGCGCCATCATGAAGAGGAGTATTAGGGATAAAGATATTAATTAATAATTCCGAAGAAGCACTCCCCTCAATCTTAATTCCTGTTTCAATATAATCATTTAACCCTGTTTCTCTTTCAAAAACTAATAATGCCCCGATTCGACGCTTGGCTAAGTATTGAACAGCCTTCACCGTTTCTACAATGACTTTGGTAAATTTCTCATCGTCTGGATGGTTGCTTCTGGAGAAGAAGCTCCCTCTTCCTAGCTGCTCTAAGGCACGGCGTAGTTCAGGCTGAAATATGATCAAAATCGCTAGTACCCGTAGGTCATTGCTTGGGACATCAGCCAAGAGAGGGTTTTGAGTCCTAGAAAACTACTTAACAACCATCCGGCTACAATGACCATCATACCCTTAAGCAATTGAACCGCCCTAGTTCCCCTAATTAATGTTATCAATTTATAGATAACGAATGTAACCAGAAGGATATCGATAAACTCGATCACAAAGTCCATAAAGGTAATATTAGATAAAAAGTCCATGAGCTATCCCCCACGTTTCTAGTTAACATTTAGTCTGACCGAATATGTATCAACTTATTTTCCCGATACGAAAAGAGCACGCATATTGCCGTGCTCTTTCCATTTTACACGATCTATGGTTTTAATTGAAGCGCTTCTTTTATCCATCTCTGCGCATGGTACCAAACCCATCTCATAAATTGATCGATCTCTTCCACCTGCCCTGCAATATGGGCTGTAGAAGCTTGATACACCTGTCCATCTGTAACGATGACATCCCCCGTCACTTCTCCTCGGATCTCTACATTTCCATTACGTACAACCAAATCACCTTCGATCACTTGGTCATCTGGTACAACGACTGTACTATTCTCATAATCAACATAGATCTGCTCCATGTTAGGAACAGATACATAGAACTGATCTCGACCCTCTGTCCAAATCGAAACAAAGCTACCCGCCATTAAGAAGAGAAAAATAGAGGCTGCAACTAGTATAGGATGTCCCTTGATCCAACGTTTCCACTTATCTTTCATCTCTTCTTTTGGTAACTGTGTCATGACACGGTCTACAAAATGGTCTGGTGCTTTGATCTGAGATTGACCTTTTAATAGCAGGATGGTGGTCTTTAGCTCCTCAAACTCATGACGGCAATGTTCACAGCTTCAAGATGCTGTTTAAATTCAGGTAGTGACAATTCATCTAGCTCATCATCTAAATAATCATGCATCCATTGCTTAGATCGTGTGCAGTCCATTTTCCGTGCCCTCCTTTCATATCCATCAAACACCTTTTAATAGTTTCTTTAATGCCTCTCGCCCACGGTGAATTCTTGTTTTAATGGTGGTGACTGGGAGGTCAATAATTTCACTAATTTCTTGTAGACTTAAATCCTCAATATACCTAAGGATCATAATTGATTTGTATTTGATCGGCAATTGGTCAATCGCTTGCTGAACTTCATTTTGCAGTTCAATCGTCATTACTTCTGCTTCGGGTCCCTTCGCTTTATCTGCGATTTGAGAATACATATCAAGCCCTTCTGTTGCCGCGACCTCCTGATCTAAGGAATACGTAATTTGTCTCTTGCGTAAACGATCGATGCAAAGATTTGTAGCAATCCGATAAATCCATGTTGAAAATTTATGAGTCTGATCATATCTAGAAAGATTCGCATAGACTCGTAAAAATGTTTCTTGACCTATATCCTCTGCCTCAGTTCGGTTCCCTAACATCCGATAAGCAACCTGAAAAATCTTGTTTTTATATAATTCAACAATCTCTTCAAAAGCCTGCCGATCTCCAGCAAGCGCTTGCTTTATTAATCTCTGCTCTAATGTATCCATGACATACCCCCGCTAGTAGACCGCGGATTACTACCTCTTACGTATCTACTGCAAAAAAAGTTTCAACTCATTTTAACATATTTTTTCAATCTTTTTTTAAACTATTTTTTAATTCGAAATTTCTTCTTATCTTATGATGAGAAAAAAGCTCATCCATGTTTCTCTTTTTTGGATGAGCCTTAAATCAAGCCTTATTTTACATTGATGATTCTGTTAAAGCCTCTTCATTCATTTTTTGCATTTTTTCTCTCATTTTTCTTTCGCGTCGTCCTTCAAATAGTTCATACATCACCGGTACTAAGATCAATGAAATAATAGTGGCAAAGATCAAACCGAAGATAACAGACGTAGCAATCGGAGTTTGGAAGTTAGATGACTCACTTCCTCCAATGAACATCGGAATCAAGCCCGTTACGGTTGTAATCGTTGTTGTCATGATTGCCCTCATTCTGGCATGAACAGCTGCGTGATCGCTTCTCTCAGGGTTTCATATTTCTCTCGATTCTTATTGATGAAATCAATTAAGACAATCGAGTTATTCACCACTATTCCAACAAGCATGACCATTCCAATCATGGCAAACGGATCAAAAGATCTACCAGTCACTAGGAAACCAATCGTCACCCCTATTACGGTAAATGGGAGTGATAAGAAAATAACGAATGGTTGACGCAAACTGTTAAACTGAATAATCAGGATAAAAACAACTGCAGCAATAGACATAACTAACATCTTCCACAACATCGAAGTTTCTTCTTGTTGTTGTTTAATCTTACCTCCAAAGTAGATTTCTACACCTGGAGCATGGTATTGACTAATAAATTTTTCTATGGAGGAAACGACTTCCTGTCTCTTAAAGATATCGAAATATATTAAGAAGGTGGTTTGATAGGAACCATCTACTCTCCTTCTATTTCCTTCTACTGTACCCTTTTCAATATTCACTACACTGTCTAAAGAAACAAGGTTATTTTCATCTAGTGGTAGCTCTAGTAATTGTTTA
Organism: Caldalkalibacillus mannanilyticus JCM 10596; assembly: GCF_000615945.1. Classification (GTDB taxonomy): domain Bacteria; phylum Bacillota; class Bacilli; order Caldalkalibacillales; family JCM-10596; genus Bacillus_AT; species Bacillus_AT mannanilyticus. The sequence goes on from NZ_BAMO01000061.1 coordinate 10,633, forward strand.
GGTGAATGACGATAGACATCTGGAGTTTGAATATTCATTGTTCGATTTTCACCATTAATCTTAATTGTACTACTTCTTCCTTGTAAAATCAGAGATAAGTATTGTTCTATGCTATTCTGGGACAAGCCATGTTGCTTAAGCTTCTCCTCATCAAACGAAAGAATCCACTTCTCATCACCTTTAGATTCGTTTAAATCGTCGAGCCTTGTTACATCAGGAATCATTTCAAGTTCTTCTTTAATCAAGGGTAGCGCCTGTGTTAACTGTTCTAAATTGGAAGAATTTATCTGAATTTCTGCAATACCAGATAAAGCCTCCCCTAGCTGCATGCTATACGATGTGACTAAAAACTCTTCTTCTACTAACCTTGTTATTTCCTTCCGTATATCCTCGTAGTCTCTAGTTGCCTCATCCTCATCAAGAAAGGTAATGTACATAGACGTCGAGCTTGCATTTGACTCCGTTAATGAATAAGAAACATCTTTGACTCCTTCAATCTCTTGAAAGCTTTTCGAAGCATCTGCAAATACTTCTTTACTTAGTTCAAAATCAATGTTCTCTTCAACCTGTAAAAAAACCTGTAAGTAGTTCCCCTCATTCTCTCCACCAAAGCTCTTTGGTACAACACCAAGCAATAAGATCAATGCTACAAAGAAAAGAAGGACAAAACTAAAGATGGTTCTCTTTTTACGGTTTAAGCAGTACTCTAATACTCTTTTTAGGTTTTGCGCCCATTTTTGTGTCCATTTTTGTATCCATCCTTCTGATCCCTCTTTTACTTCAGTTAATTTTAAAGATAAGATAGGAACTAGAATAAACGCAACCAACAAGGAACTTAATAAAGAAAAAGTAATCGTAAAAGAAAAGTATTTCATTGTATTTCCAATGGTTCCTTCTAAAATTCCAATTGGCAAAAATACTGCCACTGTCGTCAACACGGAGGATAACACTGGAGCAAATACCTCCTTTGTCCCTTCAAGCACCGCTGTTAACCTTTCTTCTCCTTCTTTCAATCTTCTAAAGATATTATCTAGTACTACAATACATGCATCGACAATCATACCCGTTCCGATTCCTAGACCGATCAAGCTGACGATATTAAGTGTAAAACCATACCAATCCATAGCAAGAATCGTCATTAGAATACATATGGGGATACTCAAACCGATAATCAACATAGTACGAAAACTTCGATACACGATTAAAAGAATAAAAATTGCTAGAAAACCGCCAATGAGGATATTTGTAACAAGTTCTTTCACAGCCGTGCCAATATACTGAGAACTATCAAAAATAACTTTATATTCCCAATCCGAGTTTCTTTCTTCATAAAGTTCACTTAAAGTTTGCAATACATTTTTTCCAACTTCGATCTCACTAACTCCTTTTGAAATAAAAATTTCAATACTATAATAAGGATCAGAATTGTAGTATTGTGCTAATGAGCTGGCTTTGGATTGCATTTGTATGTCAACATGATTAGATAGCTTAGTTCCATCTTCTAAGTTGAACTCCCTTAATTCGTTCAGTGATTGTACTTTAGGAGCAGAATGGATTTGCGCTTTCTCTCCACTAAAAGAAAGAGTTCCCATAACCGTCGAAGAAAATAGGCTGCTCATTTCTTGAATTATGCCTTCTGTTTTCTGAGCTCCTTTTAAAGCTTCAGGTTTTAATTCAACGATGAGTTGTTCTTGACGATAATCGAGGTCAGATCGAACTTCTCCAACAGAAGGAATCTTTTTCAATGTAGGTATAATAACCTTTTCTAACTCATCAAGCGTATCTCTGCCTTCTATATTTTCCGGAATGATCGCTAATGATAAAAGAGGCACAAAATCACTAGAGGAATAATCTTGCACCCCTTTCGATTCAAGATTAAAAGCAACATTATTTAGAGCTTTCTCAACTTCTGATTTAACCTCGTTTTGCTGTTCTATTTTGACTGTATTCTTGAATTGTATAGTAATATTAGTCCCACGTGTATGGGTATTTGCACGTACACTTTGAACGTAGGGTGATCTAAGTGCTACATCTTCAATTGGTTTAACAACCTTTTCTTCAATCTCCGTCGGATCAACATCCAATTTTACGTTAGCGTATACTGTAATAAACGGTTGCTTAATGTCTGGCATCAACTTCTGCGGCATCGTAAGAGCCGTATAGGTTCCCCCAATCAATATCGCGATACATAAAAGAAAAACAACTATTTTTCGTTCTATCAACATGTTAAACATCTATAGAATCTCTCCTATTCTACAATTTTTACTGTATCTTGATCATTTAGGAGCTCTGTCCGACTACAGCGATCATTTCGCCCTCTTTTAGTCCCTCTACAATCTCTACCTTTAGCTTATAGATCTGACCCGTTTTCACTTCTCTGCGCTGAGCTATGTTATTTTGGATCACATAGACATACTTCTTGCCCTCATCCTCCATAATGGTATTACTTGGGACGCTGATCACTTTATTGGCTTTAGATTGATCAAGAATCAAATGAGTCGTCATACCAGGTAAAATGGTAAGCTCACTATTATTCACTTCTATCCTTAATTCGAAGCCATTCTTTTCTGTACTTTTAGACGTAGACAAGAAAATGATCTTTCCTTTTGTCGTTAGATTGAGAACAGGGATATAGATTTCAATTTCCTCTAGTTCCTTCACCTTGTCAAAATCATATTCTGAAATATAGGTTCTCGCGTGTAAGACATCATGCTGTTCAACATGAGCAAGCACCTGCTGAGGAGAAACAGTATCTCCTTCATTGACATCCAGTTTCACCAGCACTCCGGAAATCGGGGAGCTAATCAATTTCTTTTCTAGTTGTGACTTCGCCAGCTCATTGGCAACTTGAGAATCCTTCACCGCTTGATCCAACAGAGCGTAATTATGCTTGGCTCTTGACTGCTCAAGCTGTTGCTTGGCTTGAGCCACAGCCAGCTTAGCACTTTCAATTTGCCCATCTATGACCTCTGTATACTTCTCCGCTTGCTCTACCTGTTGTTCGGCTAAGGCTACATCTATTTCCATCTTTTTTAACTCATCGCTTGATCTCGTTAACTCTTCTCTAGAAATCGAGCCATGTTCAAACAAAATCTTTTTTTCTTCATGACCTCGTTCCATTGTCTGTAGCTGCGTCTTTAGCTTCGTTACATTTTGCTTAGCTTCTACAATCGACTGCTCATGCTTCGCTTTTCCGTTTTCTGCTTCTTTCAAGGCAATTTCTCTTTCTCTTACGGCACTTTCAGCACTTTTCACTAAACTATTTTGATCTGCTTTATCTTTCTCCGCTCTAATTCGAGCTTGATTAGCGGAGATTTCCTCTTTCTGATACTGTAAGGACATTGCTTTGTTATCTAATTCCAGCAATTGTTGATTCGCCTTTACATGCTGACCCACTTCTACATTTTTCTTTTGAACCGTCCCTGATATTTCTGCGACGATTGTTGAACGACTTGATGGGAGCAACTCCGCACTAATGGTATTCTCTAATCCCATTCTTTCTACTGATACAGGAGCTACCCTTACTTTCTTCTCTACCTCTTGAGGTCCTTCTATGTCTGCTATCATTTCTTGACTACACCCCACCAAAGAGATGAGAGATATGATCATAATTGCTACAATCCACTTCTTCACCAAATTTCCTCCTCCACTTCACAACATCTGTGTATCATTCATCATTTTATATCATAGCGTCTTCCATTTTAAAGGAAGATTGTTAAGAAATTATCAAGAAAATTATTTTTTTTATAAAAAACCTCTTATTCTCACAAAAAGTTTGCAAGAATAAGAGGTTTTGGTCTATCTTTAGATTAATTTTTCTCCAAATAGAGAGCCCATTAAGGCAACAGCTACATTGGCTGTGGTATTTTTTTGATCTAAAATCGGATTGACTTCAACAAACTCACAGGAGGTAATAATATCTGCCTCAGCTAAAATCTCCATGGCTAAATGACTTTCACGATAAGAGATTCCTCCTATCACTGGAGTCCCTACTCCCGGACAATCATGCGGATCTAAACCATCAAGATCAAGGCTCAAATGAACGCCATCTGTTCCATTGCTCACATATTCCACTGCTTCTTCCATAACTTTGGTCATGCCCATACGATCGATCTCATGCATGGTATATACCTTGATTCCAAGTTCTTTAATTAATTTCTTTTCTCCCTCATCCAAATCCCTTGCTCCAATGATCACAATGTTCTCGGGTTTAATTTTGGGAGCAAAACCTAAGATATGAGTCAGTCTTTCATGCCCAATTCCTAGAGATGCAGCAAGGGGCATTCCATGAATGTTTCCAGAAGGAGATGTTTCTCCAGTATTTAGATCTCCATGAGCATCATACCAGATCACACCAAGATTCTTCTTATGCTGAGCTACTCCAGCGATCGTTCCTATGGCAATAGAGTGATCTCCCCCAAACACTAGGGGAAAGCGACCTTCACTGATGATGGCGCTTACTTTCTCAGCTAGCTCTTGGCTCACTTGAGTGACTTCATCTAAACGTTTTAAATTCAGATTATTTTCCGCTGGTTCTTCTACTCTGGGGATGGAAAGATCACCTAAATCCTTAACATCGTAGCCGAGTCTTTTGATACGTTCGATTGCATTCGCATATCGGATCGCACTAGGTCCCATATCTACGCCTCGTCTACCTTGTCCTAAATCCATTGGCACACCAATTACACTAATATTTTTATTCAATGTTCTTTCCTCCTTGGATCTATTACTACCTATATTGTATCCCGAATCAAAAAGGTGACTCAACTCGACAAAAAGGTGAATATATATACTCAGATGGAGGGGTTATGAACGTAGTTCTGCATATAAATAAAAAAACCACCACATTTTGTATGTGATGGTATAACTGTTATGTATGGCTGGGCTATCTGGATTCGAACCAGAGAATGACGGAGTCAAAGTCCGTTGCCTTACCGCTTGGCGATAGCCCAATAATATGGTGGAGGGGGACGGATTCGAACCGCCGAACCCATAGGGAACAGATTTACAGTCTGCCGCGTTTAGCCACTTCGCTACCCCTCCGTATTAGATGATGAGAGGCTAGAAGTGAAACGAGCCTGCTTCATTGAATTGGTGACCCGTAGGGGATTCCGACGCGTTAGCTAGTCAGTGAATAGCTTCTTGTGCGTTACTTCTTCTGGGGAACCCTTGGGTGAGAATCCTACTTCTTAGAAATTTGGTGACCCATAGGAGATTCCGACGCGTTA
>NZ_BAMO01000060.1 GCF_000615945.1 Caldalkalibacillus mannanilyticus JCM 10596
AATAATTAAATAAATAATATTGTTATAATACAAAAAAGATAGGGGGAGCTAAAATGAACAGGCAGGAACGAAAAAAATATGCTTGATTATCTTAAAATGAAAAGGGGCTTAGAGATTTATCAGCTAGCCTACCTTACAGATGCTGATATTGAATATCTATACGAAGTCACCTACTTTCATGACGAAAATATGGAATAATGAAAAATCGTGATCTATAAGTGCAAGGATCATGAAAAAGGGCTTTTCTCAGGAAGAAAACTTGATTGTTTCTTTTGAGAAAGCCCTTTTTAGTGTTATTTTTGTTGTACAGATTCTGAGTATCTTCGTCCTGTATGTGCTTGGAATGAAACGTGTCTAAAATGATGTTCATCAAGGGGAGAGGCTGTGAAGAGTGACACGAACACCGCAACTAAAAAGCTACAGGGGATGCTGACGATCCCTGGATTTTGTAGAGGAAAAATAGCTTCTCTGTTAATGATTCCATTGACAGGATTCATCACGACAGGTCCGAAAAAAACAAGAAGGGTAGTGAGAATCAAGCCAACGATCATTCCTGATAGAGCCCCAGCTAAGGTGAATTTCCTCCAATAAATTGTAAGCAGCAAGAGTGGGAAATGGACAGAGGCAGCAATGGAAAAAATCAAGGAAACTAAGGCGGCAACATTAAAGTTTTGAGCCTTGATCGATATCACAATGGCAATCATTCCTACCAGAATAGCGGCGATTTTTGCCACTCTCATTTGGCGTTCTTCTGAAGCTTGTCCCTTATGTAACACATGACGATAGAAATCGTGTGCGATGGATGAGGAGGCTGAAATAATAACCCCTGATACCACAGCCAAGATTGTGGCAAAAGCAATCGCTGAAACAAAGGCTACAAGAAAATCTCCTCCTAGAAAAAAAGCAAGAAGGGGAGCCGCCATATTTCCTGAATCATCAATAGAAAGAATGTGATCCCAGCCTACAATGAGAGTAGCGCCAAATCCCAGAATAATCGTCATTAAATAGAAAAGTCCAATAATAAAGGTGGCTGAAATCACAGACTTACGAACAGCTAAGGCATCTTTGACTGTAAGAAAACGGATCAATATATGGGGCAGCCCTGCTGTACCAAGAACGAGAGCCAAATTCAAAGAAAGTGTATCTAAAGGATCGGTAAACAAATTACCTGGTTGTAGAAATCTCTCTTGAAGAGGCGAAGCCTGCTCCACTGCCTGAAAAATAGAGAAGATACTCCATTCATATCTGGATAAGACAATTAAGCATAGCATAAAGGACCCTGTCACTAATAAGATCGTTTTAATAATCTGGACCCATGACGTAGCCATCATGCCACCAAAGACAACATAAATGGTCATCAGAATTCCCACAATCAGAACGGATACGTCATAACGAACTCCCAGTAATAGCTTCAGCAGGGCCCCTGCGGCAATCAGTTGGGCGACCATGTATAGAACCGAGATGAACAGGGTACTGAATGAAGTGAGGGTACGAATCCAGCGAGAAGGAAAGCGAGCCGCAATGACATCTCCCATCGTAAATTTTCCTAAATGGCGGATGGGTTCAGCAATTAACAATAAGAGTACAAGATAAGATACTAGAAAGCCAATAGAGTAAAAATAACCATCAAAACCATATAAGGCAATCACACCTGTAATGCCTAGAAAGGAAGCAGCGCTCATGTAATCTCCTGCGATAGCTAGACCATTCTGAAAACCTGTGAGTTGTCCTCCAGCCGCATAATAATCACTCGTTGAGGTCGTTTGTCTGGCAGCCCAGTAGGTAATAAGCAAGGTTCCGATGACAATCGCTAGAAAAAAAACAAACATTGTTATACTCATGAGTCATGCCCTCGTTTTTCGCTTTCTTCACGTATGCTGTGCTGTACAAGTTGGTCATAGGATTTCGATTTCCAGTAATAGATGAAACAAATGATGGCGGTCAGAAGAAATTGAGTAAAGGCGAAAACCCAAGCAAACGTGATATTCTGATAGATTGGATAGGTCATTACCTGTGGGAAGTAGGATGTTAAGATAGGTAATGAGAGATAGTACGATAAGAAAAAGAGAGTAAGCAGTGTGAGAAATCTTTTTTTCTTATTCATCAACGTTTCAAAGGATTTGGTTGGATAGACGGGTGCTTTTTTCTCCATAGAACTCCTCCACTACCTTACATTTGTAAGAGATTGAATAATTCTTTCACTGAAGAGCGACTAACAGGAATTTTGGTCTTCTGTTGATCTTTTAAGACGATGTTATAGGCTCCATTGAACCAAGGAATGATTTCATGGATATATTGCAAGTTCACAAGATAGCTGCGATGACAACGAAAAAAATGAAAGGAAGCTAGCTTTTCTTCTAATTCTTGAAGGGTTTGCTTCGATTGAAAGGTTTGATCTTGAGTGAAGATTTGGACGACACGATCCTCTCTCATCATATATAGGATGGATGTCGGATCAATCACAATCAGCCGTTCTCCATCATCAAGAAGAAGCTTTGACATTTTACTTATCTGTTTTCCTTTTGTTTTTGGAACTGAAGCTGATTCGGATCTAGAAGTCTGCCTTAAGGCTGTTCGTATTCTAGAAAGAGCTTCATCTAGCCGTCTTTCATCATATGGCTTTAACAGATAATCGGCTGCATGAAGGTCAAAAGCTTCGACAGCATATTCCTCATAGGCAGTTGTAAAGACAATCAGAGGACTCCGCTCTTTTTCACGTAATATTTTAGCGACAGCTATTCCTTCCAATTCTGGCATATGGATATCTAAAAAAACGACATCTGGCTTATGCTTTTCATATTCAACTAATAGCTCCTGCCCATTCGATACACTTTTGCAGATGATCACATCTTCTCGGCTATGAAGGAGGAACTCTAATTCTTCTCGTGCCAAACGTTCATCCTCCGCAATCATGACCTCATTTTCATCTTTTATCACCTCATCTTGTTTCGTATTGACCGGAATATAGAAGGAGAACGAAGAGCCTCCTTCATTTTTATTCGAAATGTGTAGTTTTGATTCAGTCCCCAATAATGTGATTAGACGCTGATTGACATTGTAGACACCGACTCCGTTTCCTTTACTTTCTTGTAATGGTACTTGCCCTAAGCGTTTGATCACTTCGGGCTTGATTCCCGCCCCATTATCTTCGATGGAGATCAAGATTTGTTGTCCAATTCCTTTTACTCTGATTAGAATGGTCCGATCCTTCCCTTTCGCTTTCAGTCCGTGTTCTATGGCGTTTTCCACCAGTGGCTGAAGGGTAGAGGGAGGAATGAGAGCGTCAGGCAGGGTAGGATCAATTTGAACATCGATATAAAGCTGATCGGAAAAGCGGACATGGACAATATCTAAATAGGCATGCAGATGTGTCAGTTCTTGTTCTAGGGAGATCAAGGGGTTGGCTAATATTTTTAGATTTGTTCGCATGAATTGAGCAAGCTGAAGGGTGACAAATCTGGCTGTAGCTGGATCGATTCGAATGAGAGATACAATTGAATTTAAGGTGTTAAAGAGAAAGTGTGGGTTAATTTGAGCCTGTAGTGTTCGTAGCTCAGCATCCTTCATCAAGCTGCTAAGACGTTCTGCTTCTGCTAGATTTAACTGATTAGAAATCAGCTTGCCTAGACCCTGTGCTAAGGCAATGTCAACCGCTCGAATTTGCTGAGGTCTTTTATAGTAGAGCTTGATCAGTCCCGTTACTTGCCCAGATTGAATAAAAGGGACGAGGATCGCAGCTCCAAGCGGACATTTCTTATGACTACATTGAATTTGTTCTTTCTCAGTAACGATCTGAACATGCCCGCTCAAGAGGGCTTCCTTCGAACTGTTGGTTAACAAAGGAGTCCCGATAATGTGATGATCAGCTCCCAAGCAAGTGTGCTAGTATTTTGCTCGTATCTGTCACAGCCACAGCAGCGGGCTGAAGCTCATTCATGAGTACGTGGGCAGTGGAGCCAGCCGTATCATAATCCACTCCTTTTTTTAGAAAGGGAAGAACTCTCTCCGCAATATTTAAGGCTCGTGTGGTTTCAATTGCTTGGGCTTGTTCTTTTTCGTTTAACACGATTCGAATCATGGTGGTGAAGATCGCGATTCCTAAGCTCGTTGTGATCACCATTGGAATACCCGCTACATCGACAAATAAGATAGCGCTTTCAGAAGACTTGGTGAAAATAAAGATAAAGCACATCGCTAAAATGGTTGAGAACATCCCGATAAAAAAGGATTTTACAGGGGAGATAATGCGTTCACTAGAAAAGAAACGAGCGGAAAAACCAGCGAGCAGTCCAATAAAAGGAGAAGACAAGCCATAAGCAACAGCTGTAATCCCACCCATCATGTAGAGCTGGAAGCCGGCAAGGAGTCCAGCTCCTAAGCCGACGATCGGTCCTCCAAGGAGTCCTGCCATCACGATTCCTACAATACCAGTATGTGCTAGTCCAGAGGCTTCATCTAGTACCGGGAACCAGAGGCTTCTAGTTAACTCAGTTCCAGATAAGCCTACTCCAGCAAGTCCACCCGCCATACTAAATAATCCAAAAATCAAGGAATAATAGAGAGAGGTTCTCCAATTTACTTCTCGATCTAGTAAAAATTTAAAGGAAGGGATTCTAGACACGATAAAGGCCATCACTAGGAGAATTCCCATTCGTTCAAACAGCTCAATCGTAATGATTTGCATCTGCATAGAATCACCTTTCCTATTCTCAAATAAGTAGAGTGATTATTGATCCTTCCACTCATCAGCGCCAAAATATCCTGAGGGTTTAGAGGCAGGATCAGAGAACCGTTCTTCTTTGAAGGGGTTAGCTGTCATAGAGTAGCCTCTTTCTTCCCAATATCCCGGCTTATCTTCTTTCAAAAACTCGATTCCAGAAGCCCATTTCGATCCCTTCCAGAGATAGAAGGAAGCAGGAGGAATGAAACGCAAAGGGTAGCCATGCTTGGGAGTGATATCTGCCCAATCGTGGGTTTCATCCATCCAGCGTGTGACAAATAGAGCGTCGTCTCCCATCAAATCCTTCAGAGGGAGATTGGCTGAATAACCAAAGCGATCTCCGCTAAGATAGCCATAGATACGCACGTACTGTATGTCTGGAGATAAGTCGACAAAAGATAAAAACTCACGGAAGGGAATCCCTTCGAATACCGTATCAAATTTAGACCATGTGGTCACACAATGCATATCTATAGTGGAGCGCACCTTAGGCAGTGCTGCAACGTCTTGGTAAGAAAGGATCTTCTTTTTTTCAATTTCTCCAAAGAGGGTAAAATCCCAGGTTTCTTGATCAAATGAATAGACGTCTCCTTCATGCAGGATAGGCCATTTTTTTGTTGCCATTTGACCAGGGGGGAGTATTTTTGTCATATCTGTATTCCTCCTATATTTCAATAGTTTCAATATATCATGTCTGTAAAAAAAATGCGAAAGACGAATAATCGGGGATAATGGCTGATATAATTGGAAGAGTTTTTCCTAGAGAGAGTAAGAGAGAGTATCCTCTGGATAACTCATAGATCCTCCCCTATCATTCCTTATCCCTTATTTTACTCAGTTTTTTGTATCCCGTACAATTAAATAAGTAGAGAATAAAGCCGAGGTCGAAGAGAAATTCTACACTATAAGGGGAATTTGCAATGGTAATTTTTTTGATTGTATATTCTTAATCTTCAAACAAAAAACATAGGAGTGATGACATTTTGAATGAACAAAAAAAAATAGGGACGGTTTTCTACATATCCGTTATGATCGTTGCAATTTTCCTCGTATGGGGATTCTTTTTTCCTAAGAATTTGGATGAGGTAACGGGTACAGTACTATCTGCAATTACCACTAGTTTTGGTTGGTTTTATTTAGTGGCGACCTTTATCTTCCTGATTTTCGCTATCTATGTCGCATTTGGACCCTATGGCAGAATTAAACTAGGGAAAGATGATGATGAACCAGACTATTCTTATTACACTTGGCTAGCCATGCTTTTTTCTGCTGGAATGGGAATTGGGCTTGTTTTCTGGGGAGTGGCAGAACCCGTTTATCATTATCTGACTCCTGCTATCTCAGAAGTGGGGGGAGAAACACCCGAAGCGGCAAGGTTGGCTCTGCGCTATTCCTTTTTTCATTGGGGATTTCATCCTTGGGCGATCTACACGATCATTGCTTTAGCGATTGCCTACTCACAGTTTAGAAAAGGAGAATCGGGCTTAATTAGTTCCACTTTCAGACCCTTGATTGGGGATCGGGTTGAGGGACCATTAGGCAAAGGAATCGATTCCTTAGCAGCGATTGCAACTGTCTTTGGTGTGGCAACTTCGCTTGGTTTTGGTACCTTGCAAATTAGTGGAGGACTGACCCATATTTTCGGCATTCCTAATAATTTCACCGTTCATTTACTGATTATTGGGATTGTGACGGTTCTTTATCTGATTTCAGCTACAACAGGATTGGATAAGGGGATACGCTATTTAAGTAACCTGAACTTAGGGTTAGCTGGTGGACTCTTACTTTTTGTTCTTTTAGCTGGTCCGACGTCATTTATCGTGGATGCTTTAACTACAACGATTGGTGGATACTTAGGCAATATTATCCCCATGAGCTTTCGAATGACTCCTTTTAGTGGGGGAACCTGGGTAGGAGCATGGACCATTTTCTATTGGGCATGGTGGATTGCTTGGGCTCCTTTTGTTGGAACCTTTATTGCCAGGGTTTCGAAAGGAAGAACGATTAAAGAGTTTGTACTTGGGGTGTTGTTAGTTCCCACTCTGTTAAGTGCTGTATGGTTCTCTGCTTTTGGAGGATCAGCTATTTTCCTAGAGATGTTCGAACAAAAAGGAATTGCTGATGCGGTGAACAATGACATGACTTCAGCTTTATTTATTACCCTAGAGCATTTTCCGATCGGCTGGTTTTTAAGTATCTTAGCCACTTTATTAATCATCACATTTTTTATTACCTCAGCAGATTCTGCTACTTTTGTCTTGGGCATGCTAACATCGAAGGGGAGCTTGAATCCTGCCGTATCGACGAAGCTGATCTGGGGAATCCTACAATCTTCTATTGCGGCAGTCCTTTTATATAGTGGGGGATTAGGAGGATTACAGACGGCATCCATTATAGCGGCTCTGCCGTTTGCTGTGATCATGCTGATGATGGTCCTATCCTTAAACAAGGCGTTGCAAGCGGAAGTGAGAGAAGAAAAAAGAAGAGAGCGAAAGAGAATCAAGAAGCTAGAAGAATTGCTTGATGAGAACAATATGAAGTAATCAATCACGAGGATGATCCTTCCGTACGAATTTACAAAAGAAATCCCTCTGCTATCTAAAAAGAAGAGGGATTCTTTTGCTCTTAAAAAGCGGCAATAGAAGCTTTTCTTAAGAGTTCTTCTATTTTGTTAGTTCTAAGAATTCCTCAACATCTCTCACGGCGAGAGATACAGCCTCCTGCCAAAACTCTGGCTGTGTTAAATCAACTCCGAGATGCTTAGAAGCCAGTTCCTCCACTGTCATACTTGCCGTATCCTGAAGTAAGGCAATATATTTCTCTTCAAATTCCATTCCCTCTTGGATGGCTCTAGCATAGATACCTGCACTGAATAAGTAGCCAAATGTATAAGGGAAATTATAGAATGGGACACTTGTCATATAGAAATGAAGCTTAGAAGCCCAGAAATGTGGGTGATAGCTTGCTAGAGAATGCTCAAACACATCTTTTTGCGCTTGCGTCATCAATTCGTTTAGGCGCTCAACACTCACAAGTCCTTTTTTCCGTTCCGCATAAAAATTGGTTTCAAAAAGGAATCGTGACTGAATATCCATGAAGTAAGACACAGCACGTTGAACCTTGTCTTCTAAAAGAACGATACGCTCTTCATCCGAAGTAGCTTTTTTTACTGACGCATCTGCTACGATCATTTCGGCAAAAGTAGAAGCAGTTTCAGCTACATTCATGGCATAGCGCTGAGCCAGAGGGCGCATATCATTCATGACATGCTGATGATAGGCATGCCCTAGTTCATGGGCGAGGGTTGCTACACTAGAGGCAGTCCCTGCATAGGTCATAAAGATACGAGTTTCTTTACTTTGAGGGAAGGATGTACAGAAGCCCCCAGGTCTTTTTCCAGGACGATCCTCTGCTTCAATCCATCTATTTTCAAAAACATGCTTGGTAAAAGAGGCTAGCTTGGGACTAAAAGGCTCAAATTGTTCAATAATAAATTGTGCTGCCTCATCATAGCTTATTTTCTTCGTTGTTGATCCACTGATAGGAGCGTATAAATCATGCCAGCCTAGCTTTTCTAGCCCCATGAGCTGCGCTTTGCGTTCGAAATAGGATAGAAAAATCGCCTTATTCTGATTGATGACCTCCCACATAACCTGTAATGTTTTTTCAGACATACGGTTCAAGGTAAGGGGTTCTTTATGTATGGAATCCCAGTTTCGGAATTGATAAACCTCTTGTCGAAAACCAGCTAGATGATTTAAGGCTTCTGTGCAAAAATCAGCATGATCAGCCCAAGCCTGCTCCCAAGCTTCAGCCATTCGATGGCGCTCTTCTGTAATGGGGCTATCGAGCTTATTATGGGCTTGCCCGACAGAGTATAGCTTTTGCTCGCCGTTTTCTTCGAATGGAATGGTCATTCTGCCAACGGTTGTATTATAGAGGTCACTCCAGCCATGGTACCCATCCAATGATAGGCGCTGAATCAAAGCTTCTTGCTCAGGTGGTAATTTTTCTAAAGAGAGTCTTCGTTTTTCATCCAATGGAAAGGCTACTTGTACAAGAGCATCCGATTGAAGAAAGGAGCTCCAGAGGGAGTCTTCGATTTGTCCGATGAATTGATCTAGATGTGTACAAGAAGCGATATAGTTGGCATGGAGAGATTTCACCTTTCCTCCCAGTTGTACCGCCTTTTTATCTTTCACATTTTGTGCTGTAAGACAACTGATATAAGCACTAGCTTGACGCAGCTTGAGATGAAGGGTTTCCATTTGTTCAACTAATGAAGCGAAAGACTTGAGGTCATGTAATGATGTAGGGACCTGAGCGTTGTGAATCCTTTCTTCAAATTTTTGTAACTCAGTTTCTAGAGTCATAAGATGATGAGTAAATTCTTCTGACTCGCTCCCATGAGGGAAGATTGTGTCTAGGTTCCATGTCTGCTGTAGATTTGTCACCATTGGGTTCATCCTTTCAGTCTAATATATGATGAATGATTTCTAGTTGTATAGCAAATAATGTCTATCATTCAATTATAACGCAATCTAATTCGGTAGACGAATATTTTTGCACTACAAATATTTTTTGTGCAAATAGGCTAATGGTTTGCCAAAAAGGTCCATTATTCTATATTATTTTAGATATACTTCATTTTTACTACATATACTTTTGAAATAAGGAGAGGGATCGGTTGAACATTACGTCTACGGCAAAAATGAGTGAAAAGCATCAACATAGAATCAAAGAATTGTATCCTGACCATGAATATTTTTTCTATGACAAGTTAAGCACAGTTGAGCGGGAGGTTCTTGCTAAAACAGAAATATTGTTGACCTATGGAGAAGATCTAACGGGTGCTATCATTGATCAGATGCCTCGCCTAAAGTGGATTCAAGTCCTTAGTGCGGGGTTAGAATTAATGCCTTTTGAGAGCTTACTGAAAAGAGATATTTTGGTAACCAATGCAAGAGGGATTCATCGTATTCCTATGGCTGAATATACGATGGGAATGATCCTACAAATGACGAGAAAAAGCATCGAGCTGTTTCAATTTCAAAAACAAGGAGTCTGGGACCGTTCATTGAGAGTGGATGAAGTTTATGGCAAGACACTCGGAATTGTTGGAGCTGGAGCCATTGGGAGTGAAATTGCCAAAAGGGCTAAAGTCTTTGGAATGAAGGTAATTGGACTTAGAAGAGAAAAGAAACAGGAATCTAGTGACTTTGATGAAATGGTTACTTTTGAGGAAAGGGAGACTCTTTTTCGTCAGAGTGATTTTGTCGTAGTGTTGTTTCCAGCAACTCCTGAAACCATTTACTGTATAGGCGAGAAGGAGCTGTCGCAAATGAAACCATCCGCCTATCTTATGAATATTGCGCGTGGCAAGATTGTTCAGGAAGGGGCTCTCCTGAAAGCATTGCAGGAAAAACGAATCGCAGGAGCCATCCTAGATGTCTTTGAACAAGAACCCTTACCCGCAGATCACCCTTTTTGGCAGCTTGATAATGTGATCTTAACTCCTCATCTTTCTGGGCGCTCACCATACTATATGCAGAGGGCGTTAGATATTTTCATTGAAAATTTAGCTCATTATCCTAATGCCTCAAATATGATGAACCCCATTGATTTAAGAAAAGGGTACTAAGCCATGGATACGATTACACATACTTTATTTGGTTTAACATTGTACGGGGCTTTGAACAAGCAGAACATAGATCCGAAGCTGAAAAAACCTCTTTTATTTACAGCCATCGTTGGAAGCCAGATTCCTGACATTGATGTGATTTCGAAGCTCTGGGATATGGAAGGTAAGTATCAGATGTGGCATAGAGGCATTACTCACTCGATCTTCCTTGTTCCTGTCTGGGCATTCGTAATCCTGCTCTTATGCTATCTTTTTTGGAGGGTGAAGGACAAAAGGATTTTCTATCTTGGGAGCTTAGCTGTCTTTATTCATAATACCAGTGACTTGTTTAATGCTTGGGGAACTGGATATCTAGAGCCATTTTCCATGATTCGTATTACGTTTGGTACCATTCCTATTATTGATTTTCTGGTGTGGGGAATCATTCTTGTTGGCTTTGTCTTAACCAAAATCACCAGGTATCCCTCACATACTATCTATAAAGGGGTTTGGCTCTTGATCCTCCTTCATTTCACCTTTCAATCAGTACAAGGGTATGTCATTCACGAACGCTATGCTGCGGAGTATGATCAGCTCGTTTTAGCAGCAGAATTTACGCCAGGTCATTTTGCGATGGTAGGGATGAAAGGGAATCAAGTGGAGATATCACAGGTAAAAATAGTAGGAGAGCCTACTCTTATCACTCGCCTTGAGTCAGCTAAACAAGTGGATTTAACTCCTTTATTTGAAGAGAACCCAAAAGCTCAAACCTTATTTGAATGGTCCCCTTTTGTTGTGGTAATAGATGATGACGAACGCTTGGGGATTTATGATCCACGCTTTTATCGAAATGGCTCCTCATTTTTATATGAATATATTGAGAAAAATTAACAAAAAATAGAATGGATGAAAAAGTAAGAGTCGCTAAATGCGACTCTTTTTGTATCATATGACAAAAAAAGGGTGATAAACAATGTGGATCTATGATAATGTAAATGTAGATTATGTATTACATGTAGGGGAGATGGAAACGGTGCAGTCGAAGCTTAATTTCTTTCAAGAGAAGATCTCTTTAGAAGATCCGATTTATCTTGAAACTCAGTTGAAGGCGATTTTAAACAAAAAAATAACTTCAGTCAACGATTTAGAGGAATGGTTACAAGAAGAATCGGAGCTGTTAGATGCTATTGATGAGGTAGTTAGTGGAGATTATATTGCCTTCCAGCGATATAACGATGATAAGGCGATTAAGGAACGATTTGAGCGTGATCAGCAGGTGATCCTGCCTATTGTTAAAAAGTATAAAGCCTTATTTGATAAGAAATTCTATGATAGTCCATATCGTGCAGAATTAGATCCTGCAAAATATCATTTGCTCATCCGTTCAAGGGTCAATGCGATTGAATTGTTCCGTGAGGAGAATATCGCTCTTGAAATGGAGGAGGATAAGCTACAGAATGAGTATTTCGAAATTACTGGAAGTCTTACGGTTCTATGGAATGGAGAAGAAAAAACATTACCACAAATGAAAGAGCATCTCCAAAGCTCCAATCGGGAAACGAGAGAAAAGGCTTGGAAATTACTCTCTCAGGAAGTTGTCAAGCATGAACAGCGATTGAATGAAATCATGAGTGAGCTTATTACTCTGCGAGATCAGCAAGCGAAAAATGCTGGAATGAAGAACTACCGTGATTATATGTTTAAAAAATATGAGCGTTTTGATTACACGGCAGAGGATTGTTTTACTTTTCATAAGGCAGTAAAAAAAGAAGTGGTGCCACGAGTGAGTAAAATCCAGCAAAAACATCAACAAGAGCTAGGGCTAGATGACTATCGTCCCTGGGACACGCAAGCCGTACCTCAAGGGTTGGAGCCATTGAAACCCTTCAAGCATTCAGATGAGTTGGTCGAAGCAACGATTGATGTCTTTCAGGAGGTAGATCCTGAATTTGCTCAACTATTGAAAGATATGAAGAATCAGGATCTCTTAGATTTAGATAGCCGAAAGGCAAAATCCCCAGGTGGCTTTTGCTCTTACCTACCAATCACAGAGCTTTCCTTTATTTTCATGAATGCCAGTGGAACACAGGATGATGTGACAACCATGGTTCATGAAGGAGGGCATAGTGTCCATAACCTTTTAATGCGTCAGCTACCGCTTTCTGCTTATAAGTCAGCTCCGATGGAATCAGCTGAGTTAGCGAGTATGGGCATGGAGCTTCTGACTATTGATAAGTGGGAGCGTTTCTATCAGGATGAGAAGGATTTACAGCGTGCCATGAAGGAGCATATTGAAGGGATTATTTCTTTCTTCCCATGGGCAATGGTTGTTGATCGCTTTCAGCATTGGATGTATGAGAATCCTGAACACTCGATCGAAGAAAGACAGCAAAAATTCATGGAGCTAGCCAAAGAGTATAATTATCATTATGTGAATATAGAGGGGCTAGAGGACGAAATTAGAGCAAAATGGCTTATGCAGCTACATATCTTTGAAGTTCCGTTCTACTACATTGAGTACGCCATTGCTCAGTTAGGGGCGCTACAGCTCTGGAAGGCTTATCATGAAAATCCAGAAGAAACCGTAAATAACTATAAAAAAGCTCTCTCGCTTGGCAGCTCTAGAACACTGCCTGAAGTGTATGAAGCGGCAGGAATTAAGTTTGATTTTTCCAAGGAAACGATTGAAGAACTGATGATGTTTGCTGAGGAGCAGCTTGAAAAAATAGAGGAACTTAATGATTGATGCTCACATCCATTTAGATCAATATGATCTAAAGGAGATGGATCGTTATGTCACAACTTGGCAAGAAAAAGGAGTAAACGGTGTTATTGCCGTTTCTTCAGATCTTGCCTCTTCTTATAAAACACTCGAACTACATAGTCAATATCCAACTTTTATTTACCCTGCTATTGGCTTTCATCCTGAAAAGGAGCTACCTTCTTCAGCAGAGTTTACCGAGTGGATACAGCTATTACGAAAAGAGAGAGAGTCTATTGTTGCTATCGGGGAAGTGGGCTTGCCACATTATGAATTATCTCGTCTAGGAGGAGCCCCTTATCTCGAGAGGGCGATAGCTTTTTTTGAAACCATAGTAAAGCTAGCGGTTGTTGAAAATCTCCCTCTCCTCTTGCATGCTGTTTATGATAAGGTCGAAAGAGCATTGTCTATTCTAGAACGAAACCAAGTGGAAGCAGCTCATTTTCATTGGTTAAAAGCTCCTGCACATCTTGTTTCAAAAATCGTAAAGAGAGGTTATTTTGTTTCTGTCACTCCTGAGGTCTGTTACAGAAAGAGAGATCAAGAATTAGTAGATCTCATTCCTTTAACTTTACTATTAGTAGAAACAGATGGTCCATGGCCGTATTCAGGCTTGTTTGAGGGAAGGGAAACAACCCCAGTCCTGCTTCACGAAATAGTGAGGTGCGTAGCAATGTTAAAAGGAATGGATGTCGATACTATTGATGAGGCTTGTCAGAATAACGCGCAAAAACTCTTAGCCTATCGATCATTGCCGAGGAAATAATGTACTAAAATCCTGGCGGCCATCATAAGGATTAATTTAATCGGAAAAAGAGAAGAGATGGGAATGAAAGGAAGGGAGAACCATATGGAGATCATTTTTGCTCATCGAGGAGCATCCTTTGAGGCACCAGAAAACACATTACCTGCTTTTGAATTAGCTCTAAAACAAGGCTGTAAGGCAATTGAATTGGATGTTCACCTATCGAAGGATGGGCAGATCGTTGTTTGTCATGATGATGATATTGAACGGACGACAGATGGGATGGGCTTGATTAAAGAGATGACGCTCGAGGAACTGAGGCAAAGGGATGCGGGAAGCTGGTTTTCCGAAGAGTTTGAAGGAAGTAGAATTCCGACTTTAGGTGAGGTTTTGGCTCTTTGTCATCAGGACATTACGATTAACATTGAAATCAAGAATGTTCCTTATTTTCATCAGGGGATTGAAGCTAAAGTCATTGAAGAAATCAAAAAATATGATTTCATGCAGAACACCATTATTTCGTCGTTTGATCATCAAGCCTTGCTGCGAACGCAACATATTGACCCTGACGTTAAGCTTGGAGTGCTCTTGGCGAATCATTTAATAGAACCATGGAAATATATTGAGTATTCAGGGATTAAGGCGTATAGTATCCACCCCATTTGTACCTTTGTAGATGAGGCATTTATGCAAGCTTGTCATCAAGCGGGATTCAAAGTGTTTCCCTTCACCGTTGATGAGAGAAGAATGTATCAATATCTAGATGAGTTAAAGGTAGATGGGATCTTCACCAATATTCCGGCAAGATTTCTATAAACAGAGAGATAAGCTAGGTTACGATCCTTATAGCCTAGCTTTTTTCTATCTTCTTATACCTGTTATTTGCCAATAGGAAAGAAAATCAACTATAATTTGTCCTAGAGACCTGCGATGAATCAGGGGAACTAAATGGTTTGGAAAGAGGGGATTTCATGAGTAGTTTGTTAGAGCTTATTGATGTTACAGGAGGATACACTGGCAATAAACCAGTTATACATAATGTTAGTTTTCAAATTGAGCCTGGAGAGATTGTAGCCCTCATCGGTTTAAATGGAGCAGGGAAGAGTACGACAATTAAGCATATACTAGGTCTTCTACAGCCCTTCCAAGGGGCGATCAAGATTAAGGGGCAAACCTTTACAGAGTCACCTGAGCAGTATCGAGCCCAATATAGCTACATACCTGAGTATCCTATTTATTACGAAGAGCTGACACTATGGGAGCATCTAGAATTAATTGCCATGACCTATGGAATCGAGCGAGAGGTGTTTTTAGAGAGAGCTCCCATTCTGCTAAAGGAATTTAGGATGGAAAAAAGAAAAAATATGTTTCCAAACCAATTTTCTAAGGGCATGAAACAGAAACTGATTATCATGATGGCTTTTTTGATTCAACCCTCCTTATATATTGTAGATGAACCTTTATTAGGACTAGATCCTCTTGGCATACGTTCTCTCTTACAGTGGCTGGTCAAGTGTAAGGAAAACGGAGCGGGAATCTTGATGTCTACCCATATCCTAGCGACGGCTGAAAAATACTGTGACCGTTTCATTATTCTTCATGAGGGGAAAATTAAAGCCCAAGGAACCTTATCCGAGTTAAGAGAGGTCAGTCAAATGAAGAATGCTTCGTTAGATGATATCTATTTACACCTAACAGAGGTTGAGGAACTATGAAAATAACGGTCGAGAACATATGGAAACAACGATCGCAGGATTATTTTCAGGAATCAATAGGCTATTGGAAGCTGATTGGAAGCAGTGGACTGTTAGGAAGTACGATTATTTTATTTATTCTGGGTGTGATTTACTATCCTGATTTTTTGGAGTGGCTCCCACAGGCTTTTCCTGTTTCTTTCGTTCTAGCGATTTTTTTGGGCTGGTTCATTACGAGAGCCTCCTTTCGTACTCTTCTTCAGGAAGCGGATATTCTTTTTCTTACGCCAGTAGAAAAAAACATGAATCTCTACTTTAGACAGGCTGTTGTTTATAATACAGCCATTCAGATTACTGGGTTAGTGCTTATTCTAATGATTTTTAGCCCCCTATATGCGAATAAAATTTCTGACACGGAATCATTATGGCTCTTCTTCCTTCTTCCGGTGCTCTTAAAAGGATGGAACTTACAATCTGCTTGGCAGACCCATCGCCTACAAGATGGACGTAAAAGAAACATTCATGCCGTGTGCCGTTTTTCCTTTCATACTTTATTTCTTTATTGGTTTTTTACGGGGGGAAGTATGGGCTGGTTGCTGA
>NZ_BAMO01000059.1 GCF_000615945.1 Caldalkalibacillus mannanilyticus JCM 10596
CCTATTGGCAGAAGATCACACA
This sequence comes from Caldalkalibacillus mannanilyticus JCM 10596, assembly GCF_000615945.1. Taxonomy (GTDB): domain Bacteria; phylum Bacillota; class Bacilli; order Caldalkalibacillales; family JCM-10596; genus Bacillus_AT; species Bacillus_AT mannanilyticus. Next base: position 23 of record NZ_BAMO01000059.1, read on the forward strand.
GATCGAAACCCAGCCGTTACCGAAAGACCATCTGCACCAGCAGGTCTTGGCTGGCGCCAGTGAATCCATCACTGTACAGTGGAATCGCGAGGAAACAGAACAGTTACTCAAGCAGGTTCCTCGTGCGTATAACACGGAAGTGAACGATATCCTGCTTACCGCTTTAGGCATGGCGCTTCACAGCTGGAGTGGCTTATCCCAAGTGAAGATCAATCTTGAAGGACATGGACGAGAAGAAATCCTGCCTGAGCTAGATATCACGCGTACGGTTGGATGGTTTACCAGTCAATATCCCGTCTTGTTGGAAATCGAAGAAGGAAAGCATCTGGGCTACCAGATTAAGAGCGTGAAGGAAGCACTTCGTCAGATTCCAAACAAAGGAATTGGCTATGGCATTTGGCGTTACTTGTCGCGCCATGCCGAAGGGATGGAATGGGGAGTAGAGCCAGAGATCAGTTTCAATTATTTGGGTCAATTTGATCAGGATATTCAGGCAGAGGAGGGTTCTCCTTATTCTACGGGAGCGACCAGCAGTGACAAGCACTTGCGTAGTTATGCCTTAGATCTGAATGGCATGGTCTCCGAGGGAGAGCTGATGCTAGATATTAGCTACAGTCCTTTAGAATACCACAGAGGAACGATTGAGAAGCTGGCTCAATGTCTGAAGGAAAGCCTTCAAGCCATCATCACTCATTGTATAACCAAAGAAAAGACAGAGTTAACACCAAGCGATGTTTTATTGAAAGGGCTCACCATCGAAGAAGTAGAGCAGATTGTCGAACAAACCAAAGCCATTGGTGAGATTGAGAATATCTACAGACTTACTCCGATGCAGAAGGGAATGCTGTTCCACAGCCAAATGGACCCGCAATCTGGTGCCTATTTCGATCAGTTGGTGTTTACGATGAGAGGACATCTTAGCGTTGATTTATTTAGAAAAAGTTTCCATACATTAATGCAACGTCATGCTGTATTACGAACAAATTTTTATAGTAGCTGGAGAGAGGAACCATTTCAAATCGTCTATCGGAAAAAGAATTCTGATTTCTACTTTGAAGATTTATGTCAAATGTCAGAAGATGAATCTGCTAAATATACTCAACACTTTATAGAAGAAGACAAGAAAAAAGGATTTGCTTTAGAGCAGGATGCTCTTATGCGTTTATCTATTTTAAGGGTAAAAGAACGTGAATATACGTTTATTTGGAGTTCACATCATATTCTCATGGATGGCTGGTGCATGCCGATTCTCACAAAAGAATTATTTGAAATGTATTTTGCCTACCAAAATCAACAAGAGCCGAATCTAGAAATGATTCCTTCCTACAGTGCTTACATTGAATGGTTAGAGAAACAGGATAACCAAATCGCAGCGAACTACTGGAAGGAGTATCTAGCAAATTATGAACAACAAACCTTATTGCCACAAAGAAAACAGCAGAAAACAACGGAGGGCTATGTATCAGAGAAGGTAAGCTTTGACTTAGGGAAAAGCCTTACAGAACGAATCGACCAAGTGACTAAGCAATATCAAGTGACAATGAATACCTTGATTCAAGCTGCATGGGGAGTTCTTTTGCAGAAATATAACAATGCTGACGATGTAGTCTTTGGAAGTGTGGTATCTGGAAGACCAGCAGAAATACCAGGAATTGAAAAGATGATTGGCTTGTTTATTAATACGATTCCAGTTCGTATTCATGGCAGTGCAGAGGAAGCTTTTGACGATCTAATGAGAAGAGTTCAAGCACAGGCAATTGCTTCTCAGGAATACGATTATTACCCGCTGTATGAAATTCAAGCACAAACAGAGCAAAAGCAAAACCTAATCAATCATATTCTGGTCTTTGAAAACTTCCCAGTAGAAGAAGAAATGGAGCATCAAGCAGATCAATGGAGTGCAACTGATGAAGAGGAGCTAGATATTACAGATGCAAGTGCAGTGGAGCAAACCAATTATGATTTTAACGTCACTGTCATTCCTGGCAATGAGATTAGAATTCGAATCGAGTACAACTCATTGGTTTATGATGCACAGATCCTTAATCAGATACAAAATCATTTCATACATCTCTTAGAGCAGATCGCTAATGACCCACAGATTTCCATAAAAGCATTGGCTCCTGTAACGGATGCGGAAGAGAACCAGCTTATAGAAGTCTTTAATAATACAGCTACAGACTATCCTAGAGAGCAAACACTTCATCAGTTATTTGAGGAACAGGTAAAACGTACACCAGAAGCTGTAGCAGTATCCTTTGGCAATGAGCAGTTGAGCTATACAGAATTAAATGCAAGGGCGAATCAATTAGCACACCGTCTACAGGCTGAGGGAGTTCAAACCGAAAGCTTGGTTGGTATCTTAGTGGAAAGATCAATAGAAACAGTAGTAGGAATCCTAGCGATTTTGAAGGCTGGGGGTGCTTACGTTCCGATTGATCCTAGCTATCCAGTAGAACGTATGGAATATATCTTACAAGATAGTGGAGCTCGTTGGCTTTTAATTCAAGGAACAGAAAGCGTACCGTTTCCGTTTCAAGGTACGATCCTTCACTTATCGGCAGAAGAAAGCTATAGTCCCAACAAGGAAAATGTATACTCCAGCACAGCTTGGAACGATTTAGCCTATATCATTTACACATCTGGTTCAACTGGTCAGCCTAAAGGAACCTTAATTACTCATCGCAATGTAATACGTGTTGTTAAGCAGACCAATTATATCGATATTGAACAAGCGGATAGAGTCCTACAGTTATCCAGCTTCGCTTTTGATGGTTCGACTTTTGATTTATATGGCAGTCTATTGAATGGAGCCCGCCTTGTTCTCATCAAGAAAGAAGCGCTTCTACATATGGAGAGCCTTGCTCAGATCATTGAAGAAGAGAATATTAGCTTGTTTTTCATCACTACAGCTCTCTTTAATGCTCTTGTAGATCAGGATCCATCCTGCCTTAAAGGTGTTAAAAACATTTTGTTTGGTGGAGAGAAGGTTTCTGTTTCCCATGTGCGACGTGCGTTAGAAACGGTTGGAAAAGGAAAGCTGATTCATGTATACGGTCCAACAGAAAGCACCGTATTTGCCACAGCTTACCCTATCCATGAGCTTCATGAACACGTAGAAACAATTCCAATAGGGTATCCAATCAGTCAGACTGAAGTTTATATCCTTGATCGTCATCATCAATTACAGCCAATCGGAGTCCCAGGGGAAATATGTATTGCTGGAGATGGTCTGGCGAGAGGATACTTACACCAATCAGAGCTAACAGCAGAAAAATTTATAGCTCATCCTTTCAAAGAAGGTGAGATCCTCTATAAAACGGGTGATCTAGCAAAATGGTTACCGGATGGCAGTATTGAGTATATTGATCGAATGGATCATCAGGTAAAAATACGCGGATTTAGGATTGAACTAGGAGAAATCAATCATCGAATATCCCAAATCAACGGAATGAAAGAATCGATCGTGATCGCTAAACAAAATGAAAAGGGAAGCACGAATTTATGTGCTTACTATGTTGCCACTGAAGAATGGGAGGGAAGTTTCCTTCGCCAAATGCTAGCAAAAGAACTACCAAATTACATGATTCCAAGTTATTTTGTTCAATTGGAACAAATGCCGTTAACACCGAATGGCAAAATAGATCGTAAAGCATTACCAGAGCCAGAGGAAAGCATGATCACTCGTCAGGAATATGTAGCACCACGAACGGAAGAAGAGAAGATCCTAACAGAAATATGGAAGGAAGTATTGGGAATTCAGAGCATTGGAGTAAAAGATGATTTCTTTGACCTTGGTGGGCATTCGCTGAAGATGATGCAATTGGTTCATTTAATACGTTCACATATGAATATCGAGGTTCCACTGAATAAGTTATTTGAACTTTCAACCTTAGAAGAAATGGCGCAAATCGTAGTAAAAATGAAGTTTGAAACAGGCGAGCATCAGGCGGTTACTAAACTAAATCATGAAGGTCCACTAAATGTGTTTTGTTTTCCACCGGGATTAGGCTATGGTGTGGCGTTTTATGAAATCGCCCAGCATCTAGATAAGCATTGTGTATTATACGGTCTAGATTTTATTGATGACGCCGAAGATCATGAAAAAATGCTTACACAGTATGTCGACACTATTGTCGGTATCCAAGAGCAATCTCCTTATGTATTGATGGGGTATTCCTTAGGAGGGAATTTAGCATTTGAAGTGGCGAAAGTGATGGAGTCAAGAGGGCTTGTCGTTTCTGATATTTTCATTATTGATGCAGAAAAAAGAAATCATTTAACAGAAATCTCTCCTGTTCAAATGGAAGAACAAGTCCAGTATTTGCTAGAAGATGTGGCAGAAAACATGATTGAGTCCGTCAGAAAAAAAATTCATGCGTACATGATGTATAACAATCAACTCATCAACACGGGCGTTATTCAAGCTAATATTCATGCCCTAGTAGCAGATGGAGTACAGATAGAAAATCCTGAGGAAAGCGATGTTCTATTATGGAGAAGCTCTACCGTTCAGCAAGCCACTGAATATGAAATCAGGGGAGAGCATGATGAAGTTTTTGAATCTCCTTATATAGAAGAAAATGCTAGGATTATTCAACGTATCGTTAAAAAGATCATTGAAAAACAAAGCTCGCTGATTGATGAAAGGGTATTATCGCGCTAAGTAAGGATTGTTTTTTATAACTAATCAAAGGAATGGTGAAGAAAAATGAAAATTTTCGAAACAATGGAATCTAATGTTCGTTCTTATTGCAGATCCTTTACAGATACTTTTGCACGTGGGAAAAACTCTACTCTCTTTGCCGATACGGGGAAATCGTTTATCGATTTCTTCGCCGGTGCAGGAGCACTGAATTATGGACACAACAATGATTACATTAAGAAAAAAATAGTAGAGTATATTGAGGCAGATGGTCTATCTCATGGCTTGGATATGTATACCTCAGCGAAGGAAGAGTTTTTATCCACCTTTTCCGAATTGATTTTAAAACCTCGTCAATTGGATTATAAAGTCCAATTTTGCGGACCGACCGGCGCTAATGCGGTAGAAGCCGCATTAAAGCTAGCTAGAAGAGTGAAAGGAAGAAATACTATTTTTGCTTTCACTGGAGGGTTTCATGGAATGTCATTAGGAAGCTTGGCAGCTTCGAGTAATCGCTATTTCCGTGAGGCAGCAGGAACAGGACTCCATGATGTTGTCTTTATGCCGTTTCCTGCGGGATTTATGGATTCTATCGATACTATTGAATATATGGAAAAAGTACTAACAGATGGTCATTCAGGTGTTGAAAAACCTGCCGCTATCATCTTTGAAACTGTCCAAGCAGAAGGTGGAGTGAATATTGCTCCGATTGAATGGATGCAGCGTCTGAGAGATTTATGTGACCGACATGATATTTTGTTACTATGTGATGAAATTCAAACTGGTTGCGGCAGAACAGGTCCTTTTCTCTCTTTCGAAAGAGCAGGAATCACTCCTGATTTAGTGGTATTGTCTAAATCGATTAGTGGTTATGGGTTACCTATGTCCATTGTCTTAATGAAGCCTGAAATAGATATTTGGCGTCCAGCAGAGCACACCGGTACCTTCCGTGGCAATCAGTTAGCATTCGTTGGAGCTGTGGCTGCTCTGCACTATCGAGAAGAGGTGCAATTAGAAGAAGAGGTACAACAAAAAGCGAAATTTATTGAAGAGTTTCTTGATAAGCAAGTTGCACCTATAAGTGAAAAGATAGAGATTCGTGGAATGGGATTCCTCTGGGGAATTGATGTTTCTAAGACCGAAAATAGAAAGCTTGCAGGGGATATTACGTCACTTTGCTATCAAAACGGACTGATTATAGAAAGAGTGGGACGTAATGATGATGTGATCAAAATTATGCCTCCGCTTACTATCACTATGGCTGAGCTTGAAGAAGGATGCGTAATATTACAACAAGCGATACAAAAAAGTTTTCAGGATCAAGCACTAGAAGTAAGTGTGTAAAATATCTTCTTTAAAAATAGACGTAATCATTTATGTAGCACGGTGATATGTGACAGTTATAGCACAAAAGCTATAACTGTCACCCTCTAAAGGAGGAAAGAAGAGCAGTGACAAAGAACCAAAAGACAAAGTTACAACGTTGGAAATCAGATTTCTGGATGATAGCCTATCTAAAGCCCTACAGAGGGTGGATCATCATTGGCATTCTATCTACTTTAACCATTGCTTGTTTAGAAATTGGAATAGGATTATTTATTGAACAATTAACTGACTATGCAGTAGCAGGGGACTACGAACATGTTCTAAAAACATCTGGATGGCTGCTTCTTTCCATTCTTATCGGTTTTGCGGGGAAATATCTTATGGAATATACACCAGCTAGAACCAGTGCCCTTGCTACAAAAGATATTAGAAACCGTATCGTTCAGCATATTGGCAAGCTGCCTATCTCTTCAATTGAGAAACAACATTCTGGTGACATTGTTTCTAGAATAACAAATGATTTACATATTATAGATGAGTTTATCAAAAAACAGTTTATGAAGTGGTTCTATCAACCGGTGGTTTTTTTCGGAGCCTTTATCTATTTACTAACCATCAACTGGAAATTGCTTGTGTTTAGTATTCTATTAATTCCTTTTGGAATGGTTGTATCTCACTGGGTAGCTAAACCATTGGAAAAGCTTGCTGATGAGGCACAGCTTCATATGGGGAAAACAAATGCCGTCCTACAAGACACATTAGGAGGAATCGCGTTAGTTAAGGCCTATCAGCTACAGGATAACTTCCTAGGCTCCTACCGTTCCTTTCTTCATATGGAGATTCAAAAAAAACTACAGATGGAAAAAAGAGAACTTCTGATTTTACCTATTATGTTTTCGATTATGTATAGCCCCATCATATTTAGTATCGTATTCGGTAGCTACTTAATCTCTACTGGAAGCTTGGATGCAGCTGGATTAGTTGTCTTTGTTTATTTAATCTTTCTTGTTATAGAACCAATTTCGGAGATTCCCGACATGATCACTCAGCTTTTTGCTGTCAAGGGAGCCTCTAAAAGAATAGCTGAAGTGTTGAATCAGCCTGTCGAACAACAGCGTGATGTACAAATGAAGGTAAATTCTAAGGTAGACCCCATTCAATTTAACCATGTTCGTTTTTCTTACCAGGAAGGAACAGCACCTGTCATTAAGGATCTTCATGGGAGTGTGCATGAAGGAGAAACGATCGCTTTAGTCGGGGCGAGTGGTGGAGGGAAAAGCACGATATTTAAACTTCTTTGTGGTTTCTACCCTATGAAAACAGGGGAAGGAGATATTACTATATTTGGTCAATCCATAAGAGATTGGAACTTGGATCAATTAAGGTCTAGCCTATCTCTCGTGACACAAGATTCCTATCTATTTGCCGGTTCCATCTACGATAATATTGCTTATGGACGTGAAGGGGCAACAAAGGAGGAAGTAATCGAGGTGGCAAAGATCGCCAATGCCCATTCTTTTATCCTTGATCTTCCAGAGGGATATCAAACCGAAGTAGGAGAGAGAGGCGCTGGTTTATCTGGTGGACAACGCCAGCGTATTGCCATCGCACGTGCCTTATTGAAAGATGCACCCATTCTACTGCTGGACGAACCCACGTCAGCATTGGATACGGAATCAGAGCTCGTTGTTCAAGAAGCCCTCACTACTCTTATGAAAGAAAGAACCACCCTTGTTATTGCCCATCGCTTAACAACGATCCAGAATGCAGATCAGATTTGGGTGCTGGATGACGGGAAGGTGGTCGAAGCAGGAAATCACACATCATTATTAGAGCAAAAAGGACTCTACGCAAGACTATACTACAAGCAATTTGAAGATGCTTATTTGGATAAGGGGCTGGTGAGACAATGAGATTCAGTGAATTCAAAACCTATATGATAGAACTATACCAATTGCTGAATTTTATAAACTCAAAGAATAAGAAACCCTATTTCTTGGGTATTCTCTTCTCTAGTATTCTTCTTGCTCTTTTTCCACTCACTTTTGCTATGGTCATGAAATATTTAGGAAACTTCGCCGATTCGGGGGAGAGTTCATTGATGATCAAAGGAATCATACTAATGGTAGCTGCTATTTTGCTCATCAGTTTATTCCTTCCAGTGGCACAGCTTTTTTATGTGCGAAGTGTATTATTTACTATGCAAGAGGTTCGAGAAAAACTGTTTGCAAAAATAACAAAACTACCTCTTTCCTACATTGAACAACATCATAGTGGTGATTTGCTATCTAGAATGAATAATGATGTTACTGCTTTAGAAGAAACCTTCAAAGATCATTATCAATCACTATTGGTCAAACTTTGCACCGGATCAGGTGCCTTGTTGATTATGTTTTTTACTCATTGGAAATTTACCTGCATAGTACTAGCAACAATATTTGTTGCACTTTACATAAATCTTAGGTTTACCCAACAGATTCGAAATATCAATAATCGTATTCAGATGGGTTTAGGTAAAATGACAGGTAAATTTTCTGATTTATATGCAGGGCTTCAGTTGATTAAAATGTTTCATATCAAACAAATTGATCAACAATATCAAGCCCTTAATCAAGACACTGCTTCCCGTTATATGCAGCTAGGTCAAAAAAAGGGAAAGGTTGAATCAATCAATTTTTTAATGAGTTATTCTGTTTTTGCAGGGATCATAATCTATGGAATGATCCTATTCTCTTCGAGGGAAATAGAGCTTGGGACCGTGTTGAATTTAATGGTCCTGCAAATGATGGTCACTCAGGTCTTCTTGGAGATAGGAAGTACATTTTCATGGATTCAAACTTCACTAGCAGGAGCCCATCGAATTAAGGAATTGCTGAATGAGCAGGAAGAACCGGAAAGGTTGGGCAGGTCAGAGCAAATAACTCCTTCTGAAGCTGCCCTGGAGCTTCGACAGCTTACTTTTTCCTACCATAGAGATGATCCTGTGCTCATCAATTTAACTATGAAAATACCACCTGAGCAGGTCATAGCAATTGTAGGAGCAAGCGGAAGCGGTAAAAGTACATTGATGAAATTGCTTCTCGGTTTTTATCCTATAGAGAAAGGCGAAATCTTTGTACAAGGGAAATCATTTGCACAGTTACCTTTGCAAGAGCTTCGCAAGATGATTGCCTATGTCCCGCAAGACGCCTATCTGTTTACTGGAACGATTGAACAAAATATTCAACATGGGAATCCTGAAGCAACCAAAGAAGCCGTTATAAAGGCTGCTCAAGACGCATTTGCTCATGACTTTATCACACAGCTAACAGATGGTTATCAGACCCTCCTTGGAGAACGAGGTGTCACGTTGTCAGGCGGACAGCGGCAGCGAATTGCCATTGCTAGAGCGTTACTAAGGAATGCACCCATCCTTCTATTAGATGAGGCAACCTCCGCCTTAGACAATGAATCCGAATATTGGGTACAGCAAGCCCTTGAACGTTTAATGCAGGGACGTACAACTGTGATCATAGCCCATCGCTTATCAACAATAGAAAAGGCAGATCAAATCTATGTAATGGATCAAGGGGAAATCGTAGAGCAAGGAACTCATCGAGAATTGTTAGAATTAAAAGGCAACTATGCAAAATTGTATGAAGGGCAAGTTCATATGGATTCAGCATAGAATGAAAGATATAAAATCAGCTTTATATACCTTTATAGTAGACTCAATCAAAAGACCTAAAAACTCATTTGTTTTTAGGTCTTTTTATAGGTGGGAGGATAGACTCATTTTGTATTTTTAAAGAAATTTAGTCTTTTATTCCTACTAATTCTTATGATTTGAAAAGATGAAAGTGAAAAAATACCTATCAAAATAACGTTATAAATGGAAAACTATGATATTATAACATTTTTTTCTTGATTGCTTCTTGAAACCATTGTATATATAGGGCAATGGTAAAATAGAACTGTTTATTTTAAGGTAAATAAGTCATAACTAATTGTGAATTAATGTCATAATATGCAAAAAGAATAACTGTATAAACTCGTTAACCTGTTGTAAACAATGTTAAATTATTGTAAAACTGTATACAAAAACACCTCAAGAATTGATATAATACTTTTGATAGATACAATTATTTACTGGGAGAATTGTAGAAATATGTCTAAGAAACTGATATGATTGATTCCTTAGTAGTGCAAAATACTTATTTAGGTGGGAGGATATAAAGTGAGTAAAGAAGAGATGAAACTATTTCCTTTAACGCAAGCACAAAGGCGAATATTGTATATGGAACTACTATATCCCAATACTACGGTGTCCACAATTGCAGGATCCTTAATACTTCAAGGAAGTGTTGACCCTAATGCTTTGCAAAAAGCGATTCATCGTGTGATTGAAGAAAATGATATATTTCGCCTAAAGTTTATCACTAGAGACGGGGAACCCAGACAGTGGTTCGATGAAAATAAAGAGAGAATAAAACGAGAGTTTGAGTATATAAAATATCAATCGATTTCTGAGGCTGAAGCTGCCTTAAAACAATTTGCTGAAGAACCTATAAGCCATCTTGATCCACAGTTGTATCAGTTTAACATCTTTAATATCAATGAAACCGAGCATTGGGTAAATCTGAAGTTTAATCATATGATTTGTGATGGGGTAGCTGCTCACCATGTTTGTAATTTCATTACGCAACACTATATCGAATTGATTAATGGTGAAGAATCTCCTCTCCAAGAAAAAAGCTCATATAAAGATTATATTTATGCAGAACAGGAATATGAAAGCTCGGAGCGTTATCAAAAGGATAAGAACTATTGGGTTGAGAAGTTTTCGACCATTCCTGAAGTGATTAATATTAAACCGTATCCTCCTTACACTGTGAGTGCTGATGCCAAAAGGATGAACATGACAATAGGTTCAGAGCGCTATCATCAGTTAAATACATTTTGTCAACAACATAAAATTAGTCTTTATACGCTCTTCTTAACCTCATTATACGTATACATACATAAAGTAACTCGGACTCTGGATATTCCAGTAGGAACTGTGTTTGCCAATAGGACATCAAGGCAAGAGAAAGAATGTCTAGGAATGTTTGTTAGCACAGTAGCAACCCGTTTATTAATAGATCCTGATCAGGATTTACTTACATTTATACATAATGTATCAAAAGAACAAAAAAACATATTACGACATCAGAAATATCCCTATAACAAGTTAATAGATGACCTAAGAGAAATTGACCCTAAGAGTGATACCCAGCAGCTTTTCAGTATTTCTATCGATTACCAACCCATTAGATGGACAAACTATGACGATCTTCTTGTTCAGCATCGAAGCTATTTTTGTGGACATGAAGTAGATGATATTGTTTTTCGAATAGAAGATTTGATAGATGATCAAGAAATTGTGCTTTCTCTTGTTTATCGCGTGGAGTTATTTGAAGAGGAAGAAATGTCCCGAATGATGGATCAGCTTCAAATCATCGTTGATCAGATCATGAACAATCCTCAGCAAAATGTACGTGAATTATCTATCTTGGATGATAGAGAAAAGGATCAAATCTTAAACCAGTTCAACGGAAGAAAAATGGAGCTTCCACTAGAAAAGACCATTCAGCAGATGTTTGAAGAACAAGTTGAAAGAACGCCTGATGCAATAGCTGTTGTATATCAAAATCAAGAGTTAACATATAGCGAATTAAATCAGCGGGCTAATCAATTAGCTCGAACCATACGTACTAAAGGAATTGAGCCAGACCAACTAGTAGGAATTATGACGCATCGTTCGTTAGAATGATCGTTGGAATTTTAGGGATTCTAAAAGCAGGCGCAGCTTATGTACCGATTGATCCAGAATATCCTGAGGAAAGAATTCGTTATTTGTTGAAGGATTCGGGAGCAAAAATCTTATTGCTACAGCAAGAATTGATAGAACGAGTGGAGTTTAATGGGTTTCACGTATTACTTGACGATGAAGATTCTTATGCAGATGATGGTTCTAATCTTGAACCGATTACTACTGTACAACATTTAGCCTATGTGATTTATACTTCAGGGACGACAGGTAGACCAAAAGGAGTTTTGATTGAACATGCTCAAGTAGTTTCCATGGCTAGTGCCTGGAAAGAAGATTATCATCTTCACGAACCAGGTATTTGTTGGCTACAATGGGCTAGTTTTTCCTTTGACGTCTTTACAGGGGACTATGTTCGTGCACTTCTGCATGGTGGAAAATTAGTGATTTGTCCAAGTCAAACTAGATTAGATTTCGTTCGAATGACTGAAATGATACAACAGCATCAAATTGAAATATTTGAATCCACACCAGCCTTTGTTATTCCACTGATGGATTATATTTATGAAAATCAAATAGACATCTGTTCGTTAAAAACATTAATTTTAGGCTCAGATCAATGTTCTACTGAAGCCTTTAACTCCTTAATTCAGCGATTTGGCTCGCAAATGAGGATTTTAAACAGTTATGGAGTGACAGAGGCCTGCATTGATTCTTGTTATTTTGAATCGGACACAATTCTTTCTACACGTATTCTTCCTATAGGAAAGCCGCTGCCAAACGTGAGGATGTATATCCTAGACGAAGATCGTTTTGTTCAACCAATAGGGGTAGCTGGAGAGTTATTTATCGGTGGTAAGGGTGTAGGAAGAGGATATTTGAATCGACCTGAACTTAGCGCTGAAAAATTTGTTGAAAATCCATTTATCTCTAGTGAACGTATGTATCGAACAGGGGATTCAGCACGTTGGCTACCAGATGGAAACTTAGAGTTTCTAGGACGAATTGACGATCAAGTAAAAGTGCGTGGATACCGAATTGAACTTGGAGAGATCGAATCCCAATTAGCAAAATTAGAACTCATCAAAGAAGGAGTTGTCGTTGCTAGGGAAGATGAAACTGGGCAAAAACAACTGTGCGCTTATTATGTAGCAGATCATGTATTGGACATCAATGAAATAAAATTATCTTTATCTCAGGAATTACCTAGTTATATGGTCCCATCCTATTTTATTCAATTAGAGAAGTTACCATTAACACCAAACGGGAAAATTGATCGAAAATCTTTACCTAAACCAGATGGCAAAATGACTGTTGAGATCGAATATGTAGCTCCTCGTACGGAAGTGGAGCAGATTCTCGCTTCGATTTGGCAGGGAGTATTGGGAGTGGGAAAAGTTGGTAGAATGGATCACTTCTTTGAACTAGGTGGAGACTCAATTAAATCGATCCAAATTTCCTCTCGCTTGTATCAGGTGGGCTACAAGCTAGAAATGAAGGATCTATTCAAATACCCGACCATCGCCTCACTGAGTCCTTATGTACAAGCCATCGGCAGAACGATTGATCAAGGAGAAGTGACGGGAGTTGCCAAGTTAACGCCAATTCAGCATTGGTTTTTTGAGCAAGAATGGGAGGAGAACCATCACTACAACCAAGCCATGATGCTGTATCGAAGAGAAGGCTTTGAGATCGCGACCTTACAGCAGGTGCTCGAAAAGATCGCAGAACACCATGATGCCTTACGTATGGTCTTTCCTCAGACCGAACGCGGCTATGAGGCTTGGAATCGAGGAATTCAGGGAGAAAATCTCTACGAGCTGGAGGTACTAGATTTCAGAGAAGAAACAGAGTGTGCGGAAGCGATTGAAGCCAAGGCGACTCAGATTCAAAGCAGCATTAATCTAAGCGAAGGACCTTTGCTCAAGCTGGGCTTGTTCCAGTGTCAGGATGGCGACCATTTGCTGATCGCGATTCACCATTTGGTGGTTGATGCTGTATCGTGGAGAATTCTGATCGAAGACCTTTCTACTGGCTATGAACAAGCATGAAGGGAGAAGACATTCGACTGCCGAAGAAAACCGATTCCTTCCTGACATGGGCTGAGCAGCTTTCTTCCTATGCAGAGGGGCAAGCGTTAGCGCAGGAAGTAGCCTATTGGCAGAAGATTACACAGATTGAAACTCAGCCTTTACCTAAGGACCATCTGCAGCAGCGGGTCTTGGCTGGTGCCAGTGAATCTATCACTGTACTGTGGAATCGTGAGGAAACAGAACAGTTACTCAAGCAGGTTCCACGTGCTTATAACACGGAAGTGAACGATATCCTGCTTACTGCTTTAGGCTTGGCGCTTCACAGCTGGAGCGGTTTATCCCAAGTGAAGATCAATCTCGAAGGGCATGGGCGTGAAGAAATCCTGCCCGAGCTAGATATCACGCGTACGGTTGGATGGTTTACCAGTGAATATCCCGTATTATTGGAGACCGAAGAAGGAAAGGATCTTGGCTACCAGATTAAGAGTGTGAAGGAAGCACTGCGTCAGATTCCAAACAAAGGAATTGGCTATGGCATTTGGCGTTACTTGTCCCACCATGACGAAGGAATGGAATGGGGCTTGGAGCCAGAGATTAGCTTCAATTATCTTGGTCAATTTGATCAGGATATACAAGAGGAGGGTATGTCTCCTTATTCTATAGGAGCTTCCAACAGTGACAAACATGTTCGTACTTATGCCTTAGATCTTAATGGAATGGTATCCGAAGGAGAACTGAAACTAGACATTAGCTACAGTCCATTAGAATATCAGCGAGAAACGATCGAGAAGCTGGCACAGTGTCTGAAGGAAAGCCTTCAAGAGATTATCAATCATTGTATAACTAAAGAAAAGACAGAATTAACACCAAGCGATGTTTTATTAAAAGGGCTCACCATCGAAGAAGTAGAACAGATCGCTGAACAAACCCAACCCGTTGGTGAGATTGAGAATATTTATAGGCTTACCCCGATGCAAAAGGGGATATTATTCCACAGCGAAATGGACCCTCATTCAGGCGCCTATTTTGACCAATTGATGTTTGTAATGCGAGGACATCTTGTTGTTGAGCAACTCAAACAAAGCCTTAGTGCTTTGATGCAGCGTCATGCTGTTTTACGAACCGGGTTTTACAGTGGTTGGAGAGAAGAACCATTACAAATCGTTTATAAATCTAAGGATGCCGATTTTTATTACAAGGATTTGTCTGAATATAGTGATGGTGAAGCTACTACATACACCAAACGTTTTATAGAAGAAGACAAGAAAAAAGGATTTAACCTAGAGCAAGATGCCCTAGTGCGATTATCTATTTTGCGCGTGAAAGAAAATGAGTACAACTTTATTCTAAGCTCTCATCACATTTTGATTGATGGCTGGTGTATGCCTATACTCATTAAAGAATTATTTGAAATCTATTTTGCTTTCCAGAATCAACAGGTGCCGAACTTAGATACAATTCCTTCCTACAGTGCCTATATTGAGTGGTTAGAAAAACAAGATAACCAAGGAGCAGCTAGCTACTGGAAGGCTTATCTAGAAAATTACGAGCAACAAACTATGTTGCCTCAACAAAAAAATCAAGTAACCAAGGGCGAGTATCAATCTGCAAAAATGAATACAGGCTTAGATAAAGCGTTAACTGGTCGAATCAACCAGATCGCACAACAGAACAAGGTGACCATGAATACTTTGATTCAGGTTGCATGGGGAATCTTATTACAAAAATACAACAATACTGATGATGTCGTTTTTGGTAGTGTCGTTTCTGGAAGACCAGCAGAAGTACCAGGAATTGAAAAAATGATAGGATTGTTCATTAACACAGTACCAGTACGGATTGGTGCTAAAGGAAACGAAACAATTGTTGACCTTATGAACAGAGTGCAAATACAGTATGCAGCTTCACAAGAGTATGATTTTTATCCATTGTTTGAGATTCAAGCACAAACCGAACAAAAGCAAGGTTTGATCAACCATATTATGATTTTTGAAAATTACCCAATAGAAGAAGAAATGGGGCAATTAAATTCTCTTGTAGTTGGAGATTTTGAAATTACAAATATAAATATTGTTGAACAGAGTAACTACGATTTGAACCTTGTTGTTATACCTGGAGAAGCTGTTGAAATACAGTTTGAATACAATGCGCTTGTCTATGGGGATACACATATAGCGAATCTTCAGGGGCATTTTGTTCACCTTTTAGAACAAATAGCGAATAATCCAAGTGCTTTAATAAAAGAACTGGAGCTTAGTACTGCTTCTGAAAAAGAAAGACAGATGAAACTCTTCAATAACACTGAGCTGGAATACCGTGATGATATGACCATTCAGCAATTATTTGAAGAGCAGGTGAACAAAACACCTGATGCCATTGCCGTTGTCTATGAAAATCAGGAGTTAACATATAGCAAACTGAACCAACGAGCGAATCAATTAGCTCATACCCTACGAGCAAAAGGGGTTCAACCCGAGCAGCCTGTAGGCATCATCGCACACCGTTCAGTGGAAATGGTGGTGGGAATCTTAGCGATACTTAAAGCTGGTGGCGCTTATATCCCGATCGATCCAGAATATCCTGAAGAGAGAATCCATTACATTCTCAAGAATTCTAACGCTGAAGTGCTGTTGCTTCAACAAAATGTGCTAGATCAGCTTGATTTCTCAGGAA
>NZ_BAMO01000058.1 GCF_000615945.1 Caldalkalibacillus mannanilyticus JCM 10596
GAACACCTGAAGGAGCGGGAGCAGGAACGCCGCCGCCAGGAACACCTGAACCAGGGGGGGAAGGAAGCCCACCAGCCGGCACACCTGAAGGAGGAGGAGCAGGAACCCCACCGCCAGGAACCCTGAAGGAGGGGGAGCAGGAACCCCGCCAGCAGGAACACCTGAAGGTCAAGAGTCACCTCCGCCTGCTACTCCAGAAGTGGAGCAAGAAGCCCCAGCGGAACCTGCTAGAGCACAACAAGGAGTGAATATTCCGGATGGTTTTACAGCGAATGATCTTAAGCTCATGGCCAATGCGGTTTATGGAGAAGCCAGAGGTGAACCCTATGAGGGACAGGTAGCTGTTGCAGCCGTTATTTTAAACCGAGTGAAAAGCCCTACTTTTCCGAATAACGTATCTGGAGTGATCTTCGAACCTTTAGCCTTTACAGCCGTAGCAGACGGGCAGATTTGGTTAGAGCCGAATGAAACAGCCAGAAGAGCCGTAGTAGATGCTATCAATGGCTGGGACCCTACGGGAGGTCTAGTCTATTACTTTAATCCAGATACGGCAACGTCAAGATGGATGCATGCTCGTGAAAGAGTAAAGCGAATTGGTAAACATGTTTTTCTGAGATAGGAAGGAGTGAAGAAAATTGATCAGACGTATAGTAACTGTTGCCCTAATTGCTTTATTGGCTATCGGCATTGCTGGAACAGGTTATTGGGGTTATCAAGAGCATCAAGATAAGAACTCTATCCTAATTAAGGCGGAAAATAATTATCAGCGTGCCTTTCATAGCTTGAATAATAACATATCGAATTTAGAGGATGAGCTTGGAAAATCAATTGCCATGAATTCAAGAAATCTTTTGGCTCCATGTATGGCAAATATCTGGCGTTTATCCTCACATGCCAGATCCAATCTTGGACAGCTTCCCTTGATGCTCCTGCCTTTTAATGAAACCGAAAAATTTTTAGCACAAATTGCTGACTTTACTTATGAAATCGGTATGAGAGACCTTGATCATGAGCCAATAAGTGATAAAGAATGGCAGCAATTAAAGAGCTTACACAGAGAGGCTAAGGAAATCCAATCAGAATTACGCAAAATCCAGACCAGAATTTTGGATCAAAATTTACGCTGGATGGATGTAGAAATGGCAATAGCATCTGAGAATACAGACATGGGAAAAGGGATTTTAGATGGAATTGAAACCATTAATAGGCAAGTGCAAGGATATGTAGAAACCGAATGGGGCGCAACAGACAACCAGCTAGGTTCTACAGTGACAGAAAAGAAAGAGAAGATCAAAGGAAAGAATATTGACGCAAATGAAGCAAAGGAAAAGGCACAGGAGTTTCTAAACTTAAAAGCGAACGATTCAATCCAATTAGAAGAAAAAGTGAATAGCGCCGAATATACGTCATATAGTTTTGATGTCCAATCCTCTGATCGAAATAATCAAATCTCCATTGAGGTATCTAAAAAAGGAGGTCATGTCCTCTGGTTACTTGATAGCAGAGACATTGAACAAACCTCAATCGGTCTGAATGAGGCACAAAACAAAGCTCTACAGTTTTTAAAAGAGCGGGGCATCAAATCCATGGTTTCAATAGAATCCAATCAGTATGATAATGTAGGGGTGTTTGATTTTGTTTATCAGAAAAATGATGTGCTGTTTTATACCGATTTGATTAGAGTGAAGGTGGCTCTAGATAATGGAGATATCATCGGTTATGAAGCATTGGATTATATTGTCGCCCATGATCCAAAGAAAAAAACTCCCAAGCCCAAGATTACATTTGAGCAAGCTAAAGCGAAAATCAACAAGAATTTTGATGTTCAAGAGCATCGTTTGAGCATGGTTGAGCTAAAGGCGGATGAGGTGCAGTTATGTTATGAAATGCTAGGAACGATTGGTGATGAAACGTTCCGGATTTTTGTCAATGCAGAAACCGGAGATGAAGAACGAGTAGAGAAGATGAAACAAGCAGAGATATTGTTATAAAATACCTAGTTATAAATGTCTACCCATAAGGGTGGGCATTTATTTTATTTTTCAGTATAATAGGGAGGAAGTAAAGGGGGAGTACGAAATGAAGTTTCCTTATAAAATAGGAGAATTGCTTTATATGCATCAGCGCTTAATTACCCAGGAGGATTCTCCTATATTTAAAGCAAGGATTGCAGATCTATCTGAGGAATACATCCTTATTGAGATGCCTATGGCAGAAGGAACCAGCAAATATGGTTTTTTCTTAGAGGGTAGCGAGTTTGATGTGTGGTTTTATGCGAAGGACGGATCAAAGTATCAGTTTGTGAGTACGGTTTTAGGAAGAAAGAAAGACCCCATGCCTGTAACACTCTTAACTCATCCTAATCCTGACTCCATTTTACGCAGTCAGAGAAGAGAGTTTATAAGGGTTCCTTGCTTCGAAGACTTGGCGGTTCACCCAGTAAATCGTGAGGAATTCCCCCCATTTTTAGCTAAGGTACTAGATGTTAGCGGTGGTGGATTAGCGTTTCAATTATTTGAAAAACCAACGTTAAAAGAAGGCGATCACTTTAAATGGTGGCTTTCACTCCCGCTAAAGACCGGCAATATCCTTCATCCATCCGGTACAGGTCGATTAATTCGAATCATTGAGCCACATGAAAACGGCTATCCGTATAAGTGCTCGGTACAATTCAAGGAGCTAACAGAAGTAGAAAGACAAAAAATTATGAGATTTTGCTTTGAGAAACAACTTGAAATAAAACGAAAAGAATCTTGATAAAGATGGTTAAAATATCCATGAATAGAGCAATCTATTAATGGGAGTGTGATCGTCGATATGTTAAAAAGAATGGACGCAGAGCAAAAGCAAGGTTCATTTCGCTTTGAGGATTATTTTATCTTGTTTTCTCAGCAAATTGAGAGAAGCTTAAAAATCATGATTACTGTTTTATTCATTTGTTTGATTCTGGTTCAGCTTTTTCTCTTCTCCAATCAAGAGAACCAAGCTTTGGTCAATAAAGCCATTCAATATGAAGGCGTTTATCAAGAAGATCGTATTGAGCTAAAGCCACATTGCAACGTCAATAATACGTATGATATCATGAGGTTATCAAAAAAGCAGGTGGATTCCTGCTTTTTGCTTGTTTGTGGACTTGTGATAGGGGTGAAGATATGGACAAAATAAATATTGCTATTGATGGTCCAGCAGGGGCTGGAAAAAGCACAGTTGCCAAAAAAGTTGCAGATTATCTGCGCTATATTTATATAGATACTGGGGCGATGTACAGAGCATTGACTTGGAAAGCGATCCAAGAGAAGCTTGATCTTAATTCTGATGAGCAGCTTTCTAAACGGCTGCACCAGATGAAAATTGACTTGCAGCCTTCACCGCAAGGGCAAAAAGTCTTTGTTGATGGCGAGGAAGTAACGGATCAAATTCGTCAAAGAGATGTAACAAATCAGGTATCTACAGTAGCAACTCACTACAAGGTGCGTGAAGGAATGCTGCTTCTTCAACGTGAGCTAGCAGAGAACAAAGGAATTGTCATGGATGGCAGAGATATAGCCACTCATGTTCTCCCCGACGCAGAAGTGAAGATCTTTCTATCTGCTTCCATTGAGATGCGTGCCAAGAGAAGGTTCTTGGAGTTTCAAGCTAAAGGAGTTGAACATGATCTGGAGCAATTGAAAAAAGAGATTTCCCTGCGTGATCAGCAGGATAGTGAAAGGGAAATAGCCCCTTTGCGTAAAGCACCAGATGCCATTGAAATAGACAGCTCGAACCTCTCCATTGATGAAGTAGTAGAAAAAATATTGCAGATGGTTAATGAGAGTAAAAAACGGTCAAATTAATGGAGATGGAATTAAGAGTTGCCATGATTGGCAGAATGTTTATAAATATAGTATAGTAAATGATGAGGAAGTTCATTGGTATTAAGGAGGAAATAATAATGGTAGATGAAACTCAAAATGAAGTAGAGGTTAAGTCATACAGTGTAGGAGATCTGATCGAAGGCACTGTCACAAAAGTGGAAGATAAGCATGTGCTTATCGATTTTGGATATAAGCATGATGCAATCTTACCTATTGGTGAAATATCAAATGTACATATTGAAAAAGCAGGAGATGCAGTAGCAGTCGGTGATTCTATTACGGCTAAAGTAACCAAGGTAACAGATGAAGAAATCGTTGTATCTAAAAAAGCTGTAGATAATGAAAAGGCTTGGGATGTATTAGAGCAAAAGCTATCTACAGGAGAAGTATTCGAAATTACGGTTGCTGATGTAGTAAAAGGAGGATTAGTAGCGGACGTAGGTGTTCGTGCGTTCATTCCAGCTTCATTAGTCGAGCGTACATATGTAGAGGATTTCACTGACTACAAGGGCAGATCTCTACGTGTGAAAGTTATTGAGCTTGATAAAGAGAAGAATAAAGTGATTCTTTCTCAAAAAGCTGTGCTTGATGAGGAATTTAATCAATCGAAAAAAGATAGCTTAAACAAAATTGAAGTAGGTCAGACTCTTGAAGGGACTGTTCAAAGGTTAACTTCTTTCGGTGCTTTTGTTGATATTGGCGGAGGAATTGATGGTTTAATTCATATCTCTGAGCTAGCATGGCATCGTGTGGAGTCTCCTTCAGAGGTTGTTAAAGAAGGTGACTCTGTAAAGGTAAAAGTACTAAAAGTGGATACTGAATCTGAAAGAGTCAGCTTAAGCTTGAAGGAAACAGAAGAATCTCCATGGGATAAAGCGATTGCTCAAATCAAAGTGGGCGATGTGGTCAAAGGAACTGTAAGACGTTTGGTTTCTTTTGGTGCTTTTGTAGAAATTCAACCAGGAGTTGAAGGGTTGGTTCATATTTCTCAAATTGCGAATCGTCACATTGGTACACCAGGTGAAGTGTTAAAAGAAGGTCAAGAAGTGGAAGCAAAAGTTCTAGATATTACTCCTCAAGAACAAAGAATCAGCTTAAGTATTCGTGAGTTACTAGAGGAAGAAGAGCAAGCTTATACAAATGATTATGTTCCCCAAGAAACAACAGGCATGGGAGTTACGCTGGGTGATATGATTGGAGATAAGTTAAAAAAGTTAAAATAGGTGATCGAATTGACAAGGTCTTCACGAAAAATTGAACATATTCAGCATGCACTAGGTACTGGGCAGTTGGATTTGCATGGTTTTGATGACGTGAGGATTGTTCATAATTGCCTACCAGGCGTTGATGTAGAAAATGTACAAATAAACACATCGATAGGCGGACTCGATTTGAGTTCGCCTATTATTATCAATGCCATGACAGGAGGGGCAGAACAAACCTTACATATTAACAAGCAATTAGCCATCCTAAGTAAAGAAAAAGGCTTGGCTATGGCAGTGGGATCTCAGATGGCGGCTCTTAAGGACCCCAGTGTCATTCAATCTTATCGAGTGGTTAGAGAGGAAAATCCGACAGGGTGATCTTTGCCAACCTAGGCTCAGAAGCCACTATTGATCAAGCCAAACGAGCGGTAGATATGTTAGAAGCAAATGCATTGCAAATTCATCTTAACGTTATTCAAGAATTGGTGATGCCAGAGGGAGATCGGGCATTTAGTCATGCGTTGGATCGAATTGAAAAGATCGTTCATCACCTATCCTGTCCAGTAATTGTCAAAGAAGTTGGCTTCGGAGTAAGTGCTCAGGCAGTAAGACAACTAACCTCCATAGGTGTTCAAGTGATTGATGTGGGGGGGTATGGGGGAACGAATTTTGCCCATATTGAAAATAAACGTCGAGAAAATCCCCTTTCTGATTTTAACGATTGGGGGATTAATACTGTCGAGAGTATTGTGGAGGCCCGTTCTGCTTCTTCTACTGATATTATTGCATCTGGTGGGATAAAAACACCTGCTCATATTATAAAATCTCTCTTATTAGGAGGGAGAGCTGTAGGGATTGCAGGCTTCTTCTTAAAATACATTGTAGAAAACAAGCTAGAGGAGCTATTAGATGTCGTGGATTCTTATCATGAACAGCTCAAGAGTATGATGTGTGCTTTGGGAGTGACTGAGATTAGCCAGCTTGAGAGAGTCCCTATTATTCTATATGGAAAAACGTATCATTGGCTACAGCAACGAGGTTTTCAGCCTGAAAAATTAGCGCAAAGATCATAAAGGTAAAAAACCAGAATTCTAACCCTATGCTCTAAATCATAGGACAATAGAACTCTGGTTTTTTTGTCATGTTCTAACCGTCGGTAAGACTCAGTATGAAGCTCTAAAGCAAAAAAGGAAGGCTATAAAAAAGTAGAGAAAGTGACATACTGAACAATAGGAGGGATGAAAACATGAATCATGGCTATTTTTTTCTAATCATGTGCTGGATGATCTTAATCTTAGTTCATTTTCAGTGGATGGACTTTTTGTGGAAGAACAAAGATAAAGTACAGTTGACGAGAAGGTGGGTTGTGTTGATGATCATTCTCTTGATTATCACTCAAGGCATGTATCTTCCACTCTCGGCAGATATATCGATTAATATAGGAGTGATCTTATTTATAGGTTGCTTAGTGGCCTATTTCTTGTGGCGAGATTCAACTGGTTTAAGGCTTCAAATGCTGTCTGTTATCCTGTTTTTAGGTATTTTTTATGCGGTTTCATATGAGGTGTTTTTTATTGATCCTATCTTAATGATCGTTAACCCTTTTTATCTCTTACCTGCATTTTTTGTTTTATTTCTCATGTTGACGACAGGCGATCTAAAACTTCAATGGCTCATGATAGCTGGGGGATTTATTTTGGGAGAAACGATCCATAAGTTTTTTATCTATAAATATGTTACACAGATCTACATTGGCGATGCAGAATTTAGAGATCAAATGATGATGGGAATCGTGATGATGTCCACCTTTTCATTAGGCTTTAAGGCTTTGATGAAGCTATCTACTGATACTCTTAAGAGAGTCTTTTTCTTTAGGAGGCAGGAGGGGTAATATGGGCGAGTATACACTACCTATCATATTGGGCATTGTTTTTGGTGTGATCGGTCGACTCGTGATGCTAAAAACAGATTACAGACAGTATCCTACCTATCCTCATGGGGGAATTATTCATCTCGCTTTGGGAATCATTGCTGCTGGTTTAGGAAGTATTGCCGTCCCAGCCTTATTTGAAGAAGAATATGCTGCTATTACTTTTCTAGCCTTAGCCGCCCAGCAATTTAGGGATGTTCGAAACATGGAACGTAATACCTTGACAGAGCTAGATTCAATGGAAATGGTTTCAAGAGGCAAGACCTATATCGAAGGAATTGCCATGGCTTTTGAAGGGAGAAACTATTTGGTTATTTTTACCTCTTTTGTTACTAGCCTCACCGTTCTTTTATTCAACTGGTGGAGTGGAGTGATCGTGGGAGTTCTGGCTATTGCCATGTGTGCTTATTATAAAAGCGGAAAGCAGCTAGTCAAGATTTCTGATATTTCTCCAGCAGCCATACGCTTTGAAGGACCCAACTTATTTGTAGAAGACATTCATATTATGAATGTGGGGGTTATCAAGACCAAGGAATTGATTCAAGAACGAGGAATGGGCTTTATTCTTACTCCAAAATCTATGGACAGCGTCGTTACACTAGCTAACTTAGGGCAGAGACAAGCTGTTCTGCATGATTTATCTGTGGGTCTAGGAATATATCGCGATGCGGGGAATCCTTCGTTAGTCCCTTTAACGAGAAGAAATATCAATGATGGTCGTGTTGCCGTCTTCTTTCTACCTCAGATTCAGAATGTCGAACAAGGGGTACGTGTGATTTCGAAGGTTCCCATTCTAGAAAATGCAGTTCGAATTCCTTCGGAGTCAGATGCCAAAAGATAAGGAAAGGAGATGTTGGTTTCACAATGAAAATAAAAGAAGAAAAATCAATTTTGGCGATCATCACGACTTCGGCAGAGAAGGTGGCTGGTGGCGCCCCGATTTTCGTTTGTCAATCTGTCGATGAAATCCAAGAAAAAGCTTTTTTATTAGAAAATATTTTAGATGGCATGGCACATGAAGTTGATCCTTCCCTTTACGTGGTGGTAAGACATTGAGAAAAAAACTATACATTGGTGAAGGGACAGGGCTTGGGGAGTTACAGGCGGCTTGGTTGGAATGTTATCGTACACAGCTTGATCAGGAAACGGAGCGGTCTTTTCAGAATCAAGAAAAAGGTCTTTTTATCAAAATTGGGGAAAATGAGCAGAAGCAAGAGGTATATTGGATCGCAGTAGGCAGATCCAAGGAAATCTGCTTACAAGCCTGGGCTGATGTATGGCCATTGGTTGATGATTCTATTCTGAACTGGGAGATTGTGCATCCACTTCACGAAGGGTTGGAGTAGTTATGAAGGTCATTTATCATTGTTATGGAAGTGCCCATTCATCTGTTGTAGCAGCCGCTCTTCATCTGGGAAAGCTACCTGTAGAGCGGACTCCAGATTATACTGAGATTCTTCGCTTGGAGGATTTTGATGTGGCTCGGGATGACTCTTTAGGTCACTTGTTTTATAAAGGGAAAGATGAAAGTGGGAATGAAATCTATACGATTGGAATGGGAGCTGAAACATCCTTAGTGAAGAGGTCTCTGCTTTCTTTAATTGAACAAAGTAAGGTTTCTAATGAAGAATTTTATTTTGCCCCTGCATTACCGCATCTACATAGACTAAGTAAAATAGGGGGAGCTTTGTCAAGACGTTATGGGATTGAGAAGATTGGAAGATATTTAGCTGCCAAAGGAGTGTGCTATTGTTATCCAAGGATGGTTCAATTTGTACTGGAAACCAAAGCAAAGGTTCATGAAATGTCGAAAATGAAAGAAGAGAGTTGATTCCTTACCTGTTTAAGCTTATGATAAGTAAAGTGTATGCATAGATCGAAAGAAAGGTGGTTCTCTTATGGCAAAACCAATTGTGGCTATCGTAGGAAGACCCAATGTCGGTAAATCAACGATATTTAATAGAATTGTAGGGGAACGTATTTCCATTGTAGAAGATATTCCTGGAGTAACGAGAGACCGTATCTATAGCTCTGGAGAATGGCTTGTACATCAATTTAATATTATTGATACGGGTGGCATAGATATATATGGGGATGATGAAATTCTAAAGCAGATGCGGGAGCAAGCTGAAATCGCCATCGATGAAGCAGATGTTATCATTTTTATGGTGGACATGAAAACTGGAATTACGAGTGCCGATGAAGAAGTGTCCAAAATTTTGTTTAAATCTAAGAAGCCTGTTGTGCTGGCGGTAAATAAGGTAGACAATGCCTCTCAATTAGATGAGATCTATGATTTTTATTCCCTTGGTTTCGGACAGCCTTTTGCTATTTCAGGAGCCCATGGAACTGGTCTTGGAGATCTCTTGGACGAGGTGGTCAAGCATTTTCCTGAAGAAACAGGAGACGAGTATGATGAAGATACGATTCGTGTCGCCTTGATAGGTCGACCGAATGTAGGAAAATCTTCGTTAGTCAATGCTCTTCTTGGTCAAGAGCGGGTCATAGTGAGCCCTGTTGCTGGGACAACAAGGGATGCTATAGATACTCCTCTAGAGCGAGATGGTCAAAAATTTGTTTTGATCGATACAGCAGGGATGAGAAAAAGAGGAAAAGTATATGAAAAAATGGAGAAATATAGTGTATTACGTGCTTTAAAAGCAATTGAACGTTCCGATGTCGTTCTCATGGTGATTAATGGAGAAGAAGGGATCATTGAACAAGATAAAAAAATTGCTGGATATGCACATGAAGCAGGACGAGGCGTGATCATGATCGTCAACAAATGGGATGCTGTTGAGAAGGACGATCGAACGATGAAAGAATTTACAACCAACTTGCGTGATCATTTTAAATATTTAGATTATGCTCCCATTTTATTCGTATCTGCCACATCAAAACAGAGAATACATACCATACTGCCTAAAGTGAAGGATGTAGCTGACCAACATTCATTAAGAATACAAACCAATATCTTGAATGATATCTTGATGGATGCCGTAGCCGTTACCCCTCCTCCATCAGATAAAGGAAGAAAACTGAAGGTTAATTATGGTACCCAAGTGAGTGTGAAGCCTCCTACCTTTGTTTTATTTGTGAACGATAGAGAATTAATGCATTTCTCATACCAACGTTACTTAGAGAACAAGATTCGAGAAGCCTTTCCATTTGAAGGAACGCCTATTCGAATTTACGTTCGTCAAAAATCAGAAAAAAATGAATAGGTGAAGCATAATGGGAGAGATATTATTAGAACTTTTACCGATATTCATGGCGTATTTCATAGGGGCTATTAGTTTTAGTTATATCATTGGTCAAAGAGTGGCAGGGATCGATATCCGTGAACATGGGTCCAAGAATGCTGGAGCTACCAATACCTTAAGGGTTCTAGGCAAAGGTCCAGCATTTTTTGTTCTTTGCTTGGATGCTTTCAAAGGAATTATTTCCGTTCTTCTCGCTTTGACAATTAGTTCTTCTGAGTGGATCATTGTTTTAGCAGGGCTTTTTGCTATTATTGGACATAATTGGCCCGTGTATTATGGATTTAAAGGTGGCAAAGGAGTAGCTACAGCGATAGGAGTTATGTTTACTTTAGCTCCAATCCCTTTTATTATTACAGCAATTATAGGGCTTATTATCTTATTTTTTACGAAATACGTATCGCTGTCCTCTTTAGCAGGTGCAGCCCTTCTGCCATTCATCATGTATCTATACCATGCTACACTGCCATTATTAATAGGAGCGATCCTTGTTACTCTATTTACGTTTATTCGTCATCGGGCGAATATCGTTCGTTTATGGCATGGAAATGAAAATAAATTAGGACAGAAAAAATAAATTTGTCAGGGGAGGAGAAGCATGAAGAAGATTACCGTTATTGGTGCTGGAAGCTGGGGAACAGCTTTAGCAATTGTACTAGCAGATAATCATTTTGATGTTTCTATCTGGTCAAGAAGAGAAGATCAAGTGAAAGAAATAAATCAAATTCATACCAATGAGAAATATCTTCCTAATGTACAGCTTCCAAAAAATATTACCTCAACTACTTCAATAGAAGAAGCTATGCAAGATAGTAAGTATATCCTATTTGTGATGCCTACAGTGGCAACCCGAGAAATTTTGAATTTAATGAAGCCTTATCTCACCCAAGAGCAATTAATTATTCACTCTTCAAAAGGATTAGAACCAGACTCCTTTAAAACAATCTCTCAAATGATTGAAGAAGAAATTCCAGAAGAAAAAAGAAGGGGCATTGTTGTTTTATCAGGACCCAGTCATGCTGAAGAAGTTAGCCATCGTTCACCTACCACGGTTGTAGTTGCCTCTTCCTGTATTAAGCTGGCTGAGGAGGCACAGGACCTTTTTATCAATTCGTATTTTAGGGTATATACTAACACTGATGTGATGGGTGTTGAAATTGGGGGGGCATTAAAAAATATTATTGCCTTAGGCGCTGGATTATCTGATGGCTTAGGGTATGGTGACAACGCCAAAGCAGCTTTGATGACACGAGGCTGACTGAAATCGCCCGCTTAGGACTACATATGGGAGCTAACCCTTTGACGTTTGCTGGATTAGCAGGTGTAGGAGATCTCATTGTGACTTGTACAAGCCGCCATTCTCGAAATTGGAGATGTGGGTATGCTATAGGGCAAGGTCAATCTCTCGATGAGGTTCTTTCTTCAATGGGAATGGTGGTTGAAGGAGTTAGAACAACAAAAGCCGCCTATCAAATCTCATTACAAAAAAATGTAGAACTTCCGATCACCAAAGAGCTTTTCCATGTCTTGTTTGATAAGAAATCACCAAGACAAGCCGTAGATGATTTAATGGCAAGAGATAAGACTCATGAGGTCGAAATTAAGTCATTAGATTTCTTGAAGAATTACCTCTAAAATGGAGGTAACCAACAATTGAATCTCTTCATACGATACAGTATGACAATCGATGAGGAGGTTCTTTTTGTGAATAAAAAAGGTTCAAATAATATTTTTGATCAAATCAAGAAAAAAACGAATGTATCCGAACATGCGATAAAGTCTTTAGCCAACCAAGTAAATCCAAAAGATTTACAAGATGAAAGAAAGGTTCGTGCCCTTATTGCTCAAGTATCTGCTTTAGCCGGTGTTCCCGTATCGAAAGAGAAAGAAGATAAAATCGTTCAATATATTACTAAAAACAAATTAAATCCTAACGATATGACTGCCATGATCAAAATGTTTACGCAGCCCAAAAAATAAGAGAATAGGCGAGTAACGTTACAAGCCTGACATGGCAAACATAGAATAATAGTGGCTCAAAGAAATATGGCTCAGGTATATGGGCATGGTATACAGTTAAAGTAAAGGCTATCTTTTGTGGATAGCCTTTATTTTTTTGTCTTCACTGTGGAGCTTTTTGTGAATGGTTTGGTTCTGGATTGTTTTGTAAATCAGCTAAAGATGTCCCGGGAGTTGTCCCTGTATCTGGGGCAAGTAATTCTAGAAATTCAGGGTCATTCACGATGGATTGAACCAAAGGAGAGTTTATTAGCGCCATTATTTGAGAAAAATCAATGGATTTAAAGGTTTCTACTAATGAACCTACATTTTTTTTAGAGCTAAGTAAATCAAACAAACCAAGGCTGTGAGCTGTTTGGTAGATCACTTGCATATTCTCAATGGCTTTGTTCAACTCAACGAGTGTCACATTTAGTTGCTCTACTGTTTGTTCATCTTGAAGTAATTGCAGGAAGGAATTTGTATCGCTTCGCATCAAATATCACCTCCTCATTGCAGATTATTATAAAATAGAAAAAGGGATTTCTTTATTTAGAATATGTCATCTGTCCTAGTTCTGTTCATTCATGGGATTGTGATATAATATTCGCTAGAAAAAGAGGTGAAAAAATGATAAGTCCTTTAATGAAAATGCTCATTGCACTTATAGCCATTATTGCTATGTTTTTTGCGAATCTGCTCATTATCTTTGCGAGGAACAAATTAAAAGGGATCTGGAAGGTGTTGTTGTCCTTGCTTGCTTACTTTCTCTTGCTGCTTTCCTTCCTATTTATTATTATCGTGGTATTTTCCCCATCATAAAAAAATAAGATAAAGGAATGAAAATGATATGATGAAACATATACATAGGCAAGGGATCGTGCTCTTCCTGCTGATTATTCTAGTGTTGACAGGATGTATGTATCCCAATGAAAGAAGATTGGAGAATCAAGTTCCACATATGGATCAGTTGGAGTTGATCCAAAAAGCTGTTCTTACTTATAAGGAAAAGACAGGTGTCCTACCGATTAAAACAAAAGAGGCAGATACTCCGCTTTACGAAAAATATGTGGTTGATTTTCAACAGCTTATCAACCTCCAGCTCCTTTCCTCACTCCCAGGGCATTCATTTGAGTCGGGAGGATACTACCTGTATGTCTTGATCAACGTAGAAGATGAATCTCCTGCTGTCAGATTGATTGATCTACGGCTTGCCAAACAAATTGGGGATCTACAGTTAAGAGTAAATGAATATTTAAAAAAACATACTTATTTACCTGTGGACAAAATCATAGATAACCATTATTTTCTTTTAGATTATAAAAAATTAAATTTAAAAAGTGTGCCACAAATTCAAAGTCCATATACGACAAACTATCTCCCTATCGTTGCCAATATGGAAGGAAGAATAGGGATTGATTACCGAATGGATATCTATCAAATCCTACAAGAAGAGGGCATTGAGAATATCGATCCTGAACTAGATTTGCGCGAATTATTAGCGGATAAGGGTGTCTTTGCTCCAGCCTATTCTTTTCCCTACACTTTAGAGAATGGGGAACCTGTATTTCGAAAATAATTGGTTTATTTTTTAATTTCATAGCATATTTTTAAGAGACCTCCTCATATCTTATAGATAAAGGAGGTCTTGTCTTATGTGATGGAAGAGGACAGAATTTTTATGACATTGTCATAATCTCATCTGTCTTACATATATTTATACTGTCCAACCCATGTACGAGACAACCAATGTGGAAGGATTCCACGTTACAATTAATCAGGAGGGGATCTTGTGGAAAAGGTTGATATTTTTAAAGACATTGCAGAACGGACTGGTGGAGATATTTATATAGGAGTCGTAGGAGCTGTCCGTACAGGTAAATCAACATTTATAAAACGTTTTATGGAACAAGTCGTCATTCCAAATATCCATTCAGATTCGGATCGTATTCGAGCGCAGGATGAACTGCCACAAAGTGCTGCTGGTCGAACAATCATGACAACGGAGCCTAAGTTTGTTCCTAATCAAGCGGTTCAGCTTCATGTGGATGAGGGCTTAGATATTAATGTTCGTCTTATTGATTGTGTAGGATATGTCGTACCTGGAGCGAAGGGATATGAAGATGAAAATGGTCCTCGAATGATTAATACACCTTGGTATGAGGAACCCATTCCTTTCCAAGAAGCGGCGGAGTTTGGTACACGAAAGGTCATACAAGAGCATTCTACTTTGGGAGTCGTCGTTACTTCAGATGGGACCATCGCTGAGATAGCTAGACATGAGTATGAGGAAGCAGAAGCACGAGTGGTGGAAGAGTTAAAAGAAGTCGGTAAACCTTTTATTATGTTAATTAACTCTACGAAACCAAATAGCCCCGAAACAGAGGCTTTGCGAAATGAGTTAGCGGAGAAGTACGATATCCCTTGCTTAGCTCTTAGTGTGGAGCAAATGGATGAACGCGATATATTAGGAGTTTTACGCGAGGTATTATATGAGTTCCTGTGCATGAAGTCAATGTGAATCTGCCAAGCTGGGTTATGGTCTTAAAGGATCATCACTGGTTAAGAGAGAACTATGAAGAAGCAGTGAGAGAAACCGTCAAAGATATTCGTAGACTAAGAGATGTGGATCGGGTTGTGGGGTATTTTACCGAATATGATTTTATTGAAAGAGCTGCCTTATCCAATGTAGACATGGGTACAGGAATTGCAGAAATTGATCTCATTGCACCAGAATATCTTTATGATCAGATTCTAAAAGAAGTAGTTGGAGTAGAAATTCGTGGAAAAGATCATCTTCTTCAGCTCATGCAGGATTTCTCGATTGCCAAGAAAGAATACGATCAATTTGCTGCTGCGCTCAAGATGGTAAAACAAACTGGCTATGGTATTGCTCCGCCACGTCTTGAAGATATGACTCTGGATGAACCAGAAATTATTCGTCAAGGATCTCGCTTTGGTGTTCGCTTAAAAGCGACAGCTCCTTCGATTCATATGATTAAGGTCGATGTTGAATCTGAATTTGCTCCAATCATTGGTACAGAAAAACAAAGTGAAGAATTAATTCGCTATCTCATGCAGGATTTTGAAGAAGATCCATTATCCATCTGGAATTCAGATGTATTTGGTCGTTCTCTAAATTCGATTGTCAGAGAGGGAATCCAAGCAAAAATCTCGACCATGCCAGAGAATGCGAGGTATAAGCTTAAAGATACCCTTGAAAGGATTATTAATGAAGGATCAGGTGGATTGATTGCTATCATTCTGTAAGAAGGATCTCCATCTTAGTAATTTGCTGCAAAGCTTCCGAATTGGAGGCTTTTTTCTTTTTTAATCGTAAGATTAGGCTTGAAATTTTAGTTTGACTATATTACTATTAGCTTGTTATCGAAAACCTAGAATGTTAACAAGGGGAAAATGCTGTTTTTATGTATAAAATCTAGATAAAACGGATATGAAGAGAATAAGGAGATTGTGGAAGGGGGGTGACTGACAATGAATAAGACAGAACTAGTAAATAAAGTTGCAGAATTAAGTGAGTTAACGAAAAAGGATGCTACGAAAGCCGTTGATGCAGTTTTCCAATCTATTACTGATGCTTTACAAAGCGGCGATAAGGTTCAGATTATTGGCTTCGGTAATTTTGAAGTGCGTGAGCGTGCAGCTCGTAAAGGACGTAACCCTCAAACTGGCGAAGAGATCGAAATCTCAGCGAGTAAGGTTCCTGCCTTTAAACCAGGGAAAGCCCTAAAAGATGGAATCAAATAGAATCTTACATAATACACTTTGTAAGTATAAAGAGTTGCTGCTATAGCAACTCTTTTGCTTTTATCTCATATCTATGCTATATTTTCTTTGATTACTAGGAAATGAGGGTGCAAATACATATGA
This sequence comes from Caldalkalibacillus mannanilyticus JCM 10596, assembly GCF_000615945.1. GTDB lineage: Bacteria > Bacillota > Bacilli > Caldalkalibacillales > JCM-10596 > Bacillus_AT > Bacillus_AT mannanilyticus. The sequence goes on from NZ_BAMO01000058.1 coordinate 16,139, forward strand.
GTAAAGTTGATCTTTCTAAAATAGAAGAAGCTGTAAAAATGATATTAGAGGCTGTGGGAGAAGACCCTAATCGTGAAGGCTTATTGGATACGCCCAAACGTGTCGCCAAGATGTATGCAGAAGTTTTTGAGGGGCTGTACCTAGACCCAAAAACGTATTTTGATGTGGTCTTTGGAGAAGAGCACGAAGAACTTGTTCTAGTAAAAGATATTCCATTTTATTCTATGTGCGAGCACCATTTGGTTCCGTTCTATGGGAAAGCACATGTAGCGTACATTCCTAAAGGCGGAAAGGTAACGGGTTTAAGCAAGCTGGCTAGAGCTGTTGAAGCTGTGGCTCGCAGACCACAGTTACAAGAAAGAATTACTTCTACAGTAGCGGATGCCATTGTTGAAAAGCTATCTCCACATGGAGTTGTTGTTGTCGTTGAGGCTGAACATATGTGTATGACCATGAGAGGGGTAAGAAAGCCAGGAGCTAAGACTGTCA
>NZ_BAMO01000057.1 GCF_000615945.1 Caldalkalibacillus mannanilyticus JCM 10596
TCGGTGAAATCGAGGCACAGCTCTTGAAGCTAGAGGGGATCCATGAAGCGGTGGTTGTGGCACGTGAAGATGCGGCAGGTCAGAAACAATTATGTGCCTATCTGGTTTCGGATCAGGCGTTAACAGTTAGCGAGTGGAAAGGGCGGCTAGCCAAGTCGCTACCAAGCTATATGATTCCAGCTTACTTTGTACAGATGGAAAAGCTTCCGCTCACACCAAATGGCAAAGTGGATCGCAAAGCGTTGCCTGCACCGGAAGAAAGTATGCAAACAGGGACAGAATATGTAGCCCCTCGTACCTTGCTAGAAGTAAAGCTAGCACAGTTATGGCAAGAAGTACTGAAAATAGAGAAGGTGGGAGTACAAGACAACTTTTTTGACCTTGGAGGACATTCACTTCGAGCCACTGCTTTAGTCAGCCGAATACACAAAGAGTTGGATATAAACCTTCAGCTTAGAGAGATTTTTCAGCATCCTACCATTGCAGAACTAGCCAATCTTTTATCAGATATGGATCACAATCAGTATGTTTCCATACCTGTTATTGAAGAACAAGAGCATTACCCTGTTTCTTCAGCCCAAAAGAGGCTTTATATTTTACATCAGCTGGAGGGGGCAGAACTAAGCTATAACATGCCAGATTTTATGATCCTAGAAGGCATGTTGGATCGTCAGCGGTTTGAAGCTGCGTTTCAAAAATTAATTGATCGTCATGATACTCTGCGAACCGGATTTGAAATGGTAGGGGGACAACCGGTACAGAGAGTACATCGAGAAGTGAAATTTACTGTGGAGTATCCTCAAGCTGGGCAAAAGTCGGTTGAGGAAATGATCCAGCTATTTGTAAAAGAGTTTGAATTGTCTAAGCCTCCTTTACTCCGTGTCGGACTAATCGAGTTGGAAAAAGATCGTCATCTCTTCCTATTTGATATGCATCATATTATTTCAGATGGAGCTTCTATGGGGGTTCTGATCCAGGAATTGGTGCAATTATACGAAGGGTCCGAGTTGCCATCACTCCCGATCCAATATAAGGATTATACTGTTTGGCAACAATCTGAAGTTAAACAAGCAAGGATAATGAAACAAGAAGCCTATTGGTTAGATGTCTTCTCTGGAGAATTACCTGTACTAGAATTGCCGACCGATTATGTGCGACCTGCCGTGAAAAGCTTTGAGGGAGATACCTTAGAGTTTGAAATCGATGCAGAACTAAGTGAGGAATTGAAGAAACTTGCAGCTCAAACAGGAAGCACCCTCTACATGGTGATGCTTGCGTTATATACTGCTTTACTCCATAAATACAGTGGACAAGAGGACATCATTGTGGGTACTCCGATTGCAGGAAGGCAGCATGCTGATTTAGAACCAATAATCGGGATGTTCGTTAATACATTAGCTATTCGAAGCTTTCCAACAAAAGATAAAGCCTTCTTAGAATACCTGCAAGAAGTAAAAGAAAAGACCCTATATGCCTTTGAAAATCAGGAATATCCATTTGAAGAATTAGTGGAGAAGATTGAAGTAGCAAGAGACGTGAGTCGAAATGCTTTATTTGACACGATGTTTGTCTTGCAAAATATAGAACAGGATCATATTCAGTTCAAAGATCTGCAACTACACTCTTATCCGAGCACATATCAAACAGCGAAGTTTGATATAAGCTTTGATGCCACTGAATCAGATCAAGGGATTATTTGTAACATTGAATACGCAACATCTCTGTATAAAAGAGCCACAATTGAACGAATGGCAAGACATTTTATAAAGCTCGCTGAGGAAGTGATCAAGGCACCTCAATCTAAATTGTCTTATTTAGAGGTTGTCAGTGAAGAAGAAAAGAAACAGATCATAGAAGTGTTTAATGACACCTATGCAGAATACCCACAAGAAAAAACCATCCACCAACTATTTGAGGAGCAGGTGGAAAAAGTACCTGATGCCATTGCCGTCGTCTATGGAGATCAGCAGATAACGTATCGAGAGTTGAATACCAGAGCCAATCAACTTGCTCGCCTTTTAAGAGCAGAGGGAGTTCAAGTGGATCATCTCGTAGCCATCATGGTAGACCGATCTATAGACATGGTTGTCGCGATACTTGGGATCTTAAAAGCAGGTGGAGCTTATGTACCTATCGATCCGGAATATCCAGCGGATCGCATTCGTTATATGCTAGACGATTCTGGTGCAAAGCTTTTGTTAACACAGTCTCACCTACAAGATGACATTTCATTTGATGGCATGATCGTGAAGCTGGATGCCGATTTGGACAATTATGATGATAGCTCTAACCTTGACTCTATCAATGAAGCAAATGATCTGGCTTATGTTATCTACACTTCTGGGACAACGGGGAAACCAAAAGGAACATTAATTGAACATAAAAACGTCGTGCGATTATTGTTTAATAGTAAAAACCTGTTTGATTTCAATGCATCAGACTCGTGGACATTATTCCATTCCTATTGCTTCGATTTCTCTGTATGGGAAATGTATGGCGCCCTTTTATATGGTGGTAGATTAGTGATTGTTCCTTCGCTCATTGCTAAGAATCCACAACAGTTTCTACAGTTGTTGAAACAGGAGCAAGTCACAATATTGAATCAAACACCTACCTACTTCTATAAATTACTGCAAGAAGAACTTGCTGAAGGTGATTTGGGAGTAAGTCAGCCATTAAAGCTAAGGAAAGTTATTTTTGGTGGAGAGGCTTTGAGCCTTATCTTCTAAAAGATTGGAAGAAAAAACATCCTGAGATTCAATTGATCAATATGTATGGAATCACTGAGACCACGGTGCATGTTACCTATAAAGAGATAACAGAAGTAGAAATTGAACAAGGGAAAAGCAACATTGGAGTTCCTATTCCTACCTTGAGTGCTTTCATTTTAGATGAAAATAAGCATCTTCAACCAATAGGAATTGCTGGTGAGCTGTATATAGCTGGAGAAGGTTTAGCGAGAGGATACTTGAACCGCCCAGATTTAACAGCAGAGAAGTTTGTGGATCATCCGTTTATTCCTGGAGAGAGAATGTATCGCACAGGTGATTTAGCCAGATGGCTTCCAGATGGCAACCTCGAATATATCGGCAGAATTGACCATCAAGTCAAAATACGTGGATTTAGAATCGAATTAGGTGAAGTAGAAGCCCAATTGTTAAAATTGGAATCCATCCGTGAAGCCATTGTTCTAGCAAGAGAGGATCAAGCAGGACAAAAGGATTTATGTGCTTATTTCACAGCAGAGCGTGAATGGAGTGTGAGTGATCTTAGAGCATCCCTATCTCAAGAATTACCAACGTACATGATTCCTTCTTATTTTGTACAGCTTGAGCAGATGCCTTTGACTTCCAATGGAAAAGTAGATCGCAAAGCACTACCAGCACCGACTGCTAACCTAGCAACCCGAACAGAATATGTGGAACCTCGATCAGAGATGGAGCAGAATCTAGTACAGATTTGGGAAGAGGTACTTGGGGTTGAAAGCATTGGAATAAAAGATCATTTCTTTGAGTTAGGGGGACATTCCTTACGAGCCACGACCTTAGTAGCCAAAATCCACAAAGAGTTGAATATTGAGCTACCTCTAAGAGCCGTCTTTCAACTACAAACTGTGGAAGAAATGGCGAAAAAACTCGTAGAAATGGAACAAATTCAGCATGTTTCTATTCCACAAGCTGAAGAAAGAGAAATCTATCCAGTTTCTTCTGCTCAGAAGCGACTCTACATCTTGCATCAAATAGAAGGGGCAGAGCTCAGCTATAATATACCGAATGTCATTCTACTTGAAGGAGTGTTGGAACGGGATCGTTTGGAGAAAGCATTCCATCAGCTCATTGATCGACATGAAACATTGCGAACGGGATTTGAAATGGTTAAAGGTGAGCCCGTGCAACGAATTTATCCAGAGGTAGCCTTTGACATAGAGTATGTACAGTCCACAGAGCAAGATGCTGATAAGATCATACATGGCTTCATAAGAAAATTTGATTTAGAAAAAGCCCCATTACTCCGAGTGGGCTTGGTCAAGATCGAAGAGAAGCGACATCTTCTTCTCTTAGATCTGCATCATATTATTTCTGATGGAGTTTCAATGGAGATCTTAATTGAAGAGTTCGTCAGTTTCTATCAGGGTGAAGAAAAAGCACCATTAAATATTCAATATAAGGATTACGCTGTATGGCAGCAATCTGAAGCGCATAACGAGCAGAAAAAGCAACAGGAAAAATATTGGTTAGAGGCTTTAGGTGGTACTCTTCCTGTCTTGGAAATGCCAACGGATTATACTAGACCATCGGTTCGAAGCTTTGAGGGAGCGACAGTGGACTTTGTCATCTCTTCACAAGAAAGTAAGGCTATAAAAGAGCTGGCAAAAGAAACAGGGTCCACCTTATATATGGTTTTACTCGCGGCGTATACAAGCCTTCTGCATAAATACAGCGGCCAAGAGGATATCATTGTGGGAACTCCTATAGCTGGTCGGAAACATACGGATCTTGAACCGTTGATTGGAATGTTTGTTAATACGTTATCCATTCGAAATTATCCTTCAGGAGAGAAAAGCTTCCTAGAGTTTCTGAACGAAGTGAAGGAAGCATCATTAAAGGCTTATGAACATCAGGAATACCCATTTGAAGAACTGGTGGAAATCTTAAACATTCCAAGAGATGTTAGTCGTAATCCTTTATTCGATACCATGTTTGTGCTTCAAAATATGGATGAGATGAAACATGGAATCGAGGGCTTGTCATTAAAAGATTACTCGTATGAATATACCATCGCTAAATTTGATTTAACATTGAACGTATTTGAAGCAGATGATCAACTGCTATGCAGTTTTGAATACGCAAGTGCTCTCTATAAGCAGGAAACCATTGAACGAATGGCCAAACATTTTGTTCGTTTTATTCAAGCGATTCTCCATCATCCTGTGGAAAAAATATCGTCACTGGAGATCATAACAGATGCAGAAAAAACTCAAATGTTGGAGAGATTTAACAACACGGTACAAGAGTATCCAAGCGAGAAAACGATCCATCAGATGTTCGAGGAGCAAGTAGAACGTACACCTGATGCTATCGCCATCGTTTTTGAAGATCAACAACTCACCTATCGTGAACTGAATGAGCGAGCCAATCAGTTAGCTCGCACCTTGAGAGCTAAGGGAGTGCAGGCAGATCAGCTTGTGGGAATCATGGCAGAGCGTTCTCTAGAGATGATGATTGGAATCTATGCAGTCTTAAAAGCGGGTGGAGCTTATGTTCCAATTGACCCAACTCATCCAGAGGAGCGCATTCGTTACATCATGGAGGATGCCAATGCCGATGTCCTGCTCGTTCAGCGCCATTTACTGGAGCAAGCGGCGTTTGATGGAGTTTGCCTCGTCTTAGAAGAGGAGGAGATCTATCACGAGGATTGTTCGAACTTGGGAGCGATGAATCATTCTAGGCATCTTGCCTATGTCATCTATACCTCTGGAACCACAGGAAAACCAAAAGGGGTGATGATTGAACATCATTCTGTAATCAACCGAATCCTGTGGATGCAGGAGAAGTATCCGATTACAGCGAGCGATACCATCCTACAGAAAACCGCGGTCACCTTTGACGTTTCGGTTTGGGAGTTATTCTGGTGGGCAATGGTTGGATCTAAGGTCTGCTTGCTCTCCGTAGGAGGAGAAAAGAGCCCTGAGGTGATTCTAGATACGATCGCAGAGCATAAGGTCACGACAATGCACTTTGTCCCTGCTATGCTTCATGCCTTCTTAGAATATCTCGAGCATCAGTCAGGCTCAGAGCCAGAAGAGAAGCTATTCTCCTTACGACAAGTGTTTGCCAGTGGAGAAGCGTTAACGCCATCTCATGTGAATCGCTTCGTTCGTCTAATCACACCAGTGAATCAAGCTCAGATCATTAACTTATATGGACCGACAGAGGCGACAGTCGATGTATCTTACTTTGATTGTCCATCCAATGAAGAGTGTGTTAGCGTCCCAATCGGAAAACCAATTTCCAATATCCAGCTCTACATCGTCAACGAAAACAATCAGCTACAACCAGTAGGAGTAGCAGGAGAATTATGCATCGCTGGAGTGGGCTTAGCCCGTGGATACTACAACCGTCCAGAGCTGACAGCGGAGAAATTTGTAGAGAATCCATTTGTCTCAGGTGAGCGTATGTACCGCACGGGAGATTTAGCCGCTGGTTACCAGATGGGAATATTGACTACTTAGGACGCATAGACCATCAGGTCAAAATTCGTGGATTTAGAATTGAGTTAGGTGAAGTAGAAACTCAACTTCTAAAAATAGATTTCGTTCGAGAAGCCATTGTGATCGACCGTGAAGATGAATCAGGAATGAAGCATTTATGTGCTTACTTGGTGATGGAGAAGGAGCTAAATATCAAGGAATTAAGAGTCACTTTAGCACAAGAGCTCCCAAGCTACATGATCCCATCGTACTTTATTCAGTTGGAAAAAATGCCATTATCACCAAATGGAAAGATTGATCGTAAAGCTTTACCAAAGCCAGAGGGAGTGATCCAAACAGGTGCAGAATATATCGCACCACGTACTCCTCTGGAAGCGAAGCTGGTGCAAATCTGGCAAGAAGTCCTCGGAATTCAACGAATTGGGACAAAGGACAATTTCTTTGAACTTGGTGGACATTCCTTACGAGCCACCTCCTTGGTAGCTAAAATACACAAAGAAATGAATGTTGAGATCTCATTACGAATGGTGTTCCAATCTCCAACGATTGAAGAGATGGCAGCAAGTATGGAGAGATTAGATCAAAAAAAATACAGCTCTATTCCTGTGGTGGAAGAGAGGGAATATTACCCCGTTTCATCAGCTCAAAAAAGACTGTACATTTTACATCAGTTGGAAGGGGCAGAGTTAAGTTATAACATGCCAGATGTGATGGTTTTACGAGGTCAATTGAATCGAGAACGCTTTGAGGACGTATTCCGTAAATTGATAGACCGACATGAAACCCTACGAACCAGCTTTAAGATCGTCAATGGGGAAACGGTTCAAAGAATCCATGAAAAAGTAGATTTTGCCATAGAGTTCATGCAGCTCAATGAAAGCCAGGTTCATGATGAAATTCAACGTTTTGTACGAGCATTTGATTTAGAAAAGGCTCCCCTACTACGTGTAGCGTTGATTCAGTTAACAGAGGAACATCATATTCTAATGACCGATATGCACCATATTATTTCGGATGGAGCATCCATGAACATCCTGATACAGGAAGTAGTTCAATTATACAGAGGTGATGAACTAACTCCGCTTCGTATTCAGTATAAGGATTACGCCATGTGGCAGCAGATTCAGATGCAAAACGAACAAATGAAGCAACAGGAAGCCTATTGGTTAGATGTCTTTTCTGGAGAGCTTCCCATTTTGGAACTGCCAACAGAGTTTGTGCGTCCAGCCGTTCGTAGTTTTGAAGGTGAGGTTAGAGAGTTTACGTTTGATCTCATGCTAACAGAACAAATCGGTAAACTGGCTGAGGAAAATGGAAGTACCATGTATATGGTTTTATTGGCGGCATATAGTACATTGTTATCTAAATATAGTGGTCAAGAAGATCTTATCGTAGGAAGTCCCATTGCTGGAAGAGCACATGCCGATGTAGAGCCACTGATAGGAATGTTTGTTAATACATTGGCACTTAGAAGTAAACCAGTGGGAGAGAAAACATTTGTAGAGTATTTAGAAGAAATAAAAGAAACGACCTTAAAAGCTTACGAGAATCAAGATTATCCATTTGATGAACTGGTAGAAAAGCTGGATATTGAAAGAGATTTAAGCCGAAATCCGTTATTTGATACCATGTTTATTTTGCAAAACTTGGATGATGTAGAACTGGAGATGGACTCCCTAACGGTGAAGCCTTACGTTCTGGAGCATACAGTAGCGACTTTTGACTTGTCCCTAACGATGTATACGGAAGACGGTGTACTGAAAGGTGCTTTCGAATATTGCACCAAATTATTTACGCAGAATATGATTGACAATCTAACAGAGGACTTTAGGAATCTATTGTCACAGATTTGTGCAAATTCTCAAATAGCATTGAAAGAGATTCAGTTTGATGAAGGCACAGATCAGGATGAATCATTACTAGAAACGGTTGACTTTGTATTCTAAATAGTATCTATTAACCGGCACAGTGTGTGCTAAACATAGGCAAAATAGCACACACTGTAAAGGTTTTTAAACAATAAGTGAGGTGGAACGATGAAGGCGCGTTTTGAACATGAAGAGGCTTTTTGGAAGCAACATTTTGACGCTGAAGATACCTTAACAACATTACCCTATGGAAAATATTCAAGAAATACGATGAAGACAGGAACTCATTCCATCTATGCTACACTCCCATCTACGCTTTCTCAAAGAATGATATCAATTGCCAGAGGCTCTCATATGACTTTATTCATCTTATTGTTAGCAGGGATTGAATGCTTACTGCAAAAATATACCAATGAAAAAAGGATGATTTTGGGTATACCGATCATTCAAAAGGAAAATTCTACTCGACGAATGGTGAATCAAGTAGTGATGCTAAAAAATGAAGTGAGTAGAGAGGACACATATAAAACTCTATTAACTGGGATCAAACAATCACTAGAGGAATCGCTAAAGCATCAAAACCTGCCATTCTTAAAAATGGTTCAAAATTTGGATATTCAATACGATGTGAGTGGGCTGCCTATTGTTAACACGATTGTCTGTTTAAAACAACTACATACCGATGATTTCAATAAAAATATTGTTTCAGATATCCAATTTGAATTTGACTTAGAGGATCAAGCGATTCATGTGCATGTAAGATATGACCAGACTCGTTATGATCAAGAGTTTATTGAACAAACGCTTCAACATCTTGAAGAGGTATTCAACGGAGTGCTATATAACCCGGAGTTTCCAATACATAAGCTGAATATTTTAACAGAGAGAGAACAGGAACAATTAATAGACGACTTTAATAGCACTTCAGGAGATGGAGTATATCCAAAGGAGAAAACGATTTATCAGCTGTTTGAAGAACAAGTAGAACGTACTCCTGATCGAATAGCTGTTGTGTTTGAGGAGCAACAGCTGACGTATCGGGAATTAAATAAAAGAGCCAATCAATTAGCACGACATCTGAGAGAGCAGGGGATACAAGCAGAGGAACTAGTAGGAATTATGGTCGAACGCTCTTTAGAAATGGTTGTAGCGGTACTGGGCGTGCTAAAAGCTGGAGGGGCGTATGTACCGATTGATCCAGAATATCCAGAGGAACGAATTCATTACATGCTTGAGAACAGTGGTACTCGTTTTCTCTTAACTCAAGGATCATTAGCAAAAACGATCAACACGAACGTTGAGGCTTATATTCTTTTGATGGATGATGCTTCCTTATATCAAGGAGACTCTTCCAATTTAGCTCCGATTGCTAGACCTGAGAATTTAGCGTATGTGATCTATACTTCTGGAACAACTGGGAAAGCAAAAGGAGTTATGATTGAACATCACAGCTATATTAGTACAATGCACGCTTATCAAGAAGCGTATCGTTTGGGTGGCGATTCCTTTAACCTAGCACAATTGGCAAGCTTTTCGTTTGATGTTTTTGCTGGAGATATGGCTAGAGCGTTACCTAATGGAGGAACTATTTTTATTTGTCCTAAGGAGATAAGAATTGACCCTGTTGGATTAGCTAAATACATAGAGAAACATAGAATTAATATTTTCGAATCTACTCCTGCTTTGATTATTCCATTGATGCAGTATGTCTATGATAACCAGATTGATGTTTCTTCCTTAGAACTGCTCATCACAAGCTCAGATAGTTGCAGTGTAGAGGAGTATCGCAAGCTTCAGGAACGGTTTGGAGACCGTATACGCATTATTAACAGCTACGGTGTCACGGAAGTAAGCATTGATTCCAGTTACTACGAAGAACCTCTGTCTAAGCTTCCGCTATCTGGAAGTGTGCCTATTGGAAAACCGATTTTAAATCATAAATTTTATATTCTTGATGACAATAGAGAGGTTGTTCCTATAGGAATACCTGGAGAACTGTGTATTGGCGGAGCAGGAGTGGCTAGAGGGTACTTGAACCGAGAAGAGTTAACAGCAGAAAAATTTGTACCCAATCCTTTTGTAGCAGGAGAACGCATATACCGTACAGGGGATTTAGCACGTTGGATGCCAGATGGAAATGTGGACTACATCGGGCGAATGGACCATCAAGTAAAGATACGTGGCTACAGAATCGAGCTTGGGGAAGTAGAAGCTCAATTATTGAAGATAGAAGCTGTTCAAGAAGCGATTGTGATGGCACGTGATGATGAATTCGGAGAAAAACAATTGTGCGCTTATTTCGTGGCGAAGCATGAACTGAGCATCAAGCAATTAAGGGAAGTATTAGCTGAGAGGCTGCCAAATTTCATGGTCCCAGCGTATTTTGTATCGTTAGAACGAATGCCTCTAACACCCAATGGCAAGATTGACCGTAAAGCCTTGCCTGCACCGCAAGAACAAGCTCAGGGCTATAATGAGTACGTTGCACCGCGTACAGAGATAGAAAGACAACTGCTGACAATATGGCAAGAGGTCTTAGGAATACAAAAAATAGGGATAAAAGATAACTTTTTTGCACAAGGTGGACACTCATTGCGTGCTGCAACTCTTGTATTGCAAATACACAAGACAATGAATATTGACCTCCCACTACGTATCGTCTTCCAGTCACCGACCATAGAGCAGATGGCAGAAGAAATGGAACGAATGCAGAAAGGCAGTTATGTATCTATTCCTGTTATTGAAGACAGGGAGTACTATCCCGTTTCCTCAGCTCAAAAAAGATTATTTGTCCTAAGTCAGCTTGAGGGCTCAGATCTCATCTACAATATGCCCGATACGATGATGATCGAAGGAGTTTTACAAAAAGATCAACTTGAACTGGCATTCCAGAAATTGATTGAACGTCACCAAACCTTGCGAACAGGTTTTGAGCTGATAGATGGAGAAACGATGCAGCGAGTTTATGCAGAAGTACCATTTACCTTAGAGTATGTATATGCAATGGAAGCTGAGGTAGAAGAAATCATTCTTCGTTTTGTGCGCAGCTTCAATCTGAACGAACCTCCTCTCATACGAGCTGGATTAATCGAATTGGCTCCTGAGAAGCATGTCATGATACTTGATATGCACCATATCATCTCAGATGGAGTATCTAGCAATCTGCTTATAGAAGAGTTGATCCAGTTGTACGAAGGGAAGGAATTACCACCGCTGCGTATTCAATACAAAGACTATGCTGTATGGCAGCAATCGGAGGCTCAGAAAGAAAAAATAAAACAGCAAGAAGCCTATTGGCTGAATGTTTTCTCGGGAGAACTACCCATCTTAAATCTACCTACCGATTATGCTAGATCGAATGTTCAGAGCTTTCATGGGGATCTATTTGAATTTGATCTTCCACTAGATATGACGGAGGGACTTAAAAAAATAGCAGCTGAAACCGGAAGCACTCTATATATGGTCATATTAGCTTCTTTTACTACGTTATTACATAAGTACAGCGGGCAGGAAGATATGATTATTGGGACGCTGGGAACGGGAAGAACACATGCTGATCTGGAACCTCTCATTGGTATGTTTGTTAACACACTGGCTATACGCAGTTATCCAGCAAAAGAAAAATCATTTCAAGCTTATTTGGAGGAAGTAAAGGAATCCGTCTTGCATGCCACAGAGAACCAAGACTTTCCTTTCGAGGAATTGGTGAAGAAAGTGGAATTGAAGCGTGATGTTAGCCGTAATCCTTTGTTTGATGTCATGTTTGTCTATGAAAATATAGAAAATAATCATGACGAAACGCTAGATTCGCTAAAACTGGCTCCTTATAACATTGAACGAGCTCTTGCTACAACGAAGTTTGATTTGACATTAGCCATAAGTGTGGAGAATAACGTTACCAAAGCACAATTTGAGTATTCTACAAAACTATTTACAGAAAATACAATAGCCAATTTATCAGCCTATATGCTCTCTACACTTAAACAAATCTGTGAAGGACCCTCAATACATTTGAAAGATATTACATTTACAACCTCACAAACGGATGAGGAATCATCGATAGAAGAGATTGAACTAATATTCTGATGAGGGAATAAAATGGAGAGGTGAAAATATTGACCACAATATTTGATAAAGAACGAAACTATTGGCAGAACCTTTTTGACTCTGAAGATCGTTGTACGATTTTTCCTTATAGTAACATGACGACCACAATGACAAATCATGATTCATTTGTAAAAAGCACGTTACCCACTCCTCTTTCAAATAGAATGACAGCTCTAGCCAATGGTTCACCGCTGGCTCTATATCTAATTCTATTGACAGGAGTTCAATGTTTGCTTCACAAGTATACAAATGACGAAAACCTGATTATTGGGATGCCGATCCTGAAGAAAAAAAATGAGGTCGGTCATCCGATCAATACGACTTTAGTATTGAAAAATAAAGTAAATACTCATGACACCTTTAAAACGCTATTTAATCAAGTGAAAACTACTTTGAATGAGGCAATAAAGCATCAAAATCTTCCTTTTCCTGAGATGACGAAACAACTAAATATTCAATACGATAGCAATGGTATTCCGGTTGTGAATACCCTCGTCACCTTAAAAGAGATTCATAGAGATGATTTTGATAAACATGTAGTTACGGATATGGTCTTAGAATTTGATCTAAGGGATGACCTAATTGATTTACAAGTACGTTATAATGATCAGCGCTATAGCCACAGATTGATAGAGCAAATCATCTCTCATTTATACCAAACATTTTCTGTGGTGTTATTCTCTCCAGATCTTGAATTCAGCAAGGTAGATCTGTTATCTGAAACAGAGAAAAATCAACTCTTAACTCAATATAACGAAACAAACATTGGTTATCCAAAAGAAAAATTAATTCATCAATTATTTGAAGAACAGGCAGAAAAAAATCCAGATTCTGTTGCCATCGTCTATAAGGATCAGCAGATGACCTATCGTGAGCTGAACGAAAAAGCCAATCGCTTGGCATGGACCCTTAAAAATAAAGGAGTACAAGCAGAACAATTAGTAGCGATTATGGTTGAACGATCTTTAGATATGATTGTGGGTATCATCGGGATATTAAAGGCAGGAGGAGCCTATGTTCCGATTGATCCAGCTTATCCAGAAGAACGCATAAGCTACATGCTCGAGAATTCTGGAGCAGGTACCTTGCTCTTGAGCTCGCACTTGCAAGGAAAAATAGCCTATGAAGGCCAAATCATCGAATTAGACAATGAGCTTTCTTATCATGAAAACAATTCGAATGTACCGACCTGCAACCTTCCAAGTCATCTAGCCTATGTAATCTATACTTCAGGAACCACGGGTCAGCCTAAAGGTGTGATGGTTGAGCACCGCAATGTTGTTCGATTGTTTTATAATGAACAGCCTCTATTTGATTTTAATCAACATGATGTCTGGACCTTATTTCATTCGTATTGTTTTGATTTCTCTGTCTGGGAGATGTACGGGGCTCTATTATTTGGAGGAAAGCTGGTTGTCGTTCCACATTGGATTTCTAGAGATTCAAAGGAATTCTGGAACTTGTTACTTGAAGAAAAGGTGACTGTATTAAACCAGACTCCATCTGCTTTCCAAAATCTTACTTCGTATGCCACAGGAGATCAAAAATCGGCTACAAAACTGAGATACGTCATATTTGGCGGTGAAGCACTTAAACCGATCATTTTAAAGCCTTGGAAGCAAACCTATCCTTGGATTCAATTTATTAATATGTACGGAATTACAGAAACAACGGTCCATGTGACCTACAAGGAAATCACAGACTATGAAATTGAAAACAATGTCAGTAATATTGGAAAACCAATTCCTACTCTGAGCTGCTACATTATGGATCAGCATTCACAGCTTGTTCCACCAGGTGTAATCGGAGAATTGTGGGTAGGTGGTGAAGGTGTTGCTAGAGGCTACCTTCATAATGCTACCCTTACTCAAGCTAAATTTATGGAAAGTCCATTCAATCCCAACGAAAAGCTTTATCGTTCAGGAGATTTAGCCAGATGGTTGGAAAATGGGGAAATGGAATATTACGGACGTATCGACCATCAAGTCAAAATCCGTGGCTTCCGAATCGAGCTTGGTGAAATTGAAGCTCAGTTATTAAAGCATGATGCAGTGAAAGAAGCGGCTGTCTTAGTGAGGAACGATCAAAGTGGACAAGCTTCGTTATGTGCTTACCTTGTTACAAACCAACAACTAACGGTATCGGCACTTAGAAGCTATTTACTTAAGCAATTACCAAGCCATATGGTCCCTGCCTATTTCTTGCTGTTAGAGAATATCCCGTTAACCTCAAACGGAAAAATGGATCGTCAAAAGCTTCTTGAGTATCCACTTCAAACGAATATAGAAACAGAGTATGAAGCACCAACAACACCTCTTGAAGAAACGCTTGCTGGCATATGGAGCAAGGTATTAGGTCAGCAGAAAATAGGGATGAACGATAATTTCTTTGAATTAGGCGGAGATTCGATTCGAGCGATTCAATTAATCAGTCTAATGAATAATGAATGCAAGTGGAATCTAAAGATTCAAGAGCTCTATCAGCATCCAACGATCAAAGACATCAGCTTATTCATGCAACAAAAAGAGCAGGATGGAAGCATAGATACAGTTGATTTGTCTATTCGAAAAGAGATAGAAGAATGGAAATCTCGTATTCTTCAGCAATATTTTTCCGCAACAGATGAGAATGTAGAAGATATTTATCCCATGAGTGACATTGCAAAAGGAATGATCTTACTATCCCTCGCCAATGAAGGAGAGGGAATGTATCACGATCAATTTGCCTATCAGCTTCAGGAGGCTGGGTTTAGCCTGATCTGTTGAAGAAATCATTAGAATTTATGGTCGCAAAACATGAGATTTTACGCACAAAATTCTTTTTGGAAGGCGATGCTTTCCAAGTCGTGTATAAGAAAGTGGACGCTCACATCACTGAAATTGATCTTTGTGGTCATACCAAACAAGCTCAGGAACAACTCATTCAAACGGATTTTGCCGAAGACAGAGAGCGTCCTTTTCAGTTAAACCAAGAAATAGGTTGGCGAATGAAGCTCTATAAATTAGGAGAAGAGAGATTCGTCATTGGCTGGATTTTCCACCATGCCATCCTTGATGGCTGGAGCGTTGCGTCATTTATGACAGAGTTAATGAATGTCTATTTTCAATATAAAGAAAATAAAGTTGTATCCCCTGTTCGTTTAAAAAGCAGCTACAAAGACTACATCATTGATCAATGGAGCGTCCAACGAACTCCAGAAATTATTGAATTTTGGAAAGAGGAATTGAAGGAATATAAACGTTTTCCAATTCAATCCTATATCGCTCAAAACAAAGAATATCATTCGGTATCTAGAGTATTGGCTGGTGAGTTGTTCAGTAAGCTAAAAGAAGTAGCGCGTAGGCATTCCGCTGATCTGAAAACATTGTGTTTTGCCGCTTATGCCATGACTCTACACATGTTCTCAAATGAAGATGAATTCGTTGTCGGGTTGGTGGAACATGGCAGGCCTATATGTGAGGATGGAGAAAAGATATTAGGTTGTTTCTTGAATACCATTCCATTTAAGGTGCGTTTTGAAGCTAAGGCAACATTAGAAAATATAATTGCCGAGATGAACCAAAAGCGCTTGAAAATGAAAAATTATGGGCGACTCTCTTTGCCCCAAATTGTGGGTGCAGTAGGTGAAGCTCACCATGGAAGCAATCCGTTTTTTGATGTCATTTTTAACTACATTGATTTTCACGTCTATAACCAGGTAGATTCTCAGGATGTCTTTGAAGAAAGCTTGGCTATAGAAGAATTTGAAAAGACAAACACCTTACTGGATATGACGACATCTACTACTTTTGATACTTTACATGTTCAAATGGCTTCCTTTTTACCTAAAGAAATGATTAATAGAATGATTGATTACTATGAACGTATCTTATCTGCTATGGCAGAAGGAACGAATAGAGAGTTTAAGAAGGAAGATTACATTTCTTTGGGCGAAAAACAACAGATTTTGAAAGAGTTTAATGCAACAGCAGTGGAATACCCACTAGAAAAAACGGTTCATCAATTATTTGAGGAACAGGTAGAGCGAACACCGGAAGGAATTGCCGTAGTATATCAGGGACAGCAACTCACCTATCAAGAACTGAATGAGAAGGGGAACCGTTTGGCTCATACCCTAAGAGAAAAGGGTGTGAACAAGGAGCAGTTGGTAGCGATTCTAGCAGAACGTTCTATTGAATTGCTTGTGGGGATTATCGGGGTCTTAAAAGCAGGAGGAGCTTATGTGCCGATTGATCCAGAGTATCCTACTGAGCGTATTCGTTACATGCTGGAAGATTCAGGAGCGCAGGTGCTCTTGCGGCAACAGCATTTACAGGATCGAGTTTCTTATGCGGGGCAGACATTGATTCTAGAGGAAGCCGCCTCTTATAGTAACCAGACTTCTCGTCTTGAGGAAACAAGTGATCCTGCGAATTTGGCGTATGTCATCTATACCTCGGGAACAACAGGGCAACCCAAAGGAGTCATGGTTGAGCACCGTTCTCTAGTCAATCTCTGCACGTGGCATCAAGAAATGTACGAACTAACGGAGAAGGATCGAAGCACGCTCTATGCTGGAGTTGGCTTTGATGCAAGTGTGTGGGAGATCTTCCCGTATCTTCTGAGCGGAGCCACAATTTATGTTGTTGATGAAGATAGTCGTCTAAACCCGATTCAGCTAGAGCAATTCTTCTCCGAACATGACATTACGATCAGCTTTCTGCCAACTCAGCTTAGTGAGCAATTTATGGAAATGGAGAATCATACGCTGAGAGCCTTGCTTATTGGGGGAGACAAGCTGAAGCATTATCAGCCACAGCCATATGCTCTCTATAATAACTATGGTCCAACAGAAAATACGGTCGTAGCGACTGCCTT
>NZ_BAMO01000056.1 GCF_000615945.1 Caldalkalibacillus mannanilyticus JCM 10596
TTTCCTATCTTCTGCTAACCAATCTGAAATGATTTCGCCCCATTTTTCCTCATACAACATCCCCTTCTTCTTATTGTTTTTTTCCTTAGGTAAGTGATCTTGGTCTGCATACTTCTTAGCAGTTCTCCAATTAATTCCTAGTGTTTTTTCTATTTTTGTTATCAATAGACCTTTGTTATTACGTAAGTGTTTGATACAATAAATATCAGACATTGCTAGCATTCCTTTCAGCCTCCACTATGATTGATTCGACACCAATAACAGTAGAGGGACTTGGGGTGGCTGGCAAGTCTTTTTTTATATTAAGTAAAGTGCAGGACTCTGCATTTTTCCTTTGCAAAGCTCTGCACTTCTATTTTGCAATAAACAACTATTCCTTTTTCAAATTTGCTAATCAATTGTAAACGCTAGAATAAAGTTAACAGTTTTCGCTTGATAAGGTGAAACAATTATTTCCCAAATATACCAGTAAAGAATAATACATACCCACTGTAAAATGAGTAATAGCTTCATAAATTACAGTGGGGGTTAGAAAAGGTGGATAAGCGGAAAATTTACATGGATATACAACAATTATTAAAGCATGGCTTTAGTCAAACGAAAGGGGCGGAGAAGTTAGGAGTTTCTAGAACAACGGTTTCTAGAACAACGGTTTATAGACATCTGAAGAAATCACCTTCGGAGATGGCTGAATGGGTAGATTCACTGAGGTATAAAAAGAAAAAGCTAGATCCACATAAGGAACTGATATTATCTTGGCTAAGAATAAATCCTGATATGTCAGCTACACAAGTGGAAGATTGGCTAAAAGAGAAATACGGTGGATTAGAGTTTGGAGAAAGTACAGTTAGAGCCTATGTGAAGGTACTTCGTGAGGAATACAAAATCAAAAAGGAAACATCTCCTAGAATGTATAAGGCAATTCCTGATCCTCCAATGGGGGAATAGTTAAAGTTAACTACTTATATCTTGTGTAATGTTACGTTTAATTTTGTTGCATAGAATCGCATATAACAAACTAATCGTAAGATACAATAAGAATAATAATATTTTAGTATCTAAAGATATCGCTTCAATAAAAGTGAAGGAAAATATAAATGGAATAATTAATAACATTAGTAAAATAACCTTTGTTTTTTGGTAAGGTACGTATGAAAAAATTAAATGAGGCACTACACCAAAAAGAAGAAAGAAATAACTTGGATAAAAGATAAATATTGAATAAACTGTAGAGAATATAGGAAACTCAGGATCGTGTACAATATGTGGTAATGTATAAATAATCGAATATATTGCCAGTAAGGTAGGGGCAATTAGAAGCAACAAATAAGATATTTTTAAAGTTTTTTTCATACTACACCTCCTTCCATACTAGAATAATTGTTACATTATACTAGTATGGGCTAATATTATCAATTAATATAATACAATTAAATGAGTCTTAGTAAGTGTACCACTCACTTCTCCAAACATGTCTATAATGACTATCGGTTACAGAAGATTCACTGAGAATTAGTTCTTCATGAATCCTTGCAGTGTTAAAGTCGACGATATAAGAATTTGAAGTTTTTCCAGCGTAAGCTCTTCCCCAACAATTGTTGTGCAAATCCATTATTTCTGCAACCGTAAAGATACTTTTAAAGAAATTATAACTTTTCTTACTTTCAGTGATTAATTCTGCTTTAAATTCAGGAATATAGGTATTAGTTTCAGCTAAAGCTAAAGCTGCCGCCCCAACATTAGTGCGCCCTTGTCTTTTATGGTAATCATACCTATTATTGTAGTAATTATTTACTCCATTGCTCATAACCGAACCCCATTCATGATTAATGGTCGCAGTCCGAGTCTTAGTTACACCTACATTTGAGTTGTTAGTGGAAATATGGTTCCAAGAAAAGTGCCTTGCAGCGTCCCTAAGTTGCACTTGATCATTTTTTGGATAAGTTTTCAAAGCCCACTCTCTGGCTGTTGAAGCATCATTAAATATCCTCGTTTGATCTAGTGCAGTTAAGCCTTCCTTATCATTCAAAATCCCCTCGATGATATAGCGGTCATATTTTTCAAGGGAATTGGGTGTAAGAGATGAGTCGTACTCTCTTACATCACTTTTAATAATTATTGAATCTATCGTTTCGTATAATTCTAATGATTTTTTGTAGTCTTCTTCAGTCATTTTGGGTAGAACATTTCTATTAAAATCACTTTCAAACTCTTTTATTCTTTTCTCAATATCTTCTGCTGATAATTCAGTGGTATCAATGGAGTTAGTGTTGACAATTTCAAATTCCTCTGAGTAGATTTGAGTTTCATTGTTTGCTAGGATACTGGGTGAAAAAATACTACTAACTAGTAGGACTACTAATGAACACAATAAAAATTTTTTATCCATATAAAATCTCCTTAATTTCAATTATTTTGAAGCGCTTCACAAATATACTATCACCAAAAAATAGTAAATGTAAATATATAGAATTGAAGTTATTTTATTTAAACAATTCAAAAGATTCTCTATTTTATATGGGAATATGAAATTTATAGAGCCAATAACACTCTACCATCTTGGTTTGAAACCACCTCAAGATATCTCCTTGATGTTTCTGAAACGATTGGGCAATTTCAACAAGCTTTGAGTGAATCGCCCATGAATGCCATTCACTAAGGTATAAATCAGCATAAATAGCTAGTAAGTCCAAAAATCTTGAAATGAAAGTTTGAGTCTAATAGGCTCTTGCTGTTTTTAAATCTGTATCCTTTAATTTAATCCATTTTGACGTTGACTTTCTGTAAGATTCTGTTCATTTTTCAACCATACGTAACGAGTTTTTTTGAGAATATTCGTTTCTTTTTGCTCTTCACGACGAACTTGATCAACGGACTGATTTACCATTTTCATCACGTGAAATTTATCAAAAGTGATGTGAGCTTTGGGGAAGTGCTCTTCTATTCCCTCGATCATGTAAGCCCTCCAGATAGGTGTGACCAACTCACCTGAACAGTACGGTTTTTGTTGCATTGTTTGCACTTTTTTTCTTGGCGATCGAGCATGCATAATTGTCTTGTATTCACAAAAGTCTAGGTGTCTCCAGGTACGAGATTCATCGAAAATATCATGGTGCTTTTGTTTCGCTGTTCCTCAGTTTGAACACATAAACTTGGCATCACGTGGAGAATCTAAGAAAATATGGTGCTCTTCACTCTCAAGATCAAGTTCATGATAACTTACAAACCATGGGCGTTCAATGTTTAATGCTTCTTGAAATACGTTTAATTCACTTTGAAAGTCTTTCATCTAACCATACCTCCCTCAATAAAGTATGTTCATAGTTTTATTATCAGTATGGTCAGTCTATTAAGTTGAAAAACCAATATTATTTAGCGAGGAAGCACTATTTCTTAAGTAATTCATTGGCGATATCAAATCTTAAAGAACATGTGGGTGATGAAATGAAATCATATCGATGATATTATTTTGAATATGCTAGGGAGTTTCATTGGGTACGGCGGTTATGTGTTACTCGAAAAAATAATAAAAATGAATCCTGCCTTCCTACATCAAAAAAGAGATGATTACTATTAACGAAGAAAAACAAAAAATTCCCCGACTTGGTGTTAGGGAATTTTTTGTTTCGCAAACTACACTAGATCATTAAGTTTTACGTTCAACTATACTCTATTCTTCAATGCCTTCGCCCCAATATCCCGACGATAATGCATCCCCTCAAAATGAATTCCATCGATCACTTCATAGGCTTTGTCCCTTGCAGCACTTAATTCTTTCGCTACAGCGGTTACTGCCATGACTCGTCCACCAGAGGTCACCAACTGCCCTGCTTGCTCCTTGGTTCCAGCATGAAAGACAACGACATCATTATGGTTCAGCCATTGCTCGGTTCCTTGAATGGCTCTTCCTTTTGGATACGCTTCAGGATAGCCTTCTGAAGCAAGGACCACAGTCACCGCCGCTTCCTCTGACCACTCCACCTTAAGCTGGTCTAAGCGATGATCAATCGTTGCTTCAACAATATCAACTAAGTCTGTCTTTAATCTTGGTAAAACAACCTCGGTTTCAGGGTCACCAAATCGAGCATTAAACTCTATCACCTGTGGACCCTTGGCTGTCATCATCAGTCCAGCGTACAAAATTCCCGTGAAGGGGCGACCTTCCTGAATCATCGCCTTTGCCGTAGGAATGAGGATGGTTTGTACTGCTTCCTCTACCTGTGCAGCACTCATCTGTGGTACAGGAGAATAAGCGCCCATTCCTCCTGTATTAGGACCTTTATCTCCGTCGAATACAGGTTTATGATCCTGAGCAGGAACCATTGGAACCACAGTATCTCCATCGACAAAAGCCATTAGGGAAAGCTCTTCTCCTGCCAAAAATTCTTCGATGACCACACGATGACCTGCTTCACCAAATTTAGCTTCCGCCATCATCTCGTGTACAGCTTGTCTTGCTTGCTCCATCGTTTCAGCCACGACAACGCCTTTTCCAGCGGCAAGTCCATCTGCCTTAATGACAATCGGGGCTGTCTGTGAATCCAAATAAGCAAGAGCCTCCTCTGCTGATGTGAACACCTCATAAGCACCTGTAGGGATGTTATATTTCTTCATCAGATCCTTAGCAAATGACTTACTGCCCTCGATAATTGCCGCTTCTTGCTTCGGTCCAAAAATACGTAAGCCCGCCTCTTGAAACTGATCAACAATTCCTTCTAATAACGGGTTTTCAGGACCTACAAAGGTGAAATCGATCTGTTTCTCCAAGGCAAAGGCAATCAGTTCTGCAATTTGTGTTTCCTGTAGTGGCACGATTTCAGCCACCGTACCAATCCCACCATTACCGGGGGCACAATAGACCTTATCCACTCGAGGGCTCTGTTTAAATTTCCAAGCTAGGGTATGTTCACGTCCACCTTGACCAATTACTAATATCTTCACTATTCCGACCTCCTGACTCAGCCACACTTCCAAAAATTCTAATGTTTAAAATGTCTTACTCCTGTAAATACCATCGCGATGCCATGCTTATTTGCTTCAGCAATTGATTCTGCGTCTTTGATGGAGCCTCCAGGTTGAATAATCGCCGTAACCCCTGCTTGCGCCGCTGCTTCTACAGTATCTGGCATTGGGAAGAAGGCATCAGATGCCAATACAGCCCCCTTGCTCTTTTCTCCTGCCTGCTCAATCGCAATCTTAGCTGCCCCCACACGATTCATCTGTCCTGCTCCAACTCCCACTGTTTGTGAATCTTTAGCTAGGACGATGGCATTTGATTTGACGTGCTTTACGACTTTCCACGAAAACAATAATTGCTCCAGCTCTTCGGCTGATGGCTCACGATCGGTGACGATTTGCAGCTCATCCTTAGCAATCGCCTTAATGTCTTGATCTTGCACAAGTAATCCACCATTAATCGATTGATAACGGGAATGAACCGTTGTAAATGGTTTGACTTCTCCCACTTTAATCAGACGAATATTTTTCTTCTGTGTTAACACAGCCAATGCTTCCTCCGTAAAATCAGGAGCCATAATAATCTCTAGAAAGATTTCACTCATTTTTAACGCCGTCGCTTGATCAATAACTTGGTTTGCAGCAATAATGCCGCCAAAGATGGACACAGGGTCCGCACTGTAGGCTTTGTCATAGGCTTCCTCTATTGTGGAGCCAATGCCTACACCACAAGGATTCATGTGCTTGACCGCTACCACAGCCGGCTCTGTATATTCCTTAACAATTGCCAGCGCAGCATCGGCATCATTAATGTTATTGTATGATAGCTCTTTTCCATGTAATTGCTCCGCCCCAGCCAAGCTTCCCGGAACATCTAAAGGATAGCGATAAAATGCCGCTTGTTGATGTGGGTTTTCCCCATAGCGTAAATCCTGTACCTTTTCAAAGGTGATGGTTAGTTTTTCAGGGGACGTTTCTCCTACCTGCTCCGATAAATATTGAGCGATCAGGCTATCATAGGCGGCAGTATGACGAAACACTTTCGCTGCTAATTGGCGGCGGGTTTCCTCATTGACTTCTCCCTCTGCCTCGATTTGCTCCAATACTCGAGCATAGTCAGCTTGATCGACAAGGACGGTGAGATAGGCATGATTTTTCGCTGCTGCACGAAGCATAGAAGGACCACCAATATCGATATTTTCAATCGCATCGGCAAAGGTCACATCTGGTTTGGCGATCGTCTGAGCAAAAGGATACAGATTGACGACCACTAGATCAATCGGCTCAATACCATGCTCCTGCAATTGCTCTTGATGGCTTTTCTCATCTCGAACAGCCAACAGTCCACTGTGAATACGAGGATGCAGGGTTTTCACACGCCCACCTAGAATCTCAGGAAAGTCAGTCACTTCTGAGATCCCAATCACCTGAATTCCTGCTTCTTGAAGAAGCTTCTTCGTTCCTCCTGTAGAGATGATCTCCACTCCCGCTCGAACCAATCCTTGGGCAAATTCCACTAGTCCTGTTTTGTCAGAAACACTAATTAAAGCTCGTTTGATTTTTGTACCCATTTTACTTTTCTCTCCTCCATAACGATCTCTCCTGTTACACATTGCAGAATGGTAGCAGGGTAATGTTGGTGTTCTAGCTTTTGGATTTTTTGCGCTAAGCTCGTTTTTGTTTCATGTAGATCGATCGTGACCGTATCCTGTAAAACAATCGGCCCCGTATCCATTCCTTCATCCACAAAATGTATGGTGATTCCTGTTACTTTGACACCGTACTCCAGGGCTTGACCCAGCGCATCTTTTCCTGGAAAAGCAGGTAATAAGGAAGGATGAATATTTAAGATTCGTCCCATATACGCTTGTAACAAGGTTGATCCTAAGAGGCGCATATACCCAGCTAACACGATAAAGTCAATATTCGCTTTCTCCAGCTCTTTCAAAATCACCGTTTCAAATGCTTCTTTACTCTCATATTCCTTAGCAGAAATGACAAAAGTGGGTGTTGCCCACTTTTGTGCTCGTTCAATCACATAAGCTTGGGGTTTGTCGCACACAAGAAGAGACACCTCTACCTGCTGTGAGTCTAACGAATGAAAAGCCTCTATAATCGCTTCATAGTTAGAACCACTCCCCGAAGCAAAGACCGCTATTTTCTTCACAGAGTGACACCTCCGAGGCGCACTTCTTTGGACCCCTCACATACTCGACCAATGAGATACGCCGCTTCACCCAGTGAATCTAAGAATTGAATGATATCAATCGCTTCTTCATTTTTCACTGCCATTACAAGTCCAATGCCCATATTGAAGGTACTAAACATATCCTGCTGAGAGATTGAGCCTTTTTCTTGGATCGTGTTAAAAATGGAAGGAATAGGCCATGATCCTACATCCACTTCGGCATCACATTGTTCAGGAAGCATCCTTGGAATATTCTCATAGAAGCCTCCTCCTGTAATATGTGCCATTCCTTTCACCGTAAATCTCTCTAGCAGTTCCAAAACAGGCTTGACATAGATTCGGGTAGGAGTCAGTAATACTTCCCCTAGGCTCTTATCCTCCTCCATTACGGAGTGCAGATCTAGCCCCTCCTGCTCAAGTAATACACGGCGTACAAGAGAGAAACCATTACTATGAATCCCACTTGAAGGTAAACCGATCAATAGATCGCCAGGAGAAATGGTGGAGCCGTCTATAATTTTATCCTTGTCTACAATCCCTACACTAAATCCTGCAATATCATATTCCCCTTCGGAATAGAAGCCAGGCATTTCAGCTGTTTCTCCACCAATAAGCGCACAGCCGGCTTGTTCACATCCATCCGAAATCCCTTTTACTATTGCCTCAATTTGTTCTGGAAAGACCTTGCCACAGGCTAAGTAATCCAAGAAATACAAGGGCTCTGCACCTTGAACAACAATATCATTAACACACATCGCAACAGCATCAATGCCGATCGTATCATGGCGATCTAGGGCAAAAGCGAGCTTCAATTTCGTTCCCACTCCATCTGTCCCAGACACGAGAACAGGCTGTTTATACTTGTGGATAGGAAGTTCAAATAAGGCTCCAAAGCCACCTAAGCCCGTTAACACTTCAGGTCTCATCGTACGCTGAACATGCTTTTTCATTCTTTCTACAGCTTCATAACCAGCATGAATATCTACGCCCGCTTGTTTATAAGCTTCACTCATTCTCCTTCACTCCTCAGCTTATTTTTCGTTACAGTTCACTGTATCTTCGTATATTTCTGTAGGGTATTTTCCAGTGAAACAAGCTAAACAATGTCCTTGATTCGGGGCATCGTCTTCTCTACCGATAGCCTCTACCATTCCTTCTACACTTAAGAAGTAGAGTGAATCTGCACCAATAAATTCGCGCATCTCCTCAACTGATTTTTTGGCTGCAATTAATTCTTCACGTGTGGAGGTATCAATGCCATAAAAGCAGGGGTTCATAACTGGAGGCGAACTGATTAAGACATGCACTTCTTTGGCTCCTGCTTCACGCAACATCGTTACAATGCGTCCGCTTGTCGTTCCACGTACGATAGAGTCATCAATCATGACCACCCTTTTTCCTTCGACTACTTTGCGCACGGCACTTAGCTTCATACGTACCCCTTTGGCACGCAATTCTTGATTCGGTTGAATAAACGTTCTACCCACATAACGGTTCTTGATTAAACCTAGCTCATAAGGAATGCCTGATGCTTCAGCATAGCCAATCGCCGCAGAGATACTTGAATCGGGAACACCTGTAATGACATCCGCTTCTATAAGAATTTCTCTCGCTAGCTTCTTTCCTAGCTCTTTTCGACTCTGATGCACATTAATTCCATCAATATTGCTGTCAGGTCTAGCAAAATAAATATATTCAAAGCTACAAATTGAACGCTGTGTTTGCTGAGAAAAACGCATGGAACGCATTCCATTCTCGTCGATGATGACCATTTCACCTGGCTCTACTTCACGCTCATATTCTGCTCCTACTACATCAAAAGCACAGGTTTCTGAAGAAAAGAAATAGCCGTCTCCCATTTTCGCCATGGATAGAGGGCGTAAACCGTTAGGATCTAGGGCAGCAATCATTTTTTTCTCTGTCATGATCAGTAAGGCATAGGCTCCTTTAATCATGCTTAAAGCTTCTTTTACCGCATCCTCCAGCTCTTCATAGCCAGAACGAGCGATCAAGTGGGCAATAACCTCAGTATCACTGGTCGTTTGAAAAATAGAGCCTTGTCTTTCTAAATGACGCTTAATCTGTGCTGCATTCACAAGGTTGCCATTATGAGCTAAGGCTAAAGTGCCTAGTTTATATTTAAAAATCAAAGGCTGTGCATTCTCCAGCTTACTTTCCCCAGCCGTTGTATAACGAACATGACCGATGGAACGGTTGCCATGCAGCTTTTCTAAAGCATCATTAGCGAAAGCCTCCGTCACCAGACCCATTCCTTTGTGATGAGAAAATTTCTCTCCATCCGATGCAACGATCCCTGCACTTTCTTGACCGCGATGCTGAAGGGCGTGGATTCCATAATAGGTTAAGCTTGGAGCATGGGGATGATTATACACCCCAAAGACTCCACACTCTTCATTCAATTTGTCTAGCATTAAGTCGTCATGATACACGGGATCGCATCCTTCCATGCGGTTTGTAATGAAGAAACGTCTGTGGAAACCTGCTGTTGACCATTGATTTCAATCGTGAATTCAAGAGAGTCCTGCACTTTCCCAATAATCTGAGCCTTTATTCCGTTCTTTTCCGCTAGATTTAGTACATCGTTAAGCTTGCTTTCATGTAAACTCACTACAATTCTGGATTGTGATTCTGAAAATAGAAGCTCAGCTGCCTCTAGAGAAGTGGTTAGCTTGGCTTGTAAACCTTTTTGACCCGATATGGCTGATTCCGCCAAGGATACGCCAAGTCCCCCTTCTGCTACATCATGAGCAGAAGAAAGCAAGCCTTGTTGAATAGCCGTTAAAACCGTTTCATGTAATGCTTTTTCTACATCCATATCAATTTCAGGAGGACGTCCAGAAACCTGACCCTCTACAAGCTTTTGCAGCTCGCTTCCGCCAAACTCTGCCTTTGTTTCACCTAATAAAACAACAACATCACCGGCATGTTTGAAACTTTGAGTAGTAATATGGTCAATATCCTCAATCAGTCCAACCATCCCTACGGTTGGCGTAGGGAAGATGGCTACACCGCTTCTTTCGTTATATAAGCTCACATTCCCTCCAATAACGGGAGTGTCGAAATGACGACATGCAGCAGCCATTCCATCAACAGACTTCTCAATCTGCCAGAAAATCTCTGGATTCTCTGGATTCCCAAAGTTTAAGTTGTCCGTAATAGCAAGCGGCTTTGCCCCAGAACAAATAATATTTCGAGCCGCTTCGGCTACAGCGATTTTTCCGCCCACTTCGGGATCAAGATAGATATAGCGCGAATTACAGTCCGTAGTCATAGCTAGGGCTTTTCTCGTATCACGAATACGAACCACAGCCGCATCTGATCCTGGACAAACAGCTGTATTCGTCCGAACCATATAATCATATTGGTGATAAACCCACTCTTTGCTGGCAATGGTTGGAGTTTGTAGTAAGTCATGAAGAGTCTTAGTGGCATCCTCTATGTGAATAGATGCCGCCTGCTTCTTCTGGTTCTCCTCGTAATATGCTGGAACCTTGGAAGGCTTGTGGTAGACTGGAGCATCTTCTGCTAAGCTGTCTACAGGAACCTCAGCCACCACTTCACCATGATGGAGGAGACGAAGCTTCCCGTCATCTGTTACTCGACCAATGGTTGCCGATAACAAGCCCCACTTCTCGAAGATCGCTTCAACTTCCTTCTCACGCCCTTTTTCCACCACGACGAGCATTCTCTCTTGTGATTCAGAAAGCATCATTTCATAAGCAGACATGCCTTTTTCACGTTGCGGGACTAAATCAAGATTTAATTCCACTCCATTGCCTGCTTTACTAGCCATTTCAGCACTTGAAGAGGTCAGTCCTGCTGCCCCCATATCTTGAATTCCTTGCACCGCACCTGTTTCAATCAGCTCCAAACAAGCTTCAAGTAAGAGCTTCTCCATAAAAGGGTCGCCCACTTGTACCGCAGGACGTTTCGCATCTGAATCCTCACTTAGCTCTTCAGAGGCGAAGGTCGCTCCATGAATTCCATCGCGTCCCGTACTAGCTCCCACGTACATCACAGGGTTGCCGATTCCTTTTGCCACCCCTTTTTGGATTTTGTCATGATCAATAAGACCCACACACATCGCATTGACAAGAGGATTGCCCTCATAGCAATCGTCAAAATAAATCTCTCCCCCTACTGTAGGGATTCCAATACAGTTTCCATAGCCGGCGATCCCTGCTACTACATTTTCAAAGAGGTATTTCACTCGTGGAGTTTTTAACTCACCAAAACGGAGAGAATTTAGAAGAGCAATCGGTCTAGCTCCCATGGAAAAAACATCTCGAATAATTCCCCCTACTCCAGTAGCAGCTCCTTGATAAGGCTCGATGGCTGATGGATGATTATGTGATTCAATCTTGAACACGACGGCTTGTCCATCACCAATATCGACAATTCCAGCCCCTTCTCCCGGTCCTTGTAAAACCTGTGGTCCAGAGACAGGAAATTTTCTTAATACAGGCTTCGAGTTTTTGTAGCTACAGTGCTCCGACCACATTACACTGAACAATCCAGTTTCCGTGTAGTTTGGCAGCCTGCCTAGAATGTTTTTGACCATTCCAAACTCTTCATCTGTTAGTCCCATTTCTGCATAGATACGTTGTTCTTCGATTTGTGCCGGTGTAGGCTCTTTATACTGTGACATGTTTTTGTTTCTCCCTCCAAGTTGAAAGAATCGATGTAAATAAGCGTCTTCCATCTGCTGAACCTAGAAGCTCTTCCATAGCTCTTTCTGGATGTGGCATCATCCCTAATACGTTTCCTTGCTT
Organism: Caldalkalibacillus mannanilyticus JCM 10596; assembly: GCF_000615945.1. Taxonomy (GTDB): domain Bacteria; phylum Bacillota; class Bacilli; order Caldalkalibacillales; family JCM-10596; genus Bacillus_AT; species Bacillus_AT mannanilyticus. The sequence continues at coordinate 11,938 of NZ_BAMO01000056.1, forward strand.
GTTCATGATTCCAGCAATGTCAATGATGGAGCCATTCGGATTTTTTTTATATCTAAAGACGATCTGCTGATTCGCTTCTAATTCTTTAAGCGTTTCTTCATCACAATAATAATTTCCTTCACCATGAGCGATAGGGATATTGATGATTTCTCCCTGTTCATAATCTTTAGAAAAAGCCGTCTGGTTGTTCAAAACCTCTAGTGGGGATTGGAAGCAATGGAACTTAAGAGATTGATTTTTTCTCATCGCCCCAGGCAATAGACCCGCTTCTAATAAGATCTGGAATCCATTACACACACCTAAGATTAATTTTCCTTGCTCTGCCGCCTTCTTTACTTCTGCCATTACAGGGGAATAGCCGGCAATGGCTCCTGAACGAAGGTAGTCACCGTAAGAGAAGCCCCCAGGTAGGAGAATCGCATCATATTGTGAGAGATCCGTTTCATGATGCCAGACATAGTCTACTTCTTCTCCTAATCCGTCTTTGATTGCATGATACATATCTACATCACAGTTTGAACCAGGAAAAACTAACACTGCAAATTTCATTCTTATCCCCTCACAATATCGAATTTGTAGTCTTCAATAACGGTATTTGCTAGCAGTTTCTCACACATTTCAGTAACGCGTTCCTTCGCCATCGCTTCATCTGCCGCATCAATTTCAAGCTCCATGTATTTACCAATACGCACATCTCTTACTTCATCAAAATTTAATGCTTTTAAGGAATCCTTTACTGCTGCTCCTTGTGGATCTAATACACTTTCTCTTAGTGTGACAAATACCGTTACTTTATACATGTTTATTTCCTCCTACACGGTTTAAAATTTCTTGATATGCTTCCTCTACTCCGCCTAAGTCACGGCGAAAACGATCTTTATCCAGCTTTTGCTTCGTTTCTGCATCCCAAAAACGACAGGTATCCGGTGAAATCTCATCAGCTAGAATGACCTCGCCTGCTGGTGTCACTCCAAATTCTAATTTAAAATCAACAAGAATGGTTTTTCTTTCTAGCATATAGGCTTTTAAAATGTCATTGACCTTAAGAGCAATGGATTTAATGGTGGCTAGCTGCTCTACACTCGCCAACTCCAATAATGCGATATGATCATCATTAATAATGGGATCGCCTAGCGCATCGTCCTTGTAATAATATTCAACAACGGTCCTAGTTAGCTCCGTTCCTTCTTCCATGCCCAAGCGCTTCGCTAAGCTCCCCGCAGCAATATTTCGAACGACAACCTCAATCGGGATGATCGTTACTTTTTTGACAATCTGCTCTGTAGCAGAAAGCTGCTCAACAAAGTGATTATCTACCCCATTCTCCTTCAGCAAGTTGAAAAATAGAGTTGTAATTTGGTTATTTAATGACCCTTTTTGAGCAATCTGAGCTTTCTTTTCCCCATTAAACGCTGTAGCATCATCCTTATATTCTACCCAATACAGATTAGGATCTGAGGTAGCATAAATCTTTTTCGCTTTTCCTTCGTACAACTGCTCTAGTTTTTCCATCTTACTGGCCCCCAAAAGTATAGTCATATCACGTACTTCCTTCTTGATTCGTGCCTAATGCTTTTTAAACTTTGCTTAAAACGGCTACTCTCTATTTTTCAATACCGGCACGTTATTCTTTGATACCCACACGATCAAAAATGGTATCTACGTTTCTCATATGATGATTGTAATCAAAGCACTCATCCAGCTCTTCTTTCGTTAACGTTGCTTTGATCTTTTCTTCGTTTTCAATAAGCTCTCTGAATTGCACTTGATTCTCCCAGGCTTCCATTGCCTTGGACTGAACCAGGTCATACGCTTCTTCACGTTTTAAGCCTTTATCAATTAAGGTGAGTAATACTCTTTGTGAATAGATTAAGCCGAATGTCCTCGTCATATTTCGCTTCATATTCTCAGGAAATACGGTTAGGTTTTTCACAATATTCCCAAAACGATTTAGCATATAGTTAAGCAGGATCGTCGCATCTGGAATAATGACTCGCTCTGCGGAGGAATGAGAAATATCTCTTTCATGCCATAATGCTACATTTTCATAAGCGGTTACCATATGTCCTCGAATGACTCTCGCCAGACCTGTCATGTTTTCTGAACCAATTGGATTCCGTTTATGTGGCATAGCAGAGGAACCTTTTTGTCCCTTGCCAAAGGCTTCTTCTACCTCACGAGTTTCACTCTTTTGTAGCCCTCGTATTTCTGTCGCCATTTTTTCAATCGAAGTGGCAATTAAGGCGATTGTGCTCATGTACTGAGCGTGACGATCTCTTTGTAGTGTTTGAGTGGAGATAGGAGCTGGCTTAATTCCTAATTTCTCGCAGACATACTCTTCAATAAAGGGATCGATATTAGCAAATGTACCAACAGCACCAGACATTTTTCCATAGCCCACTGCTTCAGTAGCTGCCTCAAATCTCTCTAGATTTCGCTTCATTTCTGCATACCACAGAGCTAGCTTCAAGCCAAATGTAGTTGGTTCTGCATGAACCCCATGTGTCCGTCCCATCATAACTGTGTACTTATGCTCAATGGCTTTTTGACGTAAAATTTCTATAAAGTTCTTTATATCCTGAAGTAGGATTTCATTCGCTTGCTTCATCAGATATCCTAACGCTGTGTCCACTACATCCGTTGACGTAAGTCCATAATGAACCCACTTAGATTCAGAGCCTAATGTTTCAGCTACAGCTCTGGTAAAAGCAACCACATCATGACGAGTTTCCAATTCAATTTCGTTGATACGCTCAATGTTAATTTTGGCGTTTTCTCGTATTTTCTGAACATCTTCTTTGGGAATATGTCCTAGCTCTGCCCACGCTTCACAAGCAAGAACCTCAACCTCTAACCACGCCTTAAATTTATTTTCTTCCGTCCATATTTGTTGCATTTCGGGTCTTGAATAACGTTCGATCATGATTTAGTATCCTCCATATTCCAAATGTGTAATGCATCTATTTTCTTTAAAGCTTCTTCCACACTCTCTGCCATTACATTGAGATGGCCCATTTTCCTATTTTTCTGCGCCTCTTTTTTGCCATAGAGATGAACTTTACAGGTTGGGTCAAGCTGACTCATTTGTTGCAGGACGGGTTCAAGGTGTTGTCCTAAGATATTAACCATCACGGTAGGTTGAAGCAACTCAACATCTCCTAACGGTAAATTACAGACGGCTCTTATATGTTGCTCAAACTGGGAGGTCCTACAGCCCTGCTGGGTATAGTGACCTGAATTATGAGGTCTAGGAGCCATTTCATTGACATAAATTTGACCATCCTCTAGCAAGAACATTTCTATTGCTAACAGTCCTACTAGGTGAAACGACTGAGCAAGCTGAATGGCTAATTGATTTGCTTTCTGTTCCACATCCAGATCAATTCTGGCAGGGACAATAGAAAGGTGTAGTATGTTATCTTGATGAATATTTTCAGAAACAGGGAAAGCTTTAACCTCACCTCCCGCATTTCTTGCCACAATAACCGAGATTTCTTTGGCAAATGGAACCCATTTTTCCAGAATCCATTCAGTATTTCCACTCTGAACTAGGGCCTGTCCCTCCTTGAGGTCCTCTTCTTGGCGCAGGACCAGTTGTCCTTTTCCATCATAGCCTCCCTCGGTGGTTTTTAATACCGCTGGATAGCCAAACTGCTTCACTCCTTGGACCAAATCATCTGGACTTAGAATGGGCAGATAAGGAGCAACTTTTCCACCAGCTTCTTCTATAGCCCTTTTCTCTCTTAACCGGTTTTGTGTCTTGTACAAGAGATCATATCCTTGAGGAAGAAAGCTTTCTGCCTCTAAATGGGCAGCAATATTGGCTCCTATATTTTCAAATTCATAGGTGATTACATCGACTTGCTGCGCTAATTGTTTGGCTCCTTCAAGATCATTATATTCTGCAAGAATCTGAGCATCGGCTACATGAGAGCAAGGACAATCCTCTGTAGGGTCCAAGGTAATAATCCTATAACCCAGCTCCCTTGCCTTGAGCGCCATCATTCTTCCTAGCTGTCCTCCACCTAAAATCCCTATCGTAGAGGGAGGTAAAATAGTTGAGATGTCTATTTTCGAATAAGCCTCTGTCTGATTGAGTTGGTTCGTCATGTAGTTTCAAGATTAGATTCATCGACAACTTTTTGACGAATCTTTTCTCTTCTCTCCTTTAGCCTATTTTGAATGTCAGGGTATTTAATTCCTAAAATTTCTGCTGTCATCAATCCTGCATTAATCGCCCCAGCTTTGCCAATAGACATTGTTGCTACGGGAACTCCTCCAGGCATTTGTACGATTGACAACAATGAATCAATCCCATTCAGTGTAGATGATTTAACGGGGACACCAATGACAGGCAGAACCGTCTTCGCAGCAACCATACCTGGTAGGTGGGCTGCTCCACCAGCTCCCGCAATAATGACCTCAATGCCTCTTTCTAAAGCACCTTCAGCATAGAGAAACATTTCATCAGGTGTTCGATGTGCCGATACTACTTTTTTTTCATATGTAATCTCTAGATCCTCCAAAATGGTACAGGCCTCTTTCATGGTTTCCCAATCAGATGTACTTCCCATAATAACCCCAACTAATGCTTTACTCATATTCATCCCCCTTTGTGAGATATTCTAACAAAATAAATACAAAAAAAGCCAAGCAGGTAGAGTTGTTCCCATCAAATAGAGAAAACCTACCCGCCTGGGCTTTTATCCCTTCGGTGTCATATGCTCGTTAAAGCATACTTGGAACGCTCGGACCATTATGGACACATTCAGCAACACTGAATATCCAGAATGGAAACCCTAGATCCACTTTTCCCCGTAGTCCAAAGATTTAAGGTCTTTAGGTAGAAACGAAAGGCCATATTCCCTTTTTTATACGAGGTTATTTAATTTTTGAAAAATGTTCATTCCGTTTTTCACTGATTCGTCTATAGTGTAACAGAAGAAAGCAAAAACCGTCAATATTTTTACGAACATTATTCAAAAGTAGATACCAAACATTCGTTTTTAAAATATTTAGTTTTTTCTCTTATTTTTGTTTTTGATCTTTGTTGTTGGTCACTCCTGGTAAATGATCCTCATTGACAATATTTACTTGATCACCTAGCTCCTTAGCATGCTTTTTCAAACCTTTAACCCAGAAACCACCGTGAAAATGCTTGGGTTCATGTGAGATAATAAACGCCTTAGGGTCATAAGCAATGATTTCTTGATATAAATCCTGTTGTGCTTTTCTTCTTGTTAGAATTTCCATCATTAATCGTTCGCCATCTCTTCCTTCACCAATCCATGAGGTTACCCCATAACCTAGTTCACGCAGTTTATCTGGTAAGGGTTGGTCGTACCTATTCGTGATTACCTTTACTGTGATGTATCCTAAAGCTAGCCATTCCTCTATTTTTGTACCGGCTAATACTCCTAAGCCATATCCCACTGCATAAGCAATTAAGTTCTGAATTTCGTTTAGATTATCTAATACTAAGCCCAGTCCAATGATATAAATAATGACTTCAATTGAACTTAAGGCCGCTGCGAGATATTTCTGACCTTTTAAAGTTAATATCATCCTAATCGTAAAAAAAGATACATAAACAATATTGATCGCCAAAATAATAAAAATGGTATACATGTGTGATACAACCTCCTCATGAATCCAATGGAATAAGGGTGGTTGCTTATTCAACAACCACCCTCTTTTTATTTCACTAGTGTAACATACCTTGATTTAGGATTTCGACTATTTTTATGAAACAAATCCTTTATTGTTACTTCAGGAAAATAAAAAAGCTTTACACTCTATATAGAAATAGAATGTAAAGCTTTTTT
>NZ_BAMO01000055.1 GCF_000615945.1 Caldalkalibacillus mannanilyticus JCM 10596
ACAGGTAGCCTTCTTCCGTCTGACGAAAGACCATACGTAAGGCATCATGGTGCTTCGTAAGCTTTTCGAGCACCTGCTGTAAGATCGCAATCTCAAAGCCTTCTCTTCGATACAGCATCATGGCTTGATTGAAGTGATGGTTCTCCTCCCATTCTTGCTCAAAGAACCACTGTTGAATAGGCGTTAACTTGGCTTCTCCCGTCACTTCTCCTTGCTCTATCGTTCTGCCAATGGCTTGCACATAAGGCTTAGCTTAGCAATTGTTGGGTATTTGAATAAGTCCTTCATTTCTAGCTTGTAGCCCGCCTGATACAAGCGAGAGGAAATTTGGATCGATTTAATCGAGTCTCCTCCTAGTTCGAAGAAGTGATCCATGATGCTCACCTTCGCTACTCCCAAGACGCCCTGCCAAATCGAAGCAAGAGTCTGCTCCACTTCCGTACGAGGGGCTACATAGGCGCTCCCTGTTTGAATACTTCCTTCCGGTGCAGGCAACGCTTTGCGATCCACTTTGCCATTCGGTGTGAGAGGAAGCTTTTCCAGCTGTACAAAGTAAGCTGGAATCATATAGCTAGGCAGCGATTTGGATAGGCGCTCTCTCCATTCGCTAACTGTTAGCACCTGATCTGCTACCACGTAGGCACATAATTGTTTCTGACCTGCCGCATCTTCACGTGCCACAACCACTGCTTCTTGGATTCCCTCTAGCTTCAAGAGCTGCGCTTCTATTTCACCGAGCTCAATTCTAAAGCCACGGATTTTCACCTGATCATCGATTCGACCTAGGTATTCAATGTTGCCATCTGGTAGCCAGCGTGCCAAATCTCCTGTGCGGTACATTCTTCCCCCTGATTCAAAGGGGTTCTCTATGAATTTCTCCGCAGTCAGCTCTGGTCGATTCAAGTAGCCCCGAGCGACGCCATCTCCTGCCACGCAGAGTTCACCAGGGACTCCAACGGGCTGTAGCTGATTTTTATTATTTAAGATATAGACTTGTTTATTTATGACTGGCTTCCCAATAGGGATGCTTTGACTCTCTTGATGTGTGCACTTGTAATAGGTTGCACAAACCGTGCCTTCCGTCGGACCATACGTGTTGTATACCTCTGAGGAAGCAAGATTAGAAAAGTGGCTCTTGAACAGAACATCTCCTCCTGAAATAAAGAGTCTGACGACATGCTCTTGCTCTATAAGATGCTGATTTAATTCATTCAGCAGCAACGGTGAGCAGGAAACAATACTGATCTGTTCGTCGATAATTCTTTCCGCTAACTTTCTCGGATCCAGTACATCTAGTTTAGGCACGATGACAATGGTGGCTCCTGTAACAAGCGCTGGATAGATTTCCTCTACCGAGGTATCAAAGGAAATAGAAGCTTGCTGTAGGATTCGATCCTGCTCGTGAACCTTAAACTCCTGCACGAAGCCGTGTACATAGCTTGAAAGATTAGCTCGCTCAATCAGGACCCCTTTCGGCTTGCCAGTCGTTCCAGAGGTATAGATAACATAAGCTAAATGCTGAGGCTCATTGATGATACCTACGTTCGAGCTCTCTTCATGATAGATTTCCTCATTTTCAAAGACGAAATTTTTTCCTTCGAAGCCTACTTTCTCTAGGAAGCGTTGCTGAACCAGGAGCACCTTCATTCCAGAATCTTCAAGCATATACTGAATGCGTTCCTCCGGATATTCTGGATCAATCGGCACATAAGCTCCTCCAGCTTTTAGAATAGCAAGCATCCCAATGATCATTTCGGCAGAGCGATCTGCATGATTCCTACCAGTGACTCGGCTTGTACACCTTCAGCTACTAACGTACGAGCCAAACGATTCGCTTTTTCATTTAATTCCAGGTATGTGATCCTTTGATTTCCACTTATGAGGGCTACTGCATCTGGTGTTCTTTCTACCTGCTCTTCAAATTGGTGCTCCATTGACTTTTGATTTACTATTTCTCTTCTCGTGTTGTTGAATCCATAAAGCATTTCTTCTTTTTCTTCTTGGCGCAAAATCTCTATTTCAGAGAGAGTTTGGTTTGGATTTTCGCCAATCTTGTTCAATAACTCTATAAAATGATGGGCGATTCGTTCTATCGTTTTGACATGATACAAGGAAGTAGAATATTCAAGATGACATAGAATATTTTCTTCTAACTCAAAGGCATCTAAGCTAAGATCAAACTTTGAAACCTGATGTTCCATAGGATAAGGCTTCAATTGCAGTCCTTCAGTTTCTCCCTCACCTTTTTCAGCACTTTCTAGGGAGAACATGGTGTCAAATAAAGCATTTCGACTTAGATCTCTGCTGATATTTAATTTTTCTACTAGCTCTTCAAATGGATATTCTTGATTTTCATAGGCTTGTAGAGTCGTTTCTTTGACTTCTTTAAGAAATTCCACAAATGTTTTTTCACCAGCCGGGTAATTACGGATGGCTAACGTATTAATAAACATTCCAATCAGCGGCTCTAAATCAGCATGTGACCTTCCAGCGATTGGGGTACCCACAATGATATCCTGCTGTCCACTATATCTGTGTAATAGCGTATTGTATGCCGCCATTAGCACCATGTAGAGTGTTGTGCCTGTTTGTGTAGTAAGTTGCTTTAGTTTCTTAGTGATACTAGGGTGGATCACAAATTTAAAGGTGTTTCCAGCAAAGCTTTGCACAGCGGGTCGTACAAAATCAGTAGGTAATTCTAATACAGGAAGAGTTCCAGAGAAGGTCTGCAACCAATATTTTTCTTGATTTTTTATACGTTTGCTTTGAACCTCTGACTGTTGCCATACCGCATAGTCTTTGTATTGGATACGGAGTGGCGGTAAATCTTCTCCTACGTATAGTCCACTGAACTCTTGCAACAACAGATCAGTTGACACGCCATCAGAAATGATGTGGTGCATATCTAACAATAGAAGGTGGCGTTCTGTTTCTAATTGAACTAAGCCGACTCGAAGTAAAGGCGCTTTTTCAAGATCAAACGCACGGACAAATCGACGAATGATATCTTCCGTTTCTTCTTCCTGAGCCTTCATCTCCTCTATTTCAAAAACAATCTCATGTTCTTGATAGATTCGTTGCATAGGGGTTCCATTTACTACTTCAAAGCTCGTTCTTAAGGTTTCGTGGCGAGCGATGAGTTGACGGAAAGCAAGTTCGAATTGATGACGATCAACCTTCCCTTCAAGAAGCATGACGTTAGGGATGTTATAGGTTAGTTCAGCTCCTTCTAACTGATGCAGGACGTACAATCTTTTTTGTCCAGAAGAAACAGGATAAAATTTGCTCTCTTCCACGACTGGAATCGATAAATATTGTTTTTGCTCCATCCCTTCAATTTCTGTTGCCATTGCTTCTAATGTAGGTAAATCAAAAACAACTCTCAATGGTACTTGAATGTTCATTTCCTTATGAATCTTAGACACCAAGGTCGTGGCACGCAAGGAATGTCCACCTAATTCAAAGAAATGATCCTTCATCCCAATTTGTTCGACTCCAAGCACTTCTTGCCAAATTTGTACAAGCTTCTCCTCTGTTGATGTGCGCGGGGCAACATATTCTTTCCCAGAAGCATTGCTCCCTTCAGGCTTAGGTAAAACTTTTCGATCTATTTTCCCGTTAGGGTCAAAGGAAGCTGTTCCAATTGTACGAAAAAGGCTGGAATCATATGATTTGGTAGCTCCTGTGCAAGTTGTTCTCTTATCTCACTTATGTTCATTTTCTGCTGTGCAACAAAATAAGCACATAGATATTTTTGTCCTGTTTCATCATCTAGAGCAACGATGACGGCTTCTTCAATCTCTTTTGATTTCAGCATTTGTGATTCTATTTCACCAAGCTCAATTCTAAATCCACGAATCTTGACCTGATGATCAATTCTACCTAGGTATTCTATTTTTCCATTTGGTAGAAAGCGAGCCAAATCTCCTGTACGATACATCCGAGTTCCTGGTGTGAAAGGATTCTCTACGAATTTTTCTGCTGTCAGCTGAGGTTGATTTAGATATCCACGAGCGATTCCAGCTCCTGCGACGCAGAGCTCACCAGGTACATTGGTAGGCAAGAGCTTCCCTTGTTCATCTAATATGAAGACCTGATGGTTCCAAATCGGTTGACCGATTGTCAGTTGACCTTGACCAAGATTTCGTTCAAAAGTAGTCACTACACTATTTTCCGTTGGCCCGTATTCATTAACCAATTCAACATGAGGTAATACACGATGGCTTTTTTCTAGTAAGGAAGGAAGAATACGATCCCCTGCCAAGGTAATCATTCTCAGTTTTTGGCTCAGTTCAGGCTCTATGACATCGAGTAGGGCTGCATATAAGCTAGGAACACTGATGAAATGAGTAATGCCTTCTCTCGATATATATTGACGAATCGCTAACGGATCACGAGCCTCATGTTCACCTAGTAAATAAACACTTGCTCCAGATAGCAATGGAGTAAATAAACTCGTTACAAACCCGTCAAACGAGAAAGAGAATAATTGAAGTACGTTATCCCTCTCGCTCAATTGGTACTCCTGTTTACGCCATGATAATGAATTAACTACACTCTGATGTTCGATCATAACTCCTTTTGGATTTCCAGTAGTTCCTGAGGTATAGATAACATAAGCTAGATTATGCCATGTACTTGTTGAGTCTACATTCTGAATGCTGTACTGAGAGAAAGAGTCTGATTGCAGCTCGATCAATCTAATGGAGTTCGCTAGAGTCAGAGATGTTTCGGATGTAGTAATAAGGTACTGACATTGACTATCATCAAGCATATAGCGAATACGTTCTAGTGGATAAGCAGGATCAATTGGCAAGTAAGCTCCGCCGGCTTTCAGTACGGCAAAAATAGCAATGACCATCTCTAATGAGCGTTCAGCCATGACTCCTACTAATTGATCCGCTTGCACTCCTTCTTCTCTAAGCAAGCATGCCAATTGGTTTGCTTTTTCATTTAGTTCACGGTACGTTAACGTCTGCCCCTCGAAAACAACAGCCACTTGTTCCGGTATACGTACTACCTGTTCTTCAAATAATTGATGCAAAGTCTTTTTTGCTTGATATTCTACACTGGTAGAATTAAAGACTCCTAGAATTTCCTTCTGCTCCTCAGGTAATAACAGATCTAATTCTCTAACTAAGCGTTGTGGAGAATCTACGATTTGCTCTAGCAGATGTATGAACTGGTTTTGAATCCTCTGCATGGTTGCAGGATCATACACTTCGGTGTTGAACTCCAGATTGATCTTGAATTCTTCACCAGGCATAACGACAAAATTCAGATCATAATTCGTTTGTTCCATGGCAAAAACATCCATGATCTCTAGACTTTTTTGTTCTAGCTGTTCTGCCTTTTCGATTTGCTCCTCTACAGGGTAATTTTCAAAAATCATGATATGGTTGATCAAATTTTGTTTTTGTTCGGTTTGAGCTTGAATTTCGTATAATGGGTAATAATCAAAGCCTTGGGAAGCTAAGGCTTGTTCTTGAACCTTTCGAATCACAGACTCTACCGATTCTCCAGCCTGACAAGAAATGCGGACAGGAATGGTATTAATAAATAATCCAACCATCTGTTCAATCCCTCGAATTTCAGCTGGTCGACCTGATACAACACTTCCAAACACAACATCCTGAGTACCACTATATCTTTGAAGTAGAATTCCCCATGCTGTTTGAATCAGTGAATTAACCGTGACTTGATATTTTTTAGCAAGGTTATTCAACTGCAATGTTAATTCTTTACCCAAGCCACGAATCTGTTTCTTAGTAACATAGGTTGTATGTGAAGTTGGAGCCGCTTTTTGAGGAAGATGTGTCTCTCCTTCAAGATGCGCAAGATATTCTCTCCAATATTCCGCTGCTGCTTGACTGTTTTGCTGTTCTAGCCACTCAATATATTGACTGTAGGATACGACTTCATCCAATTCTGGCTGTTGCTGCTGCTGGTAAGCAAAATATGTTTGGAGCATTTCATTAATCAGAATGGGCAAGCACCAACCATCCATTAAAATGTGATGAAAGCTCCACGTAAGCTGATATTCCTGTTCGTTTGTTCGGAAAATCGATAAGCGGATAAGTGAATCCTTCTCTAAGTTAAAGCCACTAGCCCTATCTTTTTTCATGAACTGTTCTATATAGTCCTCATATGCTTCCATCTGCATTTCACTTACATCTTCATAATAAAACGGAATATCACGCATTCGAAAAACGATTTGCTGTGGTTCTTCCTTCCACCCACTATAAAAATTGGTGCGCAGGATCGCATGGCGCTTAATTAGTGATTGAAAGCTTTTCTTAAATACCTCTACGTCTAAGCTTCCCTGCATGGCAAAGGTTACTTGTTCAAAGTATGCCCCTGAATGAGGGTTCATTTGGCTATGAAACCACATTCCTTTCTGCATAGGGGTTAAGCTGTAAAGGTTCTCAAGCTCACCAATGTGCTTGGTTTCTGCTACAACCTGCTCCAACTCTGCAATGGCAAGACCTTTCAATAAAACATCACTAGGTGTCAGCTCCGTATCTCTCTTGCTCACGCAATGAGCAATCACTTCTTGAAGACTTTCTTTTAAGCATTGAGCAAAAGATTCCATGGTTTCTCTTTGGTACTCTAAATGACTATAGCTTATGGCTAATACAAGTTCACCTTCACCAATCATTCCATTTACATCTAAAGTATATGTACGAGCTTGTTTTGCACTTCGATCCAAGCCGCTGGAATAAGAGGATACTTCCTTGCTCTGGATATCCTGATCAAATTGCCCAAGATAATTGAAGCTGATTTCAGGGGCAAAACCAGAATGAGATTGGAAAGACTGTTGAGTTAAATAACGCCAAATCCCATAGCCAATTCCTTTGTTCGGAATCTGACGCAGGGCTTCCTTCACACTCTTAATCTGGTAGCCTAGGTTCTTTCCTTCTGCCATCTCCAACAAAACGGGATATTGACTAGTAAACCACCCAACTGTACGCGTGATATCAAGCTCTGGGAGGATTTCTTCACGTCCATGTCCTTCAAGATTGATCTTCACTTGAGTTAAGCCGCTCCATCTATAAATGGCTAAGCCTAAAGCTGTCAGCAGAATATCGTTTACTTCTGTGTTATAAGCACGAGGAACCTGCTTGAGTAGCTGCTCTGTTTCCTCGCGACTCCACTGAACGGTGATGGAGTTACTTGTACCAACCAATGCCTGCTGGTGTAAGTAGTCTTTAGGTAAAGCCTGGGTTTCGATCTGTGTGACCTTCTGCCAATAAGCCCCTTCTTGTACCATCGCCTGACTCTGCGCATAAGAAGAAAGCTGTTCAGCCCATGTCAGGAAGGAGTCGGTTTTCTGCGGAAGTCGAATGTCTTCTCCCTTAGCTGCTTGTTCGTACCCAGTGGAAAGGTCCTCAATGAGAATTCTCCATGAAACGACATCAATCACTAAATGATGAATGACAACAAGTAAATGATCGCCATCCTCACACTGGAACAAGCCGAGCTTCAGTAGCGGTCCTTCGCTTAGATTCAAACTACTTTGAATTTGATTGGCTTTGGCTTCAATCGCCTCTGCAACCCCAGTTACATTTCTGAAGTCTAGTACTTCCAATTCATACAGCTTTTCACCCTGAATCCTTCGATTCAAAGCCTGATAGCCCTGTTCGGTCTGACGAAAGACCATTCGCAACACATCATGATGCTCAGCCAGCTTTTGTAGCACCTGCTTCAAGGCAACGATATTAAAACCATCTTCCCGATACAGCATCATGGCTTGATTGAAATGGTGGTTCTCCTCCCACTCTTGTTCAAAGAACCAATGTTGAATAGGGGTTAATTGTGCTTCTCCCGTCACTTCTCCTTGCTCGATTGTTCTACCGGTGGCTTGTACATAAGGACTCAGCTTGGCGATAGTCGGATATTTAAAAAGGTCCTTCATCTCTAGCTTGTACCCCGCCTGATGTAATCGAGAGGAAATCTGAATCGATTTAATCGAGTCCCCACCCAGTTCAAAGAAGTGATCCATGATACCTACCTTCTCAACTCCCAAGACTCCCTGCCAAATCGAAGCAAGGATCTGCTCCACTTCAGTACGAGGAGCTACATACTCCGTGCCAATATGCAGGTTTTCTTCAGGTTCCGGTAAAGCTTTACGGTCAATTTTACCGTTTGGTGTGAGTGGAAGCTTGTCCATTGAAACAAAAAATGTTGGAATCATATAGCTTGGTAATTCTTTAGCTAGAAGCTCTCTAAGTTCACTAGTCGGAATGCTTTCGTTTGAAACATAATAAGCACACAGCTGCTTCTGACCAGAATTATCTTCACGAACGATTACCACAGCTTCCTGAATCATGTGCAATTTAGACAATTGGGCTTCTACTTCTCCAATCTCAATTCTAAATCCCCTGATTTTGACTTGATGATCTAGTCTTCCTAAATACTCAATTCCTCCATCTGGAAGCCATTTCACCAAATCTCCTGTACGATATAATTTCTGACCTGAGCTCCAAGGATGCTGTACAAACTTTTCAGCGCTTAGCTCTGGCAAGTTCAGATAACCTTGTGCTAGTCCATCGCCCCCTATATATAGTTCACCCGCCACACCAATTGGAGCCAACTGACCTGCTGGGCTCACAACATACACCTGAGTATGCTGAATAGGTTTTCCAATTGGAATAGAAGTTCGTTCTACATCCTCCATGGTGATTGGATGACAACACGTGAAGGTGGTGTTTTCTGTAGGACCATATCCATTAATCAGTCGAACTTGTTCTAATTCCAAAACTTTTTTGGCATGAGGGATCGATACAACATCTCCTCCAACTAACAATTGCTTTACTCCGCGCAGTCCTTGGAGATGATTTTCTACCATCACATTAAACAACCCTGAGGTCAGCCATAAGATACTCACCTGCTGCTGCTGAATGACTTGAATCCACTCTTCCAGCGTCGGTGATTGAGGTGGAAGTAATACTAATTTAGCGCCATTTAATAGACTTCCCCACAACTCAAAAGTGGCAGCGTCAAAAGAGATCGTTGAGCCCTGTAAAAAAACATCTGATGCGCTGATATCGACATAGTCATTGGCTACAACTAAACGTATCACTCCTCTATGAGGGACCAAGACACCTTTTGGAGTACCTGTTGATCCAGATGTATAGATCACATAGGCTAGATTTTCTCCATTCCCTGTGTGGGTTGGATTATGCATGTTTTCTAGGTGGACATCCTCTTTTCTATCCAAACAAATGGTTCGTTCAGTTGCGGGTAATCTTTCAACAAGATGGCTTTGTGTAACTAATATCTTAATCTTGGTATCCTCTAGCATATAAACAATTCGATCTTGTGGATACGTTGGATCTATTGGTACATAGGCGCCTCCTGCTTTCAAAATACCAATCAATCCTACTAGCATCTCGATCGAGCGCTCAACACAAATGCCGACAAGGGTATTTGCAGTTACTCCTTCGTTCTGTAAACGATGAGCCACTTGATTCGCACGTCTATTTAATTCAGCGTAAGTAAGTTGTTGATCACCTTGTACTACTGCTATCGCATCTGGATTCAATAGTACCTGTTCTTCAAACGCTTGGTGGATCGTTTTTTCTCTTGGATACAGGGCTTTTGTATTATTGAAATCTACTAAAAGCTTATTTCTTTCCTCTTCGCTTAGCACTTCTACTTTATCCACTTCTAGTTCAGGCTGAAAGAGGACAATGGACAAAATTTTGTTGATATGATGATGAATTTGTTCAACAAAATGAGGATGATAAAATTGTTGATCAAATAGAATGTTTAAATAGATCCATTCCTGTTGCCTCTCAAATTCAAACATCATACGCGGGACAACACTATGGCAATATTCGTATTGGTGAAGGTTTTTTAAGCAGGCTAAGGTGTGAACGATGGGTAAGCCATTCGCATCATATTCAATATGTAAATTTTGTGTCATTTTACTAAATGGGATGTCTTGATGCTCTTCTGATTGTTCGATGGAGGTTTTCATTTCAGCTAATAAACGTCTAAACGTATATTCACCGCTTAGTTGATTTTTTAGCATCAGAAGATCGTTGACAAGGGTTGATTCATTCTCTTCATCTCGTACGGTTGGTACTCCCAGAATCATATTTTCTTCATTTGTGTACTTATAGAGCAAGCACTGTAAGCCTGCAAGTAGAATCATAAACATAGCCATATCAGAACCTTGAGCTATAGCCGTGATTCTTTGAGATACTTCTGGAGATAATGTGTCACCATATGAATCTATTTTATTTGTTTCTAGATCACTCAAAGATTTTGGAGAAGCTTGGCTGAACGGAATGGAACTGATCTGATCTTCATAAGAAAATTGTTTTCTCCAATAAGCTTCTTCTACTTCAAATACCTTTTTCACTTAATCTCACCTCTGCTTTTCTTCAAACATCGTTTTGTTCTTCATGATTTAGTAGAATGATAATTTGGCAAGTGTATGCGACTTGTACCATCACATACACTTGCTTTTTAGACCGTTGAAAAAAGGAGCTAGAATACGAACTCAACGGATTTTGCCAAACTTTTACTCTTTGAAACAGGTTGAAGATTTATATCCTTTAGTTTCTTGCTTGGCTCTTGGGAAATATCCTCTAAAACCTGCACATAATCTTTTGCTAATCGATCAATCATGCTCTTTTTGAACAGCCTTGTGCAATATTGAAAGGCACCGCTCATCTGACCTTTCCCTACACTAATTCCTAGCAATAAATCAAATTTAGCTATTGTCTGCTGATAATCAGGTGCGATGGATGAAGTGTTGTCCTCTTGTGCTTCTGCTCCTAGATTTTCTAAGACAAACATGGTGTCAAAAAGAGGGTTGCGACTGCGATCTCTTGGAATATTTAGTTTCTCTACCAGCTCTTCAAATGGGTAATCCTGATTCTCATAGGCTTGCAATGCGTTCTTTTTCACTTCACTTAGAAACTCTTCAAATGTTTTTTCTGAAGCTGGATAATTGCGCATCGCCAACGTGTTAACAAACATACCAAGTAGTGCCTCTAAGTCAGCATGTGTTCTTCCAGCAATCGGTGTCCCGACAATTACATCTTCTTGTCCACTGTATTTTGAAAGCAAAATAGAATAAGTAGCTAATAAAATCATGTATACTGTGCAGCCTTGATCCTCAGCTAATTTTTCCACCTGTTCTATCAGCTGGCGTGAAACTCAAATTCTAGCGTATCTCCTTCAAAACTTCGTACGGTAGGTCTTTCAAAATCAGTCGGCAGTTCTAATGTAGGAAGCTTTCCGCTAAATACCTCTAACCAATAGCCTTCTTGCTTTTTCATTCTTCCATTCTGCATTTCATTTTGCTGCCATACAGCATAGTCCTTATACTGTATTCTCAGCGGAGGAAGTTCTAGTTGTTCTTCATACATTTGGAAGAACTCTTGGATCAGGATACGCATAGAAGCAGCATCTGAGATAATGTGATGCATGTCTAACAAAAGAAGATGACGATGCTTTTCTAATTCAACTAAGCCAACTCGCAATAAAGGGGGTTTTGCTAATGTGAAAGCTCGGATAAATCGATCCATGATCTCTTCCACTTCTTCTGCTTCTGCTTTTTCGAATTCCAAAGAAAAATCAATTTCTTGATAGATCCTTTGTACTGGCTCACCATCTACTTCCTCAAATCCCGTACGCAACGTTTCGTGACGATCGATTAACTTGCGAAATACACCTTCTACTTTTAGCCTATCTAGCTCTCCTTCTAGCACCATCATATCCGGCATGTTATAGCTTAGTTCTGCTCCCTCCACCTGTTGAAGAATATAGATTCTTTTTTGTGCTGAGGAAACCGGATAATATTCTCTTTCAGTAATAACTGGAATTGCCACATGCTCATAGTGTCCCATTCCTGTCATTTCTTCTGCCAATGCTTCTATAGTTGGTGACTGGAAGATGATACGTAGAGGAAGCACAATATTTAATTCCTTGTGTATTCTTGATACCAATGTAGTGGCTCGTAAAGAGTGTCCTCCTATGGCGAAGAAATTGTCCTTCACCCCAATTCTTTGAATTCCCAGAATCTCTTGCCACATCTGTACAAGTCTTGTTTCCGTTTCTGTTCGTGGTGCTACGTACTCTGTTCCCGATTGAAGCCCTTCTTCTGGGCTTGGCAGAGCTTTACGATCAATTTTTCCACTTGCTGTTAACGGCATTTCCTTCAACTGCACAAAATAAGATGGAATCATATACCCTGGTAGTTCAAGTGAAAGAGCTCCTCGTACTTCGCTTATATTACACTCATGTTCTGCTACAAAATAGGCACATAGATGCTTTTGCCCCGTTTGATCATCTTGAGCGATCACCACAGCTTCTTGCATCGCTTCAACCTTTAGCAATTGAGCTTCGATCTCCCCAAGTTCAATCCTAAAACCACGGATTTTTACTTGATGATCGATTCTTCCTAAGTACTCAATATTTCCATCAGGAAGCCAACGTGCCAAATCTCCTGTACGATACCAGCGCCCCTCTGTTAGCTTATTCTCTCCAATAATGTGGACAAAGGATGTTTCATTCAAATCCCCTCGATTCAAATAACCCCTAGCTAATCCTGCTCCTCCTAAGTAGAGCTCTCCCGGAACACCGATCGGTTGCAGCTGACCTTCCTTACTAACAATGAGTGCTTGAATGTTGTCCAATGGTTTTCCAATAGGAATTCTTTCCTCAGTGCCAATTACACTGTAGCTAGTAGCATAGATCGTTGACTCTGTAGGTCCATAGATATTCTCTAACATAACTCCTGTTTTAAGAGCGTTGAATTTAGCAACGATTTGCGGGGATACAGCTTCGCCCGCAACAAAAATATATCTGAGCTGTCGTAATTTCTCCCTATCACTGCTGTCCAACATGTCAAGGAAGACGTGAAGCATAGATGGTGCGAAATTCATGTGTGTGATTCCCTTTTGCTCCACTACGTTCAAAATGCTTCTCGGATCTTTTTCATCACCCGGTGGTAATATCACGAGTCTTCCCTCACCGACAAACCAGCCAAAAAGCTCCGTTACGGAAACATCGAAAGTAAATGTGGTTTTTAATAGATAGGCATCTGTTGCTTTTACAGGATATTTGCGCTCTAAGGCGACTAAAATATTACTAACAGATTGATGTTCAATCATAATCCCTTTAGGTTTACCCGTCGACCCAGATGTATAAATGACATAGGCTAAGTCCCTTGGGCTGGAAGCAGATTCGATATTCATCTTCCGTTTTTCTGTTTCCATAATCTCGTTAAGTCCAAATATGGTATTGGAATACCCTTCAGGCTTACTCAAATGCTCTTGGATTAAGAGAATAATTGCCTCGCTATCCTCCAAAATATAGTCGATCCGTTCTGCTGGATAGGCTGGATCAATCGGCACATAGGCACCGCCAGCTTTTAAAATCCCTAAAATTCCAACGATCATTTCCAGAGAGCGCTCTGCCATGATTCCCACAACTTTATCAGCCTGAACACCATGATCGCGTAACACCCATGCCACTTTGTTTGCCTGTTCATTTAGCTCACGATAGGACCATGCTTGATCTTCAAATACGACTGCAACAGCATTAGGATTTCGCTCCACTTGTTCTTCAAAAAACTGCTGAATTGTTTTTTCTTTCGGATAGGCTACAGCTGTATTATTGAAGACTGTCATTAACTCCGTTTGTTCCTCAGGACTCATCATTTCCAAAGAAGCGATCTCTCGTTCTGGATGGTGAACCAAATTTGTAACCAATTGGAGAAGATGATAAGCCATACGTTCAATGGTTTTTTGCTCATACAGACTCGTTCTATATTGAATATTGCAGGCAATCTCTTCATCTGATTCTACGGCAACAAAAGTCAGGTCAAATTTGGCAATTTGATGCTCCTGTGAATATGGTTTTAACTGCAATCCCGTTATTTCCCGTTCAGTATGTTCTATGTTTTGTAGAACAAACATGGTGTCGAATAAGGCATTGCGGCTTAAATCTCTATTCACAACCACCTTTTCTACCAATTCCTCAAACGGATACTCTTGATGCTCATAAGCACTTAGTGTGATTTCTTTGATTTCATTCAGATAGTGTAGAAATGTTTTTTCTCCAGAAGGATAACTGCGAATCGCTAGTGTATTAACAAACATTCCTATCACAGCTTCAAGATCTGCATGGGCTCTGCCTGCGATCGGTGTTCCCACAATCACATCTTCCTGCCCACTATATTTGTGTAGTAAAGTTGTGTACGTTGCCAGCAAAAGCATGTATAAGGTGCTACCCGTTTGAGCGGCTAGTTTTTTTAGTTTTTTGCTTATATCAGGAGGAATGATGAACTCAAATGATCCTCCAGAAAAGTTTTGCAGAGCAGGTCTTACATGATCTGTAGGCATCTCTAACACTGGGAGATCGCCAGCAAAAACATCTAGCCAATAGGCTTCCTGTTGCTTCGTCTGCTCACTTTGCACTTGAGATTGTTGCCAAACAGCATAATCCTTGTATTGGATTCGTAAAGGAGGTAAGCTTTCTCCCTCATATAATCGCACAAACTCTTCCATTAGAATCGTAGAAGAAACTCCGTCAGAGATCATATGGTGCGTGTCTAACATGAGAATATGTCGATCTGGCGCTACCTCAATTAATCCAACTCGTAGTAAGGGAGGTTGCTCTAGATTAAATTCTCGAACAAAGCGTTGGATGATTTCTTCCGCTTCCTCTTCTGTCGCTTTGACATATTCAACGGCAAAAGGAACATCTTGATAGACACGTTGTACAGGCTCACCCTCTATCATTTCAAACCCCGTTCTTAGTGACTCATGACGCTGAATCAGCTGTTTGAAGGCTGCTTCCATTCTTACTAGATCAAGCTTACCTTCCAATACCATTTCATCAGGCATGTTATAGCTCAGTGCGGCTCCTTCTAGCTGATGAAGGATATATAATCTCTTTTGGGCTGAAGAAACAGGGTATACTTCCCTCTCCTCAACAATTGGAATGGAATCATGTTTGTTTTTCTCCAGTTTAAATAATTCTTCAGCCATCATTTCTAATGTAGGTGCTTGAAACACGGCTCTTAATGGTAGAGCAATATCCATTTCTCGATGTATTTTTGCCACCAGAGTCGTTGCTCTAAGCGAATGTCCTCCAAGATCAAAGAAATTATCCTTTATTCCAATTCGCTCGATTCCCAATACCTCATGCCAAAGCTGAACTAATTGAGCTTCCATTTCGTTTCGTGGAGCTACATATTCTGCTCCACTTTGCACTCCCTCTTCTGGAGCTGGCAGTGCTTTACGATCTATTTTCCCATTAACGGTTAACGGGAATTGGGCTAATTGAACAAAGTAAGACGGAAGCATATAGCTAGGTAATTTTTCAGCTAAGCTTTTTCTTAGTTCATGACTAGAAAGAGCTTGATCCGCAACATAATACGCACATAATAGCTTATGACCTACTTGATCTTGGCGCGCTAGGACGATTCCTTCCTTGATGTTCTCCTGTTTTAATAGCTGTGCCTCGACTTCACCAAGCTCAATGCGATAGCCGCGTATTTTGACCTGATCATCGACTCGACCGATATATTCAATACTTCCATTAGGAAGCCAACGTGCCAAATCTCCTGTACGATAGATTCTTTCTCCCGCTTTTAGCGGATTCTCCAGGAATACCTTTTCTGTGAGTGCGAGGTTGTACTCCGGCACCTCCAATATATACTTCGCCCACCACACCAATCGGAACCATTTTTTGTTGTGAATCCAAGATATAAATAGACTGATTGGCTAGAGGTTTTCCAATTGGAACAGTATGAACATCAGATACATCCTCTTCGATGGTGTAAGCCGTTGCATCAACACAACATTCAGTCGGTCCGTATACATTTGAGATTTTCGGCTGATATCCTTGCCATTTGGTTCTCATCTGTTGGACAAGGTGTGCTGGTAAGGCTTCTCCACCAATGATAAAATGCTGAACACCAATATCGTCCGAAACATGACCCATTTCAACGATGATTTGCAAATGGGCAGGTGTCCCATCAGAGATATCAATTTCTCTTGCTTTGTAGTAATTAATGAGGTGCTCCCCGCTCATACTTACTTGCTTCGGTACAATGTACAAGATATGTCCTAATAAAAGACTGGCAAAGATTTGCTGTACGGAAGCATCAAAGACATACGGTGAAAGCCAGGCAACACGGCAGGAGCTTGATAATCTTTGTAAATATGCTCCTTTAATCCTAGGACGAGGTTGCTTACATTTCTATGTTCTATCATGACTCCCTTCGGATTTCCCGTCGTTCCCGATGTATAGATCACATAGGACAGCTGGTGTGAGCTTGAACTAATTGGCAGGTTGTTCCCTGCATACGTTTTTAAGGTATCATCTGTTAAATAAAGCTTATGGATTTCTTGTGGTAGTTTGCCTTCCTGTTCTTGCAGGGTTACAACCAAATCTACTCCGCTGTCGGTCAGCATAAAATGAATACGCTCTTCTGGAGCTAATGGATCTATTGGCAAGTATGCACCACCTGCTTTCAAAATCCCCAAGATTCCTACGATCATTTCAACCGAGCGCTCCATCATGATCCCTACTACAGACTCTGTTTTCACACCCGCAGCTTGAAGTTTCCTTGCTAGTTTGTTCGCCCTTTCGTTCAGTTCCCGATAGGTTAATTCATGATCTTCGAAGACAACGGCGGTTTGTTCTGGTGAACGTTCTACCTGCTCTTCAAATAACTGATAGAGTGTTTTCTCTTCCGCACTCATGCTTACTGTTTGATTGAACTCTTCAAGCATTCTGTGCTTCTCATCTGCCGTCACGACTTCTATATCCTGTACAGCTATTTGCGGATTTTTTGTAATTTGTGCGAATAAGTTAAGCAGATGTCTTTGAATTTGTTCTATAACGTTGAAATCATATACCACAGCATTGTATTCCAGAATGATTTTGAGCTCTTCACCTGGTATCACAATTAAATTGAAATCATAATTCGTTTGTTCGATCGCCATTGCGTCAGTGATCTCTAGCTGATCTTGAACTTGTCCTGTTTGTTGCTCCATTTCTTCTTCTACTGGATAATTTTCGAAGACGACAATGTGATTGATTAAGCTTTGCTTTTGTTCTGTTAGTGCTTGTATCTCATATAAAGGATAATAATCGTATGTTTGAGAAGCCAATGCTTGTTCTTGGATAGATTGAATGAGAGAAACAAAGGACTCTTCAGCTTCACAACGAATCCGCACAGGAATTGTATTAATAAATAAGCCAATCATATGTTCAATTCCCATCACTTCAGTCGGTCTTCCAGACACAACACTTCCGAACACGACATCCTGATTTCCATTGTATTTTTGTAATAGAAGCCCCCAAACCGTTTGGATAAATGTATTCACCGTTACCTGATGTTCTTGCGCAATGTCATTGATTTTACGGGTAACGTCCTCATCCAAATCACAAATCACATGTTT
Source organism: Caldalkalibacillus mannanilyticus JCM 10596 (assembly GCF_000615945.1). Taxonomy (GTDB): domain Bacteria; phylum Bacillota; class Bacilli; order Caldalkalibacillales; family JCM-10596; genus Bacillus_AT; species Bacillus_AT mannanilyticus. Next base: position 17,436 of record NZ_BAMO01000055.1, read on the forward strand.
TTGTACATATTCAGTAGCTTTTCCATCCACTTTAGGCTGCAACAGCAATGTTTGCTGATCATAGCCTGCAAGATACTTCTTCCAATAGGCTTCTGCTTTTTCATTCTCTTGCTGTTCTAACCATTCAATGTAACCACTGTAGGATGCCACAGCAGGAAGCTTAGGTGATCGTTGCTCCTGGCTCGCTTCATACATTTCTATTACTTCTTTCAGCAGGACTGGTAAGCACCATCCATCCATAAGAATATGATGGAAGCTCCAGATAAATCGATAGCTGGTATTCTCAATATGAAGAATAGATAAACGCATCAAAGCATCCTGCCTTAAGTCGAAGCTTCGTTTTTTGTCCTGCTCCATGAATTTCTCGATATAAGCTTCAGATTCATTCTGAGCCAGCTTACGTAGGTCCTCGTAATAAAAATCTATATTTTTCGTACGATAAACCACCTGTAAGGGCTCTTCCTTCCATTCACTGTAGAAATTCGTGCGTAAAATAGCATGACGTTTTACTAGTTTCTCAAAACTATCCTTAAATAGCTCTATATTCAATCTTCCCTGCATATTAAATATCGTTTGCTCGAAATAGGCACCAGATTGCGGGTCCATTTGGCTGTGGAACAGCATTCCCTTCTGCATCGGAGTAAGTCTGTAGATATTCTCAATCTCACCAATGGCTTTGGTTTGTTCGACAATCTGCTCTACTTCTTCGATGGTGAGCCCTTTCAATAAAACATCGCTTGGTGTTAACTCTGTCTTTTCTTTGGTAATACAATGGGCAATGATTTCTTGAAGTCTTTCCTTCAGACATTGAGCCAGCTTCTCGATCGTTCCTCTGTGGTATTCTAAAGGACTGTAGCTAATATCTAGCATCAGCTCTCCTTCGGATACCATGCCATTCAGATCTAAGGCATAATTACGTAAATGCTTGTCACTGCTGGTCGCTCCCGTGGAATAAGGAGAAACTCCCTCTTCCTGAATATCCTGATCAAATTGACCCAAATAATTGAAGCTGATCTCTGGTTCTACTCCCCATTCCATCCCTTCGGCATGGCGGGACAAGTAACGCCAAATGCCATAGCCAATTCCTTTGTTTGGAATCTGACGCAGCGCTTCCTTCACACTCTTAATCTGGTAGCCCAGATGCTTTCCTTCTTTGATTTCCAACAAGACGGGATATTGACTGGTAAACCATCCAACCGTACGTGTGATATCTAGCTCGGGCAGGATTTCTTCTCGTCCATGTCCTTCAAGATTGATCTTCACTTGGGATAAGCCACTCCAGCTGTGAAGCGCCATGCCTAAAGCGGTAAGCAGGATATCGTTCACTTCCGTGTTATACGCACGGGGAACCTGCTTGAGTAACTGTTCTGTTTCCTCGCGATTCCACTGTACAGTGATGGATTCACTGGCGCCAGCCAAGACCTGCTGGTGCAGATGGTCTTTCGGTAACGGCTGGGTTTCGATCTGTGTGATCTTCTGCCAATAAT
>NZ_BAMO01000054.1 GCF_000615945.1 Caldalkalibacillus mannanilyticus JCM 10596
CCATTAGCAACATCAACTGGTAGAGCGTATTTATTTAGAGGAATCTGTTCCAGTGCTTCCTTTTGAAAATAAGAATTATATAGAAAAGATTGATTTCTCTCAGTGAGAACAAAGGTAGGAGAAACACAATTTACTCGAATATCATGGGGAGCCAATTCTAATGCTAATGCCTTGGTTAATTGGATGAGCATTCCCTTGCTAAGGCAATATGGAATCCGATCATGATTGGCAACCACTCCATGCTGAGAGGAAACGAAGACAATATTCCCCTTCTTTTTTTGTACTATCATTCTTTCTACTACTACCTGAGTAAGAAAAAAGGTTCCTGTAGCATTGATCCGAAGAACTTTCTCCCACTCTTCTAATTCCCAAGAAAAAAAATTTTTGAGGATATTGATCCCAGCCACATTAATTAAGTAGTTGATTTCAATCCCAGCATCAATATTTTGAACAAAATCCCTTATAGCAGGGACATCTTCTAAATTCAGACCAAAGCTGTAGATATCTCCACCAGTCAGCTTATGAATACTCTGAGCATAACCTTCTAGTTCATCTAATCGCTCTGGCACATCAGTAATAATCATATTACAGCTTGATCATACATCATTTTTATAGTAGCTTTGGCTATATCGCTCGTACCTCCAGTGACAAGTACTGTTGCCCTTTTCTCTCCCATCGACTCTCCTCCCTCTGTATTTGTGAGATCGCTCATATGCTCATTTGAAGTTCCTCAATACCTTCATGATGATATCCACAATCTCATCTATCTCCTCCACTGCAATAATGTATGGGGGCATCATCGAAAAACCCGATGAGTATTTAGTAGAGAAGGGATAAACCAATAAGCCCTCTTCCTTTAATTTCTTCATAATGTCCCAAACCTCATCGAAACTTAGTATCTGCCCAGAGTTTGTAATCTCTATCCCTATCATTAAACCAGTGACTCTAATATCTGTTACACATTTTATGTTCTCAAGAGACGTTTTTAATTTTCTTTCAAAATATTCCCCTTTTTCCTTAACAACGGTTCCATAGTTTCCTTCTTCTAATAACTGAAGGACTTTAAGTGCCGCAGCACAGCATGTTGGGTTTCCATTTTGAGTCGAAAAATGCATAATGACACCCTCATTACCAAATTGGTCTACTACATTCTTATTTAGTAGTACGGCTCCTAGAGGAAGATAACCACCATTAATCCCTTTCGATAAACATAAGATATCAGGTTTAATCTCCTTAAATGATTGATAACAAAAGGCTTCTCCCGTTCGATAAAAGCCTGTTGATACTTCATCAAAAGCAACGATCACATCATGTTCTCTACATAGCTTCATCAATTTTTGAAGATAGATCTCTGGAATCGGGAGCATCCCCCCTGGTCCTACGACTGGCTCAATAATCACTCCTCCTAATAATCCTCCATTCACCTTAAAAAACTCTTCAAGGTATTGCAGATGGTTTTGCATTGTGAATTGATTATTTTTTAGAAAAGGGACAGGAAGGTATACAAAACCATTAAGCATAGGGGCATAAGGGGCATAGTTATCTTTATCAAGTCCTGTGGCTGTAAAAGATCCATAATAGCTTCCATGATAAGAAGCATCAAAGACTGCAATATGTTTCTTATTTGGATTCCCCTTAAAATATTGTTGTCTGCGAATAAGTTTGATCGTCAATTCCACTGATTCAGATCCTGTACAGGTGTACATCACTTTTTCAAAATCAAATTGCGTCTTCTCAATTAAAGCATCAGCAAGGCTACTTATTGTTCTATTCGTACTTGACCACATATTGATAAAGGGGAGCTGTTGTACTTGCTCATAGATACTCTCAATAATTTCTTTGTTGTTGTATCCTAAGATAAAATTAAATAGCCCTGCAATGGCGTCAATATACTTCTTTCCTTCTATATCAAAAAGCAAGATTCCATCTGCCTTGGTCAGCTCTTTTAATTCCACTTCTCGGCTTGCTGGAAGAAAAGGATGGATTATAGAGTATTTTTGCATTACGTCCGCCTCGATTCATCATTTATCTAAGAAACCACCGCTTTCGGAAGTTGTATTCTCGTTTTTTCAAATAAGCTTTGGAGTAGATGCTGATAGTCTCCCCTGTTAATTCCCGTCTTTTTTTTCATAAAACAGTAGATTTCATCTTCACTATCCATAAAAAGACTTAACTCTAAGATGCTGCGAGCCATTTGTTTAGCTTGTAATATTTTATAGCCTCTCTGTTAAAAACATATATTTCTTCGTTAAATTCAAAAACGAGATAGTTTCTTTTTTTATACAAATTTTCTGCTGCTTGATATCCACTCCACCATGTTTGAGTAGGAGTAGTAAATAGAACACGTTTGTCCATAATATTTTTTATGTTCTTACAAATTGGATTAGAGTAGAGAAATGATTTGAAAATATTTTTATAAACGATATAGGTTGAAACAAACGGATTACTTCGTCTAATTTCACAATAATTTTGATGCAAAAAATCGTCATGACGAAAGGTGATACACTTAGAACACTCCTCTTTCACCACACAGGTCTTGCAACCTCTCCTCACAATCTCTTCCTGAATTCGTCTTTTCCTTTCCTTGTATCCGCTTGCAGAATTCTCTTGCATTGTGTATGTAAAACATATAGGTGATCCAAAAAGGGTCTCATCAGATACAAATCCTGCTCGAACCCCTTCTACATATGTACAGCCCGTTGCATTTCCCCACATACATTCATCTTTTATATTCAGAAGGATCTCATTTGCACTCATAAATCCAAGTTCTTTACTCTCTTGTACTCGTTTGTTAAAGGTATCAAAGTCTTTTTTAGTGCTCAATGTAAGTACCACTTGGTCTTCATATAGATCAGGCTCCATTAGTGCAACATTTTTTTTCCCTTCATATTCACTATATTTAAAAACTTTTGTCTGCTTTTTCACAAGGTAGGTATCTGTTTGAATCGTTACATTTTTCTTGTGTTTATCTTCAGTTGAATCTATGTGAATATCTACAATTCCAGTTATAGAATGTTGATTATTATTTTCTCTGATTATCCCCGAATTAATATGCTGATTTGCAAGAAAAGAACTGTTCAATATGGATTGATTCATGTTTGTAGATTCGTTGAGAAATATATGTTTTATCCCTTGATTTCTGACAGAATCGGGATATAAACCTGTAATAAAACAACGAAAACCATTTGAATAGGTTGCGATGTGTGTTTCCACTTCTCCACTGTTTTCTGTTCTTTGATCGCGAACACCACGAATCTCTTCTTGTTCGAGTAGATGCGTCTGGATATGAATCTCTTGATTACTTTTCCTTATAAAATCGACGAGTTGATTAGCCACACTCTGCGTTTCATGCTCAGTGTATACTACTAAATCAGTACAATTTAACTCTTTTACTTTTTTCGTAATACCATAGAAAGTTGCATTGTTACCGACAAGTTTGAATGTAGATTGCACATTTTTTATTGAAAATAACCTGTCCATCATTTGACCAAGCAATACCTCAAATAAACCATATTTATTTTGGTAGATTTGTAAAAAAAAATGACCTTTCATTTTTATCATCCCTGACTTTAAGTAAGTTTAGTCAGAGAACGATGATGACTCTGTATGAGCACCACCGATCTCTGATTTACTACATACTTTTTCTAATTCTAAGTATCTAATGATGCCACTATATTATGTGCAAGTTGATGAACATGAAGAGCAAGAAGATGAGCCGCATGTAGAGCAAGTGGAGCCACTTGAGCTTCCGCTTGATGCTGCCGTTTCTGGTAATGCTGTTACTTCTTCTAATTCAACAATTTCAAATGATAAATCTTCCGATAACTGGAGGTTATTCACCTTCATTCACCCTTTCATAAAAGATATATTAATTAGGTACAACAAGAAGAACACGATGATGATCCACAAGTTGAGCAGAGTCTATCTCCACTTGAACTTCCACTTGATGCTGCCGTTTCTGGTAACGCTGTCACTTCTTCTAATTCAACAATTTCAAATGACAGATCATCAATGGCATGAATTTGGTTCATTTGCTTCATTTTTTTCACTCCTTTCTAATACTTTAATTTAAAGATATATAAGTATGTTTCTAACAAATATTTAGTTTGCTATGAACCATACTTAATGAATTATGCTATATCCCTTGTTTGAAAGAGGGGATATAACATAAAATTACCTCTTCCTAATTATCTAAATAATCAGAGAAAACCAGAAAAAAATTATTCCGTAGAAGCTTGTCCTGCAAAGTTATATCTTTTGAATATTCAGAAATATAAAGGCGTAGTAATTGTAGTATTTTAAATACATTAATGTTTTCATTATCCTACTTTTGTAATATACATCCGTTATTTACAGTTATTATATTTTGATTTTTCGAAATTGTCAATAAAAAGTAGTTGATTTATTAAAATTAAAAATGTTATAATACTTAGTTATTCTATTATTTTTAGTATTTTACTTGGAATAGTCAAGTTTAAAAAAGGAGAACAGCACCCATTATCCCTTGATGTCACCTATTGTCCAATCCGATTCTCTTTTGAAGGAATAAGATACTAAAGTAATCTTGTACTTTCAAAGAAAGGAGGAATGCCGAAATGCGAAAGAGGATAAAGAGAATGTTTCATCAATCGAACCCCAACAGTTTTGTCTCCGCACCCATTTTACGTGATGTTGCTAGAGCACTGCTACCTTTCTATCTAGCCATCGCCCTCAATACTAAGTACGCCTTTCGCTGGAGCAAGGCAGTCGTAACACTAGACGGCACGAAGTTGATGCGATTGTTTCGTCTAGCTTCACCTTTTGCCAGAAGACCGCTACCTGGAACCTTCAAGAGTGGATACAACCTGTATTTTGAATTTAGGGGTCCGATCGATATTTATGGTGTTGATACCACACTTCCGCCGGGAACACTTAAGCAGCTTCCCCAGCAAACAAGGGCACATCAAGCGATTGCTCGGGCGATATTGCCTCTATACGCAGCATTGGCATTCAATGCTACTTTTGCACAAGTATTAGCTAGGGCGATTCGTCGCGGCGATACTCAAACGGTTACGTTCTTGATACGCAGACTTGTGAAAAGCCCACATCTTCAATCTGTAAGAATTCAAGGCTCCGGCGTGGCGCTTGCATTCAAGTTTGCCTTTAGCCAGAACAGGTACGAACATTTGCTGTACCATCCTGTGTTCGAATAAACGAATCAGAATGAAGGAAAAAAAGCCCTCAACCGCTAGGCTGAGAGCTTTTTGTTAGGAACGAAGTCTAATAACCCTACTTCTTCCCATTGTTGTCCATTTTTAGAACAGCCATAAAGGCTTCTTGTGGTACTTCAACATTTCCTACAGACTTCATTCTCTTTTTACCTTCTTTTTGTTTCTCTAAAAGCTTACGTTTACGAGAAATGTCACCACCATAACACTTGGCTAAAACATTTTTTCTCATCGCGCGAATAGTGTCACGTGCCACTATCTTGTTACCGATAGCAGCTTGGACTGGGATTTCAAACATCTGACGCGGGATCAGTTCCTTTAGTTTTTCAACGAGAACCTTACCACGGTTGTAGGCTGAATCCTTATGCACGATAAAGGAGAGGGCATCGACGGTTTCTCCATTTAACAGGATGTCCATTTTGACCAGCTTGGACTGCTTGTAGCCAATTAGCTCGTAATCAAAGGAGGCATAGCCTTTTGTTCCTGATTTGAGTTGATCAAAAAAGTCATAGACAATTTCAGATAACGGAAGCTCATAGGTGATAGTCACTCGATTCGCGTCCATATACTGCATATCTCCGAAGATCCCTCTTTTACCTTGACACAATTCCATAACGGCTCCAACAAAATCATTAGGTACCATAATCGTTGCTTTGACATAAGGCTCTTCAATATACTCAATTTTCTGCGGGTCCGGCATTAATGATGGGTTATCGATTCGAATTAAATCACCATCTGTTTTCATCACATGATAAATAACACTTGGTGCTGTGGTAATCAAGGAGATCTTAAATTCACGCTCTATTCTCTCCTGAATAATCTCCATGTGTAGGAGTCCTAAGAATCCACAGCGGAATCCGAAGCCTAGTGCCTGTGATGTTTCCGCTTCCCACTGGAGGGCAGCATCATTTAAGGTTAATTTCTCTAAGGCTTCACGCAGATCATTGTAATCACTTGTATCCACAGGATATAGACCACAGAATACCATAGGGTTGATTTTACGATATCCTGGCAATGGTTCATTAGCAGGACGATTAGCTTCTGTAATCGTATCCCCTACACGTGTGTCCCCTACATTTTTAATCGCAGCAGACATAAATCCTACGTCCCCTACTGTTAATTCATTTACTTTTGTTGCTCTCGGGGTAAAGGTTCCTACCTCCACAACCTCGAAGCTTTTTCCTGTAGCCATCATCTTGACCTTCATCCCTGGTCGAAGCGTTCCATCAACAACTCGGATGTACGTGACAACACCGCGATAGGCATCATATAAAGAGTCAAAAATTAAGGCTTTCAACGGCGCATCTGGGTCCCCTGTAGGAGCTGGGACTTTTTCCGCTACTTGCTCTAATATTTCTTCAATACCGATTCCTGCTTTGGCAGACGCCAATACTGCCTCACTGGCATCAAGACCAATCACATCTTCGATCTCTTGTTTCACACGTTCTGGGTCGGCACTTGGTAAATCAATTTTGTTAATGACAGGAAGAATTTCTAAATTGTTGTCTAAAGCTAAATAAACGTTCGCCAGGGTCTGTGCTTCGATCCCTTGAGCTGCGTCAACGACAAGAATCGCTCCTTCACAAGCCGCTAAGCTTCGAGAAACCTCATACGTAAAATCCACGTGTCCTGGGGTATCTATTAGATGAAAGATGTATTCTTCTCCGTCTTTCGCTTTATAGTTTAGACGTACTGAATTTAATTTGATAGTAATTCCACGTTCTCTTTCTAGATCCATTTGATCTAGAAATTGTTCTTCCATCTCACGAGCCGTTAATGCCCCTGTTGTTTCTAAAATACGATCCGCCAATGTCGACTTTCCATGGTCGATATGAGCAATGATGGAGAAATTTCGTATTCTCTTCTGGCGTTCTTTACGATCTTCATTTTTCATGTAATCTCACTCCTAGAATCATTCAAAGGAAAATGCACTAATTATTATTATATCAAAGTTTAGGAGTGATTAACAATGCTCAAAAAAAAGGAGCCATTCCGCTCCCTTTTTTAAAGCACTTGATCCAGCAGATCAACAAACAGCTCAGCCCCTTTGCGTGAAACGGAATAAACCACTTCACCTAGCTTATTCCCAATATGGCTGAATGTATTGTGATGATGCTTTTCTTTCCATTTCTCCTGCTTCTCTTCAAGCTCCTTCGTGGAAAAAGACTCGCCTAAAACAGCTACTTCAACATGATCTGCATCGACTTTGGTTACATAAAAGCTTTCCTTCTGAGTCTGCTGATTCCCTTCAATAGAGTGAATCCCGCGCTCTGCTTGCTGAATGCCTAGTAACAAACCTAAAAATAAAGTAAAGATGAGTATCATTAGCTTTATGGTATATTTGACCATCCGTTTCTCCATCCTTTACATTTTTTTACCTTCTGGCTTCGCATTCACTTTTTCTGCATCCCAATATAAATCGGCAATCACATCTGCTAACTTCCGCCGTTCGATAGCTTTCATCTACTGTATTTCCTACTCCACCTATTTCTATTAATAAATTATTCTCAGATAACGATTGATTATACTCTCCATTTCCATTTCCATTTTTCAAGAAGACACCACGGGATAGTCCAGGATAGCTTTCCTCCAGTAAATCGTGGAATCTCTCAGCAAACTTCTGATTTTTTTCAAAGTTTGCATTCTTCCCTCCTATGAGAAACAAGGTTCTGGCATAGGACTTCCCATTGATTTCCGTTGTCGTCCGTTCTCTTGGAAGGGCATCGCGGTGAAGATCAAACATAAACAAGATATCTTGCTGCTGTGCCAATACTTCCTGAACCACTTCTCTTGATTTCGCATAGGAAAAAGCAAAGGGCTTGTTTGCTTCATGCAGTTTGCGCGTAATATCTGTTGTGTCTACATGGGCTCCAATTCCTCTTTTCTCTAGTTCTTCTCCCAAGCGTTTGCCGATCAATGTAATGTTCACTTCTGGATGATAGGCATTACTGGGATTATCCTCTTCTGGCAGGTGAGGTAGCCAGGATTCTGTATTATGGGTATGGTAGATAAGGACCACCTTACGCCCTTCCGTGGTAAGGGCTGGTGTTCCTGCATCCCCTTCTGTTGTCCCCTTATCTGAGGCTTTTTCTTCTTCAACAAAAGCCGCTTCTCTTTGAGCCATTACTACCTCTAGCGGCGGAGATGATTCCATTGGAAAATCAGTATAATTAACTCCCTGACCAGCTACGACAACATGTCCATCAAATAAGGCAAAACCCGGCAACTCATTTCTGATGAGGGATCGAGGGTCTTGGGGATTGAATGAAATCGCCGTTTCTAGTAAAAGAGTCGATGCCTTAGGAGTTTGGATGCCTGTCAATCGGTTATAGAGCTGTAATGCAGGGATTTCCATGCTTAAGGTGGAAATAAAGGTTTCCTTGGAAACGTGAGTCGTCCATTTTTTAAGAGTCACAGACGAGAATTGAATCTTTGATTGAACATAGGAGCCAAGTGAGGTTAACGAAAAAAGCAAAACAAACCCGATGATGAGATAGAGAGCAGATTTTCTAATACTAGTAGGAGATAGGCGAAAAGTACGTCTTGTCCTAGGTCTAAAAAGGGGCATCTAGCTTCATCCTTTCGTAGCAAAAAGGTTCAATTCCCTACAGTCTATGCCCCTCGTTATTCTGTTAGAACTTTTCAGTTAAAAAATGTGGACAAGCATTAATGGGTATACGCCGAAACATTCGTCATATCAATAGCGGAATGCAAGGAAGCATTTAATCCATTCGCTAAGATATTAGCCATATCTTCAATAAACGTATCTACTTCTTTCGGAGTCACTATTAACTGATGACCCAAAGGCTGAAGTACTTCACGGATAAGTTGGCGTTTTTCTACCTCATCAAGCCACCTACCAAGCCCAATATCATTTTTCTTCCTTCTTCATCTGGTATATGTTCAGGATTAAATCTCTCGTTCTTCATAAAACCAAAATTCATCCCACCTGGAGCTAAGGATCTTCTAGCATTGGTTCCTTCTCTCTGATCCTTCATTTCTTTGCCTAAATGCCCTAAGACAAAATCAATAGAATCACTAACAATGGATACAGCATCCACCACTGTAGGCACCCCAATCGCAATGACAGGTACGCCTAGCTCTTCTTTGCTAATTGCTTTGCGCTTGTTCCCTACTCCTGATCCAGGGTTAATCCCTGTATCGCTAATTTGAATGGTCGTATTGACCCGTTCAATGGATCTGGAGGCTAAGGCGTCCACAGCGATAATAAAATCTGGCTTTGCCTGTGAGATAATGCCTTGTACAATCTCACTTGTTTCTATTCCAGTAATGCCTAGCACCCCAGGCGATACCGCGCTAACAGAGCGAAAGCCCTCCTGCACGTCATCTGGAGCAAGTCTAAACAAATGACTTGTGACCATAATATTTTCAACCACAATAGGTCCTAAGGCGTCTGGAGTGACATTCCAGTTTCCTAATCCAACAATTAAGCATTTGGCATCAACATCAATACCAATCTCCTCCATAAACTGATGAAGCTGGTTTGCTAATACGGTTGTTACTTTGTTTTGAAACTCCGTATCCTTTCTCCGTAACGCCTGTGCTTCAATCGTCAGATATCTTCCCGGCAGCTTTCCGATTTCTCTAGCTCCTTCTTCGTTCTGTACATGTACTTTCGTAATTCGAATACCGTCCATTTCTTCCTCAGTTAATTCAACTCCATGTATAACTTGTTTTTTTTCTGTCTTTTCCTTTTTTTCCACTGCCATCTGGTGAGCTTCTAAAGCTAAATCTGTTCGAATTTGGTATGCAGACAGGTCAAGTTCCTTGTAATCCTTCATTGTGCCACCTTCATTTCTCTTAAAGTCATTTCCAACTATTTTTCCACTTTGGTTCCATTTTATGTATCTTTTCACCTCTAGCTTAAAAAATGATAATCCTATATTGCAATTCCTCTAAAATAGCGGTATAATTTGTAATGTTGTATTTTTAATTATGTAGCTAGTGGAACAAACAGATACCACTATTCTTCTTGAAAAGTGCAAGGAGGTGACTGGAATGCCTAACATTAAATCAGCAATTAAACGTGTTAAAACAAGCGAAAAGAAACGCGCTCAAAACGCAGCTCAAAAATCTGCTCTTCGTACAGCAATTAAGACTTTCGAAGGTCTTGTTGAAAAGAACGATGTAGAGGCAGCTAAAAGCGCTCTATTAACAGCTTCTAAAAAAATCGACAAAGCAGCTGCAAAGGGACTTATCCATAAGAATGCAGCAGCTCGTCAAAAGTCTCGTTTATCTAAAAAATTAAACAGCGTAACTGCTTAATATAATAGGTATAAGCGCGTCTAGCATGCATGGCGAAGCATCGCTTGCATGTAAAAAAAGAGGTTGAGCCTTGCTCAACCTCTTTTTTTATTTCACTCTATTCTGTTTGATTATTTCACTTATCTTTTTGTATTTCAGCCTAATTAAATCTGACCATGTTCTAGCTATGCTTCATATTTTCATAAAACACAGCCTCGATTTGATCCATTTCCCCAAAGAGAATCAGTTTATCTCCTTGTTGCAAGCGCGTTTTTCCTGTCGGATATTTAATTAACTCCTTCTTCTCATACTCTCCCTTCTCTTCCTTACGGGCGATGGTTAGAATATGAATCCCATGCTTACTCGCTAAATTAAGCTCCCTAAGAGAAGAGAAAAGATGGGCATGCTGTTCAGTCAGAGTCACTTCAACGACATCTTCTTTTTCCGATAGATGGAAAACCTCCTCTAGAGTTGCCACTCTAGAAAGACTTAGCTTCATTCTTTCAAGCAACCAGCTTTGGAGTCCTTTAGAACGCAAAAGTAATAAGACAATCATCAATACAGCGACACCCTCAAGTAAGTGAAGGCTTAGAAATTCCTTATTTAATAACCCTAGAATCAAAGCCAGGATAACAGCAAAAGAAAGGTGACCAAAGATAATCAAGAGCTCTGCTACTCTTCGACGCAGAGGGTGTTTGGTCATTAATTCAGCTTCAGACGTCGTATATCCTGTTCCCGTTAAGAGGGAAATAGCTTGAAATCTCGCTACTTTTCGATCAAGCCCTGTTGATTGTAATATGATCGTCGATATCTCAATAATAATAAGCATAATAGCCAAAAAAGAGAAAAGAAGTCCTTGATTCATTTCAATTCCTCCTCATCTATGAGTATTTACATAGTAGAGGAGCTTTCATTCGTCTTCATCTGTAATAAAAACATTTCTAAGGCAAGGACCTTATCCATTTGCCCCATCTTCATTTTATAATCCAGCTCAGCCAAATAATCCATAAATTCAGCTAGCCTTGATTGGGCATAATTCTTGCTTTGTTGCACGACTAATTTACAAACATAAGGGTGCACACCTAATATTTGCGCCATTTGCTGCTGCGAATAGCCACTCCGATCCAATTCCTTGCTTTAAAAATCAAGCGAAATTGCCTTGCAAGTAAGGCCAAAATTTTGATTGGCTCTTCATTTCTTTTCAGCAGCTCGTGAAGGGTATCAAAAGCCTCTGCCGTTCGATAATGAACCACATGATCAACTAAGCTGAACACGTCTTGCTCTATATTTTTAGATACCAATTCATTAACTACAGTAAGGTCGATCCGATTTCCTCTCCCTACATACTGTGCCATTTTTTCTATTTCTTTAGATAGAAGCTGCATATGATTGCCAATATATTGCACCAGCATCGCTCCAGCGGTTTCTTCTATGGACACTTGTTGTTGCTTCGCTGTATCGCTGACCCACGAAACAAGCTCGTTTTGCTGGAGCGGAGAACAAGAACAGAGCTGTCCTTTCTGCTTCAATAATTTAACGATTTTTTTTCGCTCATCTAGCTTTTCTTGCTGAACCATTAAAACCAGTACAGAAAAATCCGCAGGCGAATCGACGTAAGCCTCCAAGGTTTCAAGATTATGCTCTAGCTTGTTTCCCTTGCTTCCCGTTAGAAAGAGAGCATCTGTAGCCACAATCAAGCGCTTTTCCCCTAGAAACGGAAAGGTTTGAGCAGCTTCCACTGCTTCATCGAGAAATTGCTCCTGTAAATCAAAGGTTTCATAATTAAAGTCAATGGTTTCTTCATCGAGAATTTGTTTACTTATTTCTTGAACTGCTTCATCCATTAAAAACTTTTGCGTTCCATAGAACACATAGACTGGAGCAATCTGTCCTTTTTTTATCTTTTTTATCGCTTCACTAATATGCATTGATCATCCCTACCTGCTTATTCAATTCCTGTCTCTACGATATGACTCCAACTTATCTTCCCTGTGCTTTCTTATATGGTTCAGTTAATCTATTTTCTTTTCTGTTCTCAACATCAAGCAGCCAATACTGTTTCTCACCACTCGTTATATGAACTAACACATAGTATAGCTCCGTATCCGACACCCATTCGATGTGTTCCAAAGACCAATCCGATTTCCAAGGATGTTTCGTAATATAATAGGAACTCCCATCTTTATCGATCAAGATATCTTCATTTCCAGGTCCAATTCTTGCTGTATACGTCTGAGATGGAGAAGGATGTATTTCGGGTTCTTCGATCAGCATGCTCGTCATATTCATCTCAGAATTCTCACCCGGCGGTTCCTGAGCAGCAGCTACCTCGGTAGAATCCTCATTAGGTTGAGGAAGAGTAGGCTGCGATTCATTGGCTACTGCCTTTTCTTTTTCTGCCTGTTTTTCTGATTGTTTAGGTGCTGTTCTCGGACTAGGGTTAACTTTGGCCCCATTGGGTGATTCTTCCGTAAGTCCTTCCTCTTCCCCCCGTTGCTCATCAAGTGCCAGCTCAGTTGAGGAGGTGTTTTCTACTTCGTCTGCCGCTTCATCTCCAACTAAAATAGAGCTATAGGCTGCGGGATGCTGAACCTCTACATCTTCAGTAGCAGCCATGTCAAATAAATCACCAGCTCCATCGGCTAGTTCAGAATTTTTCGACGTAAATGGGGCTCCAGTGGACACCAAGGTAATCACCAGGGCTGCAGCAATAAGTGAGCTTGGAATCCATATTCTCTTCTGCTTCAAACGTTCAAGTAGAGTTGTATTCTCCACCCTCCTCTGTTCTTTAGCTGTAGAACGACTTGGTAAGCCTTCTTCCATTTTGGTTTCTTTTGTTTGGTCAATTTGATCTAACACTGGTAATATTTGATCTACAATACTGATAGATGGTGTTACTTTGGGCAATGCTTCTAATTTGGAGGAGAGTCGCTTAAGCTTCTCAAACATCGCTTGGGAGTCAGGACAAGTGGACAAGTGTTGATAAAGGAATCCACGTTCTTCCTCGTTCAAGTCTCCATCCAATTCTCTGTGCATTAATTCCATCACCTCTTCTCGATTCATCCTGATACACCACCTTTCTGAAATTCATGTAGTATGTTTTGTAACTGTTGTCTAGCTCTAAATAAGTATGATTTGACAGTGTTGATCGGCAAGTCAACTGCTTCTGCTATTTCCTTATATGATAAATCCTGGATATAACGCATAATGACGACCACCCTATGATGCTCTGGGAGCTGTTCAATGGCTTGGTTTAACTCATGATTGAAAATCGTTTTCTCCATTTCATTTTCAACATGGTTTGTACCATAGTTTGACAGCAGGTGCTCATGCTCATCCAATGAAATATTCTTTTTAGCTTGTCTACACCTATCAATACATACATTTGTTACGATTCGTTGTGCCCAGGTTAAAAATTTTGCTTTTTGTTCAAAGGAATGAATATTTTTGTATATTTTGATAAGGGCATCCTGTGTTGCATCTAATGCATCCTGCTCATTCCCTAACATATAAAAGGCTGTGCGATATAAAGGTGTCTCAATGTCTCTTAAGAGCTGGATCAACGCTTCTCGATCGCCCTCTTGAGCCGCTTTTATTAACTCAGTTTCTTGCACACACCTTCCTCCTCTCCCCCTACAATATTTCTAACGATTTTTCCGATACGATTGTTGCAATAAAACAAAAAAATGAACATGATGGATTTTTTTCTCTATTTCTTTTATACTAATAAAAGAAATAGGAGGGTTGCGATATGAGTAGTAATAAGTTTGAAGAACCACATGATACCAGAAATGACTTAATCGACTCTGGAGTGGGATTCGTCGTTTCTTTTGGCTTTTTTATTACTGTGTTTGTTATCTTTACAGCATTTAAAGTATTTTACAATATGAATTAAAAAAGATGGCCCTATTCTCCTGAATAGGGTATTTTTTTCACTTCTGATTCCATGTTCATTTTATCTACTCTTCTAAGGCTTGTAAAGAAGGGATTATGTTAAACCCTTCTGCATGGACCCGAATCACAATTCCTCCCTGTTGATCTGTACGATATAGATCTGCTCTGGATCGCTCCATCCTTGCCACTACGTCAGCATGTGGATGACCAAAACGATTTTTTCTGCCCACAGAGATGATCGCCACTTGCGGATCAACCTGCTGTATCCATTCCGCGCTTGTTGAGGTCTGGCTTCCATGGTGAGCGATTTTCAAGAGATCCGTTTTCAAAGCAGGGTAGTTGTCGAGCATCGCTTTCTCTCCATTTTCCTCCACATCTCCAGTCCATAGGAAGCTTGTAGAATAAATCTGATTAAATAAAACAAGGTTATAATCATGAAGATTTTCGACTGCTGTTAGCGAGTCCCTTGGCTTTTCTGGATACAGCACATGAAAAACAGCTTCTTTACTTGACCATTCATCTCCTCTTGTTAGCTCTCTCACTTCAATCCCCGTTTCTAATGCCTTTGCTATCCACTCTTGTTCAAAATCGGTTTGCGGAGGAATAGGACTGCGCAGAAGCATGGTGATCGGGATTTCCCCAAGGATACCTTGAATTCCACCCAGATGATCATAATGCCCGTGAGTCACGACCAATTTATCTATCTGATTGATTCCCCGATAACGAAGATAAGGGAGCACAATATCTCTTCCTACTTCGAACTCACGCTTTCTCTTCTGCCATTCTTCCTGTGGAGGGGTCACTTGCCCTCCTAAATCAATCACAACCACTTCTCTGCGGTAAGGTAACTCTAAGACAATGGCATCTCCTTGTCCTACATCTAACACGGTAATGATGGCTTCTGACTTGAAATAAGGATGCAGCCATTGCCCCGCCAGTAAAAAAAGGAGCAATCCCAACGCCAGCCAAGCTTTTCTCATTCTCTCTTCCTCAAGCAAAAATAAGAAACCGATCACGATTGAAAAATAGAGAAACAACCACCAAACATCCGGCTTACCCACATTTAAAGTAGCGATTGGCAAGGAGAGAATTTGCTCCAATAGGATATGTGTCCATGACAATAAAACCTCATACAAGCGTACCGCTAGCTGAACCAAATGAGTAGAAAAAAAGCTTAAGAAGGTCAGAAAAAAGGCTCCTGGAATAAATAGAATAGAGTAGACAGGCACAAATAGAATATTTAAAAAAAGAGAAAAGGGCGAAAATTGATAGAAATGATAGAGAATTACGGGCAGGGAAAATAACTGCGCTATCAATGAAACCGAAAACAACACACGAAATTTTTCAGGAAAAGATGAAAATAGCTTGGACACTGGCTGATAAGTCAAGATCAAGCCAAATGTCACCAAAAAAGAAAGCTGGAAGCCGATCTGATAAATCATATAGGGATTCCAGACTACTAGAGCGATGTACACCAAAAAAAGTCCTGCAATGGAGCTCCTCCACAGCTGAAATCGCATACATAACAACACAATCATCGCCATTAAACCTGATCTTGTCACAGAAACTGAGGCTCACTTATATAAATATATACGGGAAGAAGGCAGAATAAGAACATAAGGACCTTCTCACGAGTAAAAGTAAATTTAAGAAGGAGAGCATAGAGACACCAGACAATAATCCCAACATGTAGTCCAGAAATGGCTAATAGATGAATCAGCCCTAATTGTTGATAGCTAACAAGCAGATCTGGATCTATCTCATTCCTATCCCCTATCGTCATCGCTAGAATAATCGGGGCGACGTCATCTGAAAAAATACGTTGGACTTGAACTGACCATCTTTCCCGTTGATGATCTAAGTGCTGAAGCAAGCGTGTTTGCCAGTTTCGATTCTGTTGAGCCTGCCAGTTATTGTTTGAAATCCTTCCAATACTATGAATCCCTTGTTGAAATAAATGCTGGCGATAATCAAAGGCTCCTGGGTTTCTGGCTGGTTCTGGGAGTTTAAGCTGCACCTCTCCGGACCAGAGAGTTCCTCGCTTCAAGCTTTGGTAAGCGGAAAGCTCTTCTTCCGTTTCTGCATAGCGCTGGACGAGAACCTTCTCTTTCAACGCTAGAATATGCCCCTCCACCTTGGCGACCTCTAGGGTGAACTGAACTCGATTTCCATCGTGCATTGGAGGAGAAGTTAGTTTTCCCGTGATCCTTGCTGCCATTTCCTGCTGCTCTTGCTGAACAAGCTGCTGTTTAATCCATGATTCCTCTCGATGTTTTTGGACAAATTGAACATACAGGTTGGAGAAGATTAAACATACTAAGAGGACAAGGGTTCCGGCATAGAGCTGTTTTCTGAGGACAAAATGGGGATGGTCTGACGGATAGAGCAATTTCTGCCGAAAGAAGATCGCTGCACACAAAAGAAAGCTCCAAATGGCGAGCAACCACAACACAGGAGCTTTCTCTAGAATAAGTATCACTTGCACGGTAAATAAAATAGAAAAATATAAAAGAAGATAATACATGCTTTCCCTCTACTCGGTCACTTCCAGAGCTAATCCTTCTGGTGCTGAATATCCTTGGAGAGCTCGTAGAACGACCCCTTTTTTTTCTAACAGTTCATTGACGATCTCGGTATCCTTGGTATAAGGTCGATGATAGACAATTTCAATAATTCCGCTATTTGCGAGCATATTTGTACAGGTCCAACAAGGCTGATCAGTAACATAGACAGTTGCATTTCGCCTGTCTTCCCGATCGGTAAATAATAATAAGTTTTGTTCAGCATGGATCGTGCGTATGCAACGCTGCTTCTTGGTGACTTGATTCCCTACTTGTTCAAAGCTTTCTGTCATCATACAGCCTTCCTCATAACAATCTGGAGTCCCCGCTGGTGCTCCATTATACGCACTCCCTAAAAGCTTCTTGTCCTTCACCAAAATTGCCCCTACATGGCGCCGGGGGCAAGTAGCCCTCGTCGCTGCCATGTAAGCCATATCCATAAAGTAATCATCCCATGACTTTTTCATTTTTTCTTCCTCACTTACCGTAATCCAGCATGATCAATTTTGATACAACGATCCATTACCACTTCCATGCCGCCTTGTTTCGCAATCTCATATGCTTCATCACTATGAATACCAAGCTGAAGCCAGAGAATCTTAGCCCCCACCTTGGCAGCTTCTTTCGCTACAGGAGGAGTTTCCTCACTTCTTCTAAACACATTAACAATATCGATAGTTCCCTCTACTTCATCCAGTGAACGATAAGCTTTGACTCCTAACACCTCGTCTAGCCTAGGATTAATTGGGATAATCTCATAGCCTGCTCGTTGCATGTATTGCGCCACTTGAAAGCTGGCTCGATCTGGCTTATCCGAAATGCCAACAACGGCTATCCTTTTGTTTTGTTTTAATATTTCCGCAATTTGTTCTGGTGCTGGTTGTTGATAACTCATTAGAATCCCTCCTGATGATCTTTTGTTCCTGTTTTTTTGCTGCACAGTTCATAGATTCTTCATCTTCTAGATAATTATGTACAATACATTGCTTGTAGCAAGCGGCGTCCGATCCCAAAAGAGCGATAGGCAGGATGTACACTACCCCTTAATCCAATTATAACAAATTATTATAGTTCAACTAAATCTTTTACCCTTTCAAATACTTTTGGACCGATTCCAGATATATTGAGTAAGTCCTCCACCTTCTTAAAGGGACCATTCTGCTCTCGATATTGAATGATGGCTTGAGCTTTACTCGGACCGATACCTGGTAGAGATTCTAGCTCCTTTGCAGTCCCTTGATTCAAACTTATTTTTCCTGATGTCGATGATGATGGGTTCAGGTTCGAGCCATTCGAGCCAAGTGGTACCTTCCCCTCAGCTAATTCCTCTTGAGTAGGGACATACACCACCATTCCATCACTTAGCTTCTGTGCCAAGTTTAAATATTCCGTCGTCCCTGCTTCTGTCGTTCCACCTGCTTTTTCCAGTGCATCTATCACTCGATCCCCTGCTAGCAATTCATACACTCCTGGTTTCTTTACCTCTCCTTTTATATCAACCATGATCCTCTCCTCATGATCTTCTTCTAGAGGAGTGGACACGACAACCTGTGAATCTATCATACTATTCTCTTTCCTCTCAAATGAAAAATCTTGATTCTCTCCATCTGTTATATAGGACTTCTCCTCTTCATCCGTTTTTAGTAAGGAATAAGCTACGCTTCCTGCAATCAAAATTCCAATGATGATTAATAAAATATTCTTTCTTTCCCTTGTCGTCCATTGCTTCATCCCTTGCCAGCCCCTTTCATCTTAAAATTTATTGAAAAAGTTGTATTTAATTTAGAACAGAGTCATAAGTATATTAATAAACGGTAACAGGAGGATCGACTATGCAAATAGGATTTATCGGTACCGGAAGTATGGGAAAAATCCTTATCGAAGC
Organism: Caldalkalibacillus mannanilyticus JCM 10596; assembly: GCF_000615945.1. Taxonomy (GTDB): domain Bacteria; phylum Bacillota; class Bacilli; order Caldalkalibacillales; family JCM-10596; genus Bacillus_AT; species Bacillus_AT mannanilyticus. The sequence goes on from NZ_BAMO01000054.1 coordinate 18,813, forward strand.
TTTTATTGAAGCCAAAGCGTTCCCCCCTCTACGCTCCATGTTTCTAATCGTACGTTTTCAAAAGCGAAAGAATTAGCTAAGACCTATACAGGTTTACACGCCTATCCTACAAATAAAAGAGTGGCACAAGAAGCCGATCTGATTTTCATTTGTGTCAAACCTTTAGAATTTAAAAAAGTCATTGATGAAATAGCAGGTGTGGTTCATCAAGAGCAAATCATTGTATCCATTACAAGCCCTGTAGAAATTAAAGATCTTGAAGCCTTACTTCCAGCCAAAATTGCTAAGATTATTCCAAGCATTACAAACTCAGCAAGAAGTGGTGCCTCGCTGATGATAGCTGGTGATCGACTGGAAGAGAAGGAAAGAGGGCTTCTCTATCGCATCATGAACACCATTAGTCAGCCTATTTGGATTGATGAAAAATATACCAGAGTATCTTCAGATATCGTCAGTTGTGGTCCCGCATTTATGAGCTATATCCTTCAACGATTCATCCAATCGGCTGTTGAAGAAACTGGAATCCCAAAAGAGCAAGCTGTCGCACTAGCTAGCTGTATGTTTATTGGGATGGGAGAGTTGCTTTCACAAAATCGTTTTTCTCTTGCTTCTCTACAGGAAAGGGTGTGTGTGCCTGGAGGAGTGACGGGTGCAGGTCTTAAAATCTTAGAGGACGAAATGAATGATATGTTTAACCTTCTATTTAGAGAAACACAGCATAAATTTGAAGAAGATATGCTGTGTGTGAATGAAATGTTCTATGAACAAGATCATAATAAAAAGATACAGTAGCCTTATCCAAACAAACATCTATGGCAAATAAAAAAACAGCTTCGGAGATATCTAGTCTTCCTAAGCTGTTTTTGTAATCTAGCAGA
>NZ_BAMO01000053.1 GCF_000615945.1 Caldalkalibacillus mannanilyticus JCM 10596
CTTCCAATAAACATTCCAACACTTATTAAACCATTCATTCGCTTCTTTAAAATAACCTAAATCTACATATAAATCGGCAACATCTACCCCGCCAACAAACTCATCGTCATGTTCAGAAAAAGTATCTAGCTTACTTTTTGCTTCGTCTAATTTATCTAATTCGATTAAACATTTGACATGACTGTACAAGGCGTAATCTGATTTCTCGGCTGCTAATAGAAAATATTTTGAAGCTATATTTATATGTCCAAGATGGTAATTAGCCACTGCTAAGTTGTTATAGGAGGTTTTAGAAGGCTGTATAGAAATTGAAATTTCTAAGTTTGTTTTTGCGAGCTCCCAATTTTCTTGTCTGATATATATTTCTCCCAACAGACTGTATGGAAAATGAGATGTAGGTTTTAAATTAATCGCTTCTTCTAATAAAACACGAGCTTTTGTATCATCATATTCTTCATTAGAGTATATCCAAGCAAGATTAGTTAGTGATTGAACATTTCTAGACTGGTCTACTGCTGTTTGAAATAACTTTAATGCCTCTTTGTATTCATTTCTTTCCAGTAATTCAATTGCCTTTTTATTCGTATTCAATAATTTACTCCTCATTCTTTTTAGCATAATTATAGAGCGATGATCCGTAACTTTCAAATATCAACAAAATGATGTAACTAAATCCTTTCCTTAGTGGTTATTCTAGAGATATGTCGTGTGAATTTTCTGTTTGATTCCACTTCTTTCTTATGTTATATTTTTTAAAAAGAGAGCGCAATCGTTTGCGCAAGAAAGAGGGAGATACATCTATGCTTGGAAGTGAAGCCATACACCCTAACAAAATTTCAGTAGCAGAGGGGAGCACCTATTTCCATCTGGGAGCTGTGACCGATTATTCAGTCCATGGTCCCAAGCTCGTGCTGAAATTTCATGCTTCTGAGATTCTTATTCATTTCCTTAGTGACACACTATTTCGAGTGAAACTTAATCCCATGGGAGCTGTCAACGAAAAAACAACAGATGCTGTTGTCAAGAAAGCATGGTCCGACATTGAATTAACAGTGACTGAGAATCTAGATCAATATGTTTGTAAAACGAAGGACTTGGAAGTGCGAATAGATAGAAATCCATTTAGACTTTCCGTCTATAACGCAGAAGGACAGCTTATCAATCAGGATGAACCAGAAAAAGCTGTGGGCTGGAATGAGAAAAAGGAACTATTTGTGCACAAATTAATGTATGAGGATGAAAGATTCTACGGATTTGGTGAGAAATCTGGATATTTGAACAAAAAAGGCACCAAGCAAATCATGTGGAATACGGATGTCTATGCACCGCATAACGAAGAAACCATTGCGTTATATCAATCGATTCCATTCTTTATTAGTGTACGCTCAGCCTGTGTGTATGGAATATTCTTAGATAATCCATCTCAAACAGAATTTGATCTTACAGCGGAACAGCACTATTCATTCAAAGCAGCGGCAGGGGATTTGGATTATTATTTTTTCTATGGTCCTCATGTAAAAGATATTGTTACTCAATATACGGAGCTAACAGGGCGTATGCCGCTTCCTCCTAAATGGTCGTTAGGCTTCCAGCAATCCAGATATAGTTATATGAACGAAGAGGATGTTAGAGATGTCGCCCGAACAATGAGAGAGAAAGAAATTCCTTGTGATGTGATCTATCTAGATATTCACTATATGGATGAATATCGTGTCTTTACTTGGCATCCTACTCGCTTTCCACACGGTGAGCAGCTTATTGCTGAGTTAAAAGAGCAGGGATTTCACATCGTTCCAATTGTCGATCCAGGTGTAAAAAAGGACCCAAGATATAGGGTCTACCAAGAAGGTCTGGCTCATGATTATTTCTGTAAATACCTTGAAGGTCAAGTATATACCGGAGATGTATGGCCTGGGGAAAGTGCCTTTCCAGATTTCACAGAAACAAGTGTCAGGGAATGGTGGGGGATCTTCATCAGCACTATACGGATGCGGGGATTAAAGGAATCTGGAACGATATGAATGAACCAGCTATTTTTAATGAAACCAAAACGATGGATTTAGATGTGATTCATCAAAATGATGGGGACCCCAAGACTCATAAAGACCTGCATAATTTGTATGGCTACTATATGAGTAAGGCTACCTATCTAGGATTGAAAAAGCAATTAAATGGAGAGCGTCCTTTTGTAGTGACTCGTGCAGGGTACGCAGGGATTCAGCGTTATGCCGCTATTTGGACAGGCGATAATCGAAGCTTCTGGGATCACCTAGCGATGTCGATTCCAATGTTTCTAAATATGGGGGTATCAGGATTACCCTTTGTTGGAGCGGATGTAGGAGGCTTTGCTCATCCTTCCAATGGTCCTCTACTGGCTAGATGGACTCAATTAGGTGCGTTTACTCCATTTTTCCGTAACCATTCTGCTATAGAGGTTCCGCGTCAGGAGCCATGGAGATTCGGAGAAGAAGTAGAAGTGATCTGCCGGAAGTATATTGAATTACGCTACCGACTCATGCCGCATTTATACAACTTATTTTATGAAGCAAGTCAAACAGGGATTCCAGTTTTAAGACCACTGATGCTGGAATATCCAGAAGATCCAAATACGTTTGAGCTGGCAGATCAATTCCTTGTCGGTGATTCCATACTCGTTGCTCCAGTCTATCGACCCGATACACAAATGCGCCTAGTCTATCTACCAGCAGGGATGTGGGTGAACTATTGGACGAATGAAAGAGTAGAAGGGGGTCAATACGTAACAGTACCGACACCACTCGAAACCATGCCGATCTTTATTAAGGCAGGCTCCTTTATTGCAGAGGGACCGATTGAGCAATACGCAGGAGAGAAACAGGGAGCTGATCTTACAATCCATCTGTATCCGCTTGAAGGGGTGTCAGAGTATGTCTACTATGAAGATGACGGACGTACCTTCGATTATGAACAGGGAACGTATAATAGGTTGAAGCTAAGCTGCAAGCAAGAGAGCGGAGAGCTAGAAATTTCCTATACCTACGAACATAAGAGCTATGAATCAGGGCGAAAGAATCTTATCTTTTTCATTCATTCACCAAGAAGACCAGAAGACGTTGTGAGCGATGAACGTGTCGAATGGAGCTATGATGAGCAAAAGCAGGTTATTCAGCTAATCGTACCTGACCAATATGTGGAATGGGATATGAAGATAAAATACTAAGAAAAACCTATAAGAATAAGCTACTTCATCCGATATAGGAGAGTGTAGCTTATTTTTTATTTCCTTTTAACGGGAAAAAACTGGTGGGACAACAGAATACCTGGGAAGATTGTCCGAAAATATAAACAGAAGGGAAGCGAGAAGTATATGTTAAATAATCGGAAAAGTTTACGAATGAGGCTCTTAGTCAGCGTGTCTTTATTAGTGGTTTTATTACTTATCGCTAATGGGTTTATATGGTATGCCAGTATTAACAAATCAGTCGAATCAACCATCGGAAGTTTTAGTATGGAAACCGTACAATCCATAGCGGACTCCATTGATCCTGGGACATATCAGAACTTTCTAGCCAATCCGACAACGCAAAATCCAACTTATGTAGAGCTGAAAAAGAAGCTGAATGAAATTCGTCAGGATATTGGAGCTCTATACTTGTATACCTTGGATGGAACAGATGGAAAACTTGTTATTTTAATTGATGGAATGGATGATTCTGTAGATATTGGAACACCTACTTCGGGAACTCAGTATGAAGATGTAGCCCCTGCTTTCGCTGGGATGAAGAGTAGTACTCCTATTATCGAGGATGAGGAATATGGGGACTACTTATCGGCATTTGCTCCTATTAAGGGTCAAAATGGACAGGTCTTAGGTGTTTTAGGAATTGATATCGATGCTGGGACGGTTGGTGGAATTAAATCTAGCATTATTCAGGGAAGCCTTCCATGGCTCATTACTCTAAATACGCTTATTGTTGTTCTTTCACTTGGTGTCATTTTCTTGGTCTTAAAGAGAACCTTGCAGCCTTTGAGGGATTTATCCGATGCTGCGGAGAGAATTGCTTCTGGAGATTTGACCGAATTAGAGAATCAATATCGATCTGAGGATGAGATTGGCCAGATCTTCCGCTCTTTTGAATTTATGACAAAGCAATTGCGTTCGATTGTTCAAAACGTTCAAGGAAGTACAATTCAGGTCGATACTCACCTTGAGGAAGTGAAGCGAAACGCTACAAATATCCAAGAGCAGCATCGAAGTGTAAATGTAGCGAGTCATGAGATTGCTCAAGGGAACGAACAAGTCGCTTCATCGATGGAAAACACTTCTCAGCTTGTAGGGGAACTAGTGGAAAAAATCGAGAATGTAAGAGGCTCCGTGGATGAGATGGAAACCATTTCTTCTACCGTTGCAGAAACAGGAAAATCTAGCTATACCTCATTACAACACTTTTTAGATCGTAGTAAGGATACAGAACAAAGCTTAACCTTGATGAAAGATACTATGAGCAGTTTAGTGGCTAAATCGTTAGCAACAGAGAAAGTCGTTGAGGAAATTGAGAACATTGCCAACCAGACGAATCTTCTTGCTTTAAATGCTTCGATTGAAAGTGCGAGAGCAGGAGAGGCTGGAAGAGGGTTTGCTGTTGTAGCCAACCAAGTTCGAGCGTTAGCTGAAGAAACGGCTCACTCCACGAAAAACATCTCAGGGATTCTGAAAGACATTCAGACAGAGATTGAGAACATGCAGCTAAAATTAGATAACACCGTACAGAAATACAACGAAGATTCTAAAGAAGTGAACAAAGTCGCTACCAATGTTCAAGATTTACAAACGATGATTACTCGCCTAGAAGAAGGTCTTGGTAAAGTAACGACACATCTAGGCACTATGGAAAAACATCAGGAGCAAATTACAGGTGACGTTCATGGTGTCACTGCGGTGTCTGAAGAAACGGCTGCGGCAACGGAAGAGGTTACATCCACGATTCATGAGGTAAGTGAAAACGTCAATGAATTAGTAGAAGAAATAAATCAAGTGAACCAACACTTAAAGGGCTTGGTGGAAGAAACGAATAAGTTTAAGCTTTAAATATTAGTAAAAGGGAAGTAGGTCTTGATCAAAGAACCTACTTCTTTTTTTTCGAACATGTATGAGTAGGAATGATTGATCTTTCTATTATATCCATTTTTTTCTTTACTTTTTTCCACTAATCCATGAAAATGTAAAAGAGTAATCACATCTTATGAAAAAGGGAAGAGAAGCTATGTCACAATGGAAAGTGAAAGTATACAAACGGTCATTTTTATTTATATTCCTTTGCGTTTTCTTAGTAGCTTGCGGAAAAAATGTTGATGAAGGAGCACTAGGAGCAGAAACAAAGGCAAGCTCCACTCTTCTAAGCTATGAGCTTAGCCGAGCCAGTTATTCTGAACATGAAATCGAGATATACTATCCACAAATAGAAAATATGGGAGATAGTCATAAACAAAACCAATTAAACGAATTAATTAAAAGAGAGGCTTTGGCGATAATAGATCAATATGATCCTGAACCTCTAGGAGATTCGGATATTCAAATCAGTGAAGATTCTTTAGAGCTAGATTATAAAATCATGCTGAAGAATGATTATATCCTGAGTATTCAATATCTAGGGTGGACTTATACAAAAGGAGCTGCTCATCCTAGTAATTTGTTTTTCACAACAAATATAGATATTGTTAATGAAAAGCTAGTCCGATTATCCGACTTAGTCATAATAGATGAGAATTTCTTAAAGAAATTAAAAGAGGCGCAGTACATCCCTTTTGATCCAGATCTAAATCTTGAAGAATTAGGAGTTCTTGATGAATATCCTTTGAGTGATGATCAATTAATAAGATATTTCAAAAATCCTGATACTTCAGATATATATAATGATACAAAAAGTTACATAACAGAAGACGCTTTAGGAATTAGTCTTCCCTTCCCTCGTGCACTAGGAGATCACGCGGAGTACGAATTGAAATTTACAGACATCATTGAAAATATCCGTCAAGAAAATGAGCTATGGGAGCATCTATTGAAGAAGGAGTAAGTGTTTGGGTAAAAAGCTTGAAAAAAAGTGCAACATATTCCAATTTCCTCTCGTTAATAATTATGAAACCATCTACTAAATGATAATGAGAGGTAGAACAAGGAGGATTTGAGATGTTTAAGAATGTAAAAGCAGGCTTAATTGGAATGGTCATTGGAGGAATGCTCGTCAGTGGTGTCGGGTATGCTTCTACCTATCTAACGAAGATCGAAGTGAGTCTAGAACCAGTACAATTCAGCTATAATCAAAAGCTGGTAGCAACCAGTGATAAACAGGGGCAAATCTTTAATGGGAAGGAATACGTACCAGCAAGCTTTATCTATCAAGGAACGACGTATGTACCTGTAAGATTTGTAGGGGAAGCAGTAGACAAAAATGTAGAGTGGAATAATAAAACAAAGACGATTGAAATATCAGATAAGGCTCAAGCTCCTGTAGCTAAGCCAACCACTCCTAGTCAATCTACTTCCACAGCTAAATATGAGGTGATCTGGACTTCTGACTATGGAGTACCTGAAAGAGAAGATCAGAACAATCCTCTTCCTGCTAAGGTGAAGGAATGGGTAGGTGCAAATTATCAAAAGAATTATAACGGACATATGACTGAAAATGGCGCTACCTATATCTTGTTATCTAGAGGAGAATCATCAAGCTCTGGTCATGGAATTGAAGTGGATGATCTGACTCTTCAAGGCTCTAAAGCAACTGTAAAAGGAAAATATACAGATCCTAAGCCTGAGGAAATGTACTTAACGGTCATTACTTATCCGACCGTGTTAATCAAAGTGGATCAAGAGTTAAGTGATGTGACGTTTGATATTTCCAAGAATAAAGCATCTACTCCAAAAGAGGAATTAAAATAAATAATGATGATTACCAGCTAAGTAAAATAGAGAACGGCAGGGTGTCGCTTCAAGCATCCGAGCCGTTTTTTCTATTGACAAAAATGAGGATAGGAGTAAAATGGTAAAAAGCTTATTAGAGGATGGGAGAGAGTAGATGATGAAAAAAATAGGGTTTATTGGATTAGGAGTAATGGGGTATCCAATGGCAGGACATCTCCATCGAAAAGGGCATACTGTAACCGTCTATAATCGAACGGTACATAAGGCTGAAAAGTGGGCTGCTGAGTATCAGGGAGAATATGTTGAAGATTACATAAGTATGGTATCTGATTTAGATGTCTTGATTCTATGTGTAGGTAATGATGATGATGTGAGGGATATTGTCCAAAAGGCTTACTCAGAGATGAAAGCTGGCAGTATGATTGTGGATCACACGACGACCTCTGCCACAGTGGCTCAGGAGTTGGCTTCTTTAGTACGAGAGAATGGAATTGAGTTTCTTGACGCTCCTGTATCAGGTGGACAAGTAGGAGCTGAAAAAGGCTTGCTTACAACCATGGTAGGAGGTGAGCTCAAAGCCTATGAACAAGTGGAGGAGCTTCTTGCCTGTTACAGTAAAAAAGTAACCTACATGGGTGAAGCAGGAAACGGGCAACGAACCAAGATGGTGAATCAAATCTGTATTGCTGGATTGGTTCAAGGGCTAGCGGAAGGAATTAGTTTTGCCAAAAATGCCGGACTAGATGCTCACAAGGTGATCGAGGTCATATCGCAAGGAGCGGCTGGTTCCTGGCAAATGGAGAACCGCTCAGAGACCATGATTGAAGGGAAGTTTGATTTTGGGTTTGCAGTAAGCCTTATGAGAAAGGACCTTGGCATTGTCCTTGACGAAGCCAGACGTAATCAATCTGAATTACCTGTGACCGCTATTGTCGATCAGTTCTATGCACGACTTGAAAAAATCGGTCATGAAAGGTCTGACACCTCCTCCTTGATTGTACTGTTAGAAGAAAAGAATAGAACAGAATAGATAGGAACAGAAAAGATTAAGAAATGGGCTTAAAGGAGCCGTTCATATAGAAAAAAACAAATAGTGTCAGCACCCACTCATAGAGCACGAGGGTGCTGGCGCTGTTTGTTTTTCTGTTTAGGCAAGGAATCGTGTTTATGATACCTTCACTTGATAATTGATTTCGATTTGCTCTTTGTCATTCAACAGATAGTCCTGACCATTCACATGAAGAGGAACTGTTACTGCTGTTTCATTAGAGATCAGAAGCTGCCCTTGAGCAACTCGAATATTTAATCTGGCTCCACGGAAGACGATCTTAAAGGAGAAGGAAGTCCAATGACCTGGGATAAAAGGATTTAGAAACAGCTTCCCATCTCTAACCTTAACACCACCGAAGCCCTGAATGACAGACATCCAGGTTCCTGCCATACTTGTTGTGTGACAGCCATCTTCTGTGTCATTGTTATAGTTATCTAGGTCCAATCGAGCGGTTCTTAGGTACATTTCATAGGCCTTCTCCTGATAGCCTAATTCACAAGCTAAGATAGAGTGTACACATGGAGAAAGTGAAGATTCATGAACCGTCAATGGCTCATAGAAATCAAAATTTCTTTTCTTCGTATCAAGATCATATTGCTCACTTAGGAAGTAGAGACCTTGCAGAACATCTGCTTGCTTGATATAACAAGAACGCAGGATACGGTCCCAAGACCAGTTTTGGTTTAGGGGCAGATGCTTAGGATCTAATTCTCGAACAGGGATTAATTCTTTATCAAGAAAGCCATCCTGCTGTAGAAAGACACCTAATTCTTCATCATAAGGGTAATACATATTAGTGATAATATCCTGCCACTTACTTAATTCGACTGTCTTCATTTCTAAGTTTTTCTCGAGCTGAGCATAACGCTCTGGTTGGTTGTTTTTCAGATCATGAATTACCTCTAAGGTATATTCTAAGGTCCAAGCAGCAATCCGGTTGGTATACCAGTTGTTATTAACGTTATTTTCGTACTCATTAGGTCCTGTTACTCCCAGCATCACGTATTTTCCTTTTCGTGCTGAAAACTGGACTCTTTCTTCCCAAAAACGAGAAATCTCAACAAGAACCTCTAATCCGTACTCACCAAGATAGCTCTTATCTCCTGTGTAATTTACATAGTTATAGATGGCGTAGGCAATCGCGCCGTTACGATGAATTTCTTCGAAGGTAATTTCCCATTCGTTATGGCATTCTTCACCATTCATGGTGACCATAGGATACAAAGCACCTTTCGAAAAGCCTAGCTTGCGCGCATTTTCCTTCGCTTTTTCCAGATGCTGATGACGATAGATAAGGAGATTACGAGCTATTTTCTGATCGGCTGTACTTAAATAGAAAGGCAGGCAGTAAGCTTCTGTATCCCAGTAAGTACTTCCACCATACTTTTCGCCTGTGAAGCCTTTGGGTCCAATATTAAGTCTCGCATCTTCCCCTGTATACGTTTGGTTTAATTGAAAGATATTAAAGCGAATGGCTTGTTGAGCAGCGACATCTCCTTCAATTACGATATCGCTGTCCTGCCATTTTTGTGCCCATGCTTGTGCTTGCTCTAACAGAAGCTGGTCAAATCCTTTTGCTAAGGCTTCCTCTAATACTTTTTCATTTCTAGGTGCAAGCTGGTTGATCTCATGATCTCTTGAGGTTACATTGGACACGTATTTGTATAGAACGGTTTCCTCCCCTTGCTTGACGCTAAGCTCGAGCTTGTGAGCGACATACTTCTTCTTTTCTAATAGATCAGGCTGAAGCTGAAGTTCTTCTCCGTTTTGTGTCACTATTGTTTTCATGGTAGAGCAGACGTGAAAATCTAGCTTCTTTGTTTTGACAGTGAGAGAAGCTAATTCGTTTCGATTTTCTTTGGCTACTTCATCCCAAAACTTTTCATCATAATTGGCATCCTTGTTTTTAATGTCTGCATCTAAGTAAGATACCACTTCTATTTTTCCCTCGAAATTAAGAGGAGTGATCGAGTAGCGAATTGCTCCTAGTGAAGGAGAAACGATGCTGACGAATCTTTTTGCTTCAACTTGTATTTCTTTTCCGTTTTGTAAGGTGGCGGTGAAGCTTCTTAGAAGATAGCCTTCTTTCATATTTAACGTTCGAGTGAAATTCTTTACCTGACAGGTGGCTAGATCAAGAATCTCTCCTTCGATGTTAATATGCAAGCCTATCCAATTGGTTGAATTTAAGACCTTGGCAAAATATTCTGGATAGCCATTTTTCCACCAGCCTACTCTGGTTTTGTCTGGATAATAGATTCCTGCCATATAGCTACCTTGCAGGGACTTTCCTGAATAGTCCTCCTCATGGTTAGCACGTTGCCCCATATGTCCGTTTCCAATGCTAAAGATGCTTTCTGAGATTTCGTGAGTGTCAGGGTTAAAGCCTTCTTCAATAATGCTCCATTCATCTAGTTGAAGATATTGTTTCATGTTCTCTCCATCCTTTCGAAAGAAAAATAAAATAGATTTCTATGTTTGTTTTCTTGTTTGCCACATGAATGCAAACGGTTGCACTTCCGGCGATAAAAATAAGCTAGCTACACACTAACTAATTCAAAGGCTTCCTCCTATAAAATGTCGAAAATGCTTCTTATCATTTCTATTTTACCATACAATGATAGTAGAATATAGATAGAAAATTGACATTTTTTTGAGGGGGAGAATAATGAGAATCATATTGGTTCGTCATGGACAATCTATCGCGAATGCAGAAGGCAGACTTCAGGGGCAAAAAGAGTATCCTTTATCCTCCCAAGGGAAAGAGGAAGCGAAAAAGGTTGCTGAGTGGCTAGCACACCAGCCTATTGATGCGATCTATTCCAGTGATCTAAGCAGGGCGTATGAAACGGCTAAGGAGATAGCCGCATATCACTCGATCGAGGTACAGAAGGATGTAGAACTGAGGGAGATGAACCTGGGGAGATTTCAAGGACTGACAAGGAATGAAATTGAAGAAAGGTATCCTGATTTAGCTCCGTTAGACTGGCAGAGTATTGGCTTGGGAGATGTGGAATCAATAGAAGCATTATATGCTAGAACCCTAAGAGTACTAGACAAGCTGATCAAGACGCATTGGGGGAAACAGATCGTTGTCGTTTCTCATGGGGGCTTTATCGGGACAACCTTAATGGCGTTATTAGAGATGAAGTGGAAAGGGAAGCGAGCGTTTGCTATAGGCAACACCAGTTTGACCACCATTGATTTTAATGATCCAAAGCAATTTGTGATTGTTGGAATCAATGAATCCCCGCATCTTGCTTATACAATAAGGGAGAATGCTTCGACTAAGATTGGCTAGAAAAATTGGCTAAAAAAAGACCTAAGGATCTAATACCTCACGCTTTGGAGCAGGAGGTATATCGATTCTTAGGTCTGTATTTGTTGTTTTTGTATCTATTAAAGCTACATTCTTATTTGAATTGAGCCCATAATTGATCGAGGACTGCTTTATTAGGCTCTACACTATTGAAAGAAATAGGTGACTCAGGATAACCATCTAAGAAAGTATGGTAGGCAGGGCGAGGATTTTTGTAAATCACACCTTGCAGTAGTCCATCATACTCGATTACTTTCGAATACGCGTCTTTCTTATCTGATGGGTCATAGCCTTCGAGTGTATTCAAGTCAACAAGGTTCTCTTTGAAGTAATCATAGGTGTTCACCTTGTTGTAGGTTACACAGGGGCTAAAGACGTTTACTAATGAGAATCCAGGGTGTTCCATCGCTTGCTGAATCAGTTCTGTAAGTGTCTTGATATCTCCAGAAAAGGCTTGAGCAATGAAGCTAGCGCCAGCACCAAGAGCTAATTCAAGCGGTTTTACTTCTCTTTCTCCTGAACCTTCTGGAGATGTTTTGGATTTAAAGCCTTGAGCACTTGTAGGAGAGGTTTGCCCTTTCGTTAATCCATAGATTCGGTTATCCATGACCACATAAGTCATATCTACATTACGACGAGCAGCATGAGTGAAATGACCCGCTCCAATTCCGTATCCATCACCATCTCCACCAGCAGCAACGACCTTCAGACCGCTATTAGCTAGTTTAACCGCTTGTGCGACAGGAAGAGAACGTCCATGAAGTGTGTGGAAGCCGTAAGCGCGCATGTATTCAGAAACCTTTCCAGAACATCCAATCCCTGAAACAACAGCGACTTCATGCGGTTCTAAATTTTGATTAATTAATGCTTTTTGAATCCCAGCCATAACGGAGAAATGTCCGCATCCTGGACACCAAGTAGATACATCGCCACGATAATCCTTCATTGTTACTGCCATATTAAACAACCTCCTTTACAAGCTTTGCCACTTGAGAAAGTAATTCTGCTTTTGTGAATGGGTTTCCGTCATATTTTTTGATTGTTTGAAGCTTATCGCCAACTTGAAGCTCTTTTTGAATCATTCCACTTAATTGACCAGTCCAGTTGTTTTCTACTACAATGACTCGCTTCGCCGAATCGATTAATTCCTTAATGCCTTCCACTTGGAAAGGATACAAGACTTTGATATGAGCAAGTCCAGTGTTTTCGCCTTGTGTTTGAAGATCTTTGACAACCTCTTCAAGAACACCACGAGTAGAGCCTATCCCGATAAATAGAGTATCTACAGCTTTTTCTTCTCCACCAATAAACTCATATCCTTTTGTCTTGAAGCTAGCCAATTTACCTAGACGCTTATCCATCATGGCATTACGCAGGGTAGTATCTTCGGTAATGTGTCCTGTTTCGCTATGCTCATTGGAGTTCGCTGTGTAGACTCCGCCTTTTTGTCCAGGAATGGATCGAGGGGAGATGCCATCTTCTGTTAAGCGATAACGCTTGAAGTTAAATTCTTCTAACTCAGCAAGCTGTTCTTCGGTTAATACTTTTCCGCGATCGATCGCTTCAAACTTACTTAGATCATAATCTGGAACCGTTTGTTTATTTAATGACACCATTAGGTCAAGAGCGACAATAACAGGACATTGATACTGCTCAGCTAGGTTAAAAGCTTGAGAAGCTACAAGCATACATTCCTCAACTGTACTTGGTGTAAGGACGATACGAGGGATTTCTCCATGTCCGGCATAAACCATTGTATTTAAGTCAGATTGTTCATATTTCGTTGGTAATCCTGTTCCAGGGCCTCCACGTTGGGAGTTGACGATCACGACAGGAGTTTCAGAGATTCCCGCTAAGCCAAGTGCCTCTGTTTTGAGAGAAAGTCCAGGACCAGATGTACTGGTTAATGAACGAACCCCTGCAAAACCAGCTCCAATAGCCATCAGAATCCCAGCAATTTCATCTTCTGCTTGAACGGCTGCACCGCCTACTTTTGGTAGATTTGCTTTCATATATTCCATAATTTCAGAGGCAGGTGTAATAGGATAAGATCCAAGGAAACGACAGCCTGAAACAACAGCGCCAAAGGCAAAAGCATCATTTCCGATAAGAAGAGCTTGCTCTTTTTCTCCTTTTGGTAGTTGAAGCTCAAAAGGCTTAATGCCAAGGTTTTGAACATACTCATATCCTGTTTTAAGTGCATTAATATTAAGGTCAACAAGTGCTTGCCCTTTTTTAGAGAATTGTTGCTCGATGAGCGGAACAAAAATATTGTAATGTAGCCCCATAAGATAAACAGAAGAGCCAAGCATGATCATATTTCGGATGATCTTATTTCCAAGCTCCTCCGCCATTTTCACAAAGGAGGCATGAACGACAGTGATTCCGTCTACCATCTCTACTTTTTCTTCTTTTTTGTTTTCCATCAAGACAACACCGTTAGAAGCCATAGCGCCAATATTAAAATCATAGGACTCTTTATCTAATACGACTAAAATATCCGTAGTATCCCCATGATAGTAGACAGGGTTTAAGCTTGCACGAATTTGGTCGTTTGTATGTCCCCCTTTAATACGAGATGCAAAGTGCTTGTAAGACGCAATATGGAAGCCTTGTTTCATCAGTGCAGAAGCAAGGATACTTCCGGTACTATCGATTCCATCCCCTTGTTGCCCGCCAATCTTAACCGTGATTTCCGTTTTCATTCTAACCTCTCCTTCTGTAACATTATTCATTCCATAATTGTAATACAGGTGAATTGAATGACTTATATCACATCTGTTATAAAAAATAAGTCAGTAACAAGTAATACAATTCGATGAAACGAAAAGGGGTTCGTTCCCTTCGATTCAGTTATGTACTATTCTACAACAGGAAATATATATTTGGCAAGGTTTATTGAGAAAATAGATCATGTAAAATGTGTCTATTTTCGACAAATGTAAGCGTTTTAAAATTGTGTGTTTTTGTGTGAGATAAAAATGTTTGAAAGCTGTTACATATTCTTATTTAATCTGTACTACTGATGTTCATAAATAGTACAGAATGTTCTAAAAATGATTATTGATTCACCCGTAGTTATAAAAATGTTTAGGGTGAAGCTAGACTTTGTTAAAAATCAAGGGAAATAGTATAATAGAAGAGAATTTTTTAGTAGAGAATATGAAGAAAAAGGAGCCTTTTTATATGGAATCTTTCAAAGAGAGTATGTATAAATTAATTGTAGATACGTCCACTTATTTACCTCCTGATGTGAGATTGGCGATTGCTAAGGCAAAAGCAGGTGAAAATGCAGGGACGAGAGCGGCACTCTCGCTTTCCACAATCACAGAAAATATTAAAATGGCAGAAACCAATGTATCTCCTATTTGCCAGGATACGGGGCTACCTACTTTTCTAATAAAAACCCCTGTGGGTGCAAATCAAATGGAAATGAGCAGGGCCATTCGGGAAGCGATTGCAGAAGCAACGAAGAATGGTAAGCTTCGTCCTAACTCTGTTGATTCATTAACAGGAGAAAATAGTGGAGATAATCTTGGTGAAGGGCTTCCAGTGATTAAGTATGAGCAGTGGGAGAAGGATGAAATCGATGTGCGCCTTATTCTAAAAGGTGGCGGCTGTGAAAATAAAAATATTCAATATAGTCTCCCCTGTGAGCTGGAGGGCTTGGGAAAGGCGGGACGTGATCTAGACGGAATCCGCAAGTGTATTCTACACAGTGTCTACCAGGCTCAGGGTCAAGGCTGTAGTGCAGGATTTATCGGGGTTGGAATCGGTGGAGACCGAGGGATGGGCTATGAATTAGCGAAGAAGCAATTATTCCGAGAAGTAGACGATACGAATCCCCATCCAGAGCTAGCCAAGCTAGAAGAGTATATTATGGAGAACGCCAATAAATTAGGGATCGGAACGATGGGCTTCGGAGGTGAAACCACTTTATTAGGCTGTAAAATAGGCGTCATGAATCGAATCCCTGCTAGCTTTTTCGTTTCTGTTGCTTATAATTGCTGGGCATTTAGAAGATTGGGTGTTGTACTCGATTCTTCCACAGGCGAAATCAAGAAATGGCTATATAAAGAGGATCGTAATATTGAACAAGAGGTAGAAAAAGTGATTGAAGAGGCTCAGAAGCAAGGGTCGCGTGAAGTAGTGCTTCAGGCTCCAATCACAGAAGAACAGATTAGAGAGTTAAAGGTTGGAGATGTGGTCATCATCAATGGAGAGATGCACACAGGGCGTGATGCACTGCACAAGTATTTAATGGAAAATGATTCTCCTGTCGATTTAGACGGAGGCGTGATCTACCACTGTGGTCCTGTTATGTTGCAGGATGAAGAAGGGCAGTGGCATGTGAAAGCAGCCGGTCCTACAACAAGTATTCGTGAAGAACCGTATCAGGCAGATATTATTAAGAAATTCGGTATTCGCGCCGTCATTGGTAAGGGCGGAATGGGAGCCAAAACGCTGGCAGGATTAAAAGAAAGCGGAGCAGTCTATCTGAATGCTATTGGAGGAGCTGCACAGTATTATGCAGAGTGTATTCCACATGTAGCAGGCGTTCATTTCCTGAAGGAATTTGGTGTGCCAGAAGCGATGTGGCACTTAGAGGTCAAGGGCTTTGCGGCGATTGTTACGATGGATTCCCATGGAAACAGCTTGCATGCGGATGTTGAAAAATCCTCTTTAGAGAAGCTTGCTGAGTTTAAGGAGCCAGTTTTTAGCTAACTAGATAGTATCTTCGGAACAAGAACCAAAAGAAAATGGCCTGAGTCATCGACCCAAGCCATTTTCTTTCATTAATAAACAGGAATAAAACCAAGGTAAAACAAAAAAATGAATTAGTTCATGCTTAAACGAGCGCTGATTTCTTTAGCTAACTTTTCTAAGGTTGTTACATCTGTCATGTCAAAACAGATCGGTTGATGGCTGCGAACCACGATTTTCCCTAATTCCATGCTGTTTAGGTCTGAAATAGGGATGCGTAGCTCTGCATTTGTTTCCCACATTAAATTTTCTTCTAGATCGGATGCAGCTTCCAAAACAAGTTCATCCCCTTGAGTGAGGTATAGACCTACCCAATCAAAATATTGTACGTTGCTCTGAAGGTGCGTGACTAGCTCAGCGAATGTTTTTTTCAGATCCTGGCTAGTTAAGACCTGAGCAATCATTTTAATTGAGGCTAAGTCAGTATGAATTGACATAATCCTACTCTCCTTAAGACTTTTTTTCTTGCTATAATTCTTGCTTCAATTGTAACAGATTCAGAAAGGTTATTTCGTTAGTAAGTTAAGGTAATAAATCGAAGTGGAATGTATCTGACATTTGGAGGAATAATAAATGAAACAACGGATCACCCCAATAGCTCCCTATAATATGGAGCTTGTCTTATCCAAGCTGGCAATGGACCCTCACTATAAGGTGGATCTAGTTAGGAAAAAGCTTACGTTTCCATTCAGGGTTCGAAATGAGCAGCAACACCTCACAGGAAAAAATAGGATCTGTCAAATCACGATTGTAGGAACAACAGAACAGCCTGAATTAGAGCTAGAGTTCTTTGGTGATCCCTTAACAGAATCGGAGTATCGTGGTGTGATGGAAAGATTACATCGACGCTTTCAGTGGAACTCAACCATTTTATCGGACTTTTATCAGGCGGTTCAACCTTATCCTGCGATGAAGCAGATTGTTGAAGAGTATAGAGGAACTCCTTTGACCTTGGATGATAACATGTATGAGAGCTTAACGAAAAGTATTATTCATCAGCAGGTCAACCTTCGCTTTGCCCATCAATTGGTCTACCGTCTGTCTACAGATTACGGCGATTCGATTGAGCATGAGGGAGAGGAGTATTTTTTGTTTCCAACCCCTGCACAGTTGGCGAAAGTAGAGGTTAGTGAATTAAGACAAAAGAAATTTAGCCAACGAAAGGCAGAATACATCACAGACATAGCGAAAAAGATAATTCAGAACGAACTTCGCTTAGACGAGCTTTCTCCTCTTTCTAATTCCGAGATCCTAGAACGTCTAACACAAGAAAGAGGGGTTGGAAAATGGACGGTTGAGTGTATTCTTCTGTTCTGTTTAGGTCGACCCAACCTGTTTCCTGTTGCCGATGTGGGGATCCAGAATGCGATCAAAAAAATAGAAGGACTCTCTGCCAAGCCAACACAAGAGGAATGCCAGGCATGGGTGGCCCCTTTTGAGGAGTGGGGAAGCTATGTGGCGATCTATCTCTGGGAGTCACTTGGGAATAACAAAGTGGTGAAATTTACATAGAGTTGAAACGAGGATTAAATCATATGAAACAGAAGAGAAGAGAACATTCATCTACAGGGGCATCACAGGTCAAGGTGGGACAAGAGGTTACATTAACCATTCGTAGGCTGGGGATCAATGGAGAAGGGGTTGGCTATTTTAAGAAGCAGGTTGTTTTTGTCGATGGAGCATTACCAGGTGAGGTTGTCATTGCTCACATTGAAAAGATAGAGCCTAAGTTTGCGATCGGAAAAATCAAGAAAATTAGAACCAAGTCCCCAGATCGGGTGCAACCTCCATGCGCTGTCTATGAAAAATGCGGAGGATGTCAGCTACAGCATTTGTCTTATGAGGGACAGCTTAGAGAGAAGAAGGATCAAGTGATCCAGTCCTTTGAAAGGTATACAAGCTACACGGCAGATACGCTTCCGATTCAAGAAACAATCGGAATGGAGGACCCTTGGGCTTATCGGAACAAAGGTCAGCTTCAGGTGGGGAAGGTCGGCGATCAAGTTATTGCGGGCTTGTATCAGATAGGTTCACACCATTTGATTGATCTCTCTGAATGTGTAGTTCAGCATCCAAAAGCGAATGAGGTTGTCCAGAAGACGAAGGAAGTATTACAACAGCTTCAGGTTCCTATATATAATGAAAGAAAGCGCACAGGGGTTGTAAGAACGGTCGTTACTAGAGTAGGTTTTGAAACGGGGGAGCTACAGCTTGTTCTCGTAACCAATACTCCAGACATTCCGAGGGTACAAGAACTCATTATGGAGATTCGTTATCAGCTTCCTGAGGTGAAGAGTATTGTTCAAAACATCAATTCAGCAAAGACCTCAACCATTTTTGGTGATGAAACAAAGCTATTATGGGGAGAAGAAAGAATTGAAGAGAAGCTAGGAGATCTCTCCTTTTCCCTTTCTCCTAGAGCGTTTTTTCAGTTAAATCCGAAGCAGACGATCAAGCTCTATAACAAGGTCAAAGAATACGCAGGGTTAACGGGACAAGAAATTGTCGTTGATGCATACTGTGGAGTGGGAACGATTGGATTATGGCTGGCGAAAGAGGCAAAAGAAATTCGTGGCATGGATATCATTCCCGAAGCTATTATAGATGCTAGAGAGAATGCTCGTAGAAGCGGAATTAGCAATGCGATCTATGAAGTGGGAAGAGCAGAAACCTGGATGCCCAAATGGGTCAAGGAAGGATTTGCTCCTGATGTTGTCATTGTTGATCCACCTCGAACGGGTTGTGATCAGTTGCTTCTCCAGACCTTGGCTGAGGTGAAGCCGAAGAAAATCATTTATGTTTCCTGTAATCCATCGACTCTGGCTAAGGATTGTAAACAGTTGTTTAACTCTGGCTTTCAGTTGAAGGAGATTCAGCCAGTGGATATGTTTCCGCATACGAGTCATGTGGAGTGCTGTTCACTGTTAGCGTGGAAGGACAACTAAACCGGGGAATTTTGGCATAAATATAACAAAACGCACGTAATCGATCGATTTTTTCTTGCAAAGAAAATAAAAAGCCCAAAAAACATTAAAAATGGATAGAGTAAACGAGTTGAGGGGCTTACCTTGATCATATCGAAGGCCCACTTGAAAAGTTTGACGAAGATTTATTTGAAAGGGTAATAGAAAAAGTAAAGGTCACTCCACTGATAGAAGTGACCTTGTATTTAAGACAGGTATTGAGATAAAAGAGATCTTGGAAGGATAATACCATGCTCCAATAACATAATTGGTGAACTTGACTATTTTGAGTTAAGGTATATTTATGTGTTAAGCCTCAGATGAAAATCTGAGGTTCTTTAAATATGGGAGAAGATAACATTCCGTTTCCAGTTATAAAAAAGCAGATCCTTAAAAAGATCAAGTATCTATCCTCCCATTAAAGTTTTACTTAGCTTTTATATCTTCTAAACACTCGGCACAGATATATGATATCTTTACTCGAGTTAAGTTCTCGAAGGTATTGCACAGTACACAAGCGGGCAGAGAAGCTTCGTGTTTCTTCAGAACGAGAACGTTTTTATCTGTAAAGAATTCTAAGGAATCTCCTATTTGAATTTTTCTTGATTTACGAACCTCGTGAGGAATGATAATTCGTCCCAATCCATCTACTTTTCGAACAACCATTAATCTTAGACTCCCTTCTTCTATTTATTTGGGATTCTGGGTTACTTTCTGTTCTTGAGTGTATGAAACGAGTCCCTAAATCTTTTTTGAATTTCAACAATGTGTCTATCCAAACGTTGACTTAATTTAATAACCTCAATAGAGGCAAAACCTTTTTTACTTACTAATTCTGTTAGCTCCTCTCTTAATTTTTCTATCTCTCCTAGTAATTCATGCTCATCTTTATTGTTACATTTCCTTTTGTCAAAATATAAAATTCTAGGATTCCGGTCCGGTTTGTTCTCAGATGTTGTAGTCCAAGTGTTTCGAAAGAGAAAAAAACTTTTTGTTCGTATTGATTTCTTCCTAACTAATAACACTACAGTGACCACCACCTTTACAAATATTTAGGATATTAATTACTTTATACCAATATCCGAAACTATTAAATGTGAGAAAATATGGATATTTAATAAAAAATTCAAAAAAAAAAACCACTATTATATGGGTGCCTTTCAAAAAAATTAGATTAAATTTAATTGCCAACTCCATGGTGATAAGTATTTAATACGACTGAATCAGAGTTTTCATTTGCTAGATTATTATCGGCTTGTCCAATGCCACTAATTAACCCAATGCATATTACCAATGCTAATAAAAAAGATTTCATTGGTCACACTCCTTCTAATATAGATTGGAAACAATTTTTTTGTCGCGCTGTGGCAACATTATGATACTTCCAAAACTGTGCAACACTGGATCTAAACCCTTCATGATTATTAATTATAATAGATAACTCCATGCATTGCAAAAGTTCATCTATTGCAACTATTGTATGTCCTTTTTTAAAATTATATTCCGATTTGTACATAAAAAAATTATATTTTTGACTAAGAGTAACAGAGTTATTATCGTCACCGAAATGAGCAATTTGATCAGCAAATTTCTCTAGTATTTCGTCTAAAGGAAAATCATGTTTGCTGGCAGCCTCCATAATAGACAAGAGGCCAGACAGAATCTCGTTAGGATGTGCTTCTAAAAATTTCACATATTGATAAAGTGCTTCCCTATTCCCCAGCATTAAATCTAGTGAGTAAAGATATGCTTCCCCCCATATTCTAAACTTTTCAACTTCTTGTTTACCTACATCATCCAGGATTTTAAACCACCCTAGATCAATATACTTTTGTACATATTTCTTTGCTTCCTCATATTGTTCATGTTGCATTAAAGCAACAGTTTTAAGTAAATAGGATTGCCCATAGTAGACGACTAAATGCCTTTCTGTAACAAAAGGCTCTTGAACTTTATTTAAGGTTAATTTTCGTACTTCTTCTTTATAAACGATTTCACTTAATGATCGCAATTCATCGGCATACTTCTCAAGCTCTTCCCATTCTTTTAGTGTGTAACATACATTAGCTAGTTGTAATAGAGCATCCAGTTGATAGTTTTCGGGCAGGCGTTTACGATACGGTTCGAATCTAATTAATGCCTTGTAATTCTCTTCAGAGTTAGTTCCTATTTTTATTCTAAATAAGCGATACTGACTCATAATAAATTGGCTAGAAAAGCTGTCTTTTTCATTTTCTATGACATATTCATAAAAAGGAATAGCTTTGTCAGCCCTGCTGCTATCATATAACTTCTCCGCTACAGAAAATAGTATGGATAGATGTTTTGGATTATCTAATAACTGTGAGGTAATGAGTTCCAAGCATTCATGGCATTCAATTTCAGCACATCTAACCAAATATGGAATCAATCGTCGCTTTGTAATTTTGTCTCCCGACATGCATTCTTCTGGATAGAGTTCGTATAACCACCCCTCCTCTTTTCCAAAAGCCGTCGCAAACGCGTCCAGTTGATATATAGTGATTGCTCGTGGTGGATTACTGTTTAAAATCTCGCTTAAATGTCCCGGATTCATCCCTGTCAATTCTGCTGTTTTGCTTATTGTATATCCGTACGCTTTCATTTCTTTTTCTATTTCAGATCGTAATGACCGATGCAATGTATCTTGCACCATTTAATGACTCCCCTTCCAAATGTAATACATTAGTGTTGCCTTTATTTTACAACTGATTAATTCAAATTAAAAGCAATAATTGTTCATTTATTTAGAAAAACTTGTTTATACAAAATTCTACAAAAATTTTTTTTGGTAACTACCTAAGGATTACCATATTTAGTATATACTCTATATTGGGATTCAATATATAATCTTCCATATTAGAGAGTGTAAATTTGGAACTTGTTGTAAAATATAATTTTTCAATAAGTTTCGACATTATTCCATTAGAAAGAAGATTATAACCTCTGAAAGGGGATGAATTCATGTCCGAAATACGGAAATTTATCTATGAAATAGGAGAGGGATCACCAGAGTGGTTTTTCAAAACATATTATCGAAGAGTACATTATTTAGCATATTCCATGCTAGGTGATTACCACCTAGCAGAGGATATAACGTTAGAAGTACTGTACAAAGCATTTAAAAATTTACATAAAGTCAGGTCTGAGAATGAGGTGATGCCTTGGATTGCAACTATTACTAAAAGAACCACAATTGATTATATAAGAAAAAGAAAAAAACTGAATGAGCTTGTTAATGAAAATACAGTAATGGATATAATAGTTTCGAAGAATCAGAATAACTTAACAGTAGAAAACGAGTTACATAATTACAATATTAGTGAAATGCTAGAACAGGAAATTTCTCGTTTACCACGTATTTTTAAAGAAGTAATTGTATTAAAGTATTTTTTAGATTTTAATATTGAAGAAATAGTCTGCACTTTAAATATTAATAAAAGCACTGTTAAATCGAGATTATTTAGAGCTAGAACTCGTCTGAAAGAATGTCTTGAAGAGAAGGTTGATAGTGGATTGTGGAATTTATAACATTTGCACTTAATCAACCATAAAATTTTACCGAGAATTTTAGCAAGAGCACTAGTTCATTCTAGTATTAGTAATATTACCGACATTCACCTCATATATAAAACCCGCTTAATCATTCTCAATATGCGCTCTTTTCTATTATAAAATCCTGCACTTTAAAAACAGTCAATTAAAATTGATCCTTTGATCTTAAAAGATTTGACTTTCTATATTACCCAAAACAAAAAACAAAATATAATAAACAGAAAAATAAAAGACACACCGAATTGCTTAGTTTTATACAACGTGAGTAGTATAGAAA
>NZ_BAMO01000052.1 GCF_000615945.1 Caldalkalibacillus mannanilyticus JCM 10596
GATGGCTACCCAATGGAACGTTAGAGTATCTAGGTAGAATGGATCAGCAAGTGAAGATTAGGGGATATCGGATTGAGCCAGGAGAGATACAGAATCATTTAGTCCAACTAGAAGGAATAGAAGAGGCATTTGTCACCGTTCGCGAGGGGCAAGATGGGGACAAGGTACTATGTGCTTACTTTAGTGCAACAGAATCAAAGGATCTTACTGAACTGCGTGGACAATTAATGAAAGACTTACCACCTTATATGATCCCTTCCTATTTTGTTCAAGTAGAACGACTGCCATTAACTCCCAATGGGAAAGTCAACCGAACTGCGTTACCTGAGCCAAGTGGAGCGAATCAGTCAGGAACAAAATTCGTTGCTCCTCGTAATGAAGTGGAGGAAATGCTAGTAAAAATTTGGAGAGAGGTTCTTCAACTTGATAGAAAGACGAAGAGTGAAGAACCTAGAATCAGTGTCCTTGATCATTTTTTTGAGTTGGGTGGTCATTCGTTAAAAGCTATGGAATTGCTTAATAGAATCAAACAGAGCTTTCATGTCCATTTGCCTTTACCTGAAGTATTTAAGGACCCAACAATTCAAGGAATGGCAAAAAGAATTCAGCAAGGACAGAAAATAGATCACGCTCCCATTCCATCACTAGAAAAAAAGGAGTATTATCCTGTTTCGTTTTCCCAAAAAAGAATGTACTTACTGAGCCAATTTGATCAACAGCAGATCCATTACAATATGCCCGGTGTTCTTCTTCTTGAGGGGAAGGTAGATATTGAAAGATTAGAGAAAGCATTTAATCTGCTTATTGAGCGCCATGAAGGGTTACGTACAACATTTAAAATGATAGATCAAGAAGTAGTGCAGATTATAAACGAAAAGGTGGATTTTAAACTTCACGATCCGTCTAGGAATCTGGAAGTTTACCAAACTACAGTTCGAACACAGGAACCGACGATCGAAGAAATGATGAAGGATTTTGTTCAACCTTTGATTTACAACAAGCTCCCTTACTAAGAGCCCGTATCATTCAGCAGGGGGATGAAAAATGTTTTCTTCTCTTTGATATGCATCATATTATCTCAGATGGACTCTC
This sequence comes from Caldalkalibacillus mannanilyticus JCM 10596, assembly GCF_000615945.1. GTDB lineage: Bacteria > Bacillota > Bacilli > Caldalkalibacillales > JCM-10596 > Bacillus_AT > Bacillus_AT mannanilyticus. The sequence continues at coordinate 1,093 of NZ_BAMO01000052.1, forward strand.
CATAGAAATGATGATGAAGGAAATAGCAGCATTCTATAAGGGGGAAAGTCTGCCAGAACTTGCTATTCATTATAAAGATTTTGCTGCTTGGCAAGTAAATCAGTTTACATCGGATCCATTCCAGCAACAGGAGAAATATTGGTTGACGAGCTTGCAAGGAGAACTCCCTATATTAAACATGCCAACAGATTATCCTAGACCCGCAATTCAAAGTCATGAAGGGAGTAGTGTGACACTTCACTTCCCGTTTTCAGAGGTGGAGCGGCTAAATAGATTAGCACAAGAAACAGGATGTACCCTCTACATGATTTTACTTTCTGCGTACAATATCCTGCTGCATAAATACACAGGGCAGGAAGATATTATTGTTGGTTCACCCATTTCTGGAAGGCAACAAGTAGACATAGAATCTCTCATTGGTATGTTTGTTAACACTTTAGCACTGAGAAACTTTCCAGTTAGACAAAAAGGGTATAAGGAATTTTTACTAGAGGTAAGAAACAATGTTTTAATGGCATTTGATCATCAGGAATACCCATTCGATGAATTAGTTCAGCGTATAGATAAGGCAAGGGATGCAAGTCGTCATCCGATTTTTGATACGATGTTTGCATTGCAAAATACGGCTTTTCAATCCATTGATTTAGGTGATGGAAGGCTCAAACTCTATCCATATCATTCTGGGATAACGAAGTTTGATTTAACCTTAAACGGGGTCATTGTGGATGATGGTATTCGTTTCACTCTGGAGTATTCTACGAAACTATTCAGAGAAGATACGATGCACCGATTGTTAGCTCATTACCTGTATGTTTTAAAAGAAATCGGTAGCTCTCCTGAGAAAACAATAGCGGAAATCGAATTGACCTCGGAAGAAGAGAAACAACAATTGCTTGTTTCATTTAATCGGACGGAGAGAAGAGATGACATCGTTCGTCCGGTGCATCAATTAATAGAGGAACAAGCTCAACGAACTCCTGATCAGCTAGCTGTTGTCTTTGAAGATAAGACATTGACCTATCAGGAGCTAAACGCTCGAGCCAATCAAATTGCACGAGTTCTACAGAAAAAAGGACTTCATTCAAATGATATTGTTGGAATCATGGTGGATCATTCATTAGAAATGATAGTAGGTGTCTTAGGAATTCTAAAAGCTGGAGGGGCTTATCTTCCGATCGATCCCCATTATCCAACGGAGAGAATAAATCATATGTTAACGGACAGCAAGGTAAACCTCTTGCTTACTCAGCAACAAGTAGACGAGCGTGCTTCTGGAATTCATTCACATATTGAAAAACTAAATGTAGAAGGCTCTCTATTTATTCAAGAAGAAACATCAAATCTAGAAAAAGAACAAAGCCTTGATGACCTTGCCTATGTAATCTATACCTCTGGTTCAACTGGAAAACCAAAGGGAGTTATGATCGAGCATCAAGGATTGCATAATCTATGTAAGTGGCATGTACGTGCTTTTGACGTCACAGAGCAAGATCGAAGTACGAAGTTAGCCGGTTTTGGCTTTGATGCTTCTGTGTGGGAAATCTTCCCTTACTTACTAACAGGAGCTACGATCCATATTTTAGCCGAAAGAATAGATGTAAGAAGCTTACATCATTACTTTGAAAAGCATCATATTACAATCAGTTTCTTACCTACTCCGCTTTGTGAACAATTTTTAGCATTAGAAAACAAGTCTTTAAGAATTTTATTGACAGGAGGAGACCATCTTAAGACTTTTCGTCCGCAATCCTATCAATTGATCAATAATTATGGTCCAACAGAAAATACGGTAGTAGCTACAAGTGGAGTTATCTCGGGTCAAGGTCATTTGTTGCCTATCGGTAAACCTATCGATAATACAAGTATTTATATTCTAAATGCAGATCAACAATTGCAACCAATAGGAGTACCGGGAGAGCTATGCATTTCTGGAGCGGGATTGGCACGAGGCTATTTGCATCAGCCTGCATTAACCGCAGAAAAATTTGTCCAGAACCCCTTTGAAGAGGGGCAGCGCATGTATCGTACGGGGGACTTGGCTCGCTGGCTTGCTGATGGAAGTATTGAATATCTGGGAAGAATGGATGATCAAGTCAAAGTTAGAGGCTATCGTATTGAGCTAGGTGAAATCGAAGCGCAATTGCTTACATTCAGTGAGATCAATAAAGCATTGGTTGTCATGAAACAGGATCAAGCGGGAAGCAGCTTCTTATGTGCTTACTATACAGTAAAGGAACCAATACAGAGCAAAAGTATACGGGAGAAATTAGTAGAAGAATTGCCTGAATTTATGATTCCTAGTGCTTTTATAGAGTTAGAGGAATTTCCGCTTACACCAAATGGAAAAATAGATCGTCAAGACTTGCCTGAACCTCTGCTAGAGAGTCAGAGCGATACAGATTATGTCGCACCTCAAAATGATATACAAAGGAAGCTAGTTCAAATTTGGCAAGAAACGCTAGGATTAGTAAAAGAAAATGAAGAAAGAATGGAGGAAGATCTTGCGAGAATAGGAGTTTGTGATTCCTTTTTTACTCGCGGGGGCGACTCTCTAAAAGCGGCTGTACTCATTTCCAAAATTCAAAAAAAATTTCATGTTGATCTGCCGATAAAAGAGGTCTTTCAATATCCAACGATTGAACAGCTTGCCGGGCGCATTGAAAAGATGAAGTCGAAACGCTTTCAGCCGATTGTCAGAGCGGAGGAAAAAATCTCTTATTCGTTATCTTCTGCTCAAAAAAGACTCTATTTTCTAAGTTTACTCGAGGGCGGAGAGAGCAGCTATAACCTCCCAGGAGCATGATGATTCAAGGAAATCTCAATCATGAACTCTTTGAACAAGCCTTCAAAGAAATGCTTCGGCGTCATGAAATTCTACGCACATCCTTTGAAATGGAAAACGGGGAACCTGTACAAAAAGTGCATAAAGAAGTCGATTTTAAACTCGGTTATTTAGAAGCGGACGAAGAAGAACTAGAGAGAATCATGCAGGATTTTGTGAAGCCTTTCGAATTAACGGAAGCACCACTGTTAAGAGTTAGCATTGTGCAAACCGATCAAAATACATCACTTTTACTATTTGATATGCATCATATTATTTCGGATGGCACAAGCATGAGCATCTTGATTGATGAGGTGGCGAAGCTATACCAAGGGGAAGAGCTACCAGAATTAAGAGTGCAGTATAAAGACTACTCAGAGTGGCAAAATCAATGGATTAAAACAGAGCAAATCAAACCTCAGGAACAATACTGGCTCTCAACTTTAGGAGAAGAACTGCCCATCTTGAATCTACCAACGGATTATCCCAGACCTTCTACCCGAACGTTTGAGGGAGAGAGAATGGCGCTATTTTTGAATGAGCTTCAGGTAGAGAAGCTGCATCAATTAGCACAGGATTCAGGGGCTACACTCTATATGGTATTACTGGCTGGTTATAACATATTGCTTTCCAAGTATACAGGACAAGAAGATATCATCGTGGGCTCACCGATAGCGGGTAGACATCATGCTGATATAGAACAAGTGCTAGGCATGTTTGTCAACACATTAGCGATGCGTAACTATCCAAGCCATCAAAAAACGGTGTTGGAATTTATCCATGAAGTCAAAGAACATGCAGTAGAAGCTTTTGCAAATCAGCATTATCCATTTGAAAAATTAATTGATCAGCTAAAAGTGCAACGAGATGTAAGTCGTCATCCCATTTTTGACGTCATGTTTGTTTTACAGCAAAACCGTCCAGAAAACATAGATCTAGGAAGCCTTACTCTTACTCTCTATCCAATTAATGATAGAACCAGTAAGTTTGATCTAACCTTAACTGTAATAGAAACGGAAAAGGGACTGGAAGTAAGCTTGGAATACAGCACAGCCTTATTTAAGAAAGCAACAATGGAAAGAATGATGCAGCATTATATAACGGTCTTGGAACAAATGACAGGTAACGAACATACGCTGCTTTCCGAGATCACTCCCCTGACAATGGAGGAGCAACAACAATTATTACTACAAGTTCAATCAACGCAAGTGGGTTACCCTAGAGAGAAAACCATTCATGAGCTATTTGAGGAGCAAGTGAAGGTAACTCCTGATCACATAGCTGTGAGTTATGAGGGCCAGACGCTAACGTACCAGGTATTAAACAAGCAGGCAAACCAACTGGCAAGGCTATTAAGAAAAAAAGGAGTGAAGCCAGATTCTCTAGTCGGATTAATGGTGAATCGTTCACTAGACATGGTGGTTGCTATGTTAGCCATTCTTAAGGCAGGGGGAGCCTATGTACCTATTGATCCAGAATATCCAGAAAGTAGAATTACTTCTACGCTGATAGATAGTCATGCTGAGCTACTCATAACCAGTAGAGAGGCTTGTCCTGCCTCCGTTTCGGAGAGCTTGCATCTTGACATTATTTATTATGATCATTCTAGCGAAAGCCTAGCTCTGGAGGACGCAGAAAATCTTAGTCCTGTTAACACGGCACAGGATATGGCTTATGTCATTTATACCTCTGGTTCCACAGGTGTACCAAAAGGTGTGTCCATTGAACATCGTAATGTTGTTCGCTTATTGCATAATGACAAGATGCCTTTTGATTTCACAGAGCGCGATGTGTGGACCATGTTTCATTCGATGTGCTTTGACTTCTCGGTATGGGAAATGTATGGGGCACTGCTGTATGGAGGTAAGCTGCTTATCGTATCACGGGATACAGCAAAAAATACAGGTGAATTCTACAAATTAGTAAAAGCAGAAAAGGTAACGGTATTGAATCAAACGCCGACGGCTTTCTATCACTTTGCGAATGAAGACCTTCTCCAACCAAATACGGAACTTTCTCTGCGCTATGTCATCTTTGGAGGGGAAGCTTTACAACCTATTAAATTGAAAGCTTGGATGGACAATCACCCGACAGTTAAGCTCATCAATATGTATGGAATTACAGAAACAACGGTCCACGTAACGTATAAAGAAATCACCTCAGTTGAAGTAGAATCGAACGTCAGTAATATAGGGAAGCCGATCCCAACACTTAATGCCTACATTATGGATCAGAATCAGAAATTAGTTCCTATTGGAGTTGAGGGAGAATTATACGTTGGAGGGGAAGGAGTAGCAAGAGGATATTTGAACAGACCGGAGCTTACTACAGAAAAATTTATTCCGAATCCGTATCATTCTAACGAAATCCTGTATCGATCAGGAGATGTAGTCAAGATGTTGCCTGATGGAGAAATGATTTACTTAGGAAGAGTGGATCATCAGGTAAAAATACGAGGATACCGAATCGAATTAGGAGAGATTGAAAACAGATTACTCATGCATCCTGAGATCAGCGAGGCACTTGTCCTAGCGAATGAAGATCAGGAAGGGCATAAAGCCCTGTGTGCGTACCTTGTGGCAAGCCGAGAAGTAGAAGTTTCTGAGCTTAGAGCCTTTCTTATCCAAGATATGCCGAATTATATGGTTCCTTCTTATTTTGTCACCTTAGATAAAATGCCGATGACTAGCAATGGAAAAATTGATCGTAAGGCTTTACCCGAGCCCGCTAAGTTGATGATGAAAGGTCAAAGCTATCTGGCACCGCGCAATGAGGTTGAAGAAAGACTCAAGGATATTTGGGAGAAGGTATTAGGAATTGAGAATATTGGGATTGAGAATCCGTTTTTTGAATTAGGTGGAGATTCGATTAAAGCCATTCAGGTATCAGCTCGGCTATTCCAAGAAGGATATAAAGTTGAAATCAAAGATATTTTTCGCTACCCAACGATTGCTGAGCTTAGCCCACATGTGCGAATCGTAACACGGAAGATTGACCAAGGACCTGTGGAGGGTGAAGTTCCTCTTACACCTATCCAATCTTGGTTTTTCGAACAGAACTTTACAGATCAGCATCATTGGAATCAGTCCATTATGCTCTATCGTCAGGAAGGGTTTGATGCAGAGATTCTTCACCAAGTCTTGCAAAAAATCATGGAACATCATGATAGTCTACGAATGGTTTTTGAACCGCAGACTGATCAAATCATTGCTTTTAATAGAGGAGTGGCTAGCGCAGAAGAATATTCCCTTCACGTTTTTGATCTAAGGTCACAAGCGAGTACAGAGGAGGAAATCCGCAGGTATATCGAATGTGAAGCGAACCAATTGCAGAGCGCTATACAATTAGAAACGGGTCCTTTAGTACAAGTAGGTTTGTTTCAGACAGAAGAAGGAGATCATTTACTCATTGTGATTCATCATCTTGTAGTCGATGGGATATCTTGGCGTATTCTCACCGAAGACTTGGCAATGGGCTATGAGCAAGTCTTACAAGGACAATCTATTGTTTTCCCTCAAAAAACAGATTCCTATCTCTCTTGGTCTGAACAGCTTGTACAATATGCGCAAAGCGCTAAAGTAAAACAGGAAAGGGCATATTGGGAAGAACTAGAACAGTCAATAGGATCTAAGCTACCAAAGGATTTTCCTACGCAAGAGCCTTCTCTTTTAAAGGAAATAGAGCAAGTTACGGTACATCTAACGCTTGAGCAGACAGAGCTTCTCTTAAAAGAAGCGAACAAAGCATATAACACAGAGATTAATGATTTACTATTAACCTCACTAGGCTTAGCCATTCTAGAATGGTCTGGAATAGAAGAGTTTATGATAAACCTAGAAGGGCATGGCAGAGAAAAGATTGTCGAGGAGCTTGATATCAGCCGTACAGTAGGCTGGTTTACCTCCCAATATCCAGTTGTACTGCGGATGTATCAGGAAAGCCTCTCTGACCAAATCAAGCGGGTGAAAGAAGGGTTGCATCGTGTCCCTAATAAAGGAATTGGCTATAGTATTTTGAAGTATTTGAGTCTAGACAAGGATGATTTGCTAGATGAAAAGAATCAAGAGCAATCTAGTATATGGAGCGTTATTCCAGAGATTAGTTTTAATTATTTAGGTCAGTTTGACGCGGAGATGTCCAATCAGTTTATGAAAATGTCTTCTTATCCAAGGGGGAATATGATGAGTCTTGAAGGTCAAGCTCCTTATGTGCTCAATATTAATGGACTTGTAGTCAATAAGCAATTACAGATGACGATCGATTACAGCACAAAAGAATACCGTCAAGAAACTATTGAAAATCTTTCCACCCTTTTTCATAAACATGTAGCGGAGGTTATCACGCACTGTGTGAACAAGGAGCGTGTTGAACGAACTCCAAGTGATATGGGCTATAAAAATATGAGTTTAGAGAAGTTTCAGGCTTTAAGAGACCATATCAAATCTACAATAAAGTAGCCTTTCATCTGATGAAGTTTTTACTCCATCAGGCGATTAGAACGTGATCAAGTAGAAATGTAAAGAGGGAGGAGAATAACCATGTCACAAATGACAGAAATAGAAAATATGTATACTCTAACTCCAATGCAAAAAGGCATGTTGTTCCATAGTCTGGCGGAACCAGAATCATCTGTTTATTTTGAACAAACCTCCTTTGATATTGAAGGTCAATTCAATGTCAAAGTATTTGAACAGAGTCTTCATCACCTAGTAGAAAGACATGATGTACTGAGAACAATTTTTAGTATGTATATACCCGAACAGCCCTTACAGATTGTATTGGAGAAGCAGCATTTCCAGGTGCACTATGAAGATCTCAGCAGTATAAGTACCTCGAACCAAGAAAAATATGTAGAGATGTTTAGAGAGAAGGATCGTCATGCTGGATTTGACTTGACTCGTGGTCCTCTTATGAGAGTTTCTGTTTTGCAGAAAAGTGATGTAGCGTATCACTTAATCTGGAGTTTTCATCACATTTTAATGGATGGCTGGTGCATGTCTCTTGTCATCAAGGAAGTTTTTCAGATGTATCAACAATTACTGGAGCAGAAGAGACCTTCTCTTCCTCCAGTTACCCCCTATGTTCGTTATATTGACTGGTTAGAGAATCAAAATATGGAGGATGCCGCTGCTTATTGGAAGAGGTATCTTGAAGGGTATGACTTAAACCTGAATCTTCCTGGAAGAAGAAAAAAGCAGGCTGAGGGATATCAAAAAGAGCAGGTGGTATTGGAGATTACGAAGGAACAAACAGCGCAGCTAAATCACCTCATTCAACAGGCACAGGTAACCCAAAGTACGTTGCTACAGATGATCTGGGGCATCGTCCTCCAAAAATATAACTCATCCAACGATGTTGTATTTGGTGCTGTTGTATCTGGCAGACCTTCAGAGATTCCAGGAATTGAGGAAATGGTAGGACTCTTTATTAACACGATTCCTGTTCGAATCACATGTACAGAGAAGGAATCCTTTCTTACTTGTCTAGAGCGGAGTCAGCAGCTTTCCATAGAGTCAAAGCCATATGATTATTATCCGCTGTATGATATTCAAGTACAGTCAGAGAGAAAACAAGAATTAATTCATCATATTATGGTATTTGAAAACTATCCGGTGGAAGAACAGATGGAGAAATTCTTAGATCAAGACTATCTTTCCCTTCAGATTCGCAATATCCAAATTTATGAACAGACAAACTATGATTTTTTCTTGATGGTTGTTCCAGGAGAACGTATCAGCATTCATTTTGAATATAATGCTTTCGTCTATGAAAGACAGGAAATCGAGCGGATTAAGGGGCATGTTGCTCATGTCATTGATCAAGTGATTACACATCCGACCATTCCAATTGAAGAGATCTCTATCCTTTCAGAAGTAGAAAAGCAACAAGTGGTATTTGATTATAATGCTACAGAAGCAGAGTATCCTTCTGATAAAACTCTTCATGCTTTATTTGAGGAGCAGGTAGCACGTACCCCAGATAAGATTGCCATTGAATTTGAGGGGGAGAGATTAACGTATGAAAAGGTAAACAAAAAAGCAAATCAACTGGCATTCTATTTACGACAAAAGGGTGTGGCAGCAGATCAGCTGGTCGGTATTATGATAGAGCGTTCTCCGCAGATGATCATTAGTATTCTAGCTGTTTTAAAAGCAGGAGGTGCGTATCTTCCTCTTGATCCTCAATACCCTGAAGGACGTATTCAATACATGCTAGAGGATAGCCAGACAAAATGGTTGCTTATTAGCGAACAGAATCGCCATTCTGCTCTCTTTTCAGGTGAAGTGATCAATATGAACAATCCTGATTTATTTCATCCAGAGAATACTTCAAACCTTGAGTCTATTACAGAACCACATCACCTAGCCTATGTCATCTATACATCAGGAACAACAGGGAAACCTAAGGGTGTCATGATTGAGCATCGTAATATGGTCAACCTGCTTCACTATCAAGCAACCAAGACAACTATTCCACATCCAGCTAAAATCCTGCAATTTACAACGATCAGCTTTGACGTATCCTATCAGGAGATCTTTTCAGCACTGTTATATGGCAGTGAACTACATTTGATTCATGAGGAAACGAGACAGATACCTGAGAAGCTCTTTAAGCGAATTGAAGAATCTCAGATTAATGTATTGTATTTACCCGTTTCATTTTTAAAATTTATTTTTCATCTGCCAGCCTATGTGGAGCTTTTTCCTAAATGCGTAAAGCACATTATTACGGCTGGAGAGCAGTTGATCGTTTCTCAGCGCTTGCGGGAGTATCTGGAGCGCAATCATGTGTACTTGCATAATCATTATGGTCCTTCTGAAACCCATGTAGCAACAACCTATACGATAAATCCGAAGCAGCATTCAGAGGAACTGCCTCCGATCGGACATCCTATTTCTAATACCAAAATTTTGATAGTAGATCGTAGTTTACAACCTGTTCCTATTGGGGTAGAGGGGGAGCTCTATATATCGGGTGAAGCAGTGGGGCGCGGCTACTACAACAAGCCGGACTGGACCGCAGAACGATTTAGTCACAATCCTTTCTGTCCGAATGAAAGAATGTATCGAACCGGAGATCTTGCCAAATGGTTACCAGATGGAACGATTCAATATGTGGGTCGCATGGATGATCAGGTGAAAATTCGAGGCTTTAGAATTGAAATAGGGGAAATTGAAAGTCAGATATTAAATCATCCTTCTATTCGTGAAGCCGTTGTCACCACAGATAAAGATACGGAAGGGAATCACTATCTTGTTTCATTTTTTACTGCGGATGAGGAACTAGTCATTGAGGAAGTGCGAAAGAATCTTTCTCGAAAGCTTCCTGAATACATGCTCCCTACCTTTATACTACAGCTTGGATCAATGCCTTTAACTCCTAATGGAAAGGTAGATCGAAGCAGATTGCCTTTACCTGACGAGCAGCCGACAGGAAGAAGAGAATATGTCGCTCCAACCAATGAAATGGAAGAACGCCTTGTCCAGATGTGGAAGGAGATTCTTGGTATTGAGGGAGAACGCAGCTTAGGAATTGAGGATCACTTTTTTGATTTGGGGGGACATTCATTAAAAGCAACTACGTTTGTTTCCAGAGTCCATCAGGAATTTCAAGTCGACTTAACGTTGAAGGAGCTTTTTCATTACCCAACCATTAGAGAAATCGCTCTTCGAATACAACGAGGGAGAACAAAAAAACATATTGAGATTCAACCTGCTCAACAAAAAGAGTACTATACCCTGTCCTCCGCTCAGAAAAGACTTTATATTTTACACAATCTACAAACGGACAAGCTAAGTTATAACATGCCTGGAGCCTTAGCTATTGAAGGAAGCATAGATAAAGAATGGCTGGAAGAAGTGTTCCAACAATTGATTGATCGACACGAAGCATTACGAACCTCATTCGGGATCATCGATGGAATCCCACACCAAAAAATACATCAAGAGGTTCATTTTCAGCTTGAAGTTATGAAGATAAATAGAGAAACAGTGGACGAAAAGCTTCGTTCTTTTATTCAACCATTCGATTTAGAACAAGCTCCTCTCCTTCGAGTTGGACTGATAGAAACAGGGGAGAACCAATACATACTTATTTTAGATATGCACCATATCATTTCTGACGGAGTAACAATGGATTTACTAACCCAAGAGTTTGCCCTGCTGTACAATCGGCAATCTCTTCCTGAGATACACATTCAATATAAAGACTTCTCAGAATGGCAACATGAGTTTTTTAAGTCGGAGTTGCTTATTGAACAAAAAAACTACTGGTTAAAACAATACCAGGGAGAGCTTCCAACTCTGAATCTACCAACGGATTATGCTAGACCCTCCACTTTTAGCTTTAAGGGAGATCGAGTGAGTGTAGAGTTAGATATCAACGTGTTTCAAAAACTAGCTCGTCTGGCGGATAAAACAGAGTCAACGCTCTATATGATCCTGCTCTCAGCCTACTATGTCTTATTATCCAAATATAGCGGTCAGGAGGATATCATTGTAGGTTCACCTATCGCAGGTCGCCCCCATGCCGATTTAGAAAAGGTTGTGGGGATGTTTGTCAACACACTAGCGCTAAGAAGTAATCCAATAGGAACGAAAAGATATATTGATTTTCTAGAAGAAGTAAAACAAATGACTTTATCTGCTTATGAGAATCAGTGGTATCCCTTTGAAGAATTAGTTGAGAGTCTGGAGTTAAATCGAGAACGATCTAGGAATCCGTTATTTGATACCATGTTTTCTTTGCAGCATCAAAATCAATCGACAATAAGCTTCAATGATCTACAGCTTGAACGTTTTTCTTTAGATCATCATTTTAGTAAGTTTGATCTCACTTTACATGTGACCGAAAGCGAAGACAGGCTTAGCTTTTCTTTGGAGTATAGTACATCACTTTTCAAAAAAGAAACGATGGAACGGTTTTTGAACGGCTATCAGTATGTGCTAGAGCAAATCATGGCTGATCCAGAGAAAAGACTAGCCGAATACCGATTGGTGACAGAGAAAGAAGAAAAACAAATTCTCATAGATTTTAATCAGACCAAAGTGAGTCATCCTATAGAAACCACTCTTCATCAATTGTTTGCTAGACAAGCGGCTACATATGCTCAGCATATTGCGGTTGAGTCTGAGAATCAGCAGCTTACCTATGAAGAGCTGGATCACAAAGCGACTCAACTGGCACGTGTGCTGAGGCACAAGGGAGTGCAGTCAGGTCATATTGTGGGGATTATGGTGGAGCGTTCACTGGAAATGATGATCGGGATTATGGGTATTCTCAAGGCTGGTGGTGCTTATTTACCGCTAGATCCTTCCTATCCTAAAGAGCGAATCAACTATATGGTAGAGGATAGTGGTGTACAGCTCTTGCTTGTCCAAGCTGAACACGCGGAAATAGGAGATCACCAGATTGAACAACTATGCGTAGACCAATTCTTAGAGCCAACGGCGATCCTTGAACAGCTGCTTGCGAAAGAGCTCGGTGAGCTGAGTCCTCTTCCTCAAGGAGAGGTGGCATTTGAAGCGCCAAGTCATCCTAGTGATGTAGCGTATGTGATTTACACCTCAGGCTCGACAGGGAAGCCTAAGGGAGTGATGATTGAGCATCGCTCTGTCCTGAACTTCCTCTATTGGAGCCAGAGAGAATACCCCTTAACGGCAGAAGACCGAATCCTGCAAAAGACTCCTTTTACCTTCGATGCCTCGATCTGGGAGTTGTTTTGGTGGATGCTTTCAGGAGCAAGGGTGTGTTTACTAGAACCGGGAGGAGAGAAAGATCCTGCCGTGATCTTACAGACGATAGAGCAAAAGCAAATTACGATGATTCATTTTATTCCATCCATGCTTTCCCCCTTTGTGGAGTACGTGGAGCAACAAAACATGAGTCACAGAGCCAAGAGCCTAAAGCAAGTGTTTTCCGGTGGAGAAGCCCTTAGCCCTTATCATGCGGCACGATTTATCGAAGTGTTGAGTAAACCGAATGGGACTCGCTTATCGAATACCTATGGGCCAACCGAAGCAACCGTTAATGCGTCGCACTATCGTTGTCCAATAGATGAAGAGCTGGCTTCCGCCCAGCTGTCCATTGGAAAACCGATCGATAATTATCGCTTGTATATTGTCGATTCTATGAATCATTTACAGCCTATTGGTGTAATGGGAGAGTTATGTATCTCAGGAGTAGGGTTAGCCAGAGGGTATATCAACAACCCAGAGTTAACCGCAGAACGATTTGTAGATAATCCATACGAACCGGGAAGGAAAATGTATCGTACAGGAGATGTAGCGAGATGGCTTCCTGAGGGAGAAATTGAGTTTCTAGGAAGAACGGATGATCAAGTGAAAATCCGTGGGTATCGGATTGAGCTGGGTGAGATTGAGAATCAGCTCCTACACTACGAAGGGATAATGGAAGCGATTGTCTTAGCACAGGCAGATCAGGTTGGGGACAAATGGCTATGTGTGTATTTTACAGCAGCAAGAGAGGTAGAAATAGAAGAGTTGAAGCAGCATTTGGCACAAAACCTTCCTTCCTACATGATCCCATCATCCTTTGCTCAACTTGAGAAAATGCCTGTTACAACGACAGGAAAGGTTGACCGAACAGCCTTAGCCAAAATAACAGGAAAACGAGCACAAAACAGGACGTATATCGCTCCTTCCACTGAATTAGAAAAGAAATTGGTGAGCATTTGGCAAGAAGTGCTGACACCAGCAGCAGACATATTGATTGGTGTTGATGATGATTTCTTCGATCTGGGGGGACATTCCTTAAAAGCTACGAACCTTGTGGCTAAAATCTATCAAGAGTTTCAAGTGAGTGTCCCTTTAAAGGATATCTTTCAATGGGCAACCATTAGAGAACTAGCTCAGCGTATCCATGAAGCAGAGCCTGAACGATATAGATCTATTCTTCAAGCAGAGAAAAAAGAATACTATGCCGTATCATCTGCACAAAAAAGAGTCTTTGTCTTAAGTATGCTCGATGAGGGTAATGTAAGTTATAACATGCCTAGTGTACTTTCTATTACCGGAAGGCTAGAGCAAAATAAAGTACAAACTGCTTTTCAAGAGTTGATCAAACGTCATGATACTCTACGAACATCCTTCGAAATGATAGATGGGCAGCCTGTACAACGAATTTATCAAAATGTAGAATTTCAGCTTTCATTCATCTATGTTGATGAGGATCAGGTTGAGCAAAGGATAAGAGAAACGATTAAACCTTTTCACTTAGCTCAAGCACCTCTCTTTCGAGCTACTCTGCTTCAAACAGGGCAAGAAAAGCATTATCTTATCTTAGATATGCACCATATCATTTCTGATGGAACCTCGTTGAATATCCTGACGAAAGATTTTACAAGCCTATATTACGGCAATGAATTACCTGAACTAAACATACAGTACAAGGATTTCTCTGAGTGGCAGAACGAACGTTATCAATCAGAATATATGAAAAAACAGGAGTCTTTCTGGCTTTCGTCATTTGAAGGGGAAATCCCTGTTTTAGATATGCCTACCGACTTTCCTAGACCGTCTGTTCAACGTTTTGAGGGTGACCGTCTGTTCCTTACTCTAGATAAGCAGCAGTCTAGTGAGCTTTACAGCTTGGCACGAAGCACAAATACGACCTTATTTATGGTATTGCTATCTGCTTATTATGCGCTTCTCTCTAAATATACTGGACAGGAAGATATTGTTGTAGGTATCCCTATTGCTGGAAGACAGCATCCAGATCTGGATCGCGTGATTGGAATGTTTGTGAATACCTTAGCGTTACGTAACCAGCCTGATCACCAAAAAACATATCGTCAATTTCTGTTAGAAGTGAAAAGAAAGGTATTAGAAGCCTATGAGTATCAGGATTATCCTTTTGAAGAGCTGGTTGAACGCTTGGACTTAACAAGAAATATGAATCGCAATCCGTTATTTGATACGATGTTTGCCCTACAAAATACAAATAAGTCCGTATTAAGCTTTGAAGGACTTGAACTTAAACCTTATCCCTTATCGAATCAAACGACGAAATTCGATCTTACATTGAATGTCTATGAAGATGAGGAAGGGCTTCATTTCTTGTTGGAATATAGTACATCACTTTTCAAAAAAGAAACGATGGAACGGTTTTTGAACGGCTATGAGTATGTGCTAGAGCAAATCATGGCTGATCCAGAGAAAAGGCTAGACGAATACCGATTGGTGACAGAGAAAGAAGAAAAGCAGATTCTCGTAGATTTTAATCAGACCAAAGTGAATCATCCGATAGAAACCACTCTTCATCAATTGTTTGCTAGACAAGCCGCTACATATGCTCAGCATATTGCGGTTGAGTCTGAGAATCAGCAGCTTACCTATGAAGAGCTGGATCACAAAGCGACTCAACTGGCACGGGTGCTGAGGCACAAAGGAGTGCAGACAGGTCATATTGTGGGGATTATGGTGGAGCGTTCACTGGAAATGATGATTGGGATTATGGGTATTCTTAAGGCTGGTGGTGCTTATCTGCCGCTAGATCCTTCCTATCCTAAAGAGCGAATCACCTATATGGTAGAGGATAGTGGTGTACAGCTCTTACTTGTCCAAGCTGAACACGCAGAAATAGGGGATCACCAGATTGAACAACTATGTGTAGACCGATTCTTAGAGCCAACGGCGATCCTTGAACAGCTGCTTGCGGAAGAGCTTGGTGAGCTGAGTCCTCTGCTTCAAGGAGAGGAAACATTTGAAACGCCAAGTCATCCTAGTGATATAGCGTATGTGATTTACACCTCAGGCTCGACAGGGAAGCCTAAGGGAGTGATGATTGAGCATCGTTCTGTCCTGAACTTCCTCTATTGGAGTCAGAGAGAATACCCCTTAACGGCTGAAGATCGAATCCTGCAAAAGACTCCTTTTACCTTCGATGCCTCGATCTGGGAGTTGTTTTGGTGGATGCTTTCAGGAGCAAGGGTGTGTTTACTAGAACCGGGGGGAGAGAAAGATCCTGCCGTGATCTTACAGACGATAGAACAAAAGCAAATTACGATGATTCATTTTATTCCATCCATGCTTTACCCCTTTGTGGAGTATGTAGAGCAACAGAGTATGAGCCACAGAGCCAAGAGCCTAAAGCAAGTGTTTTCCGGTGGAGAAGCCCTAAGCCCTTATCATGCGGCTCGATTTATCGAAGTGTTGAGTAAACCGAATGGGACGCGCTTATCGAATACCTATGGGCCAACCGAAGCAACCGTCAATGCGTCGCACTATCGTTGTCCAATAGATGAAGAGCTGGCTTCCGCCCAGCTGTCCATTGGAAAACCGATCGATAATTATCGCTTGTACATTGTCGATCCTATGAATCATTTACAGCCTATTGGTGTAATGGGAGAGTTATGTATCTCAGGAGTAGGGTTAGCCAGAGGGTATATTAACAACCCAGAGTTAACCGCAGAACGATTTGTAGATAATCCATACGAACCGGGAAGGAAAATGTATCGTACGGGAGATGTAGCGAGGTGGCTTCCTGAGGGAGAAATTGAGTTTCTAGGAAGAACGGATGATCAAGTGAAAATCCGTGGTTATCGGATTGAGCTGGGTGAGATTGAGAATCAGCTACTACACTACGAAGAGATTACGGAAGCGATTGTCTTAGCTAGAGATGATCATGAAGGAAATAAAGCGCTATGCGCCTATTATACAGCTGTTTTAGACATATCAGCGACAGACCTAAGGGAATTCTTAGCTAGAAAATTACCTGGGCATATGGTTCCTTCCTACTTTGTACAGCTTAGACAAATCCCCCTAACAGCAACAGGAAAAGTAGACCGACTGGCACTTCCTCAACCGACTGCTTCGTTGCGAATTGAAACGGAGTATCTGGAACCTGATACAAAATTGGAAAAAGAGTTAGCTGAAATTTGGCAACAGGTTTTAGGTGTAGATACGCTTGGACTCAAGGATCACTTCTTTGAACTAGGAGGGGATTCCATTAAAGCGATACAGGTATCTTCTAGATTGTATCAAATGGGCTATAAATTAGAGATTAAAGACTTGTTTCGCTACCCAAGGATGATCGATCTAGTAGATCATATTGTCCCAATTACTCAACAGATTGATCAAGGAGCAGTAGAGGGAGAAGTTATGCTAACCCCTATACAACGCTGGTTCTTTGAACAAGCATTCACAGAACCATATCATTGGAATCAGGCGGTCATGCTATTTAGAGAGCAAGGTTTTTGTGCCGAAATCCTCCAAGAACTCTTTTCAAAAATAGTAGAACACCACGATGCTCTTCGTTTGATCTTCGAGGAGAAAGAGGGTAGGTATGTCGCATGGAATCGCTCTGTTGATGCTGAACGATTATTTACATTTGATATCTTTGAAGTTCCTCGTGATTATACAGAAGATGAAGTTCAATCGTATATTCAGACAAACACCAACGTGCTACAAAGCACCATGAATCTAACGGATGGACCTCTAGTTAAAATAGGATTGTTTCAGACAGATCAAGGAGATCATCTCTTAATCTCGATACACCACTTGGTAGTGGATGGCATCTCATGGCGAATTTTATTTGAAGATATTGCAACAGGGTATCAGCAAGCCTCAAGAGGTGAAGCCATTGCCCTGCCACCAAAAACAGATTCATTCAAAACATGGTCTTCTCAGTTAGACCAATATGCCAATCTGCCGCAAGCTTTAGAGGAATACTCCTATTGGAAGAACATTGTCGAAAAAGGAATCCAACCTTTACCGCAGGATTATACAGCTGAGAGAAGCTCACGGAATGAGGATATAGAACAAATAACCATTCGATTAAGTACGGAAGAAACAGACAGCTTATTGAAGGAAGCGAACAAAGCGTACAATACGGAGATTAATGATTTATTACTAACAGCCCTTGGCTTAGCAATAGCTGAATGGTCTGGAATGGAGCAGGTCATCGTGAATCTTGAAGGGCACGGCAGAGAAGAGCTGCTGGAGAATATTGACGTCACTAGAACAGTGGGCTGGTTTACATCACAATATCCGATTATGCTTGATGTTCGAAAAGAGGATTTAGCTACGAAAATGAAGAGAATAAAAGAGGAGCTACATCGAGTGCCTGCTAAAGGGATTGGTTACGGTATTTTGAGGTATCTAACAAATCTAGAGTCCAGAAAAAGTCTAGAACCAAACGGTATCTTTGCTTTGGATCAGCAGCCACAGATTAGTTTTAATTATTTGGGTCAATTTGATGAAGATCTGCCAAGTGAGCTTTTTCAAATCTCTCCGTTCTCTCAAGGGAATTCTATAAGTCCGCATAATCAGTTTCTTTATCTTTTAAATATCAATGGTTTAGTTGGTAATAAACAGCTTCAAATCACCTTTGATTACAGCCGCTTGAACTATTGTAAAGAAACGATTGAAGGTTTGGGGCAACTATATAAACAACATCTGCTTGCTATTATTAAGCACTGCACAGCCAAAGAAGATACAGACTTCACTCCGAGCGATTTCTTGTTTGATGATCTTAGCATGGAAGACTTACTAAAGCTTGAAGAAGAGCACAACGAGTAAATGTCAGTGGACTGTACGACAGGAAACACAGAAGAAAGAGGAGGAGTGTTGAGTGAATAAAACAAAAAAAGTTCAGAATGTCTATAAGCTAACGCCAATGCAGCAGGGTATGTTGTTTCACAGCTTGGCTAATCCGTATTCTTCAGCCTATTTTGAACAAACTTCCGTTGATATCGAGGGTGTTTTTCATATAGATTTGTTCGAGCAAAGCATCAATCAATTAATCGAAAGACACGATATCTTAAGAACCGTTTTTAGTACGTCTATCCGAGAACAAATTTTACAAATTGTCTGGCAGCACCAACCGCTGCCAGTACAGGTGGAAGATCTTCAGACGATGTCCAAGGAAGAGCAAAAGACCTATATTGATACATTTAAGAAAGAGGACAGATTAAAGGGATTCAACTTATCCCGTGGTCCTCTTATGAGAATTGCGGTCCTACAAAAAGGAGAAACCTCCTTTCATTTGGTATGGAGCTTTCATCATATTTTGATGGACGGCTGGTGTGTTCCTCTTATCTACAAAGAGGCATTTTATATCTATCAGCAATTAGTAGAGAATAATACAATCCTTCTTCCAGAGGCACCTCCCTACAAACGGTATATTGAGTGGTTAGAGAAGCAAGATCAGCAACAAGCAGATGATTACTGGAATGCTTATCTTGCTGGTTATGAGCAACAAGTAAGTTTGATTAAGAGCGAACAAAAAATGACAGAAGGGTATCGATCGTCAAAAGAAGGTTTTGAGCTAGGTGCTGAACGCACCGCTCGTCTACATGCGTTATCCAAAAGATATCAAGTCACATTAAATACCTTATTACAGACAATCTGGGGAGTTGTTTTACAGCGGTATAACAATTGTAACGATATTGTGTTCGGCGGGGTCGTATCAGGACGCCCCGCTGAAATTCGCGGAGTAGAGGAAATGCTCGGCTTGTTTATCAATACCATTCCCATTAGGATCATGAGTAAGGATAACGAATCTTTTGAGCAATGTGTTCAGAGAGTACAGAGGGATTCCTTAGAGTCAGCCCAATACGATTTTTATCCTTTATATGAGATACAAGCACGTACAGCACTAAAACAAGAGTTAGTGAATCATATAATGGTCTTTGAGAATTATCCTGTAGATCAACAAATCAAAGAGATGAGTAACAATGCTCAATCCCCTTATTCTTTTCATAATGTAGAAGTATTTGAGCAAACATCGTATGATTTGAATCTGATTATCGCACCTGGAAACAGCTTGCAGATCGCTTTTCATTACAATGAACTAGTTTATGATCAACAAACAATCGAACAGATCATGGGGCACCTCACTTCTGTGATGGATCAAATCATTTCTCAGCCTGACCTTAGAATCCAAGAACTGAAGCTGCTAACGCAACCAGAGATAGAGCAAATCCTTTATGATTTTAACAAAACAGAAGAAGCGTACCCAAGAGAGAAGAGCATAGCGGAACTATTCGAAGAGCAAGTAAGAGTAACCCCTCATCAAGAAGCAGTGATCTTCGGAGAAAAAGCGTTAAGCTATGAGGAGCTGAATAGACGAGCCAACCAATTGGCGCGTAAACTGTGCCGAAACGGAGTTCAGCCCGATACGATCGTAGGAATCCTGATGGATCGTTCCCTAGAGATGATCATTGGGATCATGGGTGTCCTAAAAGCAGGAGGAGCCTATCTTCCTCTTGATCCAAGCTACCCCACGGAGCGAATTCAGTACATGCTCCAAGACAGTGGGGTCGATATTGTATTAAGTCAACACAGAATAACTCACCTGATCGATTCCCTTGAATTTCAAGGAGAGGTGCTCCTGCTTGATCAGTTTGAGTATGAAGGGGAAGAAGAGAGTAACCTTGAACCACAGGCAGGCGCTGAAGATTTGGCTTACTTGATCTACACCTCAGGATCTACAGGACAACCAAAAGGAGTGATGATTGAACACCGAGGAGTCGTCAATCTGCTACAAACGCAGAAAAAAGCCTTTGATCTAGGTCCAGAGAGTCGAGTACTCCAGTTTGCTTCCTTCAGTTTTGACGCGTCCGTCTGGGAGATCTTTATGAGTCTATTAACAGGAGCTAGCTTATATCTGGAAGAGCAAGACCGACTGCTTCCCGGTCCATCGTTCATCCGCTTAGTAAGAGAGAAACGGATTACAACATTGACGCTTCCACCAGCAGCCCTTGCCCTTTTACCTGAGGAGGAGCTTCCGGATCTACAAACTCTCATAGTAGCAGGAGAAGCCTGCTCCGGTGATCTTGCCCGAAGATGGGCGAGAGGAAGGCGCTTCTTTAACGCCTATGGACCAACCGAAGGAACCGTGTGTGCCAGTATGGCTCTTTGTACGGAAGAACTTGTGGGCAATCCATCTATCGGTCGCCCGATTCTGAATAAACAAATCCTGATAGTAAGTGAGAATGGTCATTTGCAGCCTATTGGAGTAGCAGGAGAGCTATGCATCGCTGGAGAGGGATTAGCGAGGGGGTATTTAAATAAACCAGACATCACGAAGGAAAGGTTTGTCACTCACCCTTATGATCCGCAGAAGCAGATGTATCGAACAGGGATATAGCCCGTTGGCTCCCTGATGGAAGCATTGAATACTTAGGGCGAATGGATCATCAGGTGAAAATCAGGGGGTACCGGATTGAATTGGGTGAAATTGAAAGCAAGCTATTGAAAAACGAAGCGATTCAAGAAGCCATTGTGGTCGCTACTGCGGATGAAGAAGGGCAAAAATCCTTATGCGCCTATTTCACCTCGACACGTGAAGAAGATATCCCAATGCTAAAACAGGACTTAACTGCTTATTTGCCTGATTATATGATTCCGTCTTATTTTGTACAGGTAGAGCAAATGCCTTTAACTCCAAACGGGAAAATAGATAGAAAAGCTTTACCGAAGCCGATCGACCATATACATTCTAGTCATGTGTATGAAGAGCCAAGAAATGAAACAGAGGCTAAGCTCTTACATATTTGGAAGCAAACTCTTGGTATAGCAGAAGAGAAGTCGATTGGGATTCATGATAACTTCTTTGACCTAGGAGGACATTCCCTAAAAGCAACAACATTAGTTTCTAAAATTCAGCGCGATTTTGAAGTATCCATCATGATCAAAGACATATTTACCTATCCAACAGTACAAAAAATGGCGGAGCGTATCCAACATTCTGAAGTGATGCTTTATTCTTCGATTCAAAAGGTAGACAAACAGCCATACTATCCTGTTTCCTCCGCCCAAAAAAGAATCTATGCTCTTAGTAATTTAGAAGGTGGAGATCGAAACTATAATATGCCTGGAGCTATTCTTATTGAAGGAAATCTGGATAAGTCTAGATTACACGATGTGCTACAGAAGCTGGTCGGTCGACATGAGAGCTTGCGCACCTCTTTTGAGATAAAGGATGGGGAACCTGTACAGTTCATTCATTCTTCAATAGAATGTGAAATTGAATATCTGGAGTACCCTATGACCGTTCAGGCGAAAATGGATGAAGCGCAAGCACAGCAAATGCAAGCTTTGTTTGATCGATTTGTGAAGGCCTTTGTTTTAGAGCAAGCCCCTCTTTTTAGAGTATGTCTTGTAAAAGTCAATCACAATCAGCATATTCTTCTATTCGACATGCATCACATTATTTCAGATGGTGCGACTATGGGCATTTTAATCAAAGAGTTTTCCGCATTATATAAAGGAGCAGAGCTTCCCGAGCTATCCCTTCAATATAAGGATTATGCAGTATGGCAAAGCACTCTATTCCGCTCTGATCAAATAAAGAAGCAAGAAGAGTACTGGCTGAAACAATTAGGAGAAGATCTCCCTGTTCTAAATATGCCTACGGATTATCCAAGACCTTCGATTCAAAGCTTCGAAGGCAAAAGCTTATTTTTCACTCTCGAAAAAACAGTGACCGACAAGTTAAAGTTTATGGGGAGAGAAACAGGAACATCCCTATATATGATTTTATTGTCCGCTTATACGATCTTACTTTCAAAATATACAAACCAAGAAGATATTGTAGTGGGTTCACCAATTGCTGGAAGAGCGCATGCGGATTTAGAGCCACTTATCGGAATGTTTGTCAATACACTAGCGATGAGAAATCAACCACAAGCAGGCAAGACCTTTAGACAGTATCTATTGGAAGTAAAGGAGAATGCCTTACAAGCATTTGAAAATCAAACGTACCCTTTTGAACAAATCGTTGAAAAGTTAGGTGTAACTAGGGATTTAAGCCGCAACCCAATTTTTGATACTGTGTTTGTGCTCCAGAGTCAAGATGTAGCAAAAGTGGATGTGGATGAGCTTAGACTTGAACCTATCATACTAGATCATAAAACGAGTAAATTTGATATTACGCTGAATGCTGCCGAAGGAGATAAGGGTCTTATATTTAATCTAGAGTATTCTACGAAACTATTTAAAGAAGAAACCATGCTACGGTTCTTCCAGCATTATCGCAATGTGCTGCAACAAATCCTAGAATTTCCTGATCATAAGCTATCGGACATGGAAATCCTTTCAGAATTAGAAAGAGAAGAACTGCTTTATAGGTTTAATGCTACCGAACGGGACTATCCTTCTGAATTAAGTCTTGCCGAACGATTTGAAGCACAGGTGACCCTTACTCCCGATCATGTAGCCCTCGTTTTTGGTGAACAGAAGCTGAGTTATCAAGAACTAAATGAAAAAGCAAGTCAAGTGGCTAGAAAGTTACGTCAACACGATGTTCAGCCTAACAGTGTAGTGGGAATTATGGCAGAGCGTTCTCCTGAAATGATCATAGGTATCTTGGGAATTGTGAAAGCTGGTGGTGCGTATCTTCCCCTTGACCCTCATTATCCTGTTGAGAGAATTCAGTACATGGTAGCTGATGCTGGAGTGAATCTTCTCCTTACACAAGAGCAGATAAAAGAGCAGATCATGTTTCAGGGCGAGGAAATCACTCTATCCAAAATCCTTAGTGCTGAAGGAGAGTTGAAGGAGCAAGCAGGGAAAGCAGAACAATCTACTGAGCATGTAGAAACTAGTTATTCATCAGCAGAAGATGTAGCGTATATTATCTACACCTCAGGTTCTACAGGGAAACCTAAGGGAGTCATGGCGACACAGCGTGGGGTCATGCGCTTGGTTTGCAATCCTGATTATGTGGAGCTGAAGGCAGGAGATTCACTTCTTCAAACAGGAGCTTTGGTCTTTGATGCGTCTACCTTTGAAATCTGGGGAGCCCTATTGAACGGATTAACCTTGGTTTTAGTAGAAGACGAAGTAATCTTAGATGCTGGATTACTAGAAGAAGCCTTAAATAGACATCAAATTACTACGATGTGGTTAACCTCT
>NZ_BAMO01000051.1 GCF_000615945.1 Caldalkalibacillus mannanilyticus JCM 10596
GGTACGTGCTAATTGGTTGGCTCGTTCATTTAATTCGCCGTAGGTCAATGACTGACCGTTCTGTACAACTGCCACTGCATCTGGTGTTCGTTCCACTTGCTCTTCGAACAACTGATGTACCGCTTTCTCTGTTGGATAGTCCGCTCTGGTATCGTTAAAGCTGTATAGGAGCTGTTTCTTTTCTTCATCCGGAATCATATGATAGGAAGCCAGCGTTTCTTCAGGGCTTTCTACTACTGCTTCAAGAAGCTCTTTAAAGTGAGTCGCCATTCGTTCGATAGTAACATGGTTATATAGTGTTGTTGCGTATTCAATCTCACATAATAAACCTTCTTCAGCTTCTTCGATCGTAAACGTTAAATCGAATTTTGCTACTTTATGCTCCTGAGGGTAAGGCTTTATGTTTAGACCTTCAAGTTCTAGCTTCTCTTGCTCTGTGTTTTGTAAGGCGAACAGCGTGTCAAACAAAACATTGCGGCTGAGATCCCGTCCTAGATTCAAGTTCTCCACAAGTTCTTCAAATGGATAATCCTGATTTTCATATGCTTCTAGAGTTGTTTCCTTCACTTCCTCTAGAAACTCTTTAAAAGTCTTCTCACCAGAAGGATAGCTGCGAATCGCTAAAGTGTTAACGAACATCCCAATTAGCGGTTCTAAATCTGCATGCTGTCTACCAGCAATCGGTGTACCGACAATAAGGTCTTCTTGTCCACTATATTTATAGAGTAACGTTTTGTAAGCCGCCAATAACACCATGTACATGGTTGCCCCAGATTGGTTTGCTACCTTTTCTATTTTTTTACTTATATCCTGATCAATCACAAACTCGTATAAACTTCCAGCAAAATTTTGAACGGCTGGTCGTGGATAGTCTGTTGGTAGCTCCAGTACTGGTAATTCATTAGCAAAGGACTTTAGCCAATAGGCTTCCTGTTGTTTCATTTGCTCACTTTGGACTTCAGATTGTTGCCAAACAGCATAATCTTTATATTGAATTCGAAGTGGAGATAATTCTTTCCCATGATATAACTGAACAAGCTCATGAATGAGAATTTCTATAGAAACACCATCAGAGATAATATGATGCATATCCAACATCAAAATATGACGGTCTTTATGCTCTTCAACCAAGCCAACTCGTAACAGAGGGGCTTTTTCTAAATCGAAGGGACGGACAAAATCTTGAACAATCTCGTTTATTTCCTTTTCTCCTGCTTGTATATACGGCATTTCGAAGTGGACATCTGACTGAATCCGTTGTACGGGTTCTCCCTCTACCATTTCAAAGCAGGTTCTCAACGTTTCATGACGGTGAATAAGCTCAAGGAATACATTCTCTAGCCGCTCTCGATCTAGAGGTCCTTCTAAGATCAGTTCACTAGGCATATTGTAGCTTTGTTCCCCGCCTACAAGCTGATGTAAAATATATAATCGTTTTTGTGCTGAAGAAACCGGATAAACATCGCTGTCGCTCACTTTTGGAATGGACATGTGTTGGTTCTTTTCTAGTCCTCCAATCACTTCTGCCATAGCTTCTACAGTTGGAGAGCGAAACACGGCTCGCAAAGGTAAATTGACATTCATTTCTTTGTTGATTTTGGATACCAAATTCATCGCTCGTAGGGAGTGCCCACCTAAATCAAAAAAATGATCCTTGACCCCGATTTTTTCTACACCTAGTACTTCTCGCCAGATTTGAACCAGCTTTTCTTCTTCTTCTGTCCGTGGAGCCACATATTCAGCGCTTGATTGGAGCGCCGCTTCTGGTGCTGGAAGAGCCTTGCGATCTACCTTTCCATTAGAAGTTGTAGGTAACTGCTCCAACTGTACAAAATAGGTTGGTATCATATAGGCTGGCAATGCCTGTACTAATTTTTCTCTCAACTCACTTATACTCCATGTCAGAGAGGAAACATAATAAGCACAAAGATTTTTTTCACCTGATGTATCTTCATGAGCAGTAACTACAGCTTCTTGCACGGAATCGATATTCAACAATTGTGCTTCCACTTCCCCAAGCTCAATACGATAGCCTCGTATTTTGACTTGGTTATCTAGTCGACCTATATACTCAATGTTTCCATCTGGCAGCCAACGTGCTGCATCTCCCGTACGATACATGACCTCGCTAGGCTCAAAAGGATTGGCTACAAATTTTTCAGCTGTTAATTCAGGTCTATTTAAGTACCCGCGTGCCACTCCAGTTCCAGCCACACAAAGCTCTCCTGGAACTCCAATTGGCTGAAGCTGATTAGAAGCGTTTAAGATGTAGACCTTTTTATTGGCGATTGGCTTTCCAATAGGGATACTTTGTTGTTCATCATAGGTACATTGATAATAGGTTGCACATACAGTTCCCTCTGTCGGTCCATAGGTATTATAGACTTTCGCTGGGACAAGATTTAAGAAATGGCTCTTAAATAGGACATCTCCCCCCGAAATGAATATCCGAACGGAATGATCATGTAAATGTTTATTTAACTCGTTAAGCAGTAGTGGTGAGCAGGAAACAATGCTTATTTTTTCTTGAGCTATTTTCTCTGCCAGGATCTTGGAATCTAGCATATCATCCTTACTAGTAATCACTAGGCTAGCCCCCGTTACCAAGGGAGGATAAAGCTCCTCAACAGAAGTATCAAAGGAAATAGAAGCTTGCTGTAAAAAGTGATCATCTTGCACAATTTGAAATTCCTGTACAAAAGTCTGCACATAGTCTACCAAATTAGCGTGTTCCACCATCACACCCTTTGGATTTCCTGTCGTTCCTGAGGTATAGATAACGTAAGCCAAATGATTTGGGTTGTACTGATACTCTAGATTAGAGCGATCATCATGGTATTGATCTTGATTTTCCAATAAGATGGTTTTTCCTTCAAAAGAAATGTGATGAACAAGTTCACTTTGGGTAAGCAATATCTGTGCTCCCGAATCTTGTAGCATATAGCGTACACGCTCTTCAGGATATTCAGGATCAATAGGGACGTAAGCACCACCCGCTTTTAGAATGGCTAGCATACCTACAATCATATGAAAGGAACGTTCAACCATAAGACCTACCAATTGTTCAGCTTGAATACCGTTTGCTCTAAGGGTATGTGCCAATTGATTGGCTCGGTCATTCAGTTCTCTATAGGTCCATTTCTCATCATCAAATATGACGGCGATGGCATCTGGAGATCGGCTTACTTGATCCTCGAAGAGCTGATGAATAGCTTTTTCTTTTTGATGTTCTGCCGTTGTAGAATTAAAATCATGTAAAAGTTGATTTCGTTCATTTTCCAATAAAAGATCTAGCTTATGTAGTTCCAGTTCAGGTTGCTGTAACACACCTGAAAACAACTGATTCAAATGATTAATCATCTGTGAGATAAATGATTGATAGTAATGATGATCGTTATATTTGACGTTTAAGACTATGTCATTATCAACCAAATCAAATTCAAAAATGATATCTGTTCGGATTTCTTTAGAATAATCAAATGGATGGAGCTGTTTATAAGAAACAAGTGTATTAATCACGGGTAGTCCATTTACATCATGTTCAATATGGAGATTTTGTATCATTTTCCAAAATGGTATATTTTGATTTTCAATTGCTTCCTGAACAGATAGCTTCACCTCATTCAATAGAAGTCTAAATGATTGATTTCTATTAAACTGATTTTTGATCATGATAATATCATTGATTGGACTCAATTCATCATCATCTTCTGGCAAAGCTGGAATTCCCAAGATGACATCCTCTTCATCTGTATATTTATGTAATAAAGCCTGTACTCCTGCTAACAAGATGATAAACAACCCCATATTGGAGCCTTTTGTAATAGAAATCAATTTGTGTGAAATCTCAGGCGATAATACACTTTGAAAAGAATGAACCGTATAGGATTGTTCTTTGTTTAACGATCCTTGCGATAGATTATTATAAGGTAAAGAAATGATGCTTTGACCACTCGAAAACTGCTCTCTCCAGAATTCTTCTTCATTTGTTGGTTTCACTTGTATTCACCCCTACTTTTATTCTAAGCACATTGGTATTCTTACTTCTGACTAAATGGCTTCCTGCTGAAATTGCTCTTCATACAGTTTAGTGTAAATACCATTGAGGTTTAATAATTCGCGATGCGTTCCCTGTTCGACAATTTTGCCTCCGTCCATAACATAAATCTGATCCGCATTTTCAATAGTAGATAATCGATGGGCAATCACTATCGTAGTTCGTCCCTGCATTAAGCTGTTTAGTGCTTTTTGCACCCAATATTCTGCTTCGTTATCCAAGGCAGAAGTTGCTTCATCCAAAAGTAAGATGGAAGCATTTTTAAGTAGTGCCCTAGCAATAGCGATCCGTTGTTTCTGTCCACCAGAAAGAGTGACTCCTCGTTCACCTAAGATCGTCTGATACCCATCTGGCAATTCCATAATAAAGTCATGGGCATACGCTGCTTTTGTCGCCTTCTCTATTTCTTCCATTGTGGCATGAGGATTACCATGTCTAATATTTTCTTCAATCGATCCAGTGAATAAATAAGCATCTTGTGGAACATAAGCGATAAGCTGTCGTAATTCATCAATTGAGTATTGGTAGAAAGATTGTCCTTGAATCAGGATTTCGCCTTTTTCGATGGGATAAAAGCCTAATAATAGTTTCATTAATGTACTTTTTCCACTTCCACTAGCTCCAACTATGGCAATGACTTGTTCTGGTGGTACTTTCATAGAAAGGTTCTGTAGTACAGACGATTTTTTATCATAAGAAAAATCAATGTTACGTAGCTCTAAGGCTTCATTCGAAGGGGGGCTTTGTACCCTCTCTCCCATTCGAGACGGCTCCTCCTCTTCATCAAACAGCTCATTAATTCTCTGTGCTCCTGCAAATGAAGTCTGTATTCTTGAAACAGTATCGCCTGTTTCTAAAATGATTTGTGTGACATAAAGCTGTAGCATGACGAAACCTATCACTACATCCAGTCCCATGTAACCATAGTAATAGAAGATGAGTCCAGCTATTAAGACTCCAGAGAACGAAAACAAACTCAAAAAGTGATTTGTGGCTTCAAGCTTTCCCTTGGTCTTGCCTAACGTATTAGAATATTCTGCTGTTTCTTGGTTATATTTTTGGTACTGTTTATAAATATGAGTGATATGAAACATCTTGATCAGGTGAATGCCTGTTACAAATTCAGAGAATTTTCCGGTTGTTTTGCCAAGTATACCTTGAATTTGATTATTGATTTCTCGAATTGAATTAGTAAATCGTATATTTACATACATGACTAACAGGACAATTAGTAAAACAAAACAAGCAAACATCCAATTGAGATAAAACATAGCAGCTAAACAGCCTGTAACCGTAAAAAATTGAACGGTGAGTGATTGATAATGTTCTTTAAACGTGGCTTCGATCACCGTTACATCATTATTTACTCTAGATAATAAATCACCACTGTGTGTATTTTCTAGATAAGCTGTAGAAAGGTTGCTTATTTTCATAAACAGCTGTTCACGAATTTCTTGAATGGTTAATACCACACTGCGTGTATACAGATAGGTGACAAAAGGCAGAAGCAAAACAATGAGTAGGATTTGACCACCCAGCATTAATACAGCCTTCTCTAAAAATGTGTTGTCACCCGTTTGAGTAAATGCAATTAAGTCTCGCATGGCTAATCCAAAAACAATCGCAAATAAGGCTTGAAGCAAGCTTGAAAGAATACTACCAATAAAATAGGGAACTTTGCGATGTGAACTCATGAAATTCAGCATCTGCCAGCCTTCTCGAACGTATGTTTTAAATTTGCTGAACTGCATGATCACACTCACCCCTTTGCGACAACGATTTCTCGTCAAATTGTTTGTTATAGAGCTTGGTATATAACCCGTTTTTAGCTAATAATGCTTGGTGGTTGCCTCGCTCTACAATTCTTCCTTCTTCCATCACCCAGATCTCATTCGCATTTTGAATGGTCGTTAAACGATGGGCAATCACCATAGTTGTTCTTTCACTCATTAAGCTAGAGAGAGCTTGCTGCACCAGAAATTCTGATTCCGTATCGAGTGCTGATGTAGGTTCATCTAATAAAAGAATGGGTGCATCCTTTAACAAGGCACGTGCGATAGCCACTCTCTGACGTTGACCACCAGAAAGCCCGGAACCCCTTTCGCCTACTTCCGTTTGATAACCCTGTGGCAATTCCATAATAAAGGAATGAGCATTCGCTGATTTAGCTGCTTCTATCACTTCATCCATCGTTGCATCCTTTCGTCCAAATGCAATATTGTCATATATTGTCCCGCTAAACAAATAGGATTCTTGAGTTACTAATGAGATATTGGCTCTTAATTGAGTTGGATTCCAGCGCTTAATCGATTCGCCAAACAATTTAATATTTCCTTGCCCTTCAGCTAGTGGATAGAATCCGCATAATAGTTTAAATACTGTACTTTTTCCTCCTCCACTTGCTCCAACCAAGGCAATGGTTTGTCCCTTATGTAATTTCCCATCAAAATCATGAAGGATAGCAGGCGTATTTTCTTCATAGGAAAATTGAACATGTTCAAAATCAATCGGTATGGATTGTGGAGATATTTGAACATCCTTCATCTCATGATTTTCTTTTGGGTGGTTTAAGAGCTGAAAAACACGTTTGCTAGCCCCTTTTAACTCAAATAAATTAATAAACATTTCTGGGAATTTGGCAACGGGTCCCAAGCTAATTCCAAGTAAATAGATAAAGATGAACAATTCTGCTCCCGTTATCTCTTGGTTTAAAATTAAGTAGCTTCCAACAAGAATACTTAAAATGGTTGGACTCGACAGCATTAAAAGCATAATAGGAAGGATTGACAATTCTCGTTTTACCATTCTTAGTTTCTTTTCTGTTTCTAACTGAAGAAACGAGCGATACTTATTAAATAATGTCCCTTTCAGCAGATAAGATTTAACGAGAGCCATTCCTCCTAACGTATCTTGTAAAATTGTATTTGTTTGTCCCATATGCTCCTGAACCTCGCCCGTTAATTTTTCTAAGGCTTTGCCAACAAAATAATGAATAACATGGCAACAGGAAAAAACACCAGACTAGCAATGACCAACTTCCAATTTATTGTAAACAGATAAGCGAATGCTCCAAAAAAGATGACTGGTTGATAGAACCACTGGATATACTGTTCCTTCAAATAATTTTCGATAATACGAAGATCATTTGATATTTTAGAAATAAGATCTCCTGAATGCTGTTTTTCTAAGAAAGAGATAGGTAATTGCCCTATATGAGATACTAAGTGGTTGCGTATGTCTTTCATGGCAAAGGCACTGACTCTTGTTGGGGCATACTCCATAAAAAACTTTCCTATGACTCCAAGAGGAATGCATAAGGCGATTAAGCCGGCGATTTGAAGTATCCCTTGAATATCGCTTCCTGCGTCCAATTGTTGCAGTGCTTGTTCTGATAAGTAAGCAAACAGGATCTGAAGAGAAGCGACTGTCACTGAAGCAATAACCCCGACAATAAATAAACCTACATAAGGTTTCATAAAAGGGTTATCCAAAAAATCGATTTCCAACCTTCATCCTTACTTTTTTGTTTTTCTGTACTCACTTTTTTTCCCCTTTCAGAAGGGTGACAATCTTTATAGAAGAGTCCATAACATATACATTCCTCAACCCTATAGGATCACTTGTGCTATCTTGTTTCTATAGAGTAAAGGTATGCTGACTTTTCACCTTCAGTTTGTTATTAATGAGATCAACAATTTGCTGTGTGTAACTATTGATAAAGAAATGCCCGTCCTCAAATGAGTAAAAGTTACAATCGCGTGAAGAATAAGCTTTCCACTCCAGCATTTCTTCATAGGTAGCTTCGTCTTTCGTACCATATAATACGACTAAATCGCTGTTGAATTGGACATTTTTATCATTAAAAACGTATTGTTCAGCAATTTTATAATCCTTTCTTATCACTGGTAGAAAAAGATCTAGTAATTCTTTGTGCTCCAATAGTTCTTTTGGCGTACCGCCTAATTTCATAATTTCTTCGATAAATTCTTCCTCATTTAATATATGAGTTAATTTTTCGTCTGGCTTTCTTTTTAGATGAGGAGCTTTACGACCTGAAACAAATAGAACCTCAGGTAATTGGATATTATCCTGTAATAATTTTCTAGCAAGCTCAAAGACAACCATGCTACCTAAGCTATGACCAAAAAATGCGTAGGTACTATTCTTCAGTTCAGGTTCAATCTTACGAAAAACATCCTCTATTAATTCCTGCATATTCTCATATAGTGGTTCACTCATTCTTCTTCCTCTACCGGAAAGCTCTACAGGGTATAATTCAATCGAAGGATCTAAATACTTTTTCCAGTTTCGATACACATCCGATGAGCCACCAGCGTATGGAAAGCAAAATAATTTCATTTTATTCATAGCTTCTTTCCTCTCAAAATTAGAATCTTACAATAGGGTGGTGTCTCTTCATTTTGTAAGAGGAGGCATGACTGTTTTCGACTAGATCATCATGCCTCAATCCCTCTTACCTATCCTTCACCCCTTGTCTATTGTGTATTTCTTTCTAAACAGACTTTACTAGAGAAGTATTTTTTTCATGAATCTTGTTAAGAATTTCTCTAAGGATATTTAGGTTTTCAGTTATATACTGAGGTTCAAAGACTTCTTCATGGTCACCCATCACCATGTATTCTGTGTATCCTTTCAAGGTAGCTTCTCTCCAAAGGAGTTCATTGCTTTCTTTTGTATTTTCAATTTGTATATGTCTAGCTACTAAACCATGAATGTCAGCTTGTACTTCTCCTGAGTTAATCAGTTGACTAACATAGTTCAAATAGGCGTTGATTTGTCTTCTCATTGGATTTGCATAATGTTCTTCAACACCTTCTACAAGTGATTCTACAAGCTCATCAAGCTGCTCAGGTGTAAACTCTAGGAAAGTATTTCTCCTATCTATATCTACCATGATGATATCCGATACCTCGTAGCCTTTTTTCTCCATGACTTTTGCCACTTCAAACGCTAAATTTCCACCAATCGAATATCCCAAGAAGACAAATGGTGACTGATCTTGTACAGTCAGAATCAAATCAACGTACTGTTCAAGCATTTGCTCATAATCTAAGTTTTCTATGAAATCTAGACCATATACGACATATTGATTTTCGAGCAATTGTGCCATGTCAAGATAGGATAAACCATATCCACCACCAGGAGGGAAGCAGAATACATTGAACTTTCCGTTCTCATTAAGCTTAGTGATTTGAGTCGCTTCTTCTTCTTCAAACTTTTTCACATACTTAAGTCTTAAAATACGTTCAGCTAATTCTTTTGCCATTTCTTCTAAAGAAGGTTTTTCAAATAGTTTGTTTAGCGGCATCTCAACTTCCGTTTCTGAACGAATTTTGTGAACGAGCTGCATCAGCTTTAATGAGTGACCACCTAGGTCGAAGAAGTTGTCTTTCACACCGACTGTTTGTACCTCTAGCACTTCTTTCCAGATTTGTGCCAATTTTTCTTCTTCAGCTGTCCGTGGCGCTACAAATTCAGCTCTAGTATGAATACCACCGTCTGGAGCTGGTAATTGCTTGCGGTCAACCTTACCATTCGGCGTCAACGGCATCTGCTCCATTTGTACAAAATAGGCTGGAATCATGTATCTAGGTAGCTTGTGAGACAATGTTTCCTTAAGGGTTTTACTATTCAAATTTTGATCGGCAACATAATAAGCACATAGCTGCTTCTGATCAGAATCTCCATCAATCGTTATGACAATGGCTTCTTGAATGGAGTCGATTTGTAGCATAGCTGCTTCTATCTCACCTAGCTCAATTCTAAATCCACGTATTTTTACTTGATGATCCATTCTTCCCACATATTCGATCTCTCCACCTGGCAGCCATTTCGCCAGATCGCCCGTCCGATACATTCTTTTACCTTCTACAAAGGGATTATCGACGAATTTTTCAGCAGTAAGATCATCTCGGTTCAAGTAGCCTCGTGCTAAACCATCTCCAGATATACATAGCTCTCCTACTACACCGAGTGGTTGTAGTTGGTTGGCTTCATCTAGAATGTAAATTTCTGTGTTGCTGATAGGTTTTCCAATTGGAACTGTAATGCTTGTATCTTCAACTACATCTACAGCGTGACACGTAGCGAAGACAGTACTTTCAGTAGGACCGTAGACATGTTTGATTTTTCCTGGTCCTAGATGTTGTAAAGCTTTACGTACATGGTTAACTGAAACACGTTCTCCGCCAAATAATACGGAACGGACATGCTCTAGACAATCGACTTTGACATCCACAAGCACGTTAAATAGAGCAGTGGTAATGAACATCACAGAGATCTGCTGTTGTTCAATAAGATTAGCTAGGTTAGAGATATCCAGTAATACCTCTTTTGGAATTAACACAAGCTTAGCTCCATTTAATAATGCGCCGTAAATATCGAATGTGGAGCCGTCGAATGCGTAGCTAGATAATTGAAGTACGCTATCCTGATTGTTTATCTCAATATAATTCGTTTCCTTTACGACTCGTACAATGTTACGATGGGTTGTTAGATTTCCTTTCGGTTTTCCTGTTGACCCAGAAGTATAAATGACATAGGCCAGATTCTCAGATTCATTGTTCCATTCAAGATTGGTCGCATCCTCATGGTAGGAGCTCTTCTCATCTAGTAAAATGATGGAAGCTTGATCAGGAATTTGTTCTTGTAAATGCTCTTGAACCAAAACCATTTGCACTCCGGAATCTTCGATTATATAACGGATACGTTCTGTAGGATATTCTGGATCGAGTGGAACATAGGCACCTCCAGCTTTTAATATGGCTAGAATTCCCACTATCATATCAAAGGAACGCTCACTCATGATCCCCACTAATTGATCCGCTTGAATCCCTTTTTCTCTTAAGGTGCGAGCTAATCGATTAGCATGTTCATTAAGTTCTCGATAGGTCATCTCTTCATTCTCGTATACGAGGGCTATTGCATTAGGTGTAGCGTCTACTTGCTCCTCGAATAGCTGATGAATTGTTTTCTCCCTTGGATACTCCGTTATTGTGTCATTAAATTGATTCAAGAGCTGATTTCTTTCTGGCTCCGTTACCAGCTTTAATTCATTTATGGAAGCTCGAGGATTAGCTACAATTTGTTCGATTAACTGTAGCAAATGCCCCCTCATTCTGTCCATCGCTGATTTTTCATATACCGTTTCGTTATACTCTACGGAAATTTCGATATCATCAATAGGCTTAACGACGATATTTAAATCGTAGTTGGTTTGTTCTTCCATTTCAATATCTACTATTTTTAAATTGTCGATATTACTGCTGGTTTCTTGTGTTTTCTCAAACTGCTCTCCAACAGGATAATTCTCAAATGCCATAATATGATTGACTAGGTTTTGCTTCTGTTCTGTCAATGCTTGTATCTCGTATAAAGGGAAATAATCGTAGGCTTGTGACTCTAATGCTTGCTCTTGAGCTTGCTTGATCACTTCGGCAAATGACTGTGTTGCCTCTGTACAAATCCGTACAGGTATGGTGTTGATAAATAATCCGATCATTTGCTCTATGCCAGAGATTTCGGCTGGTCTACCCGATACGACACTTCCAAATACAATGTCGTTTGATCCTGTGTATTTCTGCAATAAAATTCCCCATATTGATTGTACTAAGATATTGACAGTCACTTCATGCTCTTGCGCAATTTGAGTAATCCGTTGGGTCAATGACTCCCCTAATGAACAAATCATTTTCTGACCTTTATACTCAGTAGACTTTTCCTTCGAATGTATTTGCATTGGCAATGTTTGTTGTTCATATCCCGCTAAATACTCTTTCCAGTAGGAAGCAGCTGTAGCACTGTCTTGTTGTTCTAGCCACTCGATATATCCACTGTAGGACAATACCTCATCCATTTCAGCTTGTTCCTGATTGAGGTAAGAGAAATAGGTTTGGAACAGCTCTTTCATAAATATTGGCAAGCACCAACCGTCCATCAAAATGTGATGGAAGCTCCAAATGAAACGATAGGTTGTTTCATCTATACGCAGGATAGAAAGACGCATAAGAGCATCTTGTGCCAAATCGAAGCCTTTTTGCTTATCTGCTTTGACAAAATGGTCAACATATGTCTGAGATTCATTCATAGCCATTTCAGATAAGTCTTCATAGGTAAAGTCTACTGGCTTTCCTTTATACACAATCTGAAGCGGTTCTTCTTTCCAGCCAACAGAAAAGTTTGTTCGTAAGATCGCGTGTCTTTGAACAACTTCAACAAAGCTTTGTTTAAAGAAGTCAATGTCAACATTCCCCTGCAAGCTAAACGCCATTTGTTCAAAATATGCACCCGATTGTGGGTCCATTTGATGATGGAACCACATCCCTTTCTGCATTGGTGTTAGCGGATAAACATTTTCAATTTCACCAATATGTTTGTTTTGCTCCACCAATTGATCTAATTCCTCAATTTCAATTCCCTTCAATAAGACATCACTAGGTGTTAGTACCTGTCGCTCTTGTGCTAAACAATGGGCAATGACTTCTTGAAGGCTCTCTTTCAAGCAACCTGCTAAAAACTCCATTGTTTCTCTACGGTATTCTAGACCACTGTAGTTGATATCCAGAATCAATTCGCCTGCTGATATCATCCCGTTTATATCCAGTGTATATCTCCTCGGCTGCTTGTCACTGGACTCTAAGCCACTAGAATAAGAAGACAATTCATTATTCTTAAGATCCTGATCAAACTGTCCTAAGTAGTTAAAGCTGATTTCAGGTTCAGAACCCCATTCTTCCTTATTTGTATGAGGTGTTAAATACTTCCAGATTCCATATCCGATTCCCTTATTCGGAATGTTTCGGAGTGTTTCTTTAACCTTTTTAACCTGATAGCTTAAGTTCTTGGTAGGCTCTATTTCTACTACTACAGGATACTGACTAGTAAACCATCCTACCGTACGTGTGATGTCTATATCTTTTATGATCTCTTCGCGTCCATGACCTTCTAAATTAACCTTAACACGTTCTAGTTGATTCCATTTCTGCATAGCGATTCCTACAACAGTTAAGAGAATATCGTTAATTTCGGTATTGTAAGCTCGTGGTACTTGCTTAAGTAATTGCTCTGTTTCCTCCACGCTCCACTTAACAGGTATGGAAACACTATCTTTGACCAATGAACTCTGCTCTGGATCGTAATCCTTTGGTAGAGGTCGGGTTTCTAGCTGACTCATTTGTTGCCAATAGCTCGCTTCTTTCTCCATTGCTGGACTTTGGGCATAGGAAGTTAATTGCTCTGCCCATTTCAAGAACGAATCCGTTTTTTGCGGGAGATGGATCTCTTCTCCTCTCAGCGCTTGATCATAACCAGAAGAAATATCTTCAAATAAGATCCTCCATGATACCATGTCTACTACCAGATGATGAATGACGATCAACAAGTGGTCTCCATCCGAGCATTGGAATAATCTAAGCTTCATAAGAGGTCCTTCCTGTAAATGAAGACTGCTTTGGAGCTCATTCGCTTTCGTTTCAATGATTTCATCTACTTCTTTATCACTTCTTAGATCCACGACATCAAGGGTGAAGAGATTATCTTCATCTGCCTTTCTATTCCAAGCTGTATATCCTGTATCCGTTTGACGGTATACCATACGCAAAGCATCATGGTGCTGTATCATATTTTTCATCAGCTTTTGAAGCGCTGTGAAGTCAAAGCCTTCTTTCTTATACAGCATCGCAGATTGGTTAAAGTGATGCGAGTCGACCCAATTTTTTTCAAAGAACCAAGTTTGAATAGGAGTTAATTTAGCTTCACCATGAACATCTCCCTGATCAATGGTTCTTCCTGTGGCCTGTACATGCTTACTTAATTTAGCGATGGAAGGATATTTAAATAAATCCTTCATCTCCATCTTATAGCCCGCTTGATAGAGCCTAGAAGAAATTTGAATGGCTTTAATTGAGTCCCCGCCAAGTTCAAAGAAATGATCAAGTATACCAATCTTAGAAATCCCTAAGACTTCCTGCCATATGGTCGCTAAGGTTGTTTCTATCTCGGTCATTGGAGCCATGTACTCTGTTCCAGTTTGGACACTTCCGTCTGGTTTTGGTAAGGCTTTGCTGTCAATTTTCCCATTAGGTGTCAGTGGCATTTGTTTTAATTGAACAAAGTATGATGGAATCATGTATGCTGGCAATTCTTGTGATAGCTCGCCTCTAAGCTGACTGATGTTAAGCTCCTTGTCTGCTACAAAATAAGCACATAATTGTTTCTGCGCCTCATCTTCTCTTGCGATGACTACAGCTTCCTGAACGGATTCAACCTTCAATAGTTGAGCCTCTATCTCTCCTAGCTCAATTCTGAATCCTCTAATTTTAACCTGATGATCAATTCTTCCAACGTATTCAATCGTTCCATTAGCTAACCATCTAGCCAAATCCCCAGTTCGATACAGCTTTTCTCCTGAGATGAAGGGATGATCCACGAATTTCTCTGCTGTAAGATCAGCACGATTTAGGTATCCACGAGCTAAGCCATCTCCTCCAATGCACAGTTCTCCAACGACTCCGATCGGCTGTGGCTTGTTTGCCTTATTTAGAATGTAAATGGAGGTGTTGCTGATAGGTTTACCTATCGGTACCGTAATGCTCCCTTCTTCTATTTCATCTACATCATGCGCAGTAGCAAATACAGTACTTTCGGTAGGACCGTATACATGCTTGATCTTACCTGGACCTAGATGTTCAAGTGCTTTTCGAACATGGCTAACAGAAACGCGTTCTCCTCCGAATAAAATAGCTCGGATATGCTGTAGACAATCCACTCTTACATCAACTAAAACATTGAAGAATGCCGTTGTAATAAACATTACTGAAATCTTCTCTTCTTCAATCAGATTCGCTAGTTTTCCTACATCCAACAATGTTTCTTTCTGAATCAGGACAAGCTTCGCTCCATTTAATAGGGCTCCATAGATATCGAACGTAGAACCATCAAAGGCATAGCTTGATAATTGCAGAATGCGATCTTGCTCGGTGATATCGATATAATTGGTCTTTTTGACGACGCGAACAATATTGCGATGAGTCGTTAAATTCCCTTTCGGTTTTCCTGTGGAACCCGATGTGTAAATAACATAAGCCAAATTCTCAGCGCCGTTAATATGCTCTAGATTAGAACCATCTTCACCGTAAGATTCTTCATTATCCAGTACTACAATTGAGCTTGTTGCTGGGATTCTTCCTTTTAATAGCTCCTGTACGAGTACCATTTGCACTTCTGAATCTTCTAGCATATAGCGAATACGCTCTTCTGGATACTCTGGGTCAATTGGTACATAGCTCCACCAGCTTTGATGATCGCCAGGATCCCAACAATCATATCTAAGGAACGTTCAGTCATAATCCCTACCAACTGATCGGCTACGACACCCTTCTCTCTCAATGTTCGTGCCAATCGATTAGCCCGTTCATTGAGCATGAGGTAAGTTAAGCTTTGTTCCCCATGAACGACTGCGACAGCATGCGGATTCTTCTCTACCTGTTCTTCAAATAGTTCTTGAATGGTTTGATTTCTAGGATAGTCTGTTTGTGTATCATTGAGCTTCTCTAGTAACGTTACTTGCTCTTCTTCCTCCATGATTTCTAGAGAGGAAAGCTTTTCATCTGGATACTGAGTCAAGCTTTGAATGATTTTTGTAAAATGCTTCGCCATTCGCTCAATTGTTTCTTGCTTAAATAGAGAGGTTGCATACTCAATATTGCAGACCATTCCTTCTTCCCATTCTTTGACATTGAAGGTCAAATCAAATTTTGCGACTGTATGTTCAGTTGGATAGGGTTGTAGCTGAAATTCTTCGATTTCTGTTTCATTCTCTTTTTCTCTTGCCGTTTGTAATGAAAACATGGTGTCAAATAGAGAATTTCGACTTAAATCTCTTACTACACTCACTTTTTCTACTAGCTCTTCGAATGGATACTCCTGATTTTCATAGGCCAATAGTGTAGTTTCCTTCACCTCGTCCAAGAATTCTAAAAACGTTATCTCACTAGTAGGATAACTACGAATGGCTAGAGTATTAACAAACATCCCAATAATCGGCTCTAAATCAGCATGTGCTCTGCCTGCAATAGGCGTCCCTACAATCACGTCTTCCTGTCCACTGTATTTGTGCAATAAAGTCTTGAATGAAGCGAGTAAAACCATGTACAGTGTCGTTCCTGTTTGTTTGGCAATCTGTCTTAGTTGATGGCTTATTGCTGGATCAATAACAAACTCATGTGCTGCTCCCGCAAAGCTCTGTACAGCAGGTCGAGCATAGTCTGTTGGCAATTCTAGTACAGGAAGGTCCCCACTAAAGGCACTCAACCAATATTGTTCTTGCTTTTTCATCCGTTCATTATGAAATTCAGATTCTTGCCAGACAGCGTAATCTTTGTACTGAATACGAAGTGGCGACAGTTCCTGTCCTTCATACAATTGAACAAATTCATCAATCAGAAGCTCCATAGATACACCATCAGAGATGATGTGATGCATATCTAACATCAAAATGTGACGTTCTTCCGATAACTCAATTAATCCTACTCGCAATAAAGGGGCGCTTTCTAAATCAAATACTCGAACAAAATTTCTGACAATCTCTTTCGCCTCTTCTTCAGTTGCCTTTTCATATTCGACATGGAAAGAAACCTCAGGATGTACACATTGTACAGGCTCCCCATTTTCTAATTGAAAGCTGGTTCGCAACGTATCATGACGCTCAATTAATCGACGAAACGTTTCTTCTAATTTCTTTTTGTCCAATGAACCAATGACAAGTACTTCATTAGGCATGTTATAGCTGATATCGGCGCCTTCTAACTGTTGTAAGATATATAAGCGCTTTTGAGCAGATGACACAGGATAGAACTCCCTTTTACTAGCAACAGGGATTGAGATATGCTGATCTTGTTCCATTTCTGCAATGACTTCCGCCATAGCCCCTACCGTTGGTGATTGGAACACGGTTCTTAAAGGAAGATCTACATTCATTTCCTTGTGGATCTTGGATACTAAGGTCGTAGCACGTAAGGAGTGCCCTCCTAATTCAAAGAAATGATCCTTTATTCCTATAGATTGTACTCCTAATACTTCTTGCCAAATTTCTACAAGTTGCTTTTCAGCAGCCGTTCTTGGTGCTACGTATTCTGTTCCTGTTTGTATTAGCCCCTCTGGTTTTGGCAAAGCTTTACGATCGATTTTTCCGTTAGAGGTTAGTGGCATTTGCTCCAGTTGTACAAAATAAGACGGAAGCATATAGTGTGGCAACACTTGGGACAGTGCAGTTCTTAGTTCACCAACATTCCACTCTCTTTTTGCTGTAAAATAAGCGCACAGATCCTCTTGCCCTGCTTCATCCTTGTTTGCAAGCACGATTCCTTCTTGAATCGAATCTAATCTTAAGAGCTGAGCCTCTACTTCACCCAGTTCAATTCGATAGCCCCGAATTTTGACTTGATGATCCATTCTTCCTATATATTCAAGATTGCCATCTGGCAGCCAGCGGGCTAGATCTCCAGAACGGTACATCCGTTTTCCAGGTGCAAATGGGTCCTCTACAAACTTTTCTGCGTTCAATCCGGGACGATTTAAGTAACCTCTAGCTACCCCTTCTCCAGCCACATAGAGTTCTCCTACGATCCCTATCGGAAGTAGATTCTTTTGTTCATCCAGAATATAGGTACGTAAAGTTGGGATGGGGCGTCCAATATTGCTTTTCACTTGCTCAATTTCTACTTCCGTAATTTCTTTATAAGTTACATGGACCGTTGTTTCAGTGATTCCATACATATTGATGAGCTGAATGTCAGGATATTTCGCTTTCCATTCTTTTAATAGATATGGACTTAAAGCCTCTCCACCAAAAATGATTTTGCGTAAATGCAAGCCTTCCCCGCCGTGTACTTCTTCTTCTTTGAGTACCTTATAAAAATAAGTAGGTGTTTGATTTAAGATGGTGATTTCTTGTTCTTTCAACAACTGAAGAAACTGATTTGGACTCTTTGCCGTCAATGAAGGAACAACCACTAATTTTCCACCATATAATAGGGCTCCGTACATTTCCCAAACCGAGAAATCAAAGCAATAAGAATGGAATAATGTCCATGTATCACTCGCATCAAAGTCAAACAGGTTCTTATTGTTAAACAAGAGTCGTACCACATTTTTATGTTCAATTAACGTACCTTTTGGCTTACCTGTTGTCCCAGAAGTATAAATGACATAAGCTAAATCATGCGCTTCATTGACTTGATCAAGATTGGTTTTATCATGGTGATAATTTTCTTCGTTTTCCATAGCCAAAATCGTGCCTTTAAAAGATACTTGGTCTTGTAAATCCTTCTGTAATAAGAGGATTTGTGCCCCTGAATCTTCTAACATAAAATGAATACGGTCCTCAGGATATTCAGGATCAATTGGTACATAAGCTGCTCCGGCTTTAATCGTTGCTAGAATACCAACAATCATCTCTATTGATCGATTGACCATGATAGCTACTAAGTTATTTGTGCTAACACCTTCTGCTCTCAAGGTGCGTGCTAGCTGGTTTGCCCGTTCATTTAATTCACCGTAGCTGATTTGTTGGTTCTCATACACCACAGCGATGGATTCGGGAGTGCGAGCTACCTGTCTTCGAATAACTGAT
This sequence comes from Caldalkalibacillus mannanilyticus JCM 10596, assembly GCF_000615945.1. Lineage (GTDB taxonomy): Bacteria > Bacillota > Bacilli > Caldalkalibacillales > JCM-10596 > Bacillus_AT > Bacillus_AT mannanilyticus. The sequence goes on from NZ_BAMO01000051.1 coordinate 18,708, forward strand.
GGATTGTTTTCTCTTTCGGGTAATCTGCATCGGTTTCATTAAATACATGAAGAATCTGCATCTTCTCTTCTTCTGTTGCTACATCTAAATCTTTAACCAATAATTCCGATGTATTTGCAATTTGTTTCAGAAAATGGACTAAGTGTTTTTGTATTCTTTCTACCGTTTCAGATGTAAATACATTTGCGTTATACTCCATTTTGAGCTGTAGCTCTTCACTTGGTAACACAATTAGGTTAAAGTCATAGTTTGTTTGTTCTTCAGTGCTAACATCCATAATTTCCAGACTTCCTGTATTAGCACTTTCCGTTTTTTCAATTTTCTCTTCTACTGGATAGTTTTCGAAGACCATGATGTGATTGATTAGATTTTGTTTTTGATCCGATTGTGCTTGAATCTCGTATAATGGGTAGAAATCATAGGATTGGGAAGAAAGAACCTGCTCCTGTGTTCTTCTCATGACTTCACCAATGGCTTCTTCCGCCTCACAACGAATACGTACAGGAGTTGTGTTGATAAATAGCCCAATCATATCCTCAATACCTGGAATTTCTGCGGGTCTTCCAGAAACTACGCTGCCGAAAACAACATCCTTGGAGCCATTATATTTCTGCAACAGAATACCCCAAGCTACTTGTATCAGCGTATTCACTGTTACTTGGTGCTGCTTTGCCATCATGTTCATCTTATTTGTTAATTCTTCGCCTAAGCTACACTGGATTCGTTTTGTAGCATATTCCACTTCTTTCAGTTGATCACTCTCTTGTGGCAATGCGGTTTGTCCCTCATATCCTTCTAAATAGCTTTTCCAATAGGCTGAGGCTTCTTCTGTATCTTGTTCTTGCAGCCACTTAATATAATCACTGTAAGATGAAACGACATTCATCTCGGGCGTATCATTATTTTCTAGCGCGAAGTAAGTTTCAAACATTTCTGTGACAAGAATAGGTAAACACCAGCCATCCATTAAAATGTGATGGAAGCTCCAAATAAGATGGTGCTCTTTCTCATCTGTCCGTAAGATCGATAAGCGGATCAATGCATCATGATCAAGGGCAAAGCCTCTCTCCTTATCTTCTTCCAGAAATAGATTCATTTTCTCGTCACGATCGTTTTGAGTCATTTCAGAAATATCATTGTAGAAAAATTCGACAGGTTTATCTCTATACACTATTTGTATAGGTTCTTCATCCCAGCCTGTGTAGAAGTTTGTACGTAATATCGCATGTCGTTGTATTAATAGAGAGAAGCTTTCTTTGATTTTTTCTACATCTAAATCTCCTTGAAGAACAAATCTGAGCTGTTGGAAGTAAGCTCCGGACTGCGAATCCATTTGATTGTGAAACCACATCCCTTTTTGCATGGGTGTCAGTTTGTATAGATTTTCAATTTGTCCAATGTGCTTGGTTTGAGCAACGATCTCATCTAGTTCCTCAAGTGTTACCTCTTGTAATAACACATCACTAGGTGTAAGTTCAGTACGATCTTTGGCGCTACAATGAGCAATTATCTCTTGTAGACTTTCCTTAAAGCATGTGGCTAACTGCGTCATGTTTTCCTGATTGTATTCTTTGCCATTGTAACTAATGTCAAAGAGTAAAGCTCCCTCTGAAATCATCCCATTAATATCTAAAACGTAGGTTTGCTTTTGTTGACTACTTCTTTGTGCACCGCTTGAATAAGGAGATAGCTCATTACTTTCTAGTTCCTGATCAAACTGACCTAAATAGTTAAAACAAATTTCAGCTTCATCCTGAAAATCAACCTCTTGCGAATAGGAAGAAAGATACTTCCACACTCCATAGCCAATTCCTTTGTGTGGAATGTGACGCAGATTTTCTTTTACTTTCTTAATCTGATAAGACAGCTGTTTATCTGGTTCAACTTCTAGCACCACTGGGTAGAGACTTGTAAACCATCCTACTGTTCGAGTGATATCGATATTCTCAAGAATCTCTTCTCTACCATGACCTTCCATGTGTATTTTGAATCGTTCTAAACCACTCCATTTATGTAGTGCTTTAGCTAATGCGACTAACAGAATATCGTTTATTTCCGTATTATATGCCTGAGGCACTTGCTTCAACAGTAATTCCGTTTCTTCTTGGCTCCACTGTACATGAAGGGATTCACGATCTCTAATCAATGCCTGATCCTGCACCTGCTCTCTAGGTAAAGAATCCGTTTTGAGTTGAGCAATCTGCCTCCAATAATCTGCTTCCTTCTCCATCAATTTATTTTCAGCATAAACAGATAAATCTTCAGCCCATTTTAAGTAGGAATCTGTTTTTAGTGGGAGTCGGATCTCTTCCCCATGTATCGCTTGTTCATAGCCCATCTGAATATCTTCAAATAATATTCTCCACGAGATGCCATCTATAACTAAATGGTGTATCGCAATGAGCAAATGATCTCCGTCTTCACAATGAAACAAGCCTACCTTCATTAAAGGACCTTCGTTTAGGTGAATACTACTTTGAATTTTAGTAGCTTGATCTTCAATTGCCTTAGCACAATCAGCTACTTGGCGGAAATCAAATACTTCTAGGGTGAAAAGCTCCTCTTCATCTATTCCTCGAATCCAAGGTTGAATACTATGATCTTGCTGACGAAATACCGTACGTAACGCATCATGATGCTCTACTATTTTTTGTAAAACTTTTCGAAGTGCAGCTTCAGTGAAGCCTTCTTTCTTATAAAGCATCGTGGCTTGATTAAAGTAGTGTGAATCAGCCCAATTTCTCTCAAAAAACCAGCTTTGGATCGGTGTTAACCTAGCCTCGCCCTTCACTTCAGCTTGATCTATTGTTCGATCAATTGTTTGGACAAAAGGACTTAATTTAGCGATTGTTGGGTACTTGAATAAATGTTTCATTTCAAGCTTATAGCCTACTTGATACAGTCTGGAGGATATCTGGATCAGCTTAATGGAATCTCCACCAAGAGCAAAGAAATGGTCATTAATCCCCACTTTCGGAATTCCTAATAATTGCTGCCATAGAGTTGCCAGTGTTCGTTCCACCTCTGTTCGTGGAGCTACATAGGTTGTCCCACTTTCAATGCTTTCTTCAGGTACTGGCAAAGCCTTCCGATCGATCTTTCCATTTGGTGATAAGGGCATTTGCTGCAATTGCACAAAGTACGCAGGAATCATGTACTCTGGTAGCTCTTTCGACAAAGCATCTCGAATCTCGTTCATACTCTGCTTTTGATTTGAAGTAAAGTAGGCACATAATTGTTTCTGACCGGTCTTCTCCTCTCTTGCAAGCACAATCGCTTCTTGAATAGAATCAATTTTCAACAGTTGAGCTTCAACCTCACCAAGCTCAATTCGATAGCCCCGAATTTTTACTTGATGATCAATTCGCCCTAGATATTCAATATTTCCATCCGGAAGCCAGCGTGCTAAGTCCCCTGTACGATACATTCGTTCCCCTGCTACAAATGGATTAGGTACAAACTTCTCCTCTGTAAGCTCTGGACGATTATAGTAGCCTCGAGCTAGTCCAACACCAGAAATGCATAGTTCTCCTGGTACTCCTATTGCTTGCAATTGTCTATTTTGATTTACGATATAGAGCTGGATATTAGAAATTGGTTTTCCTATAGGTACCATAAATATTTCATCATTTACAGGGCAATCAAAGTAGGATACATCAACGGTCGCTTCTGTTGGTCCATATAAGTTAATGATTTGAGCTTGATTGACAGATGAAATAAGCTGCATAAAACGGTTTGCATGGTTAGGAGTTAATGCTTCACCACTAGCAAATACCTGCCTTAGTGATTTAAGTTTATCCTGTGAGTCTTGAGTCGAATGATGCTCCAGATACTCGAGAAAGGCGCTAAGCATGGCTGGAACAAAATGCATCGTAGTGATGGAGTGCTCTTCAATTGTATTTAAGATTTCTTCAGGATTTTTTTCACCACCGACAGATAGGAGGCATACTTTAGAGCCTACCATAGCCCACCAAAATAACTCCCAGACAGAAACGTCAAAGGTTACTGCTGTTTTTTGTAATATTGTATCGTTTGCGTCAATAGGATATCTTTCTTGCATCCATAAGATTCTATTAATGGCGGAATGGTGTTCGATCATAACTCCTTTTGGTCTTCCTGTTGTACCAGATGTATAGATGACATAAGCGAGATGTTGAGGGCTACTCATTTCTCCTAAGTTCGAGCTGTCCTCATGATAAGATTTTTCATCTTCCAATACAATTTGTTCTCCGTTAAAGGAAATTCGATCTAGTAAATGGCTCTGTACAAGTAAGACATCTGCATTAGCATCTTCCATTATATAGCGGATGCGTTCTTCAGGATGTGTTGGATCGATTGGTATATAAGCTCCACCAGCTTTTAGGACAGCATAGATCCCTATGATCATTTCAAACGAACGTTCAGCCATAACGCCCACAAGCTGGTCAGCCTTTACTCCCTTGGTTCTCAAGGTTCGCGCTAATTGATTTGCTCTTTCATTTAGTTCACGGTATGTCATGTTTCGATTTTCAAAAATAACAGCAACTGCATCAGGAGTGCGCTCTGCTTGTTCTTCAAAGATTTGATGGATTGTTCTTTGAGTGGGATAATCTTGCGCTGTATCGTTAAAATCTTGTAATAGCTGATTTCTTTCATTTGGTAATAGAATATCTATGTTATGTATTTCGATTTCCGGTTGGAATAAAACAATAGAAAAAAGCTGATTCAAATGTTGGATAAGTTGTGAAATGAAGTTTTGATCAAAATGAGTCCCATTATAGATGACATCGACATGAACCAAGCTACTTTTTAAGCTGAACTCGAACATCATATCGGGCACAATACTCTGTTTATAGTCGAATTGATGGAGTTCCTTCAGAGAAACGAATGTATTCACGATCGGTAATTCATTTTCATCATATTCAATATGTAAATTTTCAACCATTTTCCAGAAAGGAATATTTTGATATTTGATTGTTTCTTGAAGAGATAATCTAATTTCATTTAACAATGTTTTAAAAGTATGCTGGTTACTTATTTTATTTTTTAAAATAACTAGATCAGTAACTGGTGCATGTCCATTTGCTTGAGTCGTTGGAACTCCCAATATGATATTTTCTTTTTCTTCGTAACTATATTTGTAGAGTATGGCTTCAACTCCAGCTAACAAAATCATAAATAAAGCCATGTTTGAACCATTAGAAATGGTTAGAATTTTTTGAGCTACCTCTGGTGATAAAGTATGGTTAGAAACTTGAATATGGTTTCTATCTCTATCTCCTAAATCTTTTAGAGCAAATTTGCTATAAGGAAGGGATATAATGCTTTCGTCTGAAGAAAACTGCTTCTTCCAAAACGCTTCTTCCTTTTCATAAACTGTTTTCATTTGTGCTCACCTCACCCTTTATTCTAATGTTTGCAAGTATGTGCCGCCTTTTGAGTAGCAGCACATACTTGCTTCATTTCATAAGAACTAAAAAGAAAACTCAACAGATTCTACAATATTTTCTCGCTTTTTCTTAGCTTCATTCACTTTAATATTCTTTAATTGAATCTGTGGCTCTTGGCAAATTTGACTTAGGATCATAATTAGGTCCTTGCTTAAACGGTCTATCCTATTCTTTTTAAATAGCTTCGTGCAATATTGAAATTCAGCCTTCATTTCATCCCTCTCTAAACTCATGTTTAGTAGTAAATCGAATTTAGCCACTTTATCGTTGTACATCGGAAGAACAGATAATGAGGCATTCTTTTGAATGTTTTGTTCTTCCTCAACTTGAAGATCAAACATCGTATCGAACAAAGGATTGCGACTCAGGTCTCGTTTCAAATCTAATTTTTCAACTAATTCTTCAAAAGGATACTCCTGATTCTCATGTGCTTCTAAAGCTCTTTCTTTCACTTCAAGTAAAAATTCCTCAAAGCTTTTTTCCGCAAATGGATAGTTTCGAATAGCAAGTGTATTAACAAACATTCCAATCAATGGCTCTAAATCTGAGTGTGTTCTTCCTGCGATAGGTACTCCAATCACAATATCTTCTTGTGCACTGTGTTTCGCAAGGAGTACAGAGTAGGCAGCTAAATAAAACATATAGAGTGTGATTTCGTATTTTTCTGCTAGCTTTTGTACGGAAGCTGTGAGCTCCGAATCAACAGTAAATTCAAGAGTATTTCCTTCAAAGCTTTGAACTTTAGGACGCTCATAATCAGTAGGTAGTTCCAGAGTTGGAAGCTCACCACTGAAAATGTTAAGCCAATAATCTTCCTGCTTCTTAAGGCGCTCACTTTGCATTTCTGCTTGCTGCCACACAGCGTAATCCTTGTATTGAATTCGTAGAGGAGTTAACTCTACTTGACCTGAATATAGGGCTTCAAATTCAGCAGATAAGATCTCCATGGAGAATCCATCAGAAATGATATGGTGCATATCTAATACAAGAAGATTTAGTCCTGTTTTTAATGTAGTCACTCCTACGCGTAATAACGGCGGCTTTTCAAGATCGAACACTCGGATAAAGCCATCGATAGCTGTTTCCAGTTCTTCATTTACCTCAATATATTCCAGACTAAAGTCTACTTTTTGATGTATACGTTGCTTTACTTCTCCATCTATCATCTCGAAGCTCGTTCGTAATGTTTCATGGCGTTGAATTAACTGTTGAAAAACGGCTTCTAATCTTTCAAGATCTAAATCGCCTTTTAATACTAAGGCATCCGGCATGTTATAGCTCAATTCAGAGCCTTCCATTTGCTGTAGAATATATAAGCGCTTCTGAGCGGAAGAAAGAGGATAGAACTCTCGTGCTTCAGCGACAGGAATGGAGATGTGCT
>NZ_BAMO01000050.1 GCF_000615945.1 Caldalkalibacillus mannanilyticus JCM 10596
TTGTTTATTTATTATATTATATAATAATTCAGGTTACATCATAAGACTGATTCCTATGGGAATTTTAGTAAAATGGGGAAGGATGATTCAACATGACAAGTAAAAACAATATCGATCATAGCAAATATAATAATATTCGTTTTGATATTCAAACAGAAGAAGTAATTCTAGTAGATATTTTAGAAACGATTCCTTACGAATATGTTGGGAAGGATTTAGAGGTAACAATTCCGACAAATGAATTTACTTCAGTATGCCCATGGTCTGGCTTACCAGATTTTGCAGAAATCAAAATGACGTACATTCCTAATGAAACATTGGTTGAGATGAAATCCCTCAAGTATTACCTGACCTCCTATAGAAATGTGGGGATTTATCAGGAGCACGCAACTCAAAAAATCCTAGATGATTTGGTTGCCCTATGTGATCCAAAAATGATGAGAATTGAAGCTATTTGGAATGCGCGTGGAGGACTCGGAACAACTGTTATTGCTGAATATACAAAAGAATAATGCCGATATAGAAGGAAGACCGGAGCAATCAGGTCTTCCTTTCCTCGTTAATTGATTCACTAACAAGGATCTGATCATGGTAGAATAAAAGAAAAATAAGTCGTTGGTCTATATAATCAAAAACTGTACTAAGGAGGGGTATGATGAACAACCAGCAATTAAAAAAACAATTAGAAGAACAATTTATAGCCAAAGGATGGGGATATTCATGGGATCACAAAAAAGAAACATTTTCCGTTGAAGCCACGTCCCATCAGCAACCCTTTGAGATATCTTTACCTAAATTACAGCAAAAGGTTCAAGAGGGACAAGAGTCTGTGGAGAAGGTCATCCAGCAGCTACTTGGACAAATGGAGTCCGTTTTTGATTCTATGGAAAGAAGAAAAGATTTAACGTTAGAGGGAAAAGAGCGAGAAGTTTTTCCAGTGATGCGCAGTACCTCTTTCCCTACTGAATCTAGAACAGGGAAGAAGCTGGTCTATGATGAACATACGGCTGAATCACGAGTTTTTTATGCGGTAGACATGGGAAATACATATTTGCTGATTGATGAAGATCTGCTACACACTTCATCATGGACGAGGCAGCAGTTAAAGGAAAGAGCCCTATTTAACTTAAGAGGCTTGGCGAATGAAGCGAAACAAGATATTGTAGCAGGCAATATTTTTTATTTTTTTAGTACGACAGATGGATATGGAGCAAGTCGAATCTTAAATCAAGCCCTTCTGGATGAGTATGCTAGCAAAGCAGAGGGAGAAATATGTTTTGCTATTCCCCATCAAGATGTATTCGTGATCGCTGATATTCGAAATGAAACAGGATACGATGTCTTGGGACAATTAACATTTCACTTTTATGCTAGTGGAACGATGCCAATCACTGCTCTGCCTTTTGACTATAAGTCTGGTGAGGTCGAACCTATTTTCATTTTAGCCAAAAGGAAACCGAAATGATTGTTCAACTGGGGGAATTAACATGTTTAATCGTATTATAGGAAGAATCAAAAATTATTTTTTCGATGATCAAGAAAATATCCAAGAAAATATCATAGATCAAAAACAGGATACACAAAAGAAGCAGAAAAAAACGGTTTATTCCTCTGTTGAAATCGAAGGAAGAGTGCAGAACATTTATCCCAAAGCAGGGGCCTATCGCTTTCCTATTCCATTCGAGGCTCAGCAAAAAATGGAGCGCTTGGAGAGAGGGAAGCGTGAAGAGAAGGAGTATCAGCAAGGGAGCATCAACGGGAAAGAAAAGATTGAAGGATTAGAGAAGAGTAAACGGCAAGAGAAGATCGAACGTAGGGAGAAAGCAGGTTATTTCCAGGGGAATTTAAGACATTCTGAGGTTACTCCCTCTCCTGTTTTTGGTTTTGGTCAGCATAGGAAGAAAGATGAATCAGATGTTTTTGAGAGTGCAATTGAGGAGCAAAGCCAACAAGAAGACAAGGGAGCAGAAGAGATTAGGAATTCAGTTGTTCAGCCGTTATTCGACAACGAGCCTGAGCTACCATCAGGTACTCAACAGGGACCTGAAGAAAAAACCAAACCGGATTCCGAGAGTGTAGCTCCACTAATAGAAGAGGAGAAGGAGCCTTCGAAGTCTTTCTTGCGCTTAGTTTCTGAGGCTTCTCAAGAGGACGTGATCCAGCCACAGCCTCTGCAGCCTTCCACTCGACCACAGCCTATTCAACAAATACCAGCATCTAGAGAGCAAGTTCCACTACCAATAGAAAAAGAGGAAAGAATAGGGTACCAATTTCCACAGCTTAACTCATTGCTCCAAGCTGAGAGCCAGGATCATGCTGATGATGCCTGGGTTGATCAGCAAGCGAGGATATTAATGGAAACCTTTGACCATTTTAACTTGAAAGCAGAACTAATGGGTGTTACACAAGGACCTACCGTGACAAGATTTGAAATCCAACCAGCACCTGGGATTAAAATAAGTAAATTTACCAATTTACAGGATGATTTGAAGCTTAGCTTAGCTGCAAAAGAAATTCGAATCGAGGCTCCTATTCCTGGGAAGAATGCGATCGGAATTGAGGTGCCGAATCTCTCGCCTAAGCCTGTCCATCTGGGAGATATTTTAGTAAGTAATACTTTTCAAGAGTCAGCTTCACCATTAACGATCTGTTTAGGTTCTGATCTAAGTGGGGAGCCTGTTGTCACCGATATTCAGAAGATGCCTCATGGGCTCATTGCTGGAGCAACAGGTTCGGGGAAGAGTGTTTGTATTAACTCTCTTTTGGTCAGCTTGTTATACAAGGCTTCTCCAGAGCAGCTAAGATTATTACTCATTGATCCAAAAGTAGTGGAGCTAACGCCTTATCAATCGATTCCTCACTTGATTACACCAGTAGTAACGGACCCCAAAAGAGCGACTGCGGCATTAAAATGGGCTGTGGAGGAAATGGAACGGCGTTATCAGTTATTTGCGTATGAAGGAGTTCGTGATCTTAGCCGATATAATAAAGTAATGGAGGAAAAAACAGGGGAAAGCTGGACATTACCATATATCGTGATCATTATAGATGAGCTTGCCGATCTCATGATGGTATCTCCACAGGATGTAGAAGATGCGATCTGCCGAATTACACAGAAGGCTCGTGCCTGTGGAATTCACCTCATTGTAGCCACTCAGCGTCCTTCCGTTGATGTTATTACGGGTCTTATTAAGGCAAACATACCTACAAGATTAGCCTTTTCGGTTTCTTCTCAGGTTGATTCCAGAACCATACTAGATATGGCTGGAGCAGAGCGTTTACTGGGACGAGGGGATATGTTGTTTTTACAAAATGGAGCCTCTAAGCCAATAAGAGTGCAAGGTAATTTTGTTTCTGATGATGAAATTGAAAGGATCATTGAAGAGGTATCGGCTAAGGATCGTCAACGATTTCTGTTTACTTCAGATGAACTCTCTTCAAACTTACAAGATTCTGAAATAGAAGATGAATTATTGGAAGAAGTAACCTTCTTCGTGATGGAGCAAGGGGTTGCCTCGGCATCAAGTTTGCAACGTAAATTTAGAATTGGATATAACCGTGCTGCTCGCCTCATTGATTGGATGGAAGAACAAGGGATTGTATCAGAATCGCTAGGGAGTAAACCTAGAAATGTGATTTGGACACAAGAGCAGTTTCTTGAATGGTTAGATAATCATTCTGTTCGATCTTAACATGTTGCTTACTTAGTCAGTGTTGCCCTCCTATGAAATACTCAGCTTTGAAATTGAATCAACTTGGGAGGTGAAGGGATGTCTCTTAGGATCAAGTCATTGATTTCCGTTGTTTTTTTTAGCTTTTTAGTCTTGATCATTATTATTATGTTTATTCAGACAACATTAAATGAAAGCTTTGAGGAATTAGAAGTTTCCAACGTGAGGGAACATGTCGAACGAGCCATGAATGCTTTGGAACGAGAGATTCAAGTACTCTCCGTGACCAATCGAGATTGGGCAACATGGGATCAATCCTATTCTTTTGTTCAAGATCCCCAAGAGACATTTGTTGAAGATAGCTTGTCTGAAGTAACATTTATGAATAATGGATTTAATTATATTATTTATATGGATGATTCTGGAGGAATCGTCCTGCAAAAAGGACTTGACTTACTTGAATTTGAGCAACTTATACTCCCAAGTGACTTAATCGAACGAATGACAACAGAGTCTTTATTTGTGGATATGCCAAGAAGCCTAAAAAGAGTCAAAGGAATCATGACTTTAGAGCAAGGGCCAACCTACATCGTTGCTTCACCTATATTAAATAGTAAGGGAGAAGGGCCTTCTCCAGGAGTATTAATTATGGGGAGGTTTTTAGTTCCTAGCGAAGTGGAGAAAATCGCAGCCAATGTGAAATTAGAGGTTGCTATTGCCCCCGGTACAGATCCGCGTGTATCTCTGCCGTTGAAGCTGGAGACAGAGCAAGTAGATGAGGGAATCTGGGTAGAAGCACTAGATAAGAATCGAATCGTGGGTACCACGCAAATACAGGACATTTTTGGTGAGAAGAGCTATTACTTGAGTGTAACGACAAATAGACCGATCTATCAACAAGGGAAGAATAGTACGGACTTTCTGGTCATGTTTATGATTATTACCAGCTTTGTCTTTGCAATTATCATCCTCATTTTATTAGAAACGACGATATTATCAAAAATATCTAGAATTATGAAACAAGTACAAGTCATTAAAAATAGTCATGATTTTACCCTTCGTCTGCATCACTCTGGAAGCGACGAATTAAACAAGTTAATGGATGAGTTTAATTTGCTTTTAGACAAAGTGGAGCAATCACAAGATTTACTTGTGCATCAAGCGTCACATGATCCTTTAACAAACCTGCCTAATCGCTCTTATTTTGATGAATATTTAGCCAAGTCATTGGTCGAAGCCAAACAAAGGAATTCAATCATTGCTATATTATTTGTTGACTTGGATGGTTTTAAGTCGATTAATGATCAATTCGGTCATTCTGCTGGAGATCAATTATTGCAAATCATTGCTATGAGACTACACAGTGGTGTCATGGAAAAAGGAGTGGTGACGAGAAGCGGGGGAGATGAATTTCTATCCATTCTATCTAAGCTCTCTTCATTTGAAGAGGTACGAGTGGTCGCAGAAAAAATTCTTATGATTTTAAAAGAAGATATGACAGTACAGGGACATTCTGTGAGCATATCCGCTAGTGTAGGAATTAGTATCTTTCCGTATGATGGGGAATCCAAAGATGTTCTAATTAAAAAGGCGGATCTTGCCATGTATCGAGCCAAAGAACAAGGGAAGAACTACTACCAATTCTATGATCCAACTATTTTAGAGAATAAGAAAGAGTAATAACAAGCCCGGGGAACAGACAGCTTACACAACGTCTATTCTTCGGGCTTATTGTTTTTATTTTAATAAATCAAGATATTGACTTGTAATACTGCCGATTGCTAGCAGAAAAAGAATCAGGATGAATAAATTAATGGTTCGATTGCGGATCATTGAGAACCCCTCCATTTCCATCAGCTAACATGGGAGCTGCACTTGAGGCGGGAATTGTTAGTTGTTCCTCCACCTGATGAATTACTTCTTGAATGATAGCCACTGGTTCTAAGATTAAGTCAGTATGACTTTGATTGTATAGAGTTATTTTTTGTTGAAAATAAGGTTTAAGCTCCTGAAGCTCCTGATAGGACGTATAGAGAACCTGTTCTGTAACCTTCTTTTGAAGAAGGAGAGACCATGCTTTTTGAAATTGCAAATTCCTCACTAAGTGAATACAGGTAAAAATTCGTGTCCAACCAACAGGTTTGGTTTCCACATTCTTGAAATCGCGCGTATATCGATAAAAGATAGAATGTGCATAGATTCGGTAGTGTTGTAATTCAGGATGCTTTTCCAGAAATTCAATAAAATCGAGCCAGGCAACATACCCTTCATGTGCAAAGAGACGCTTCTTGTCACCAAAATAGCCAGAAACGTTATGACGTTCAATTTCTTTTTTCTTGTGATCAATCGTATATGAATAATACATGTGAACCGTGATCCCACTACCAATTCGGACTAAATAAAAGATTCCATTGGTCAGAAAGAGGACCGTAATAAAATAGATCCACAAGGATAAGAGCAAGATAAACAAGTCTAATCCAATAGAGCGAAAGCCATCCATCCAGAGCGACTGGATACTTGGAAAGACATATTGGGGAAAAAACCATTGAACGGGTATGACATAGGTAACAATAAATACATACAGACAGCTAAAGACAAGGGATAAAAACTTAACATGTAAAGAATAAGTGGCTTCATATTGTCTTTCAAGCGAGTGCAAAAACAGACGGTTAAAAAAAGGTTCAATCCCGTTTTTCAACATAGGTTCTAACCATTTTCGCATAGGAGATCCCTCACCTTCAAAATAAAAATTCTCACTTTTTCATTTTTAAATTTTTTTGGGAAAAAGGCAAGCGTTTTTTTGTTAAATTTCCGTAAAATTTATGGAATATCTCTAAATTATTTGTTAAAGAACCTATTTCATTGTTATTACTCTCTATTACTCTTGATTACTCTATGTAATGTATATTTTTCTAATTATTTAGACTCATTCATAGCTTCTTTTTTGCCAGTTTGTTCACAAAAAGAGAGTATGTAAAATAAAAAAATTCAGATAATGATTGTGAGTATATCAACTTTATCATATAATTATTGATAGAATTCAGTAAGAAAAAATGTGCGTATAGAGGGTGGTGGAGAGGATGAAGGTTAAAGTAGCAAAGCCCATCTTTGGAGAAGCAGCCAATCAATTAGTCAATATTACGGGAAAATATTCAGAAACCATTCTATTAAAAAAAGAACATTGGGTTGTCGATGCCAAAAGTATCTTGGGTGTCCTTGCGATTAGTTTACAACCGGGGCAGGAAGTTGAACTCACTGTAGTCGACGCTCCTAATGAAGAGATATTGGAACAGCTTATTGCATTGGGACTATTTGAGAAATAACAGTACATACCTAGAAATTCATAGTTTCTAGGAAGTATGGGTAACAAATTTGGCTTTCGTTCCTCCATAGAGGGGTGAGAGCTTTTTGTTTTATATAGGAGTGGATAAGAGATGTCGAGAAAAAGAGTGGTTATTAAATTTGGAAGCAGTTCTTTAACAACAGAGGATGGTCAGATCGATCATCAAAGAATTGCTTTTTATGTGGATAATATTCATGAGATGATCAAAGCAGGGTATACTCCAGTCATTGTGTCATCTGGAGCTGTCGCTGCGGGTTACTCTCAAATGGGATATAAGAAGCGCCCCACTATTTTAGCGCAGAAACAAGCGGCTGCTGCCGTAGGTCAAGGAATCCTGATGCAAATATATAATGAAATATTTGCTAAATATGATTTGGTCGTTAGTCAACTATTATTGACACGCATGGATTTAACAGATCGTGAGCGTTGTCATAATGCTTATAATACTTTAGAAGAATTATTACAGCATGGTGTCATTCCAATTATTAATGAAAATGATTCAGTTTCCGTTAATGAGTTGAAGTTTGGAGATAATGATTTACTATCTTCCTATGTCGCAAACCTAGTCAAAGCAAGCCACCTTTTTATTGTGACAGATATGAACGGATTGTATACAGATGACCCTAGAAAAAATCCGAATGCCAAGCGAATTGATATCGTCGAAACGATCTCAAATGAAATTGTTGAGATTGCAGGTGGCGCTGGCTCCTCCGTAGGAACAGGAGGAATGAAAACCAAGGTAGAAGCTGCAAGGGTAGGGCTATTTGGCGGTATTTCGGTCTATATTGGAAAATTAACACCGGAAAGCAGAATAATAGACATGATGAAGGGAACAGGAGATGGGACCTATTTTCTACCTTCGGCAAGTCCTCTTTCGATGAAGAAGCAATGGCTGGGGTTACATTCTATGGTTAGAGGAGAGATTATGATTGATGCTGGAGCAAGCCAAGCTCTTATCCATCAGGGAAAAAGTCTGCTTCCAGCGGGCGTTCTGGATGTACAAGGCGAATTTCATCAAGGGGATGTAGTGGAAGTAAAGGATGAAAAGGGCAGGACGCTGGGAAGAGGAATCTCAAATTATAACGCCTGGCAGATTAGAGCTGTGAAAGGGCTTAGCAGCCAAGAAGTAGCCGAAAGAACAGAAGTAGATAAAATAGAAGTTATTCATCGTGATGAATGGGTGGCCTATACGATGAGTGGGGAGGACAGAGTATGAGTGAAGTGATCGTCAAAGTGAAAAAAGCAAAAGAAGCATTTCAGACGTTTTTCCTTCAACAGAAGAAAAAAACCATTTATTAATCCAAATGGCTGAAGGGTTGGTAAAGGAAACGAATCGACTCCTTGAAGCGAATCAGTTAGATTTAGAGAACGGGAGGAAGAATGGGACTTCCGCTTCCTTGTTAGATCGTTTAGCCCTCAATCCTGTTCGAATTGAACAGATGGCAGAAGGGTTAAAGCAGGTAGCCCAGCTTCCAGATCCTATAGATGAGGTGTTGGATACCATTGACAAGCCCAATGGATTAACCATTCAGAAGAAAAGAGTCCCGCTTGGGGTGATAGGAATTATTTATGAAGCTAGACCGAATGTTACGGTGGATGCTGCCGGATTATGTCTTAAAACTGGAAATGCGGTTGTGCTGAGAGGGGGATCGGCAGCAACCTATTCTAACCAAGCTATTATCGCGGTTCTTCATGACGTGATGAGAGAGCAAAACTATCCTGTTGATTTTTTACAGTATATTGAGGATACAGATCGCTCTTCTGTGATGGATATGTTAAAAGCAAAGGAATATATTGATGTTATTATTCCGCGTGGGGGCAGATCACTTATTCAGCATGTTGTACAGAACTCAGTTGTTCCTGTCATTGAAACAGGTGAGGGCATATGTCACCTCTATATTCATCAAGACGCAAATCCTGAGATGGTATCTTCGATTGTAGTTAATGCCAAATGTCAACGTCCTTCTGTATGTAATGCAATAGAAACCCTCCTTGTTGATGTAGCTTATGCCGATGAGCATTTAGCGAAAATAGTAGAGGTTCTCTCCTCTCACAGTGTAGAGGTTAGAGGCTGTTCAAAAGCAGTGGCTATTGTACCTGAGATTAAGGGAGCAGATGATAGCGACTGGACCACAGAGTATTTGGACTATATTCTGTCTATAAAGGTGGTCGCGGGTGTAGATGGAGCGATAGAACATATTACGAAGTATGGTACAAAGCATTCTGAATCCATTTTGACTGAAAATCAAAAAGTGGCAGAGGAATTTATGAAACGTGTAGATGCTGCCGCTGTCTATCATAATGCTTCTACTCGATTTACAGATGGTTTTGAATTTGGTTTTGGAGCGGAAATAGGCATCAGTACTCAAAAAATTCATGCGCGTGGTCCAATGGGGTTACCTGAGCTGACCTCGTATAAGTACTATATTCAAGGAAATGGACAAATCCGAGAATAGGCAGAAGGAAAATGAAATAAGAAATAAGAACAGAGCATAACTAAAAATGGGGTCATATTTTCACTTGGTGACTTCATTTTTAGTTACTTTTATTTAGAAACTGTAAAGCAATACATTTGACTTTATTTCTTTTTTCAGTATGGTCTAGCTCTTATAGGTATTTTCCTTGCACTCGTAATTTGCCGTGTTATACAATTTTGTTGGATGAAATGCTGGGAGTTGGAGGAGGAAATAAAGAGGAAAGAAAATGATGGGGGAGTGAAATCATGCTTAGAACAATCATTTGGTTTGTCTACTTCTGGATCTATATGCTCTGTACAATTCCAAAATTAATTTGGGTAAAAAAACTTGAAAAGCAAGGGAAGATTAAAGAAAGGGATCAGATTGTAAGTGGAATGGCTCAACGCTGGGCTATCTCCTTAGTCAAACTAAGTGGATCGAAAATCGAGGTCTCGGGTCAAGAGCATTTGCCGAAAGATACGCCTGTTCTATTTGTCAGCAATCATCAGAGTTCATTCGATGTTCCAATTCTATTGGGGTTTATTGACAAGCCCAAGGGGTTTATTGCGAAGAAAGAAATCAAGAGACTGCCGATTGTTGGGGCATGGATGCAGTTAATGCAATGTGTTTTTATGGATCGAAGAGATGTAAGACAATCTCTACAAGCCATTAATCAAGGAGCTGTTAATTTAAAAAATGGCTATTCGCTGGTTGTTTTCCCAGAAGGAACACGAAGTTTGGATGGCAAGATGTTGGAGTTTAAACCAGGGAGCTTAAAATTAGCCCTTAAATCTGGAGTGCCTATCGTTCCTGTGACCATTCAAGGAACATATAAAATCATGGAGAAGAATAGCTGGATTATCCGTCCTTCTCAGGTTAAGGTGAAAATTTCTCCACCCGTTGATACACAAGCATTTGAAAAAGATGCACCAGCCTTATCTCAGCATATTTTTGAAATCATTGAAAAAAATTTATAAAATTTCATTAATTCTATACAATTTCAAGCTAAATCTTGTTATGATGCTATATAAGAAGTTAGATACATTAGAAAAAGGGATAGAATTGAGGGAAACAAATGAAAATTGCAAAGTTTGGTGGAACATCCTTAGCCAACGCAGAACAAATCAAAAAAGTATGCGATATTGTCTTAGCTGACCCTGAAAGAAAAGTAGTGGTGGTTTCTGCTCCTGGTAAACGTTATAAGGAGGATACAAAAGTAACGGATCTCTTGATTGCTTGTGCTATGAAATTTATGCAGGATGGAGAAGCTGAAGAACAGCTTGAGGCGGTGATTCAGCGTTACAGAGAAATTGCTCAGGATCTTGAATTAGGTGCAGAAATCGTAACGGTGATTGCCGAAGATCTATATCAAAGAATGACCTCGAATTATTCCAACACAGACCAGTATCTAGATCTTATGAAAGCGGCTGGAGAAGATAACAGTGCCAAAATTGTTGCAGAGTATTTAAAAAGCCTAGGTGTAGAGGCGGAATACGTTCACCCTAAGGATGCTGGTTTTATTGTAAGTAGCGAATTTGGTAATGCACAGATTTTACCGGAAGCTTATCAGAACTTACAAAAACTGCGTGAACGTCAAGGGATTGTTATTTTTCCTGGTTTCTTCGGCTATTCAACGGAAGGAACCATTGCCACCTTCTCAAGAGGAGGATCAGATATCACAGGTGCTATTTTAGCGGCTGCCTTAGCAGCTGATTTATATGAGAACTTTACAGATGTTGATTCCGTATTTTCAGCGAATCCACAAGTGATTGATAACCCTGCTGAAATAAAAGAGCTCACCTACCGTGAAATGAGGGAGTTGGCTTATGCTGGGTTTAGTGTATTCCATGAGGAAGCCTTAATTCCTGCCTTTAAGGCAAAAATTCCTGTTTGTGTAAAGAACACGAATAATCCAACAGCTCCGGGAACCATGATTGTTTCCGAGCGCGAGAGTGGCTATATTCCAGTAGTAGGGATTGCGAGCAATGATCGCTTTTGTAGTATTTATGTCAGTAAATTTCTCATGAACAGAGAAATTGGATTTGGACGAAAGCTCCTACAGATCTTAGAAGAAGAAGGTTTGTCCTATGAACATACACCCTCAGGGATTGATAATATCTCCGTAATTTTAAGAGATGACCAAATGGATGCTGTGACAGAAAAGATTGTTGTTGAGAGGATTCAAAAGGAATTAGAAGTAGATGATGTTATGGTGGTTCATAACCTTGCTCTCATCATGATTGTAGGGGAAGGAATGCGTAGAGCCATAGGGGTTGCTTCGAGAGCGACCAAAGCACTTGCAGCAGCAAATGTGAATATAGATATGATTAACCAAGGTTCTTCCGAAGTAAGCATGATGTTTGGTGTTCGCGCGAATGAAGAAGAAAAGGCGTTAAAAGCGATCTATCGAGAGTTTTTTATGCTTTCAGAAGTAGCCCATTAATCAAAAAAAGAAGCCTGTATCTTAGTTTTCCCCTAAGGGGAGATCTGAGATATGGGCTTCTTTGATCTTTCGAACAACGTTAAGATTCTTCTGGGACTTCTTCCTCGGTTTGTTTTTTCTCTCTCATGACCATCCATTGATCACGAGCCATCTTGACCATTTTTTTATCTTCATGTTTCTTTTTATGATTGATGACACGGGAGAAATTTGTAATCGCTTCTTTACTGTTACCCAGTCGTCGATTCAACTCACCGATCATATATAAGACCGTCATTTCTGTCATTCCTTGAAATGAGCTGTTCTTAAGGTAAGCTTCATCATACTTTTTTAAGGAGAGCTGAAGAAAACGTTTTTCTTGTTCTTCTTCACCAGCTCCTCGATAGAGCCAGGCTAAACGTAAGCATAATCCAGCTAATACCTCTGGTTTCTCCTCTTTATACTCTGCACAGTAGATCGCCAGCTTATAAGAATCAACAGCTTGTTTAAAGCTTCTTTCTTCGGTTAAGTTTAGCTGTTGCCAGGAGCGACATATTTTTTCCCAAATTAGTGACTTGGCATGCTCAGGAAAGGTGTCAGAGAATTGATCATTAAAGGAATACCCACATTGAGGGCAGACATTGATCATATAGAATAGGGGGTTATTTGTTTCCTTTTTATAATGGGGGCAGAAATCACTGTCAATTTGATAAGGATTGGAAAACCGAGCACGAATCTTCCTTGTTTTATAATTTGTTTCACACATTGGACAGGAAATATTTTTATGATAGTACGGGTCTAGGATTTGATTCATTTTATCTCCCCCTATATTGTCTGTAGACTAAGCCATCAGGTGAAGTGAAAATTAAAGCTGATGATGGAAGCTTACTTTATTATACCAAACTTCTCGAGGACAATTTTAGTTTTATCTTATGGATAAATAATGGAAAGTAATGTATAGTAAGATAAGTAAAAACTTATGACAAGATTAGGGTGTTTCAATGGTTAAGAAATTACAAAGAAAATGCAAATATCTCATTATTAAACTATTACGAATCAAAGATAAAGCACATAGTGTGGCCATTGGATTCACTGCAGGAATGCTTATTAACTTTGTCCCTTCCTTCGGTTTTGGACCCGTCATATCAGTTGGTGTTGCGAGGATTTTTCGAGGAAATACAGTAGCGGGATTCTTGGGAGGGATCTCACTGCTCTGGGCGTTCCCCATTCTTTTTTATTTGAATTTAGTTGTTGGTAATGCTTGCATTCCTTTTACCGATCCAAATGTGATTGTTGATGAAACTCCAGTACTTGAAGTTGGCTTGCAGGTTGGGAAAGCGTTCTTTATTGGGATGCTGGTCAATATGTTGTTGTTTGGTGTAGCCACTTATTTTGCTATTTATTTTTTGATTACTAAGTATCGCAAAAGGTTATTAAGCTACGTCTATAAAGTATGGATTCCGCAAAAATATGAAAAAAAGGAAAAAAAGGAAAAAAAGACTCATTGAATCATGAGTTTTTTTTCTTTATAATCTAAGTTTGAAACTACATAATGATGAAAAGGCTTGTTTATGATCATTCCACAACAACTGGGCATATGTTATAGTGGGAAGAATATGCTTAGGATAGCAAGAGATTTTTTTCTGAAGAATTTAGTTAATATCTAGTTATGGAGTCGAACGAAAAAGGTAAGTCTAAGTAGTAACAATCCTTTGTTTAGTTCGAACTGTACAAATGAAAATAAAGACGTTGACATATGGATGGAGGTAACAGGTGTGACGAAGTATCATTTCATTGGGATCAAGGGTTCAGGCATGAGTGCTCTCGCACAAGTTTTAGATGACATGGGGTATTTGGTGCAGGGGTCAGATGTGGAAACGAAATATTTTACTCAAAAGCCTCTTGAAGAAAAAGGGATTAAGCTGCTCCCTTTTCACGAAAAAAATATTGAAGACGGAATGTGTGCAATTGCAGGAAATGCATATGATGAGAAGCACATTGAGATTGCTACATGTATAGAAAGAGAAGTTCCTCTTTATCGCTACCATCAATTTATTGGGGAATTAATTCAAGCCTATACAAGTATCTCAGTGACAGGAGCTCATGGAAAAACATCTACGACAGGACTGCTAGCTCATGTTTTGAAAGCGATTCGTCCTACATCCTATCTTATAGGAGATGGTACCGGAAAAGGGAAGGAAAAAAGTCATTACTTTGTGTTTGAAGCATGTGAATACAAACGTCATTTTATGGCGTATCAACCAGATTATGCGATCATAACAAATATTGATTTTGACCACCCAGATTATTTTAAGGGTCTTGAGGATGTTCTTCAAGCCTTTGCAGACTTTTCCAATCAAGTTGGAAAAAGAATCATTGCTTGCGGTGATGATGCCAATGTACGCCGACTCAAACCAAATGTTCCTATGCTCTATTATGGTTTTGATGCTAAGAATGACTTGCGCGCCGATCATGTAGTGAATGATATAAACGGAGTTACTTTTGATGTGTATTATAAAAATGAGTGGGTAGAACAATTTACTATTCCGATGTTTGGAAGGCATAATATTCTTAACGCGTTAGCTGTTATTGGGATTTGTCTATCGGAAGGGTTACCAATGGATCTCGTTCGCCAACAATTAAGTACCTTCCAAGGAGTAAAAAGACGGTTTACCGAAAAGAAGATGGCAAATAACATCTTAATTGATGATTATGCTCATCACCCAACAGAGATTAGGGCAACTATTGAAGCTGTAAGAGCAAAATATCCGGATAAGCCATTAATCGCTATTTTTCAACCTCATACTTTTTCCAGAACGAAAATGTTTTTGAATGAATTTGCCGCTTCGTTATTAGATGCAGATCAGGTTTATTTATGCGACATTTTTGGTTCAGCAAGAGAATCAAATGGAGAATTAAGTATTCATGATTTAATAAAACGTGTTCCAACCTCTAAATTGATTACGGAAGAAAGTGTTCACCAGCTCTCTACACACGATAACTCCATCCTTTTATTTATGGGCGCTGGAGATATTCAAAAGATCCAGTATGCCTTTGAAGAAACAATGGTCGTCTAATGTAATAAAAATAAGCACGAAGGGACAAAAGGAGGATTGAATGTGATCCTCCTTTTGTCCCTTATTTTTTTGTGAAAATATGTTTTATGGTCAACAAGGAAGGGTAATGTTATTCTAATAGAGAAGTAAGAAATAGATAGAGGGAAAAATAGTAGAAAGGAGGAAACTATTTGACTGCAACAGAAATCAGCTTATTGATTATTGCACTAGCGTTTGTTGCACTGGTATTTTATTTAATCAAAACTTTAAAAGAAGTGCAAGGATCACTTAAGCAGCTTAATACAACCATGATACATATGAAGGATCAGATTGATGAAGTAAGTAAAGAAACAACGGAGCTGCTTAAGAATACCAATCAAATCACGTTAGATGTACAGAAAAAGTCAAAAGCTTTAGATTCGATCTTTGAATCTGTTGAGAATGTAGGAACAGCGATGAAACAAGTAACTCACTCAGCGAAAGAGGTTTCAAGTACATTATCTCAAAGTATTCAAAAGAGTGTTACAAACACAACAAACCAGCATCAGGATAAATTATCTGAGCTGATCAGACTGACAAACTTAGGCTTTGATTTATGGAAAAAATGGCAGGCACTTAAATCGAGTCGACAGCATAAAAAAGATACTGTATCCCAAAATGGGCACGTGCAACATGATTCTTCTAATCCTTCATAACGAGAGGGCCTTAATTGGGGAATTTTAAGAGGAGGGAAAAATATGTCAGAGCAAAACAATAATAATATGAGTGGAAAAGATTTTGTCATTGGAGCATTTGTTGGAGGCATTATTGGTGCTTGCGCTGCTTTGTTATTAGCTCCAAAATCAGGAAGAGAGCTGCGTGATGATCTCTCTGTAGGGTATCAAACTGCCTCGAAAAAAACGCAGGAGATTGCGAAAAATGTAGGTGAACAAACGGAAGTGATTGTCGGGAAAGTAAAAGAGGTAGCGGAGCATGTAAAAGAAGATGTACAAACCTGGACAAAAGGGGCTGCTTCGACGACAAAAGAGGTGATAGAAGAGGCGGAGCAAGCCGTTCAATATGTAAAGGATGAAGTAGCCGTTGGGCTAGATAAAATAACAGAAGACCAAAGCGAAAACAAGTCTGGCGATAAACAATAGAGTCACTCTAAAAAACGTTCGGGGCTGTCCGAAAAGTGATATGCTCCCAATTAGGTAGACAGATGAAAAAGTAAAACCCGAGAATGCTGTAAAATCAACATTCTTGGGTTTTTAGCTTTGGTGAGTTGTACTGAATCTATTCCCACTTTAACTCCAAAGTATCTCCGTAAGAGAGAGGGGTATCAAAGCTTGCTGGGTTCCCATTTACGCGCAGATTCATCCTCTTCCCCTTTTCATGGGCATGAACCTCTATATCTACGTACCGAAAGATATCATGAAATTGTAAAGGCTGTAAAGAATGGTCCTCTTTGATATGAATGTGATCGCGCTCTTGTATTTCATCATCTAATGAAGCAGGCTGTTGGTTTTTCGTTAACGTGTAACGCGATCGTTGGAAGACAACGGTTTGATCGTTAAATGTAACGACCATTTCTTCCTGTTGAAGTTTTTCTTCTGGTAGCACTGCTCCAATCGTCACTCTGTTTTTTTCTGGCTGTACGAGAAGGATTTTATCGTCGTTTTGCACCGTTGCTTGCAAGGATGCTATTTTTCCGTTCAAAAAGATTTGACTGCCTGTTAACTCATGTATTTTTTCTTCTTGATTTAAGAAATAGGTCAGTACTTTGGGCAGGTGAACCTGATGATCCCACTGTAAAGCCTCTAGCACTTCCTCCACTGTTTTAGGAATCGTAATTTGGACCTGGTCTCTTTCCTCGAGCTTATGATCTAGAGAAGCGGTGTTTCCGTTGACTGTGATAGCTGGAGATAAGGAGAAAAGCTGATGGTTCATTTCGATATCCAGTGTATTGATTTCTTCAATGACATCCTTTACAAAGGCGATAGCATGCTGACCATCTGCCCCCTGAATGATCTCAATCTGATCGTTTTCATGAATGGGTTGGTCGAGTCCAACCTCTTCTCCATTACATAAAATCTTTGGAGGATGACCATGAGTTCCAGGGATATAGCAGAGCTTACCATTGACCTCCACACTTAAGGCTAATCCGGGCTTTCCATGCAGCTTCTTGATGTTCATTCCTGAAGCAAGAATCGCATCAGCAATGGTTAGCTTGCGTAGATCAAACAAGCGAATTGTATTTTGATTCACAATGATGGAGAGGTATTTTACTGGATGATGTTTTGCCGCAATAGCGATCCCGATAGGAGTAACCGATTCAGGGCCGATTAGGGCATGATCCGTATCAATCTGCATGTGTTGGTTGGCAGACAGCCCTCTTATTCCTACACGATTCTCTGGTAAGTCTAATTTTGTAGCAATTTCCTTGGTCAATGTAGGTGTGAGTGCGCCCCCTCCAATGAGCATCACCGCTTGAGGAGCTTTCCCATTTAAGGTGAGAATTTCTTTGCAAATTTTATCGGCTAACTGCTGGATGGCTGGTTGTATCTCTTTAACGATCGCTGTTGATGCTAGCTGCTGTTCGAAGCCAAGCACATCGGTGAAGGTCACCTGTTCCTGGGTAGTAAGTCCTCTTTTTAGGGTTTCTGCAACAGGAAAGTCTAACAGATAGTGCTGAGAAATGGCGTCTGTAATCTCATCACCCGCAAAGGGAACCATTCCATAAGCGGTGATGGCACCTTCGGAAGTAATAGCAAGGTCACTTGTGCCTGCTCCAATATCCACCAGAGCCATATTTAATCTTCTCATCGTCGAAGGAATCAGGACATTAATAGCAGCTATAGGTTCTAAAGTAAGGGCTTCCATCTCTAAGTCTGCTCTTTTTAAGGCAGAAATAAGGGAATCTACAACGACTCTTGGAAGAAAGGTTGAAATAATCTCAACAGCCACTTCTTTTCCTCTCTGATCAATCAGGTTTCCGATCAACTCCTGATCCAAAAAATAACGAATAACGGAATAGCCCACACAGTAGAAGCTTGTTTGGTGTTCATGATTGGTTTCTTCAGCCAACTCTACTTGTGCTTTCTGAACCCCTTCTAATTCCATGGCTAAGACATCCTGTTTCGTAAGGAGAGGGCGTCCTGCAATCGATTGTGTAATAACGGTCCGCTTTGTTTTTAGAGATCTTCCCGCAGCAGCCACAGCGACTTTTTTTAGCGTGCCATGCTTGACTTCAAGCTCTTCCTTAACCTGTTTGATGACGTCGGCTACGGCAATGACATCATGAATTTGGCCATCTAGCATAGAACGTTCTTTATGTTCATGAACAATATAATCAGCCACTTTATATTTCCCGTCTGTTTCATAGACAATGATACCTACGACCGTACGAGTACCTATATCTAAAGCAAATATTGGACTAGATTCGTGAGTAGACATAGCTCCATCTCCTTATCTCATTCGACAAAATCTAACATCTATAATACTACATTCTATATGAATAGAAAAATCTCCTTTTATCTCGTTTTAAGCGCCATATGGAGTATAAATTTAATCTGATGGAAGTTCCTTTATCTCATAAAAAATATTGTAAATACAACGCTTTAACGATTTTATGCGTTGAAGTGTAAAAATAATACTTGAAATTGCTTTCCAAACATGGTAAATTGACTAATAACATTTAAAGATAGATTTAATGAGGAGATGAGTTGGAGAGATGAGTAACGAACAATTAGACAAGTTAAGAGATCAGTTAGACGAGATTAATTTAAAGCTGTTAGAGTTAATTAATGAACGTGGGAGACTAGCGAAAGAGATTGGTCAAGTCAAACTTAAATCAGGAGTGAACAGATTTGATCCAGTCAGAGAAAGAAAGATGTTAGATTTAATTGCTGAAAATAATAACGGTCCTTTTGAAACTGCTACGATTCAGCATTTATTCAAGCAGATTTTTAAAGCTTCTTTAGAGCTTCAAGAGGATGACAATAGTAAGAAATTATTAGTAAGTCGTAAGAAGCAGCCACAGGATACGGTGGTGGAAGTCAAGGGAGTTCGAATTGGTGGTGGGGAGCAAGTACTTGTTGCTGGACCATGTTCAGTTGAAAGCTATGAGCAAGTGAAGGCTGTAGCAGACAACCACAATATCCAAGGCCTTAAATTATTGCGCGGCGGAGCATTTAAGCCTAGAACTTCTCCATATGATTTCCAAGGACTTGGGGTTGAAGGATTAGAAATCTTAAAACGCGTGGCAACAGAGAATGATTTAGCTGTGATTAGTGAAATTGTAACTCCACATGATATTGAATTAGCTACCCAGTATGTAGATGTGATTCAAATCGGAGCACGTAATATGCAAAACTTTGAGTTGCTTAAAGCGGCTGGATCTGTCGATCATCCAGTTCTTCTAAAAAGAGGTTTATCTGCAACGATTGAAGAATTAATTTATGCTGCAGAATACATTGTATCAAAAGGAAACAGCAAGGTTATTCTATGTGAGCGTGGAATAAGAACCTATGAAAAAGCAACGAGAAATACGTTGGATATTTCCGCTGTACCTATCTTAAAGCAAGAAACACACCTACCTGTATTAGTAGACGTTACTCACTCTACAGGGCGTCGTGATCTATTATTGCCAACAGCAAAAGCAGCTTTAGCCATTGGAGCAGATGGAGTTATGGTTGAGGTTCATCCAGATCCAGCAGTAGCCTTATCTGATGCAGGACAACAATTAAACATTCCTGCCTTCAATGAGTTTTTAGAGAATTTATATGCTTCAGGATTATTTAAATCAAAAGTAAAAATCTAAAGAATAGACTTAATAGTCCTAATAATCAATAGTTCTAAATAATCAAGAAGGAAGTTGGCGAGTGTGAAGCGCGTCAACTTCTTTCTTTTGCTAATACCATCCATGCAAACAAAGAAGTCAAAAAAATGTTGAATAATTCTGAAGTTCATCATTGCTTAACAGAGCGAATTATCGTATTATTACAGTAAACCTTTAATGAAAATAATTATGAAAACCATATAATGTAAAATGTAGACTCAGGAGGGAAAGGGATTGAATATTACCATTTATGATGTAGCTAGAGAAGCAGGGGTTTCAATGGCGACCGTTTCGCGAGTTGTGAACGGAAACCCAAATGTGAAACCCGCAACAAGAAAAAAAGTCATGGAGGCTATTCAACGTTTAGGTTATAGACCAAATGCTGTTGCACGTGGGTTAGCTAGTAAGAAAACAACAACAGTAGGGGTCATTATCCCAGACATATCTAGTCTATTCTATGCGGAGTTAGCAAGAGGAATAGAAGACATTGCCAATATGTATAAGTATAATATTATTTTATCTAATTCTGATCAAAATATGGACAAGGAAATTCACCTTGTCAATGCGCTGCTTGAAAAACAAGTGGATGGACTTTTATTTATGGGTAGCCAAATCACAGAAGAACACATGCAGGTCTTCACCACCTCTCCTGTGCCTATTATTTTAACAGCAACGAGAGATCCTAAGGGAGAACTGCCATCCGTTAATATTGATTATGAGAAGGCAAGCTATGATGCAACAAAATCATTTATTGATCGTGGTCATACAAGAATTGGATATATTTCAGGACCGTTAGATGATCCATTAGCAGGGCAATTAAGGCTTTCAGGCTATCGCAAGGCTTTGGAGGATGCCAACATGGCTTATACTGAAGAATTAATCAAAGTGGGCGATTATCGCTACGATTCTGGATTGCAGGCGATGGAAGAATTATTATCGCTATCACTCCAACCTACGGCTGTAGTAACGATGAGTGATGAAATGGCTGTAGGAGCCATACATGCTTGTCAGGATAAAGGGTATCATATTCCTAATGATTTGGAAATTATCGGCTTTGATAATACTCGTTTAACAACCATGGTAAGACCTAGGTTAACAAGTGTCGTACAGCCTATGTATGATATTGGTGCAGTAGCGATGAGGCTGCTTACCAAATATATGAAGAACGAGAAAATCGAGGATCATATGGTCATTCTTCCTCACCGAATTGAAGAGCGCGAATCAACCAAAAACGAAATTCAATAGTAGAAAGGGAACTATAGATCAATGAATCAAATCATAGGAATTATCGGAGCAATGGATGAAGAGATTCAATTATATCATGAACGTTTAGAGCGAATAGAAGAAACTCATAGAGCAGGGATTACCTATTATAAGGGTGTTCTGAATCAGAAGAATGTAGTCTTGTGTAAGTCAGGGGTGGGGAAGGTAAATGCAAGTATATGCACACAAATTCTCATTGATGATTTTCAAGTGACTCATGTTATTTTTACTGGTGTTGCTGGTGGGGTTGATCCTCTATTAAATATAGGGGATATCGTGATTTCAGAAGATTGTATTCAACACGATCTTGATGTGACGGCTTTAGGTTTTCGTAGAGGAGAAATTCCTTACGCTGATGTTTCTACATTTGTTGCGGATGCAAAGCTTATCCAGATCGCACAAGAAAGTGGAGAGAGTATCCATGATGTACAAATCACAACAGGACGTATTTTATCTGGAGATCAATTTATTGCGGATAGAGAACTGGTTCAAACGTTATATTCGGAATTGAAAGGGGCTTGTGTTGAGATGGAAGGAGCAGCTGTAGCTCAAGTATGCTTCCTCAATCAAATCCCCTTTGTAGTGATACGTTCTCTATCTGATAAAGCAGATGGTTCAGCGCACATTAATTTCTTAGAATTTACGAAGCTTGCTTCTCAACGATCGTTTCATATGGTAGAGAAAATGCTAACCCGCTTATAAGAGTGGGTTAGCATTTTTATAACAAAGCTTTACGCCCTATGCTTTTGATGTCTTAAAAATGAGAGCGCTTTATTTTTTGTAATTGTATTTTGAATTTCAATTTCCTTTTGGCGAGGAATGAAAGGATAATCCTCCTCTAGATCTAGTAAAAAAGAAGGAAGTGTTTTAGTTGCTTTATGTCCCCACTTTCTTTTCCAGCTAAGGGGGATTTCTTGTTGTACGATAGGGATATCATTCATGACCATCCAGATCATGCTCCAAGCTCTAGGAACGACACGCCAAATATCATAGCCTCCTCCGCCAACAGCCAACCAGCGTCCTTGACTATATTTTTTCGAGGCTTCCTTGATTAGGCGCGGGATTTCGGCGTAAATATGCATGGATGAGGCCAAATGAGTCATTGGATCATAAAAATGAGCATCACAGCCATGCTGACTTAGAATAAAATCAGGCTTGAAAAAATCAATCACTTCTGCGAGAGCTTCTTCAAAGCACTCTAACCAAGATTCATCCTGTGTGTAAGCATCAAGTGGGATATTTAGAGAGTAACCAAAACCTCTGCCGTCTCCTCTCTCCGTAAAATGACCAGTTCCTGGGAAGAGGTATCTTCCGGTTTCATGAATAGATAATGTAAATACATTGGGGTCGTCGTAGAACGCCCATTGTACTCCATCACCATGATGAGCATCTGTATCGATATAAAGAACCTTCAACTTATATTTTTTTTGAAGGTAGGAAATAGCGACGGAACAATCATTATAGATACAGAAGCCTGCTGCTTTTCCTTGAAACGCGTGATGAAGTCCACCAGACATATTTAGTACTTGTTCAGCTTTTCCTTGCATGATAAGCTCTGCACCAAGCAGAGTACCTCCTACAATAAGGGAGGTAGCTTGATGCATGTTCGGGAAGTGGGGAGTATCCTCTGTCCCTATTCCAAATTGTTCTGCGAAAAATTCCTGATCCGTTAATTCATTCAGATCACTTAGTGTTTTAATAACTTGAATGTATTTATGGTGGTGAATGAGTGAAAGTTCATTCTCGGTTGCTGGACGAGGAGCTATGATTTGATCGGGCGACAAATAGCCTAATGTTTCTAAAAGATCCTTTGTAATTTTCAAACGCTTTTGATTAAAGGGATGTCTAGGGTGAAAATGATATCCTAATAGATCGTCACTATAAATGTAGAGTGGTTTTCTCTTCATGATGATTCTTTTCCCCTCCTCTTAGTACATGAATCGGTTTGTGAAACGAATTTGATCAAATGCTTCTATTGAGGAAACAGGAACTCGATCACCAATTCTTGCCATCAAACAATTGGCAGGGTGGGAGCAGATTTCTGGATCGTCTGTCGCATACCATTTTAACCCTGCACTTGTCATCATTCTCTCCATGATTTTGCGGTATTGCCATACATCTAAGCCCGTTCCTTTCAAATCCCAGTGCCAGTAGTATTCGGTTGTAATTACAATATAATCTTCCATAGCATCATCCATAAAAGCGACCCGGAGCATTTCTTTTCCTAGTCCTAGATTTCTGTATGGTGGAGCGACTTCAATAGCTCCTAACTCCAATAGATCCTGCATTTTTGCCTCTGACCAACGCTCCAATGGATCAGGATAGAGGAACGTCACATAACCAACAATGGTATTTCCTTCCATTGCGGCAATGATCCTAGCCTCTGCCAATTCTGCGATGGAGAGGAGGGCTTGAAATTGTTCAGAGGAGGGTCTTCTAAAAGCCACCAAGCCAGCATGAAAACAGTATTTACTTAGTTCTTCTCGTGTTAAAGGACCGAGCACTTCAATAGTAAACCCATTCTTTTCTATTCTTTGTTTGTAAAATTGTTTGACATGCTCCAATTTCAAGCAACCTCCCGTAAATTTTAGTTCTGAAATTACATCCATTATAACTCAGGATATGCTACAAAAAAAGGAGTGTGTGAGTAAAATTGCAAAAGGCTCTGAATCATTTCAGAGCCTTTTGGTTGAAGCCTACTTTATGGTAACTGTTCAAAGAGGTTATCCTCTTCATTTTGACGAGTTGGAGGAGTGGAGAATGGAATTCTCTTTTGAGGTTCCTGCTGTTGATTGGTTCGGACCTTTTTCTGACTTGATCCAGAAGAGCCTTGGTCATTTGAGTTCGTCTCAGACTCACTTTCTCCAATCCTTACTCTAATAGCCTCTGAATCTTTAGATTCCCCTGCATCATTGACAGCCGTAACGTAGTACCATACTTCTTTAGGGGAGTCAGTTAAGGTATGGACATAGCTTGTGGAACTTGTGGAAGCTAGGTGCCAGAAACCATTCATCGGATCCTCAGTGTAGTAAATATGGTATTGTGTCACTCTGTCTTGGTCAGGATTGGCTCTCCAGCTTAATTCTATCCCTCCTCCTAGATGCTTTCCTTTCAGACCTTTTGGTATTGTTGGAGTAGTAAGGTCTGGAGTGAAGAATTGATTAGGATCTACTTGATTGCTAATCACCACATTGGATGGTTCAGATTCTTTTCCTGCTATATCTACAGTGGTAACCCGATAAGCAAATTCTTGAGATTGACTTGCAGAGCTATCTACATAAACCTTAGAAAGGTGGTTGGGTATACTTTGCACTTTCGTGAATTGACCGTCCTTGGTAGCTCGGTACACTCTATATCCCGCAATATCACCTTCACTTGAAGGAGTCCATGTGATTTGGAGTTTACCGTCTGTCCATACAGCTTTTACAGCGGTAGGGGAGTCAGGTACCTTCCCATTTTCAACACGTGGATCTACTTCCTGTGGAGCTGTTTCATCCCAGTCTGCTGGAAGAAGTCTTGCACGTTGATTCAACAACTGCTTTGGAATGTCGATAGGATCACGTTTAACAAAAACCTTTTCTGTAACCATATCATCTGGGGTTGCATCCTGAGCAATATATGGCTTGTCATTATAATAAACCACTCGTCCTCTGATTAATGAATCATCGGTTTGTGTAGGTAAGTACTTGCGATTAAAGTAATCCGTTACTAGGAAGCCAGCATCCTTACAAAGTTGAGATGGCAATTTCCCAGATTTGGAGCAGACGGTCTTTTTGACAATTCCATCAGGCATTTTAAAAGTAAGCTCTGGGTTAAAATATTCAGGACGAAGCTCTTGAGCTTTCTTCATTAGAAGAACCCATAGATCCTGAGTCCTTGCCGTATATTCCCCTCTTAACTCTTCTGGCTTAGGGTAACCAAACCAGATTCCCATGGATACCTGAGGAGTATAACCGACAAACCAGTAATCAAATTTATTATTGGTTGTTCCTGTTTTCCCTGCAATACTAATTTTAGAGCCCATCCCTCGTCTAACTCTTGTAGCAGTCCCCTGACTAACCACCGTTCGAAGCATATCATTCATTAGAAAGGCTGTCTGTTCTGAGAATACTGGGACAGGCTGTACCTCGTGTTCATAGATCACTTTTCCTTCTAATGTTTCAATTTTCTCAATCAGATAGGATTTAACATAGTTCCCCTGATTGGCAAACGTTGAGAAGGCACTTGTCGTTTCTTCTACTGTTAATCCTCTTGTCATTCCTCCGATGGAAACAGATGGCGCAGAAAGATCTGCTGGATCTATGGTTGTGATTCCCATCTTTCTTAAATAGTCAAAAGGTACCTCTGGCCCAGCTTCTTCCTGAACCTTTAGGAATGTTTTAATCGCAGGTAAGTTGTAGGACATATCCATAGCCCTTCTCGCTGTTACCAAACCTTGATATTTATTATTCCAATTCTTAGGAACCCAGTACTTTCCTCCAGAGCGATCCCATTTAAAAATAGGAGCATCGTCAATGATGGAGGCAGGTTGGACAAGTCCTAATTCTAAGGCAGGTGCATAATCTAAGATTGGCTTAATCGCTGAACCTGGCTGTCTTGGTGTTGTTGTAAAGTTATAATTTAGTTCATCATAATCGCGGCCTTCGACCATCGCTAAAATGGCTCCAGTCTGATTATCAATTAGAGTAGCTGCTGCTTGCTCTAAGAAAGGCTGCTCTGTTTTCTCGCCTGTTTTAGGGTCCACTTTGGTATCTTTATTTACTTTACTTCTCGGTCCAAATAGCTTTTCGTCTTTCACGATTTCGTGAAACGCCTCGTACAGTTCTCGATCCACCGTCGTATGAACCTTATACCCACCTCTGGATAATTCTCTGCGGGCATGCTCTAAGTAGTCACTCCACTCTGAGTTGGTTAACGACTCTCTTGCTAATCCTTGTTCTTCTAGGCGTTGCTTGGCAAGGATTTCAATAGCTCGATCTGTAATCTCGAATGTGAGATAAGGATATTTTTCAAGGATTCCTGGTGTAGGCTCAGCTAGGCTTGTTTTTAAATTAAAGTTAAGTGCTTCTTCGTGCTGCTTAGCAGTAATGCGTCCAGTATCCAACATTCTGCGCAAAACGAATTTCTGACGATCAATTCCTCTTTTTAGCCTTTCTTCGGCAATCCCGCCGCCTCTTTGGAACGGAGTATACCGCCCAGGACTGTGAATCATCCCAGCAATATAGGCGGATTGTGCGATATTCAGTTCTTTTACATCGACTCCGAAAATTCCCTCAGCCGCTGCTTTGACTCCTTCAATATTGGAGCCATTCGCATTGTAGCCTAAATAGACAATATTCATATAGGCTTCAAGGATTTCATTTTTATCAATCATTCTCTCAATTCGCATTGCCAGAAGCATTTCTTTGAATTTTCGTTCGAATGTCCGTGATGGATCTAACAATTGGTTTTTTACAAGCTGTTGGGTGATGGTACTTCCACCCGTTCCCTCATCTGACTTAATGAATTGTTCAAGAACTGCTCTGGATACAGCCTTAAAGTTGATTCCATTATGTTCATAGAAGATATGATCTTCTGTTGCTAAAATAGCATCAATCAGATGTGGAGAAACTTCTTTGACAGTGACTGGCTGTGATACCTCTGAGGTAAGCAAGTAACCAATCCATTCATCGTTTTTAAAATAAGCCTCTCCCGTTTTGTTGTAATCATGAATTCGCTCTCTGATTTCGGTATAGCTGCGTAAGGGCTCGTCCTTTACATTGTAAGCAAAAAATCCAGCGGCAACTCCTCCTGCGAATAAGAAGCTCATGATACCTAGTACAATAAAAACCTGCATAACCACCCAAATTGTTTTTAAAATATATTTGCGACGCTTTGGTTTTGCTGGGTTGGTTGGTTTATGGTCTGATGATTTTTTATCCATCGTATGTATCCCCCCTAAAATCACTTTATAATTATAGCATAATTCGTGATTAGAAACATTTTTTTAGA
>NZ_BAMO01000049.1 GCF_000615945.1 Caldalkalibacillus mannanilyticus JCM 10596
CAACTTCCAACTACTGGCCAGTCTCAGCTC
Source organism: Caldalkalibacillus mannanilyticus JCM 10596 (assembly GCF_000615945.1). Taxonomy (GTDB): domain Bacteria; phylum Bacillota; class Bacilli; order Caldalkalibacillales; family JCM-10596; genus Bacillus_AT; species Bacillus_AT mannanilyticus. The sequence continues at coordinate 31 of NZ_BAMO01000049.1, forward strand.
ATGTTCATTCATTTTAAATGGTTCGTCAAATAAACGATGGATAGAGGTTATTCTCTCGGATATCTTTTCTTGGCTTTCTTCCTCTAATACAAACACAAATTCATCCCCATTTAATCTCGCCACAAATTCTTGTGGCTTGGAGTTTTCTACTAATCTTTCAGCAAGCAGCTTAAGTAGCACATCCCCTGAGAAAATTCCAAAAGAATCATTGATATGTTTAAAACGATAAATATCCAGACATACAACAACCAATAATGAAGAAGAATTCTCTCGTCCTTCTATTAAAAGCTGTAAAGTATCCATAAGATAGCGTTTATTAGGTAAGCCAGTAATGGTATCATGATAAGCCATGAGCTTTAATTCTTCTTCGTATTTTTTTCTTTCCGTAATATCACGCAAAATACATACAAGCCTACTTAATTGTTGATCATCGTTGTAAGTGGGAAAGGATTTTCCTTCAACCCAAATGGAACATCCCTCTTTTGTCAATAACCGAAAATCTGTTACTCTAGGAATCCCATCTTGTACAATCTGAAAGAAAATATCCTGCACCTCTTGGCGATCTTCTGGATGAACATGTTCAAATGATAGATTTCCCTCTAGTTCTTTAAATGTAAAACCAGTCGTACTCTCCACTGAAGGAGAAACGTACATGATCCTGCCGTTTGTATCTAATACTGTGATAAGATCTGTAGAATGCTCTGTTACAATCTGATATTTTTCTTGATTTTCCTTCAGTTTTTGATTTTTTTCATTACGATCCTTGTACATGACGATCGCACCCACAACTTCATCTGTCGAATCAATGAGCGGATGATAGGCAGCTAATACTTCGATAACGCTTCCATCTTTTTTCAAACGTTGAACCTCATGAAAAGGAATAGCTTCCCTTTTCACTATACTTTGCATAATGACAGATAATTCAGTGTTTTTTGTTTGAGGCAAAATCTTCTTGTGTTGAATAAGAATAATATCCTCTTCTGTCCAGCCCAATACTTTCGTAAAAGCTGGATTTATTTTCATAATGTTGCCATACAAATCAATTATAAAAATGACATCAGATGAATGTGTCCACATTAACTCAATCATCGACTTAGGTATTCCCTCTATATTAGACATAACTCTCTCTAAATAGGTCATGAAAGATCCTTCTTTCCACTCATTAATATTTCTCTATATGATCCCTGCCTTATTCATTCCTACTTTATTTTATGTATGAAAAGCACTGTTTAACTCTCATACTTTAATTTATTCTACGTTCTTCTGCCAATCCCTCTATCAAATTTATGAGAACCCTCTCCCTTAATCTAAAGAAACAAAAAAAGAACAGATCTACTTCCCTTTGATTCTTCAAAAAAGGAACGTTTGTCTGCTCTCTTACCTATAAAAATGATCTTGCTCTTTTTTCCTCCATTGCTAAGTTATTGACGAGATAACCGATACGCTGCATGATTGGTTGGACCTATCCCACTCCCGATAGCAAGAGAGTGCTCAATTGCACTTGTAATAAATGCTTTGGCTACCTCCATGGCTTGGAAAACGGTGTGTCCCTTAGCTAAGCTGGCAGCAATGGCAGCAGCAAAGGTACATCCCGTCCCATGAGTGTGTTTTGTCGGAAATCTTCTTGCAGGTAAATGGTGAAAATCAAGTCCATCATAAAGGATATCTATGGATTCCTCACCCGATAAGTGACCACCCTTGATCACTACATTTTTTGCTCCAAGTTGGAAGATCTTACGAGCAGCTTCTTCCATGTCATGAAGACTTTGAATCCCTTCCTCTCCAATGATGACCTCCGCTTCTGGAATATTGGGAGTGATAACCATTGCCAAAGGAATCAAATGCTTTCGCACCGCCTGAATCGCTTCCTCTTGCAATAGGGATTGTCCACCTTTCGCTACCATCACGGGGTCAACGACAACATGAGCAACTCCATAATGTCGCAGTCTGTCCGCTACGGCTTCAATGATCTCCGAGCTAAACAGCATTCCGGTTTTGACAGCATCAACACCGATATCACTTAGGACAGCATCTAGCTGAGCCACTATAGCTTCGGTAGACTGTGGATAGACACCATGTACTCCTAAAGTGTTTTGGGCTGTTAGTGCTGTTATAGCAGACATTCCAAAAGTCCCTAGCTCTTGAAAAGTTTTGAGATCCGCTTGAATCCCTGCTCCTCCACCGCTATCTGAACCTGCAATTGTTAACGTACGATAAATCATATACCTCCTACTCCTTTCTAACCTTGTCCGATGCTATCGGCTCAATTTATTGAAACCGCATAGGATCAAATTGTGAAATCGGAACGATAGGCGTTTTTTGTTCAAGCAGATCTGCTACGATCTTCGCATTCACGACGCTGAGTAAAATCCCATTCCGATAATGTCCACTTGAAAGAATAATATTGGGACGATGAGGAAGTCTTCCAATCAAAGGAAAACCATCTTGAGTTGCCGGACGCAACCCTGCCCATGTATGATAGGGTTCCTTGTCCTGTAAAAAGGGATAGAGACGCCTACTCCACTTTTTAAGACGTTGAATTCCCTTGTCTGTTACTGAGTTATCATAACCAGCAATATCTTCAGACGCCCCGCAGATCAGGGACCCATTTTCTTTTGCCACTACATATCCTTGGCTAGAAAAAATCATATGATGAACCTTCTCCATCCCAAGCTCAAAAGCACATATCTGACCCCGTATAGGAAAAATAGGTACTCTCATGGAAAGCTCTGGCTCTAAGAAAGAGGTCCACGCTCCATTAGCAATAATACATTGCTCTGCTACAAACGAGCCCTGCTTCTCCGTAGTCACACCTACCCCATTCTCTTGATTCTCTTCAAATGTGATTGAGCCACAATAATCGAATAACTTCACACCAAGCTTTTTACACCCCGTAATGACAGCCTTGACGTAATCAGGAGCAAAAATATGGTGTTCTTCTGGGTAATACATCGCTGCTATGGCTTCTTTTGTTAAGTGTGGCTCCAATTTGCATAATGTTTCCCCTCGGACAATCTCTGCTGAAACTCCCCATTTCTTCTGCCAGCTATTTCTCGTTTCTAGGACTAGCTCATCCGCCTCATGAAATACGACATGTAAGCTTCCGCTGCGGTTATATTCAAAATAGCTTCCTGAAATCTCCTTAACGGTTGATTGCCATTCAGGATAGAGCTCTAAGCTTTTTTTACACATATTGAAAAAATCATCAGGATCTTCTCCAATTTCTGAAAATGGAGCCAGCATCCCCGCAGCTGCTCCTGTAGCTTGACCGCCAAAAGCTCCCTGCTCGAGCAATGTCACTTGATGACCTCTTTGAGCCGATTCAAATGCTGCTGTTAATCCAATGATTCCTCCGCCCAAAATCAAGACGTTAGTTGATCTCATTTGCTCTCCACTCATTTCGATAGGTTTGCTAAAGGACTGCTAGCTGTTGCATATTTTTTCTTCGGAATTCGACCAGCAAGATAAGAAAGCCTGCCCGCCTCAATCGCCAGCTTCATCGCACGAGCCATTTTGATAGGGTCCTTCGCTTTGGCAACAGGCGTATTCATTAATACAGCTGACGCACCTAGCTCCATCGCTTGAGCAACATCCATCGCTGAACCTAGGCCGGCATCTATAATGATTGGAACCTTGGCATCCTCGATAATCATTCCTAGATTGTACGGATTTAAGATTCCTAGTCCCGTTCCGATAGGAGCTCCACCTGGCATCACTGCCGCTGCTCCCGCTTCTTCTAACTTTTTGCAGAGAATAGGGTCATCAGAAGTATAGGGTAGGACAATAAACCCTTCATTTGCCAATACCTCTGTAGCTTTTAACGTTTCAATAGGATCTGGTAAAAGAGTTTTTTCATTCACACTGATCTCAACTTTTATCCAATCTGAAATACCAGAGGCTTTCGCTAACCTAGCAATCCGAATCGCTTCTTCAGCATTTTTTGCACCACTGGTATTAGGTAAATAAGTAAAGGACATCCCCTCTAAATGCTGTAGAATAGCATCTTCCTCTGGATCTTCTAAATTAATTCTGCGAATAGCAAAGGTTAATATTTCTGATTCTGATGCTTTAATCGCTTCATTTTGAATATATGGATTAGGAAATCTTCCTGTACCGATCAAAAAACGTGAACGGAATTGTTTTCCACCTATTTCTAGTCTATCGTCCATTGTTGTATTCACTTGATCATCCTCCTCCGACAAAATGAACCAGTTCAATAATGTCCCCTTGATTTAGTTCGTGCTGACTCCAGCTTGATCGATCAATAATCACACCATTCACTTCAGCAACGACGTGTTCTTCTTTTAATTGATATTCTCTAATTAATTGGTCAAGCTTCTCTACTCCACTATCAATTTCTTGTCCGTTTACAATCAGCTTCATGTTTTACTCACTCCTATTGGCTGCTCGAATCCTGCTGCTAAATTGAGAAGCAGCTTCCTTCACGTTTTCAGCTCCTACTATGGCACTAATCACACAAATTCGTTGCGCTCCGGCTTCAAGAACCTTATCGAGATTGTGGAGCTTAATACCACCAATCGCTACAAAAGGGATCTTCGTCTGAGAAACGACCTCTTTTATGTACGAAAGTCCCACTGGATCAACCACATCTACCTTGCTTTTCGTTTCATATATCGGACCAACACCTATATAATCAGCTCCATTCCGTTCAGCTTCTATGGCTTCTTCTATGGCATGCGTTGATATCCCAATAATCTTTTCAGAGCCTAAAATCCGTCTTGCCTCACTAAGAGGTAGATCATCTTGTCCAAGATGAATTCCATCTGCATCTACAGCTAAAGCAATATCGATATGATCATTCACAATAAAAGGAACATGATATTTAGAGCAGAGCTCTTTTAATTTTTTCGCCATTTCTAATAGTTCTTTTTTCGTTTTGTTCTTTTCTCGGAGTTGAACAATATCTGCTCCACCTAGTATCGCTTCTTCGATGACAGCTAAATACTCTTGCTGAGGATAAAATTGCTCCCCTGTTATCACATATAAATGAAAATCTCTCACACCCATCCTCCCTCTCTATCTCTATACTAGTCTTGATATTGCTAAAAAATAAAATCCACTGCCCTATAAAAAGGAAAGTGGATTCACTGTTTCTTTCACACGACTTTCCTACGCTGGTGTTAACCAGATCAGGTTCAAGGGTTGAATTTCTTCTCTCAGCCAAAAAGGCACCCCTAGTCCACATTATTTTTTAGATTTATTGTATCATATTTGTTCATTTGATTGATACCTGGACGGTAAAAATAATATTGATTTCCTCCCTTATTTTTCGAAGCATACATCGCTTGGTCTGCCTTCTTCAGTAGCCCCTCTGCATCTTCACAGTCAGTTGGGTAGAAACTAATTCCTAAGCTCGCAGAAACCATCAGGCTCTCTCCTTTTATCTGATAAGGAGTCACTAATTCTGCAAGAATTCTTTGGGAAATCACCTCTACCTCTCCATTACTTTCAATATGAGATAAGATGACAGTAAATTCATCTCCCCCTATTCGAGAAATGACATCCCCTTCTCGAACACTATTTCTTAATCCTTCTGCAACTTTTCGAAGCAAAGCATCACCATAATCATGCCCCAAGGAATCATTAATCTCCTTAAATTTATCTAAATCAATAAAAATAACGGCCAACAGTTTTCCTTCTTGTTCGGCATTGGCTATTAACTGGTTAAGCCGCTCATAAAAAAGCAGACGGTTAGGAAGACCCGTTAACGCATCATGATAGGCACTATGTTTCATTTTTTGCTGAGATTTTTCTAGCGAAGACATCATCTTATTAAATTCTTCCTCCAGATGAGAGATTTCATCCTCACCTGTAATAGGGACCCTTGAGGATAAGTCCTTACTCTTACGAATATTGGATACATTAGCTGCGAGTGCCATTAACCTCGAAAGAATTACTTTTTCCAATAGGAATATCGTTGTCAAGGTGATCACAATCCCAGTGAGTACAATTGAAATAATCAGAGAGTTGACACTTTTAACTCCTTCATGAAAGACATCCCTTGGCATGCGAATGGTGATCTCTACGGTATCTTGTCCATAAGCATCTTCAAGAAGCGCCTTGCCAGTGATCAAATCTTGATTCACTTGTATGATAGTGGGTATCGAAGAAAGATATTGAGGATCTTCAGTAAATTCCGCTGTTTCTCTCTGCCCCAAATACTTGATCTCGATATCTAAATTCGTAGCCGTTGCAATCCTCTCAACCTCTTCTTGGTTTAATAAACGTCCAATAATTAACGTCCCACGTGGCTCCCCTTGACCTTGGCTCATGGCAATAGGCTGAGCAGCAAATAGAACTTGTCCCATCGACAAGGGTAAGATTCCATGTGTGGATTCGATTCCTTTTAGCTCTTTAAAAAAATCAGAAAATAAAATAACAGTTAACAATTCATCGTATTTTCGTTGATCAATCGGAGTATCGGCTCCAAAATTTTTATGGAATTTAATATCTCCAAATTGATCTAAGTAGATCATAAAATGAAAACGATTATTAATAAAGGTTTCATCACTTAAATTCGAGGAAATATAGTTCTCATTTAGGTCTTCAATAAAATAATAGGTATCATCCACGCAGCCCAATCCAAAGCCACAGAGTTCAAATGTGCTAAGTCCACCTGGATTTTATTCACTACACGTTTAATGTTTTCGTAAACAAATCTCTCCTCTAACTGTCTAAAGCTGTTCAGATTAATCATTTTCATAACTACACTAAGGGTCAGAACTAGAAATAGCATAAGGATCCCTATGATTATAATCGTTTTGTTTCGAAGGTTCATTTTGTTCCTCCATCAAGAGTTGATATGCTATACATATATTATACCATTGACGTAGCTTCCACTCTATCGTTATATTATAGTGTACATGATAGGAGGTAACCTAATGAAAACTGAGCTAATCGCGATGAGTCCCCAGTATGATCCGTGGGAGTCTATCCATAGTCGGCAAAAAAATGGTCGTAACACGTTAACTAGCATAGAATTTACTGTGACAAATCTTTGTAACTTACGTTGCGAACATTGCGCTGTTGGTGATGTATTAACCATGAAAGAATCGAGTGAACGAATCCCGCTTTCTTTATTACTTCAACGTTTAGATGAGATAGACTCGCTCGAAACCCTAAGCATTACTGGTGGCGAGCCCATGTATAATAAATCGATCATTCAAGAATATATTGTGCCCATCTTTCGCTATGCACATGAGAGAGGCATCCGTACACAAATCAACTCAAATCTAACCCTTGATTTAGAGCGATATGAATCAATTCTTCCCTTTCTAGATGTTCTGCATATCTCCTATAATTATCTTAATGCAGAAGATTTTTATAAAGTAGCCTATGTTCATTCCAGCCATCCCACTTCCTTCGCTCAAGCAGAGAAAACGTTTCAACGAATGGTGGATAATACTATCGCTTTAGCTAAAAAAGGGGTCTTTGTATCTGCTGAATCACTTATTTCCGTGCATACGGCGCCTATTTTAGATCAGATCCATCACCAAATCAAAGAAATGGGATGTCAAAGACACGAGGTACATCCTCTCTACCTAGTGATTTTGCCCGTCACATGACCGTATTATCACTTGCCGAACTAAGAGAAGTCTACCACCGTCTACTCGATCACAAAGATCCCGAGCTTTGGATCTTATTTGGGACATTACCTTTCTATGCCTGTAATCAAACAGAAGAGGACATAGAGCTTATTCAACGAATTCACGCTACACCCAATGTCACCGTAAGAAACGATCCAGATGGTCACAATCGCTTAAACACGAATATCTTTAATGGTGATGTGATCGTGACAGACTTTGGTGATGTGGAACCGCTAGGAAATGTCAAGACAGATCGCTTCGAAGACTGTTTTGCAAGATGGCAAACACATCCTGTATTCAAGCCATTTGATTGCTACTGCCCTCAGTCGCATTGTAATGGACCGAATATCTTAGTAGCCAACACTTATTATAAAGGGCAAGATTTCACAAAAAAAACAGGGGCATCCCTTTCATTTTAGAAGTATCGTTAAAAAGGGCTAGTATATCAGCGTGTGATATGCTAGCCCTTTTGCATATAGAAAAGTTATAGAATATTATTTTGCCTGTAAACGGCGAATTCTTTCGTTAAGATCTGGGTGTGAAGAGAATAATCTAGAGATTCCTGCTTTGTTGCTTATTTTTAATGTAGCAATAGCAGCTTGTTCAGTATCAATGCGATTGACATGATGCTGAAGAGATTGCAGGGCATGAATCATCTTATCCTTACCGGCAAGATCTGCTCCTCCAGCATCTGCATGAAATTCTCTGTAGCGTGAGAAAGCCATAACTACAATACTTCCCAGTATGGAGAAAAGAATATTAAATAAAATCCCGCTCACAAAATAGACAACTCCTTGAAGCTCTTGCTTCACAAAACGACTTGCAACTAATGCCGCGATTCGGGAAAAGAAGACGACAAAGGTATTCACAACTCCCTGAAGCAAGGTCATAGTCACCATATCTCCATTTGCGATATGCGCTACTTCATGAGCAATAACTCCTTCTACTGCATCTTCATCCATGCTATTTAACAAGCCAGTCGATACGGCAACTAATGAACTACGCTTCGATGGTCCTGTGGCAAAAGCATTCACTTCCTGTGAATGATAGATTCCTACTTCGGGCATTACTGTAAGTCCTGCACTTCTTGAGAAACGATGCACCTTCTCCACAATACTTCTTTCATATGGAGAGAGTTGATCGTCAGGATTCAATACACGCACCTTCATCATTTTTTTAGCCATCCATCTGGACATGGCTAATGAAATAAAGGAGCCTGCAAATCCAATAACTGCACTATACGTTAGTAGCATAGGTATATTTACAGCTCCAGTGTTGAGATCTATACCAGTTGTAATGCCAAATACGCTCAACACGATCATAATCGTTGTTAAAACCAAAACATTGGTTAAGAGGAAAAACAAAATTCTCCTACCCACCTACATCTCTCCCTTCCTAATAAGAAAATAAGTGCTTTTATACAGTATAGACGAAAATAGAGCATTTTAAGAAGAAAAAATATGAACAAATTGTGACATCGATCACATACTAAAAAGACCTATTAACACGTGAACAAACTTAGGATAGAATAGAAACTAAGGAGATGAAAGCAGATGAGCTATCAATTTAAATACGATGAACGTTTGGGAATTTCCATCCCTATCATTGAGAAGGGTTGGGAGCAATATTCCATTCATGAACAAGAACAGATCCTATTTGAATGGGAAGAGTTTCGTTCTGATATTCCTAGCAGAATCAAAGAGCTAGAGAAAATCATCACCAAAAAACAGGAGGAGCTTAGTCGCGAAGAAAATTTTGCCCTCTCCTGCAAGTTGAACGATGAGATTTCTCGCTTAGCTAGTACGATTAATGACCTTAATATTTGGTTTAGAATTCAACAAGACACTCAAGCAAGATCACACCACTAATTGGACTCCGAAAGGCTAAAACACTTGCTTAATTGTTCTACTTTTTGATGCTTTACATCATAATATGTAATAGAGATCTGGATTTTTTTCTCTTCCTGTTGATCTACTTCTAATACCACATATGTAGGGACTGTGAATCCTCTTGGTTGTCTTAGACTCCCAGGATTGATGAAGACAGTCCCCCCATCATAAATGGCAACAGGGTAGTGTGTATGACCAAATAAAACGATATCTGCCCCAACTTCCTCAGCTTTGTATTTCAATCCTAATAAAGAGTCGTGAACCTGATAAGTATGTCCATGTGCCATAAAAATCCGAAGCCCCGACCATTCTACCACTTGCTCCATCGGGATCACATCTGAGAAATCATTGTTTCCTCTAACCATCTTCATTTGAGAAAAAGGAAGAGCCTCCTCATCGGTGCAATAATCACCACAATGAAAAATCATATCATATGAACCTAAATGAACGACCTCACGCACTTCATGGATTAAACCATGGGTATCACTGATGACTAAAGCTTTTGTCATACACGTTTACGCAACTTTCCTAGTTCGTCGATGATGGACTCAATTTCACTCATTGTAAAACGATCCTTCTTCGCTAAAAAATCATAGAGGTCTAATAAATCCTCATAGTTTTCTGTATCGAAGCTTTTGGGATTGATGGCTGCTGCATTGACTACTTGTAGCTTGGTTTTAATGGTTTCAATGATATATTCAATATTTTCTTTAGAAACAACCTCTAACTCCGCTCTCGTTTTTTGAATCATTCTAACAATCCTTTCTTGTTTAAGATGAACTTATTATAACAAAAAATCAGACAGGATGGTCCTGATTCGACTAAGTTCCTCGTCAGAAATTAGTTCAATCCACATCCCGTTTCTAATATCTCCCTGACCTTGAAGCGTTGTGGTCTCTAGATCATCCAGATCAAAAGTATAAAAGTACGAATTAAATAATCTAATTCGTCAGAGGATAGAGATGTTTTCACATGTTCTCCTACGACATCTAAGACATCATATATCTTGGTCACTGAACGAAAGTGTATCATTTTCTTCCCTACCTGTTTAAGAACTTTTTGCTGTCGCTCCATCCTTTGATAATCGGTATCATTTTTCCCATCATTGCTCTGCCGAAAACGAATATAGTCTAGTGCCTGTTTGCCACTCAGAGTTTGATATCCTTGATCCAAATGGATATGTGTTTCTTCTTCACTTGAATCATAATACATAGGTCTTTCTACTTCTATCTCTATTCCCTCCATAAGATCAACGAGCTTCTCAAATCCACGAAAATCAATAGAAGCGTACCCATCTAATTCAACATCCAACCAATTCTCGATCGTTTCCATTGTCAACTCTATACCTCCTTTAGAAAAGGCATGGTTTAATCTTTGTTTTCTATGCCCTGGAATCTTGACATATGCATCTCGAGGTAAAGAAATGAGATTTAGTTTCTTTTGATGTGGATCAACTAAGGCTAAAATTAATGTATCAGGTCGTCCACGATCATAGGTTTCTTCCCTTTTATCAATCCCATACAATAACAAGGCTATAGGAGTATTAATTGGCGGCTCCTTGTGACTTCTAGTAAAAGGGAGCCCCTTATAGATTGCTTCTTTCTTGTCAGTCATCTTTCTCTTCTTATTCTTACTCTTATCCTTAGCAAAAGAACGAGTCGGCTTATCCTTTGATGAATGGCGATTCTGGGCAGATTTTCGCGAGTCTGAAACAGACATTTCATCTAATGTAGACTTATATTTTTCATAAGCAGAATAGGTATAAAAAGTACTAAATCCCAAAAGGCTAACGATTCCGATTAGCAGAATGACGATGAATCTTTTCATATCTAAATCCCCCATTCTCCTCATGTTGCTACGTAAAAACTATTATTCCTCTAAATAAAAAACTTAACCCAACAGAAAAAAGCCGTCCATTCAAGTCACTGAATAGCAACTGAATCAAACGGCTTTCTTCGATAAGACCTATTCTTATTCTTTAGAATGAACCAGCCATGCTGAGCCTATCACACCTGCATCATTGCCTAGTGTAGCGGCAACAATTTCAATGTCACCAGTCAAATGAGGAAGTGCATACTGGCGATAATAGTCACGAATAGGTTTAAAAAGCACTTCACCAGCTCGTGATACCCCTCCACCAACCACAATTTTTTCAGGGTTAAGCAGAACAGCATAGTTACCTAAGGTCCAGCCCAAGTAGAAACCTACCTGATCTAGCACACTTAGTGCCAACTCATCTCCAGCATCTGCTGCAAAAGCTACATCTTTCGCTTCCAGCGCACCATTTGCTTTTAGTGTTTCTGCTAAAGTACTTGATGTCCCTTCTTTTAGAGCATCAGTAGCTAACTTAACAATTCCCGTTGCAGAAGCAAGAGTTTCCAGACAGCCCTGCTTACCGCAATTACAACGATAGCCACCTTTAGTAACAACCGTGACATGCCCAATTTCTCCTGAGGTGCCTCTTGAACCATGAAAAATCTTTCCTTTGGAGATAACTCCACCACCTACACCTGTACCTAAGGTAATGACGAGAAGGTCACTAGCACCGCTGCCAGCCCCTTTCCACATTTCACCTAGTGCTGCCGTATTTGCATCATTATCGACAACCACTGGTAAACCTGTAATCTCCTCAAGACGATCCTTCAATGGATAGTCCTTCCATCCTAAATTTACAGCTTCATAGACATAGCCACGTTCAAGATCTAGAAAAGCAGGGGCTCCAATCCCAATCCCTTGAAGGTCTTCCTTCTTCAGAGCAAGGTCTTCGATTCCACGTATGATCATCTCATCCATTTGATGAAGAATTCGATCTCCACCTTCTGCCACTTGTGTTGGTTGAGATTCCTTATAGGCGATTTCCCCATTAGAGTTTACAATTGCCAGCTTGATTGCTGTTCCACCCAAGTCAATGCCAACATACCATTTGTCTTGTTTCAATTTGATTCATCCTTTAACTATAGATATTACTTGATGCGCTCTTCTGTTTGCGGATCAAAGAAGTGAACTTTGTTCATATCAAATGCCAGCTTCAAGGTTTGTCCGTTATTAATATCTGTTCTAGAATCAACACGTGCAATAAAATCACTATCTGCCACTTTACTATATAGATAGGTTTCTGCTCCCATTAACTCAGCCAATTCAATATAGGCATTGATAACAGTTCCAGGCGAAGATTCAATAAATAATGGCTCATCGTGGATATCTTCCGGACGGATTCCAAGAACGACATCTTTCCCTACGTAATCCTTGAGAATTTTCATTTTTCCTTCTGGTACTGCTATTTCCTGCTTTCCGGCAATAAATTTCCCTTCTTCTAAACGCCCACTAATAAAGTTCATAGCAGGGGATCCGATAAACCCACCGACAAAAATATTGTCTGGAAGATCATAAACTTCTTTTGGAGTACCTACCTGTTGCACAATTCCATCCTTCATAATAACAATTCGATCAGCCATTGTCATCGCTTCGATTTGATCATGTGTTACATAGATAATCGTTGTTTCTAGACGTTTGTGTAGCTTCGTGATCTCTGCACGCATCTGTACACGCAATTTAGCATCAAGGTTGGATAAAGGCTCATCCATTAAGAATACCTGTGGCTCACGTACAATAGCACGTCCTAAAGCAACACGCTGGCGTTGTCCACCTGAAAGTTCTTTAGGCTTACGCTCTAATAGGTTTTCAATTCCTAAGATTTTAGCTGCTTCATCTACGCGTTTTTTGATTTCCTCTTTTTTGAATTTACGCAATTTAAGACCAAATGCCATATTATCAAACACATTCATATGTGGATATAGCGCATAGTTTTGGAAAACCATAGCGATGTCTCGATCTTTAGGGGCAACATCATTTACTCGGCGATCTCCAATGTAGAGATCGCCTTCAGATATTTCTTCAAGCCCTGCTACCATACGCAATGTTGTTGATTTACCACATCCAGATGGTCCAACAAAAACAATAAATTCTTTATCAGCAATATCCAAATTAAAATCCTTTACCGCTGTTACTGTATCACTGTATTTTTTATAAATATGTTGTAGTTTAATCCCTGCCATATGAAATCCCTCCAAGTTAGGTTATAGTCTTATTTTACCTAAAGAAGAGGGTAAAAATCTATTGGGCAGGTTTGCCGAATAATTCAGTTATTTTTTGTTGAACATGCCCAAAGCCTGAATGGCTAAGTACACTTTAACAGCATCTTCGAACCTTCGAACGTCTAACCCAGTCCGTTCATCAAACTTTTCTAATCTATATTGTAAACTATTGCGGTGGATAAATAGTTTTTTTGCCGTTTCAGAAACATTTAGGTTTTCTTGAAAAAAAACTTTAAGCGAATGAATTAAGTCTGAGTCTTCCTTAGTAGGACCCATGACTTGATGAATGAGCTCATGGAGAAGATCTGGGCTAATTTCATTTAAGAGCAAATACACCATCAGGTCTTTCCATTCTGTTACAGACTGATCGATTCCAAGGTGAATAGCTAACTCAAGCTGGCTTATTTCTTTTTTTACTTGCTCACGAATATTCATTGGCATGAGATATGGCTGTCCCAGATAATAATGAACATCAATCATACATTCCGCAATAATGGTGTCGACAACTCCCTTTAGAAGGCTTTGCAGTTCATCATTCCCCTCTGGAGAATGGGGGATGATCCACGCATATTTTTGCGCATAAAGAGGAAGTAAAAAGCTTCTTTCCTCTGTCATCCCCTCAATGATTTCCTTTAATGAAGCAGAAAGATCATGATCCACTTCTTCCGCGTCCTGAACCATAATATATACATTTCGAAAGCTTGTATCTTCGGGATAACCAAGCTCGTTCCATTCTTCTCTCCAGACGGAGATATCCTCCTCCATAAATCTTTTCCAGAGATGCTCAATAGAGTTGTCTACACGAAATAAAAACTGATTCTGAGATTCAACTAAAATCGTAATAAGCGCCCTTGAATCTTCACCCAGTACGTTCTGCTGAACTCCAACCCATCCCAGTGTATCCAGTCCCTCTCTTATGGGAAAGCAAAGATATTCATCAGTGGCTGGTACATCCAGAAAAACCTCTAAGCGCTCTGAGCCATAGATTCGTTCCAATTGTTGATATAACCAAGACTGTTTTAGCTTCATGACTTATTCTCATACTTTCTCATTTCTTTTTTTAGATATAAGATCGACATCTGATATTCTTTCGCTTCGATCAATGTCGAGTCAAATAATTCTTTGATTTCTTCTTCCATCAACTCTAGATCTAAAAGAGGATCACCACTATAGATAAAAGTACCAAATCGTTTTAGCAGGAGCCTAACATCCTGGAGTGATGTGATTTCCCCATTTTTCATTGCTCTAACTCCTTCATCAATTCTGTTCCAGTACCATTATAACATCTTCACAACACCAACCAATACTACCAGTACTGCCGAAGTATAGGGGATTAGCATTTGTACACGCCAATTCAACCACTTTCTTGACCCGGCTACAATGCCTAATACTATGCTTCCAAGTAATAATAGAGATATCGTGAAAGCCAAGCCATATCCTCCTTCATTCAATAAAGCATAATGGTAATTAAGTAGAAATATATCCAGCTGAATAAATAAAGTAAAGAGGATCAGTTCCTTACTTCCAGGATAAATCGGTTTAGAAATAAATAATAGGATACCGATCACAATCATTCCTAGGCTAATCGTTATTTCTAAAAATCGGTAAGAGATATACTCTCCAACTAAATGACCAATAAATGAGCTGGCCAAACTAACCATATACGTAAAAATGACAATACCAACAATATGATACCAAGCGACAACCACTTTCCTTGTTGAAAATCCAAATCCAGCTACCGCTCCAATAAATAAAGTAAACATAGAGAGCATGGACCACTTTAAAATTTCCATCTGAATTCCCCCCCTACTCCTCTCCTTCTTGTACTATTTCTATGAAATCAATAATTTTCATATGTCACATACTCATATTCTTTCTTCATTTGCATATATATTTTGGCATAAACAATAGCAAGTCCCTACAAAAGGAGCTGAGGGTACATGCTTTCACCAAAAAAAATCTTATTTACTATGTTTTTCTTCATTAGCAGTTTCATTGGACTTGTCCTTTTTTTTCAATCGAACTTGGAAAATGTACAATCTCCGACACGACTACTAAAAAAATCGGTTCCGTCACTACAGGTATTCCCGCTAGATCAATCAATAGAATTCAGCCAAGTAAACTCAACTTTTACGTTTGAAAAAGAAAGAGGAAACAGCTATTTTATTCAACTAAAAACAAGTTCACTAACAACGACACCTACTTATTTAAGACAGGACGTAGCCTTGATTTACTCAAATGGAATTTTGCTTGATAAGGTTTATGAATGGGAGGAGAATGTTTCAAGTCTAGAGTATACGATGACTATGGAGGGAGAAGGATCGACACGCTATGATGTTATCACGTTTCATCATGCAGAGATTCATCATCATGATCGATACATAACAAGTCAATACGCAATGAGTAGCGATCAGGTTTACATCTTAACCTCTGCCTTTTCAGCCCCTACTCTATTTCGAGAGGCGCATACCAATACACAAAAGCAGTGGCAGCGCATTCTAGATCGTGCCATAAACGATCAATGGAGGCTGCAAAAAAATCATTTGTTTCAATTTTTTAGAGTGGATCAGAAGCAATATGATTTGATACCACTAACAGAATTACATATGTATCAGCATCATTCTTTTCCTTACTTTTCTGAAGAGGAAACCAAAAAAATCATAGGGGGAGTTTGGGAGGGGATTTATCGACACTATATTCTAGGTATTACTAATCCCCCTGATGAACCCATAGATACCAAAGGAAGTACGGTTCCTATTCTTTTACTAGCAAAAGACAAATCCCACCTTAAAATTCTCTTTCGAACAGCTCAAGGAAAAGAAATACAGCTTATTCAGACGATCAACCCTTAATTTATGATTTGAGCTTTGGTAGACCAATCAAAGCTGCTGCAATAAACCCACCGATTAATCCACCTAGATGTCCATAATTATCAATGATTGGGATAACAAAACCAATCCCTAAATTAAATAAGAGGATAAAAATAATATCAGTCCCCATGGTTCTAAAAAACAGGTTGCGATGTTTAAGGCCAAAAAATAACAGGGCTCCAAAACAGCCAAAGATAGCCCCTGAAGCTCCAGCAGCTAGATGAGGATTAAAAAGAAAGCTAGCCAAGGTTCCAAAGAAACCAGCAAAAAAATAAATCCACAAAAAACGCATCGAACCATAGATCCTTTCGACAACGGTTCCTAAAAAATAAAGGGCAAGACTATTAAAGAGAATATGAACGATACCAATATGTAAAAACATAGGGGTGATCAAGCGCCAATACTCTCCTGCCATAATAAGCGGAGTCCACTTAGCACCAAAAGCTATTAATGTTTCTGGATCTGTACTTGAGCCAACCCACTCCATTAGAGCAAACAATACGAAGTTAATAAACAGGATCAGAAAGGTCCAAATGGGCTTGCCATAATGAAAAATCTGATTAAATTTCTTCTCCTTTCGTTTCTCTTCCACTACGATTTCTCTTTTCATCTGATCAATTGTGGAAAGAAAGGCTCTATGAAGAGATTTGTTGTATAAATCGTCCGTTTTGATCTCTGTTTCAGTTAATTGCATCGTTGCAAGATCAATTTGAGGGGATTCAGAAAGCTCCGTTTCTTTAAAATAAGCCCCGCTTGTATATAAAGCATACTTTGATTCAGTCAGACTTTCAAACTCATCAAGAGCTTGTATAGGATAGTCATGTTTTGAAAATGGAAACAAGTAGACATTATACACCTTTAAGTGACTTGCCTTTAGCTTTTGACGAAAAGATGGGATATGCTCAGAAAACGAACGAATATCCCTCGCTAAGGTAGAATTCCATACAAAATCAACACATTGCAAACGAATTAATTCAAATTGCCTACCAGAGTTCCTTAGAAGCAAGCATTGCTCTAATTCCTTCCCAGTAGGATCTAGAAAGGAATGAGTATTTTTATATGGAGATTCAACGATTTGAAAATCGTATTCTTTTGTTAGAGTAAGAATCAAGGCCCAGAACCATTGATCTCGAACCATTGTATTGTTCATCTTCTTCATCCCTCATTATTCAGATGCTCCTTGTTTAAGAAAAAAGGAAGTAGCTGAGTAAAATGCTTGTACTCCACTAGCGGTTGGTGCTCAGAAGTCCTTGGTCTATTCTGCGTATTCAAATAGATAGCATTCCAACTAGCATCCAGTGCCCCCACAACATCATGCTCCCACGTATCTCCAATAAAGAGCGCTTTTTCTGGATTTTCATTTCCCAAAGCTGTTTCGAAAATGTGTTGGTCTGGTTTTTCTATCCCGACCACCTCTGAAATAAAAAAATGCTCTTGCTTTATGTAGCGGAATAGCTTGAGCTTATTGAATTTTGCTTGCTGAGTTTTCTGCTTTCCATTGGTAATGATTCCGACTTCGATTCCTGTTTGATTAAAAAAAGAAAGGGTTTGGTATAAACCCGGATAAGGCTGAACATACTGGTTTGCCTTCTCATAATACTGTTCATGAAAACGGTCAGCCTCATCTACCTGGTTAGGGAGATCAAAATGCTTCATCGTGGAAAGATATCTTTTCCGACGGTATTCTTGTTGAGAGTATTTCTTTTCCTCATATCCAGGCCAATAATAATCACTAAAATATTTAAACACTTCAAACCAATCCTCTAAAGGAACATAAGGAACATGAAGCCCGCGATCTCTCCACTCCTCCATTACATCCTGATAACAGTCTTGAATCGCTCTTTCAAAAGCATATTCATGACTATATAAAGTATTATCTAGATCAAAATATATCTTATTCCACTTAAGCATGAATACGCCTCCTTCACCGTAGTTCCTTATTATATTATAGCAACTAGCTCATAAAAGAACAAAAACCTGCTTAATGAAAGCAGGTTTTACCACACATCAATGGCTCTATCGAAAATAGATCCTATTGGGGCTGTCGAGTTGGAAGGATTTTGTTGAATAATCGTTCTCGTACAAAAGGAGTTGATATGATTAACTTTAATCCTAGATTACGAATCGTTCGATTCTTCAACATACGAAAAAAAATACCTCTCCGAATTCCAGGGATTAAAAGCGTAGCTAACCCTAATATAAGGATGATTGGACGACTCCACTGTTGTTGCATGACTGTAACCTCCTTTGAGTAATATCATGCCCCAAAAAGCGAGATTCCATGTCTGCCTCCCCTTAGAACATCCTTTTAGGATTGAGAAAAAAGCTAGGAACCCCTAGCTTTCACTTACGAACTTTTCCTAACCAAGCTCTTATTTTTAATTTTTGCTTTTTTGATCAAACCAGAATACTCCTCTTTATTATACCCTACAATTAGTTGGTCTGGAGTAAGCAATAGGGGCCTACGTAAAATACCAGGGTTCTGATTTACAAGTTCAATCCAACTGTGTAATGAGAGCTCATCCATATCTATATCTAGGTCTTTTACATCTTGGCTGCGTTTGGACATAATATCAGTCGTTCCATTTGTTGTATATGATAGTAAGCGAAGAATTTCTTCTTCTGTTAGAGGTTCGATACTCATATTTTTCTCTTTAAATGGAATTTGGTGATCCATTAAGATCTCTCGAGCTTTACGGCAAGAGGTACAGCTGGAAAACGAATATAATTTAATCACTTGCTACACCTACTTTATGGTTTATTTATATTTATTCTTATTTTAGCATGGAAGCTTACTTATAAAAAGTACAAATAGAATATTCATTAAAATATTTAAAGAAATGTTCACAAAGTGATCAAAAAATAAAATAAATATTTGTACTTGTAAGATTATTCATTGACTTACATTATTTTTTGTTCTAGTGCAATGTTTGATACACTTGCTTCATTTCTTCGTAATCGATCATAAACGGATATATCTTAGAAATGGTCCCATCAGAATTAAGAAAATAGGTAGTCGGAATAGCAAGAATTCGAAAGTGCTCTGCAAGTTCCGTTGTTCGATCCAGCAATACAGGAAAATCCATTTGATACTCCTCAGCAAAAGAAGCCACTTCTTCCTGAGTTTCACCAATATTGATGCCTAATACAATTAAATCCTCATGTTCTTGAGCGATTCTTACGATATCAGGCATTTCTTGACGACAAGGACCACACCAAGTAGCCCAGAAATTAATCAACACTTTTTTATCCTTTATCGTCCCCTCATCAAAGGTGGTTCCTTCCAGTGTTTCCAGAGCTAGAGTTGGAATTCTTTTTCCTACATGAATACCAACCTCTATTTCCTCCTTTAGAGTTTCAGATTCTTGTTCCTGATCCTTTGAATCTACTTCTTGCTCGTTATTCATATACGTTGCTTCTCGAACTTCCTTTATCTCTTGATCGTGTACATCAATATCTCCCTTTTCTTTCAGCGCTGCACAGCCTGTTAGGATGAGGATAAGGATCGAAAACCACACGATTTTTTTCATGATCAAACTCCCTTCTAAACAAGTCGGTCATTTGCTACATACCTATATATTTGGTATATAGCGACCTTGCGACGGAAATATCTTCCGTTCCTTGAATAAGAACTCTCCCATCTGTAAACAAAACCATGGTCATGTTCTCAATGGTGCATCTTAAAAGAAATGGGGTTTGCTCTACCATCCCCACCTTCTCAAGTCTTTGCTTCCATTTTGTCAGATCCCATTTCGTATCTTGAGTGGGAGATATCTGGATCGTATCTCGACCACACAACGCAGTAAATTGATCTTCTTTCATGGGTTGGAGAGCAGGATATTCCTTCATCTGACAAGTAAGACATTGCTCTTTATTCTGTTTCCATTTAATCTCATGTTGATAGTGTTGCCATATATCGAAGGTAATTAAACTCCTTCTTACTTTTTCTTTTTTTCCAATCAGGATTTTTATGGCTTCAATGGCCTGTAAAGAAGCTACCATATCAATAATAGGAGCCAGAACACCTGAGGTATCACAGGTTTCCGCTGCCCCACCCTGATCCTCGATCAAGCAACGCAAGCAAGGAGTATCTTCGGGAATAAAAGAAGCCTGCATTCCTCTAGAGCCCACTGCACCTCCGTAAATATAAGGGATCCCTTGCCCAAAACAATAGTCATTCATTATGAATCTTGTTCTAAAATTATCTGTACCATCTAAAATAAGATGCATATCTTGACCGAAGGAATCAATATTCATAGGGGTGACATCTCCTACAATTCCCTCTATCTTGATCTCCGAATTAATTCTTCTTAGCTTTCTCTCTGCTGCTATGGCTTTGGGAAGTTTTTCACAGACATCCTGCTCATCAAATAGCATTTGCCTCTGTAAATTACTTTCCTCTACAAAATCACGATCAACAAAGCGTACTAAACCTACTCCTGCTCGAACCATATGATTCGCTAAAACAGTTCCTAGAGCCCCCATACCAACTATTAACACTCGGCTCTCTTGTAATTGACGTTGTCCTTGTTCTGCAATATCAGAAAATAAGATTTGTCTTGAATATCTGGACTGATTCATTTCTCTTTTTTCACCCTCCACTTACAGGAGGAATAAAGGCTACTACATCCTGATCAGATAAATATAGTTCCTCATTGACGAATTCCTCATTTACCGCGATCATGGCACGTTCGATTTCATGAGATATTCCTGGGTATGTATCAACTATTCTCCTGCGGATATCATTAATTGTCATCCTATTCTCTCCAAGAAATTCAAACTCTAATTCATGTGTCCCTGCTTCTTCAGCTAAGCCTGCAAATAACAAAACTTTAATCATTTCCCATTCCCTCCGGCTTTCCAGTACAATATTGAACCGTTTCCTTTTGATCACCAATCCAGCTTTCCCCATTCTCCCAATGCTCTTTTTTCCAAATAGGTACAATTTCTTTAATACGCTCAATCGCATAACGAGATGCTTCAAAAGAGTCGGCTCGATGAGGACTAGACACAGCAATAACAACCGCAATATCTGTAATATCTAAACGCCCTATGCGATGTGTAATCGCAACGATCGCTTCAGGCCATTTTTCTTTTATTTCTTGTCCTATTTGCTCCAGCTTTTTTGCAGCCATTGATTCATAGGCTTCGTATTCTAGATATACCGTTTTTTTTCCTTTTGTTAGTTCACGTACAACTCCTATAAAGGTATTAATCGCTCCCGCATTGCGATGAGCTACTTTAGAAATCGTTTGTTCTATCGAAATCATGTCTTTTGTTATTTGATACATATCCTGACTCACATTAACCCTCCCTTACATTATCTTTTCATGGTTTATGCAGCTTAGTATAACATCTCTCTACCCAGCTTAGAACCCTTTCCTCCTCTTGAAGCAATAAGCTTTCGTAAGATGGGTACTTCTTTTCCTGCACCCCTAATTTATACGCCTCATGATCCTGCTTATTCCAAAACAAAAGAAGTTTGACTTCTTTCGCTTCCAAAATAAGTGTAAAATCATCAACAGAGCGCAGGAGTACAATTTTGGGGTAGCTTTCCTTTTTAAATCCTTCGATCAGTATCAGATCAAATGTAGCCATCGTCTGTACCTGTATCAAGAGCTCCGATAAGGGACCCTCCTGATCTATTTTCATTGTCAGCCCAATTCCACTAGGAGATTGAATAAGACTTGCATCTGCCCCAGCTTCTCGATGCTTCCAAGTATCCTTGCCTTCCTGATCTAGAGAAAACCCATGATGATCATGTTTTATGGTAGCAATACTCAAATGATGCCTCATTTTAAGGTGAGTAATGATCTTCACTAATAGAGTCGTTTTTCCACTATTACTAAATCCCACACATTGAAGTATAACAGGGCTCGCTGCTCTAGACATAAATCGTTCCTTCTACAGGGCGATCTAGCCAAATAATCTCGACAAGATCATCTTTCTTTATTTCCTTCGTACCGCCTGGTATCACAAGTAATGTATTCGCTTCGATTAATGAGGAAGCAACCCCTGATTTATCTACACCAGTAGAGGAAACGAAGACCTCATGACCCTTCACTTCTGCTTTCGCTCGAATAAAACGAGTAAACAGATTAGGCTTCTCAACATCATGCAGAATTTTGGCTTTGGATCTTGGTAAATGAATATGTTCAGCCCCTACAGCTTTTTTTAATACAGGACGCATAAACAACTCAAATCCAACAAAACAAGCAGAAGGATTCCCTGAAAGACCAAAAAACCACTTATCCCCTAAAGTAGCAACCGTGGTGACACTTCCTGGGCGCATTGCGACTTTGTTAAATAATCGTTCTGCTCCTAATTTTTCTATCAAGTCTTGAACATAGTCAAAATCGCCTACAGAAGCTCCACCGGTCGTAATCAGATAATCAACTTCCGTAAAAGCTTTAGTAATGGCTTGGTAGCACAAATCGAAATCATCAGGTAATATCCCGTAATACTTAGGGATCGCACCTGTTTTTCGGATTTGGCTTAAGAGCATATATGAGTTACTGTTTCGGATTTTACCTGGCTCAAGCTCTTGTTCAACCGACAGCAATTCTGTACCTGTTACAAAAACCCCTACACGGGGCTGCTTATATACTTTTACGTTATGATATCCATAAGTAGCAAGCATCGCCATTTCCCCAGCGCTGATCACCCGTCCTTTATGGGCTAGAATTGTTCCTTCCTGAGTATCTTCACCAATATAAGCAATATGTTGACCAATAGGAACAGCTCTATTAATTTCAATCCACTTCTCTTCCCCTTTAGTAATCTCCTTCACCAGTTCAATACCGATGACAGCATCAGCCCCTTCTGGCATTTGGGCGCCTGTCATAATGCGAATCGCTTCACCACTTTGCAACATGCGTTCGCTTACTTGTCCAGCAGGAACATAATCTACAACTTTTAGAGAAATGCACTGATCAAACGAAGCACCTTGAGAATCAATTGATCTGATAGCGTATCCGTCAAAAGCAGAGCGGTTAAAGTGAGGAATAGGATGCTTCGCAACCAGATCCTCAGCCATTACTCTGCCATCGGTTAAAGATAATTCAACCTCTTCTATTTCCCCAAGCTTTGCATTTTGGATGATGCGCTCAATCGCTTCAAAAACCTGTATTGCCGTTCTATTTAGACTCATCTTCATTTTCCCCTTTCTCTACATATCTGTAAATAATCCTCTGGTTTATTCATATTAAAAAAAACATCTGAAATGGGTGTCCAACCTTGCCATTCACTTGGTTCAATCCGATAGTAATTCATGTGCGTGAGCCACTCTGTGATTCGGTGTTTATTTTGATCTAACAGCTTCTTTATCGTTTCTTTTTGTTGTGAATATAATCCTGCAAGTGGTTGTACTCTACCCTCACTATAAGGAATAAAGGCATCATATTGTTGCCTTTTTGTCACGATTTCAGTATGTAATCGTTCTTGTAGACCCACCAAGTAATTAGGGTGCAGCTTGACCATATCACAGGCACAAACAAAATACCAAGAATCCTGTAATTCCTTCATTCCCGTATAAATACCAGCTAAAGGCCCCTCCCCTTGATATAAGGGATCATCAGTTACGATCTGTACATGTAGGGCTTGTTGAAATAAACTTGATATGTATTCATAATCCTTCTCATTTGACACAATGATAATCTTTCGTGAAAAGGGAGTCAGAACCTCCACTAAGAGCTCAACCATTGTTTGAACATTTATTTCGAGTAATGCTTTCGAGCTTCCCATCCGTCTACTCATTCCACCAGCCAAGATGATACTACTCCATGTCTTCATCGCCTATTATCCACTTCATACGTACCCTCGTTGGTAATCAGTTTATGGACAGGGACATCATGATCTTCTCTTGGGAGAGATAAGCCTGTACTCACCTGATAATCAAAAGCAAGCGATACCCTCCTGACAGCAGGCTTTAATTTTGGCAGAAAGCGATCATAATAGCCACCTCCATAACCAATGCGATATCCTTCCATGTCGAAAACCACACCGGGAACAATAATCGTCTGTAACTCATCCACTACCAATTGTATATAATTGTCAGGGCGAGGTTCAGGGATTCCAAAATATTGCTCAGTTAATTCTGAGAAATCATGAATACGACAAAAAATTAACTCATGTCGCTTAGGCTGGCAACTAGGGAGATACATGTTTTTTCCTTCCTTCCAGCCTTGCCGGATAACGGAAAGAGTGTCAACCTCCTGCTCTATCGAATAATACAACGCTATATGCTGAGCGTTCTTCCACTCATCTGTTAGAAAAAACAAGGAATGAATCTTTTGTGATTTTTCTCTCCAAGCTTCCTCTGTCATTTCTTTTTTCAAGCGGCTTACTTTTTCACGCCATTCTTTTTTTGTCATAAAAAATCATCCCTCATATTCAAAAATTGTCACCAATAGGTGATAACCTAAATATAGTAAAGTATGAATTCATCATGTAGCTTTTCTACACATCCTTAACAAAAGTCCAATCTTTCTTGTAAGGAATAATGGACCAAACGTCTGGAGCAAGAGATACTCGACGGCTTGACCCTCGAGTGGGCTGTTGCCCACTCTGACAAAATGACATACCTTCTTATAGGTATGTCATTTTGTCTATTTACAAGAACTATGCTTTTCTTAATTCTATCAAACGATATGCATGCTTAACTACAACCTTTAACATAGCATAAATGGGAACAGCCAAAATCAGACCAAGAATACCTCCTAAGCTACTGGCAACCAAAAGTAATAGAATAATGGTTAGTGGATGAACATCAAGTGCTCTCCCCATAATTTGTGGCGAAATAAAATTAGATTCAATCTGCTGAGCGACTAAAACAATAAGCATGACCTTAATCATCATCCCAGGTGAATCGATAAAGCCGACAATCAAAGCAGGAAGAAGTCCAATAAAAGGCCCCACAAATGGGATCACATTCGTAAACATCGCGACTAAAGCTAAGATCAAAGAATATTCTAAATCAATGACTAAATAACCAATATAAACCATGATTCCTACACATAAGCTTACAATGACCTGCCCCTGAACATAGGTACTAAGTGCCTTGTTCATATCAGATAATATCTGCTTTCCTTCTCTTTTTTCCCCATTAGGAAGAAAATTTAGCAGCTGATCTGGTGCTTTCTTGCCATCTTTTAGTAGATAAAAAAGAATTAAGGGAACAATGACCATAATAACAATAAAAGAAGTAATGGCGCCTAAGATCGTAGTGACATTGTATCCAATATAATAAAGCATCTGCTCGGCTTTACTGGTAATAAACACAATAGCTTCATTGATGTAACTAGGGAACGAAGCTTGATTCAATTGATAATTCTGCCACTGATAACGAAGAGTATCTGCGATCTTTGGTGCGTTATCAATAAGATTCTGTACCTGTTGTTGTAAAACTGGACCAATCTTTAAGATCAATCCCCCCATCACAGCAATAAGAGATAAGTACAACAGTAAAATAGCAATCACTCGTGGAATTTTCTTGCTACACAAGAAATCTACTAAAGGTCTGAATAAATAATACAACACACCTGCAATCAAAAATGGGAAAAATAAGGTTTGAAAAGCAATAACAAAAGGTGTAAATACAAATTTAACTTTTTCTAATAAGAAAATAATAAGAAGAACTAAAATCGTTCCATAACTAAATGTAAAAAACTTCCCCTTCGGCATTTCTATCCCCCAATATGCGACATTTCTATTTTTTTCTGTCTTAGCTTCGTATTCGTTAATCGTTCTTCAGAATAACGATCCTTTCGTTGTGACCATATACCTTGAATCAATTCTAATAACTCAGTATATGTTTTTTGTTCTCTTAAAGGTGTTTTGAGATTATATCCTTGTGAGGAGAACAAACAGGTATACAGGTGACCATTTGCTGATAACCTAGCTCTCGTACAGCTGGAACAAAAGGCTTCAGTCACAGACGAGATAAAGCCTATTTCTCGATCGGTTCCGATATAACGATATCGGCTTGCTACTTCCCCAAAATAGTTAGGGTTAACAGGTTCGATTGGCATCTCCTTATTGATTAGAGCTACAATATCCTTACTAGGAACAACTTCATCTAGCTTCCAATCATTGTGGTTACCAACATCCATAAATTCAATAAAACGTAAGGTATATCCTTTATTATTAAAGAATTTAGCCATCGGTACTATATCTTGATCGTTCACTCCTTTTTTAACTACCATGTTGATTTTTACTTCCAGTCCTTCTGCCGCGGCAGCATCAATTCCTCTTAATACTTTTTCAAGTGGAAAGTTACGTCCATTTATTTTTTGAAAGCGTTCAGGACATAGACTATCGACACTAACTGTTACTCGTTGTAACCCTGCTTCACGAAGAAGCTTAGCCTTCTCAGCTAATAAAGACCCATTTGTCGTAAGGGCGATATCGTTAATGCCATCTATATTAGAAATCATTTCAATAAGCCGCTCAAGATTTTTACGTAGTAAAGGCTCCCCACCAGTGAGCCTCACCTTTTCTACTCCTAATTGATGAAAAAGTTTCACTAATTTACTAATTTCCTCAAAAGTTAATAATTCATTTTGAGGCAAGAAAGGGTAATCAGGACCAAAGATCTCAGCAGGCATGCAGTATGAGCATCTGAAGTTACATTTGTCAGTAACAGAGATACGAATATCACGAAGTGGACGTTGTAAGCGATCTTCAATTTTTGTGTCCATAGGTCCTTTTCCTCCTTTAAAGTTTATTCTTTCATCATATCATATCACATTCCCTAACAATTGAATAATATGTAGATATTCGAATAATCGTCACTCTTCTGCTGAAAATTGCATCTAAAAAAAGAAACTCCCAAAAAAAGGAGTTTCTTTTATAGACAAATGATTAACGACCGCTCATTTGCTGTTGTGCCAATTGTACTAAGCGTTTTGTTATCTCCCCACCTACAGAACCATTAGCTCGAGAAGTGGAGTCAGGTCCAAGTTGTACACCAAATTCTGAGGCAATTTCATATTTCATTTGATCTAAAGCTTGTTGAACTCCAGGAACTAATAATTGGTTTGTGTTATTATTTCGTGCCATGTGTAATTCCTCCTTGTTCAATTCTGTTTAGATTTTAGCGAAGATGAAAACCTCGTTTACCTAAATCCATCCATGAACAAAGTATCATCTTGCTCCACCTCCTGAAAAAAGTTCATTTTCTATTGGTGGATTCTTAATATTTGATTATCTATCTTTTTTTATACATTGATAAG
This sequence comes from Caldalkalibacillus mannanilyticus JCM 10596, assembly GCF_000615945.1. GTDB lineage: Bacteria > Bacillota > Bacilli > Caldalkalibacillales > JCM-10596 > Bacillus_AT > Bacillus_AT mannanilyticus. Next base: position 27,722 of record NZ_BAMO01000049.1, read on the forward strand.
ATACTTTCTTCTATTCATTTGTTAAAGCAGGTACATAGCGGTGATGAGTTATTCTAAAGCCAGCATCTGAGATCTCATTTAATAATTTATCGATATCTATGGACTGCACTTTAACAATAATCCGCTCAAGTCCAGCTACCGTTAGGTCAAATTGCAAAATACTTATGATATTAGAGTTTGTTTCAGTAATAATTTGTGCTAATTTAGCCAGCTGTCCCTTAGCATCAATTGTAATAACTTCAATGAGGTATCCGTCTTGGTTATAGCCGAATGCGGATTCAAACGCTTGGAAAATATTATTTCTAGATATGATCCCTAAAAAACGATTATAGTCATCTACACAGGGCAAAAAATGAATATCCATTTTTTCCATCTGTAAAATAACTTGTAAAAAATCAGTATTTTTGTGTATGACCTTAATACCCTTTTTAACAAAAGGTCTTATCTCAGAAGTAAGAAAAGCTTCTTTAGATACACTTTGCAGAAAGAATGCTTCATAAAGATCACTAGCATTGATTACACCTATAAAATGATTTGATTCATCTACAACTGGTAATGTTTTAAATGAACCATCCTTCATAGTCTTTAGCGTATCACCTATTGTATCATTTTCTTTAGACAAGCTTAAACTACTGATTGGAATCATATACAGCGATGCATTCATCATAACCTCTCCTTTATTTAGTTGATCTTCTACACACTATATAAATAATATCATACTATTTCATTCTTCGAATTATGTTCATATCCTTCTTAATAATAAAAGTTGTTCTCCACTTTTTCAGTTAAAAAGAAAAAAAGTGACTCCCTATAAAGGGAATCACTTTTTTATTTGCCTGGCAACGTCCTACTCTCCCAGGGGCAAAGCCCCAAGTACCATCGGCGCTGAAGAGCTTAACGGTCGTGTTCGGTATGGGAACGTGTGTGACCTCTTCGCCATCATCACCAGACTCTTCATTGCACTGCTTGTCTTAACAGT
>NZ_BAMO01000048.1 GCF_000615945.1 Caldalkalibacillus mannanilyticus JCM 10596
AAGCGATAGACAAGCTGTAATATGTTATCTCCCAATTGACCGAAGTTGTATTTTGTATAATCCCAAAAAGCTAGTGATATTCCAATGCTGAAAAAGATGATTAGAGAAAATATTAATTTTTGTTTACATGTTCTTTTCAATTTTATCCCTCTTTTAAAAAAGTATATTCATATGCCAACATACATATTTTAGAAGTTTAAACTTTTTGTTATTGGGGTAAGGTTTCTTTTAAGAGGGCTATAAAGTTCCCTCCCATAATCTTACCGATTTCCTCTTCCGAAAATCCTTTTTCTATTAAAGCTTCTGTAAGTAGAATCACTCCAGCCGTATCAAAGGGGACATTGGTTGTTCCATCAAAGTCTGAGCCCAGACCTACATGTTCTACACCTACTAAATCCGCTACATAATGAATGGCATTCACAATTGACTCTACATCTTGACCTCCCGTTGCCGTATCCCAGTAGCCAATGCCTATCACTCCTCCATGACGCGCAATATTTACAATCTGTTCATCGCTTAGATTACGGTTATTATTAAAGGTCCCCTTTACTCCTGTATGAGAAACGATAACAGGCTTGATGGTGATAGCCAGTATATCATCGATCATCTCAGGAGAGGCATGAGCCAAGTCGACAACGATCCCTAGTTCCTCCATCTTCCTAATCACTTCTTCACCAAATTCACTTAAACCCTCTCTTGTTTCTCCATGTGCTGATCCCCCTAATTCATTGTCATGGAAATGGCTGGAGCATGATTCGATATCCATATTCAAACAATACTTCTACATTTGAAATTTCTCCCTCAAGCGCATGAGCTCCTTCTAATCCTAGGATACCCGAGGTCATACTTGTATTATTTTCTCTTTCCGCTAAGTATTGCTCTAAATCTGCTCGAGTTCTGATCACAGTCAAAAGACCATTAGATCTCTGAGCAAAATCATGCAGTTTACTAGCTTGATAGAGAGCTCGTTCCTTTAAACTAAACCATGTGCTGACTGGCCACTGCTGGAGCATGGCTAAAAAAGTAATTTGATCGAGTGCCTGAGCGTCTGTATGATCAATATTCTTTCCCATTGGAACCTTCGTCACGACGGTAAATACCTGAAGAGCCACATTGCCTTTAATGAGTCGTGGGACGTCTACGTGACCATAGCTCTCTTCTTTTAACAAGTTTCGATTAAAAAGAAGGGAGTCCGCGTGTAGATCAGCCACAATTAATCTCTCATGCAAGAGCTTGGCTTGATCAGAAACTTGATCATACTCATAGCTACCGCTGATCACATTAAGACTCTTTTCTACCACAGCTGGAGCAAACAATAGAAACAAAATGAAACATACCACAATGACTAATGATAAATAAATCATGACTTTTTTGACCATCATCTTCTCTGCTTAAGAGCAGAGATTCACCCCCTTTTTTCTCCTCATTTAGTTTGCTTCACAAATAATCCCCTGACAGTAGTCGTCAAGGGATCGTTGTTGTTATGTGAGTAGCTTAGTCTATTTCGCTAACCACTTCATAATTCTATTTTTTGCATATTATTATATATGCTACCATAAACACACTTAAAATGGAACAAGCTTAGCGTGTACTACCAACCTTCCTTCCACAGCATCAAGGGTATAATCACATGTAGATAAGGTCAATAGTAAATCATCAGAAGTGACCGACACATCAGGGTGAAAGAGAGAGCGCTTCTGAAGCTCTTGTAAGAAGAATGAAAAATGTTGATCATTCTCGAAATCGGTTTGGATGTAATAAAACTCCGTTGTCGTAACATAGACAGAAAAAATATGTGCCTCATAGCTTTTCGATAAGGTGTGAAAAACAAACCTTGGCTGGATGTTAAGAAAGTCTTCATCTAGATAGTTGGTTAAGCTAGCAAACATCGAACCATCTTTCATGCGATGACCATATAGAATAATATGTCGATTTGCTTGGCTCATATTATTTCTGTAATCCATAAAAATACTGCCTGCTTTGGATTCCTCCCTCTTGTAATCCTTATCTAGATAATACTCATTATCCACTGTTTGTAGAACTGGATAATGGATTGGAGTCTGATCCAAGCTGATCCACCCAACGATATCCTCATTGATTTCTACTAAACTCATAAGTGAAGGTGTTCTCTCCACTTGTCCAGCGCTATTCGGTTTAGCTGTATTTTCTTCGTTTTCTGTACGAGATAGTGACGATAGATTCTGGCTCTTCCCATACAGTTCCTGCGCTTCCATTAAGGTTCTCTTATTATGAAGCGACTCCTTCACAAATTCCCCTAAACTCACACTTGAGTAAAGAAATAAACCTATTGAAAACAGGGTTAGCCACCTTAAACTATTTTTCCTCTTCACCGTATCCCCTCATTTCTACCACGAAAAGCACTGCTTATGTTTTACACTCCTATTGGCAGGACATATAGACCTGCCAGAGGGTCCTCCTTGACAACCACATCTACACCATAGATGGATTTCATCATCTTCTCTGTGATCACTTCATTAGGAGTTCCTTCCATGACCACCTCTCCTTCCTTCATGACCAGAATCTGATCACTGTAACGGATTGCTTGATTAATCTCATGGAGTACCATAACAATGGTTAAGCCATGTGTGACATTTAACGACTTGATCAGTTCTAGCATTTCAAGCTGATAATAAATATCCAAATAAGTCGTTGGTTCATCTAAAAAAAGAATGGGGGTTTTTTGAACCAATTGACAGAGCCACCCAAACTCGCTGTCTTTCCCCACCAGATAATTCACTAAGCCTCTTCGTTCTCTTCTCTTGAAGGTTGGTACAAGTCAACGCCCACTGTATCGCTTGCTCATCCTCTTCTTGGAGAAAATGAAAGAACCCCTTGTGCGGGAGGCGTCCGAAGCTGACTAATCTCTCGATGGTTATATCTGATGGAGCATCATTATGCTGGTGTACGACAGCAATTTTTTGGGCAAATTCTTTGGGCTTATATTGCTGAATAGCCTTGCCATCCAAAATCACCTCTCCCTTCGATGGCAGGTAGTTTCTTGACAGGACTCCTAATAGAGTCGATTTCCCACTTCCATTAGGTCCGATGATTGTTGTGATTTTGCCCTTCTCTATTTTCCCATTGATCCCTTTTAAATTGTCCGTTATTTTGTTATAGGAAAAGGATATGTTTCTAAATTCCATAGATTCGATCACTCTTTCGAAGCAAGTAGATTAAGAAGGGACCACCAATAACAGCCATAATAATAGAAGCCGGGATTTCATTAGGGGCTACTATGGTTCTTCCTAAAGTATCGGCAGTCAGAATTAACAGCGCACCCGATAATGCCGAGAAAGGGATTAGCACTCGATAGTCGGAGCCGACAAACTGTCTAGCAATATGAGGAATTAATAATCCAACAAAGGCTATGATTCCAGCAATGGATGTTGCAACGGCTGCTAATAGAACGGCAACAGCCGAAATAATGACTCTAGCTCTCGTCACATGGAGCCCAAGATTCTTGACTGTCTTGTCCTGTAAAGATAGAAGATTACACCAAGATACTAAACAAAAGGAAAGAATTAAGCCAATCGATCCATAGGTCACAAGAACTTCTACATCACTCCATGTTTTCATGGAGATACTAGAAGTTGTCCCTTGAGAAATGCTTGTCACAGAATAACTCCCCCTAAAATTAAATGAATCATTTAATCCTGTAAACGTCGCATTAATAGCTATTCCGACTAAAATAAGCCTTAGAGGATTCAAACCCGATTTCCACGACAGAGTATAAACAAGAAAACAGGCAAGAGCCCCTCCAATAAAGGAAAAGAGAGGCATCCAAAAAAACAGTTGAGGAGCGATGGTTACAAGTAAAATGGAAAAAAAGGCGGAACCAGATGAGATTCCAATGACTCCCGCATCAGCCAATGGATTTTTCATCACGGCTTGCAAAAGAGCTCCTGATACGGCTAAAGCCGCCCCTGCAAAAAGAGCCACAATGATTCTTGGGAAACGCAAATCCTTAATGATCTCTACCTCATGATGCGTACCATCCATCAGTCCCTGAAACAGTTCCAGCAAAGGAACTTTAATACTTCCTGTATTCACTGCAATGATCATAACCATGATAAGCATACTGATCACACTCAAAAAGCTGACGATTTTTCTATTCATGTTTGACATCTCCATATAGCATTTCCATTAACTGATCCAACGCTTCAGTCGTTGCTAGATTTCCCGTTGTCGGAAAGAACAGCTCATCTAAATCATACACCCTGCCATTATTTACAGCGTCAAAATGCTTCCAAATATCATTCACTTTAAACTCTCGATCAAACATCTCGATGACTTCCTTAGGCATTCCATGAGCCGCTCGTAAGATGATATCTGGATTGGCTTGCTGCAGATATTCGGTATTAGAAGAGAGGTACTCAACATTTTCACCTTGGATCACATTGACTCCACCACATATTCGGACTAAATCACCGATATAGGAATGCTCTGTAGCGACTAAATAACTTCCCGGAATCCCTAATAGAATAAGAACTGTAGGTGCTTCTTTCCCTTCAACCTCTCGCTGAATATCTGACACCTTCTTATTCATCTTGTTAATGATACGATCGGCTTGCTCTGTTCGATTAAACTTGGTCCCTAATTCACGAATCGAATTCAACATTCCATCAAGTGTTTCAAGATTAATAAACGTGGCTGCTATCCCCACCTCTTCAAAGAGTGGTTTCAGTTCATATTCCAATGTCGAAACCGCAAGGATATCAGTCGGTTGGAGCCAGCGCACCATCTCCATATCTGGTGTTTTCGTGTTCCCTATTTCGGTTACTCCCTTATAACGCTCAGGTAATTCCTTATAGCTCGTTGGTATCCCCACTAGATTGAGCTCTAAGGCATCCAGTATTTCTGTTAGTGCCACGGTAGTAGAAATGATCCGATATTCTTCTTCATGCTCTGAATCTACTATTCCCTCAGACTCTATGGGAGATGAATTCTCATTGCTCTTTGTAACGGATTGTTCATTGGAAGCGGAACAGCCGATGAGTCCCACATAGAACAATAAGAGTAGCGTGCAGCCGATCATTATTTTTTTCATCCTGTTCACGATCCTCTATTTTGTCATCGTAATGCTACGATCAGTGGCATTCCACTCCACTTGAACACCAAGTTGCTCGGAAATAAAACGCAAGGGAACAAAGGTTGCTCCGTTCTTGATTTCGGGGGCTGCTTCAATAGTATGATTGACCCCGTTCACTGTAACCTGTTTACTTCCCTCCTGAAGAGAGATGGTTTTCCCTTCTAAAGAAACCGTAATGGTTCGAGTGGAGCTGTCCCAATTTACTTTCGCACCTAGATTCTCACTAATAAAACGGAGGGGGACTAAGGTCCGCTGATCTTTGGTATAAGGAGCCTCTGTTAATACAGTCGCTTTTCCGTTCGTCCAAGCATTTTTGCTATTTAGATAAATCACAATCTGCTTCTTCTTAACGTCGGAGGCTTTCTTTTCTTCTTCTTCTGCTTTTGCTTCTGTCAACGGCATAATGCTAGAAACATCATAGGCAATTTGAATATCATAGCTAGAATCATAGGTAAACCCAGGTAAATTCATATAGATACTTACCCAGGCTTTTTGAGGGACTGCTAAATTGTTTATTTCGAATTGTACCTCTCTTGTGTTCTTAGCTGGGTTAGAGTTCAGTATTTTTGTATCGACTAAGGTACCGTTTTGATCTACTTTAAAACCCGTAATTGCTGCGCTCTCTGTAAGTGTAAAGGTCATATATTTTTTGCCATTCTCAATGGTTAATGTTCCTTCGTTTGTGACATAATCATTCATCATGGATGGTTCCGAGCTATTCGCTTTTAAGATGGTGAACGATACGCTGTAGTTACCATCAGACAATGAATCTGAGGCTTGAACACTCACCAAACTCATCCATAGCAGAATACAGATTCCTGTTACGATCACAATTGACTTTATCTTTCGCATTTTTTTCTCTCCTTGAAAGCCTCTATTTTCTTTTTTCCGTCCCCTTAGGATAGAGGACGGAATGTGTTTGCTAGACAAACCAGTATTACTTTAGTGTTCTGACAATCATGGTTACCGCTTCTGCTCTAGTTGCTTTATTTTTAGGCTTGAAGCTTCCATCTGGATAACCAGTGATGACCCCATGACCTGTTGCTATTTGGACAGCAGAGCTCGCCCATGATGAAATTTTATGCTGATCGGTATAGGCTGTTTTTCCTTGTTCTTTCTCAGCTAATTTAGCTGCTCGAACAAGAATCACTGCCATTTGTTCACGTGAAATGGCATCATTAGGACCGAAATGATTTTCATCATATCCTTGAATGAGCCCATGAGCATAGGCTGTTTCCACCGCATGTTTAGCCCAATGATTGGTCGTATCAGAGAAGCTTTTTCCTGTTCTCTCTTCTAAATGAAAAGCACGTACCACAACAGTGATAAATTCAGCACGAGTCATTTGGTTACTTGGTTTAAATGTTCCATCTGGATAACCTTGAATCGCTCCAAGAGAGGCTAATGTCTTAATACTCTCTTCTGCCCAGTGTCCTTCTATGTCAGAAAAATGAACTAGCTTCCTATCCTGAATGGGTCGTGCTTGCTCCTTTTTCTCCTCTGTTACACTCTCTTTTTCTTTATTCTCTTCTTTCCTTTTCTCCTGTTGCTTCTCTTTGGCAATGATAGCAAACTTCGTAAAATGATCAACATCTCCACTCACTTTTCCTGTAGAAGCATCTACCTTTACATTATCTAGTTCAATCCATTCTTTTTTCTGCTCATCAAACCAATAGATACTAAGTTCATATTTTTCGAGATCTACTTTGGTTCCATCAAAGGGAAGGGTGATGGTTACTTGTTTTTCAAATGAACCTGTCTTATCTTTCGTGATTTCAAAGACATCACTCGCTAATTTTGTTTTATCAGCAAGTGGCAGTTGAGAGGGATTAGTAACCTTTTCGACCTTCACATTAAAATTGCTGGTAAAAGCATTTTGTGGAAAGTGAATGACTGCCCCGCTAAACTCTACCGTTCCCCCATCGCTTACTGTAATCAAGGTCTCCTTAGGGGCTGCTACAGGGCTCGGCTGTGAGGTAACTGGGGTAGACACATATCCAGATCGAATACTCCCTACATCAAATTGTAATTGTACATTATATTTTCCTGAGTAATTGATTTCAGGAACCTTCGCTTCAGTGTATACATCTACTTTTTTACTTAAGTCCAGCACCTCAAATTGAATGACTCGTGAATCTGCCGTTCTGTCTGTGCTTACTACCGTTACTCCACTTCCGTTCGAATTGACTTGAAACGCTGTAACCCAGCTACTATTTTTTACTGTAATGGCTACATAAGATTTTCCATTCTTTACGGTTAATTTAGCAGGACTTACAACATACTCCGCCATGACTGACCTTTCGCTTGAATTGTCCTTTTTGACCGTGAAATCAATAGAATATTCTCCGTCTTTTCGTTTTTCATCAGGAAGCTCTGGATTTGGATTCGGGGTTGGATTTGAATTCGCACCTGTTGTCACCGAAACACCCTCGGACCAAAGAGAGTGATGATTGTTTTTTACCGCTCTGATTTTATATGTATAACTTGTATTGAAATGCACCGTATCTACATAGGAAGTCCCTGTTATGTTGGAAATGATGCTTTCGCTTCCATTCAAGGTTCGGCTTATTTCATAAGTGGCTCCAACAACAGCAGCCCATTGAAGAGTCACTTGATTTCCTGATGCTGTAGCTTTAAATTGAGCAGGGATATCAATGACATTGTTTTCAGGCTCTGACGGTGGAACAACGGGGTCCGTAGACTCTATCTTTTGCAAGGAATCCTGGAGAAAGACCAATCGAAATTGAACGGTTCCTGTTCCCATCCTCCCTCTGTCTACGCTCGTTTGAACTGTAAACGGGTTTTCAAGCGTAGGAACTTCAATTTTGTATGTTCTTGTTTTGACTTCTCCTTCTAGATCCTCAGCAACCACTTCAGCCAAATGAACTTTTGGAAGATTCTCAGCATCTATATAAGGAATTCCAAAATCAAAGAGTAGATTTGCTCGTGTCATGGTGATATAAGCAAAGATCTTTCCATTACTGACTTCTAGTTTGGCTGGCTTGACTAAATCCTGATCTGCACTTGATACATTTTCATTATCCAGTCGCATTGCCCACATATTAATGGTATACTTACCATCTTCTATCGTAGGTGTGACAGGTGTTTCTGGTTCTACAGGAGCTTCTGGCTCAGCAGGAACTTGCACTGGTTGGTCTAAGGCAATTCGCACATCATGAGTAGCCGCATAAACTCCCGGTACATGGACGTGTACCTTGGCTGGAATAAGGGCAGATAATGACTGAACTTCAAAATTTGTGACCACATATTCTGAGGTTAGTTGCAGCCATTCACCATTTTCTTTTTGAAGCTCAAATCCCGTCATATCTTCCGTATCCTTCAAGCTGAAGGAGAGGTAGTTGCGACCTTCTAGCACTTTTAACACTGCTGGCTTCTGTAGGTGTTGATCCATATAAGATACTTGATCATTAGTAGCTTGAAGCACTTTAATATCAATAGAATACTCTCCATCTCCTAATGAAGTGGTCGCTTCCACACTTTGAACAAAGGGGGAAAGTATGGCATAAAATAATATAAAAAGGATAGACAACAATGAACCTATTTTCTTTCTCTCTGCTTTCAATTTCAGTTCTCCTTTACTGTGTAATCTCGTTCTAACCCATCAGGTAGAGTTAAAACTCCATCTGCTAGGAAATCTACTTTATCTTCGCTTTTGTCGTACAAAACCAAAACTGATCCTCAATAAGAGGAGAGATACAATGAATAGTCCTAAGATTAAAGTCAGATTTGTTTCATCTCCTGTTTTAGGATTTGGCACTTGCTGAACCGTTGTTCCCTTACTTGCACTCACTGTTTCTTGATTTTTTGTTTGCGCTTTTTTGGGAGTTGAAGAAGAGACAGGCGTGCTTTTCACTTCTACTAGACTACTCTGATCAAAACGAAATCTCACGGTATGATGATGATCATAGTTATGCTCTTTAATCAAAACATGCATCTTAGAAAAAAGTGGCTGAGATAAATCATTCACTTGAAATTGAACCACTCTTGTATTCTGACTCTCATTTCTACTTATAACTTTAGCATCTGTATAGCTCTCCTGATTTTTCACTTCAAGACTCTTAATCCACTCACTTTGATTAAGCGTAATCTGGGCTGTCATTTGCCCTTTCTGAACTACTAAAGTAGCCGGCTTCTGAAAATAATCATTCGCGATCGATGCTGAATCATTATCCGCCTTTACTATCGTATAGCTTATGGTATACTTGCCATCTGCGAGTGCATTTGTAGCCTCAACATCAATAGAAACGTATAGCATCAGCGCTAGAAGAGTAACTAGAACTAACGAACAGACTACGATCCTTCTCATGTTTCATCTTCTTCCTTCCTCAAGGCATGTAGGTTTTCCAGGACTATGTCCGCTAATGCCAGCATAAAATCAGCACTATCATTCAAGAATTCAGTGTGTACATATTCTAGCCCTAGCTCGTGTGTCAGCTCCATACACTCTGTTCCTAACTCGTGAATCACTTCGATGTTAGCTGTAATCGAGAGCAAATCACAAGTCACGATTCCTTTCTTTCCAGCTTGCGCCTCCTCTCGTATAACCTCCTTAAGCTCTGGCTCTAACCAGCCTTGCTTGTTTCTGGCACTACGATAAGCTATTCTCCAGCTTGAAAGCTGCAATTCTTGGGCTATTTTTTCAGCTAAAGCTACGAATTGAGTCGTATATTCTGGATGTTTTTCTGGTGTACCTGGTAAGCTATGTGTGGTGAAAATCACTGTGCTATTCTCTTGCACCGAATCAGATAACCAATCTAATGCTTGCTTCACCCTTTTTACTAATACCGAAACAAACTTAGGGTGCAAATGCCATGAAGTGATATCTAGTGTAGAGATTGTAGCTTGATCTCCCAATGCTTCATTCACTGTCTGCAAATACTGTCCTACACCGGAATGTGAGTATAAAGGAAGCATGGGTAATACCACGATGTATGAAGCCTTATCTTGTATACATTGCTGTACTTCCTCTTTAATAAAAGGCTGAGAATACTTATACGTCGCTCCTACTCGGAGCTCCTGCGAAAAGGAAGGCTGAAGCAGGACTTGTAAGACTTCTGCCTGCCTTGCTGTAACCGCACTCAAAGGGTCATTGGTACCTAATAATCGGTACTGCTCTCTCAGGGGTTCGAGTTGCTCTAAAGAAGGAGTTCTGCCTTGTAGAATATGGCTAAAAAAATTCTCTAGATCATCTATATTTTGTGGAGCACCATAAGACATTAAGAGAACACGAATCATGATATCTTCATTCCTCTTGAAGGTGTTTCACCGATGACGTCATAAAAGGAAACCTTAAAATCGATGATATCATTTGAGCGTGGACCACTGTGAGATTGACGGAAGGATTCCGTTTTTGTCCATTCATCATGACTTTCTTTTGATTCCCATTTGGACCAGATGACAAATTCATCATATTCCTCTGTCCCTCTTGTTTGTAATAAATGAACCGTAATAAAACCTGGCGTTTGTTCTACACCGCTTAAGCGCCCAAAGCGAGAGATGAATTGATCACCTGTCCCTTTCTTAACCTTTATTGTGTTTGAGATGACAAACATTGTTTTTCCTCCATTCATAATTTAAGTTGTACTTCGCACTAAGCCACATGGAGAACATATGGGTGTATCCCCATCCAAATGGACCTTCGCTTCAATTGAAAAAACGTCTCTGAAAAATTGACAATCATAAACCTCTTTCGGAATCCCTTGCCTCACCACCTTTCCCTGTTTCATCGCGATGATTCGATCGCTATATCTCGCTGCCTGATTGACATCGTGCAAAACCATAATAATGGTGATGCCAAGGGTTTGATTTAATTCAGTTAATAATTCTAGTACTTCTAATTGATGAGAGATATCGAGATAACTCGTCGGCTCATCTAGGATTAAAATGGTAGGTTTTTGGGCAATACACATAGCAATCCAGGCCCTCTGTCTTTCTCCACCAGATAAAGTGTGAAGCGGTCGGTGCTGAAAGGAAACGAGCTGTGTCACAGAAAGTGCCCAATCAATATGACTGGATTGATCCTTCCCGTAATCCTGATACCATTTTAAATAAGAGTAGCGACCATGCTGCACTAGATCACGAACGGTAAGATCAAGCTTATGGTCATGAACCTGGGGCAGCATTGTCATTTTTTGAGCCACCTCTTTATTTTTCCATTGCTTCATGTCCTGCCCCTCCAGATACACTGTACCGTCTTCTGGTTTTAATAGCCTTGTTAGTAATCTTAGAAATGTAGACTTTCCAGAACCATTAGGACCTATGACACTCACCATTTCTCCTCTGTTAAATTGAAGCGATAAATCCTTGATGAGATAGGAATCAGTATAGCCATATGACAAATGCTCTGCCTTTAGGATACCCTCCATTTCGTTAATCCTCCTTTTAAAAGATAGAGAAAGAATGGAGCTCCCATTAAGGCTAGTAATATTCCCACTGGAAGCTCGATAGGGTCAAACCACGCTCTGGCAATGGTATCCGCCATCACCACAAGAAAAGCCCCACCTAGAGCTGAGATAGGTAAAAGATACCGGTAATCGTTGCCGACAATCATTCGTGCAATATGTGGCACAATCAAACCTACAAAACCAATTAATCCAGCAACACTCACAGCCGCTCCTGCTAAAAATGTAGCCAATAAAATAATAAATATCCGGCTTCTCTCCACCTGATTCCCTAGTAATTTAGCTACCTCATCTCCTAATACCAGAATATTCGCATGTTTTATGATAAAAAAAGATAGGATGATGCCAACCAGAGCATAGGGCCAAATGATAGAGAAATGAGGCCAGCTTCTCCCGCTAAGCCCCCCTACTAACCAGGGTAAGACCGCCTGTACTCGATCACTATATAAAATCATGATCGTAGACATTGCCGCTCCTAAAAGTGAATTAATAGCAACCCCTGCTAAAATCATACGATGGGGAGATACTCCCCCTTCCCATGCCACCAAATAGATGATAAGGGTCGTAATCAGCGCTCCTAAAAAAGCTCCTAATGGGAGAAACTGAATAAACTGAGGGAACACAATCATCATTAGTACCGCTACGAATCCTGCTCCAGCAGAAACACCAATGATTCCGGGGTCTGCTAATGGATTCCTCATAACTCCCTGTAATAACGCTCCAGATAAGGCTAGACAGATTCCTACAAGTGCTCCTGTTAATACCCTAGGCAATCTTAAGTCCCAGATAATTTGGCTAGCAAAACCATCCGAATGATAGAATAAGACATTCCAAATTTCCCGAATCGAAATGGGGACTGACCCTTCGATCAAGCCATAAACCAAGGCAGTTATCGTGAGGAATATCCCAATGATGAAGCTTACGTTTCTCTTAGATGACCTAGGATCATTCATTTGTCTATTCACCTGCTCGATCTAGGCTTTCCTTCAAAAATTCCATTGCCTCTATGACTTTAAGACCTGGATTAGATCCGAATAATTCATGTGGGAGAAAAATAAGTTGATCCTTCTCTAATGCCTTCACCTTGTGCCATGCTGGATTGCTTTTTAACTCCGTTTCAAACTTTTCTTTCACCGCTTGCGGGTCGCCATGAGTAATAAAATAAATCACTTCAGGATTCGCTTCGATCACTCTTTCCATACTTAAATGAGCATAATCAGGATACTGTTCAAGACCTGCAAGGTCGCTGGCAATATTCTTACCTCCCACCTGCTCTAGAAGGTTACCTGCTAGTGAAGTGGGAAGAGCTGCCATGAACGTATCCACCGTTCCATAAACCATCAGTACCTTGACTTCTTGCCTTGCTGAACCTTGCTGTAAAGCCTCTTTCCTATCCTCAATGCTTTGGATCAACGCCTTAGCCTCTGTAGTACGCTCTAAAAGCTGACCGTACATGTCAATCACCTGAATGATTTTTTCGTAGCTATTGCTATTTGTTAACAGCATATTAAGTCCTAGGTATTCGGCTGTTCCCACATCCTTCATGTTAAGCCCTGCATGACCAATCACTAAATCTGGCTTTAAACTTAGAATCTTTTCAAAATCTACTTCATGAGGGCTACCAACTTGGATAGCGCTTGCCAATCTTTCAGGTAGCTCTTGCCCTTCGCCTCTTACACTCGGACGTCCTATAATCTCACCACCAAGAGCATCAATAATTTCCATATCACCTGGCAGTAAAGAAACGATTCTCTTAGGAGAAGATTGAAAAAACACTTCTCGTTGTGCATGGTCAATAATAGTAATCCCTTCCTCCACTCCTTGCGGGGAACTATTTTCCTGCTTTTGTCCTTGTTGATCTTCTCCCTCACTGACATTGTTTTGAGTCAGACTTGCAGTTGAGCAACCAACTAATAAAGCAATGACCAGTAAAATATTTACACAAAAATATGCATTTCTTATGTATCTAGCAACAAATTTCATTGACACCCTCCAATTGATAAAGATTATCATTTTCAAATAGATTATATGCCAGTCATTTTATCCATGTCAACATAAATGATATTGATTTTCATTTTCAAGTGTAGGCAATAAAAAAGAGCTATCCTTTTATGGATAGCTCTTACCTATTTAGGGGATTTTTTCATTTTTACTAGGGGGGCTTAGTCTATTAAATTGGAACTTCAACATTATTCTTCGATTGCGCCAAATGCTTTCCATGTACCAGGTTGACCATCTAAAATGCAAATCCACCCCACTTTACCAGCAAGTGTTGCTATATTTTTTTGACACGACAGGACCTCTAGGAGATATTAAGATCACCTATATTTTTCAAGATGGAAAATACCAAGCAAAGTCCATTAATTTTGAAGCCCTTGAAGAGTATATTTTTAAAAACCCACCTACACGTCCTTCCGGTCAAGGTGGGTTTTCACTTCTAAATTCTTACCTGTTCTATAGCCATCAGCAAATCCCTCTCTATAGCTGCTATCGATTAAAAGCACAGAGTTTAAAATAAACATATCTTCCATTCTGCTTAAAGCTCTCTTGGTTTCTTCATCCTTGACACTGATTTTCTCTAATGCATCTCTAAACTCTTTATATAAACCCACAGCTTCTTGATTATCTCTAAGTATTTTTATTTTTGTATCGACTGCTGAGTTCAGATATTCTAATGCTAGTTTCTTATCCATATATATACCTCTTTGTTTTAAAAGTAACTTAAATTATAAAATGATCTATGAATTAGAAGATGATATATTCGCAATAAGCTTTAAGTTCTCCTCCGAAGAAATCTTGAAGATACGTTAAGAAGGTATTTCTTCTAACTCCTTATAAATTCGACAAGAAAGAACATAACTACCACCTTTCTTCTATATTCATTTTTATATCATACTAACAATGGATTTTTTTGTCGAAATCTGCAAAAGACTTTCGTGTTTTCGTCATGACAAAAACTTCTTGACATTATATACTTTCATGCTAAAACGAAAAAATTAAAAAGCACCCTTATTTAGGGCGCTTTTTTTGTTGCTTTATACTCTTAATTGTTTTTCTGTATGGCAAAGCGACGAAATATTCAGAGTGATCTTCAAGTATAACGTGATCTCTTTTTTCGTCATAGTCTATGATTTTATCTTTATTTACAACTACTCCTCTATCTACCTTTAATCCTGTGAATTGTTCTAATATAATTGACCAGTGATTCATCGTGCTGGGTACTAGATAGGTTTCACGATTGTAAATGCAGATTTGATTGTTTTTATTATGAGGGTCTGTAAATACAGAACTAAAATCTTTAAATGGGATTAAAACTACTTCTTCACCATCTTTAGTTTTTTTTATCACTGGAATCATTACATCCATGTTTATCCTCCGAATTTACTTGCGTTTTAATTCCTCGGGCAGACCTGGATCATTACTCCATACCCAACTAGCTGAAACTGAGGGAACAAAGGTTGCAAAAGTAGTTAAGAACACTGCGACCAAATAAAATACTCTTTTTTCATGATGTTCACCCCCTTGTTCGTTCAATCAAAGAGATTGCTTGGATAAAAAATGTAACCGCAATCAAAGCAGAATGAGTAACAAAGTTGAAACTCACTATTAAAATGGAAATTATTTTAAATATTGGATAATGTTTCTCCGAAACATTGCTTGTATCTTCTATTCGGGATGGAGCATACATAGCAACTAATAATAAATTGAATATGGTAATAATGCATACAATATCGCCTTCCATATACATACCTGAAAAAGGAATGACATTCGCTACTCCTACAGATGCGATAACACAGATTATTCCTGATTTAAAATGGTAACCTCCAGAAAAAAATCTAAGAGTGGCAAACGCCATCAGCACAATCAAAACCTCTGTCAACTGTCCAAATAAAGCTCCTGACATTATTCCTAAGAATACTATAGAAACGGCATTTATTATTTTCTCTAATGCATTTTTTAGAACTGCAATGCTGGCTTCATGATCACTCTGCTCTTTTATATAAACCGCAATTTTTTCAGCTAAATTAGAAATCAAATATCTCTCATCTCCTTCTTAATGCTGAAATAAATAAGAAAGGCGGCTGGAATAAATAAAAGGACAATCGCTAACCAAGAATTATTGATATAAAGAGAGATTAAAAGTACTACCGTTGAAAAAAATAATAGAGTAAGTATGATTATTTCTTCACCTTTAAACTTAAACTTATTCATATCAAACGTAAAACCATACCCTTTATAATATAAAAAGTGGCTTATTAACATGAAAAATATAAACGTAGTAGAGAAATTGATAAACATATCAATTGATATTAAATGAAGTTTCCCAATCGATATTACACCTATTAAATCAAGAATGCTCACTAGTATCGATTGACATAGGGCAAATGAAATAAAACTAATTCCAGTCACTATAATAGAATAAAGAATCGATATATTTAGCGTGGAGAATAGGTAAATAATGAGAAAGGGCAAAAGCATTAAAGGAATCAGATATTGCTCTATCTGAAATTCAGTTTTAAGTACAAACGACAATAAAGCTGAGAAGAAACTAAAGAAAACGATTTGTAATGAATAACTAAATGGGTTAAATCTAAATATAGTGAACATAAACACTAACAATGCAATACTTTCTAAAGCTGACAAAAAGATATACAATGCGTTATCTAGCATAATAACAATTAACCCCCACCATGTGTATGTACTATTGCTTTTCAAAAGGTGCAATCTGATTACATTTTACTATATTCGTTGTCCGAAATATATATATTTTTCGACAAAATAACCTCTTGTTCGATAGGTTGTAAATCACCTGCCTAATCAGCCCTCTTGAGATAAATGCCCACAGTAACAAGACTACCCAGCCAGTTTTTTTCACCAGAAATCAACATACTCATTATTTGGATTCTTGTCAATCGAATTCAGATATTCTGCAATTTTTAATCCGATGTTTGAATAGTCAATTATGAATCTAACAAAACATTGATAACGGAACCAACAAATTGTACACCTAATTTAAATTTCGGTTTAATATCTCCTGCATTGCCAATTCAACATTATTGGCATATTCTGATCTAGAATCAAAAAAATTGATTAATACCTCTTTGTAAAAGATTGGTTTACCAAATAAAAAAACGATATTTATTCGAGTTTTATTGCTCATCACTTTTATCTAGTTCTATTTTTTTAAGCTTATAAAGATGAGGTTGAACTTCCACTACTTGAACACTGACTCTATCTCCTATCTTGAAACTATCTTCCTTTTTGTTATTTTCATCAAATTGTACCATTATAAATCTATGAGAATTGTATTCGTTTAAATCTCCTGCTGTTTTTGTTTTCACATCGTCCTCAGAAATCCCCCACATTATTTGATAGACCATAGATTCTTCTAATTCCAAAATATCAATGATATACCCTTTATAATCCAACTTTATTTCGCTTGCTGAGCAACCTGAAACAGCAAGAATTATAAAAATAATAAAGAGCATTTTTCTCATTTCTAATACCTCCAGTGTTATTTATAGCACTACCAACTAATCATCTATAAAAACCACTTAGAAACTCTATCATTACAATAATTCCATTTTTATATTTTCGTCTAAATTAAACATAATTACATAATAGGTAATTTTCAGGTTCATCTAGATAGAATTCGTTGATACTACTTTCATGTTTCTGTATTATCAAGAGATATCGCCTCTGCATCTTGAATTTTTTATAAAGTAAAGCACCCTACTAACAATAATACTAGTAACAATTAAAAAGATAATCTCATTGCAAATTCTCCGTTTTTTTTGTTTTAACCTTTTTATGAAGAGTAATTATATTATACCTAGTACTGGTATTTTAGTTTCGCATTTTTTATAGTACATCAAATATTTGGGTACCCTGAGCCACCAATTGAATGATAGATAGAGAGGATTATCTTAAAAGGCATCCATTAAAAAAAGCCACTCATCATTGAGCAGCTTAATTATTTATCTTAGCTTGTTCTTTTGCCATAAGCTTAACTTGCTTCTTCATTCTCTTATCTGCTTTGTGTTCGTTAACCACGAGGATTGCGTGTATAACTCCTGGTAAGTAAAACAACAAGGTCAAAAAGAAATTTAGCAAGGCTTGGATAGGTCTTCCTGTTAGAAGCACAGCGACTGGCGGTATTAAGCACAATAAGTATAACATGATATCCACTCTCCTTTAGTTTTGTTACCTTCTAATATTCTATCGGTATATTCCTATTTCTTTCTTTTGTCCTAAAATAGATTTTTTTCTATTTTTATGCAACGCTAGTGATCATATCTTGTTTCATTTCCACCAATACTAAAAAAGCTGCATCCCCTCTGAGATACAGCCCAAACCTAGACTAAATTTTTGAAGGGATATCTACCTCCCCCTTCTTCATTTCTTCCCTTCGATTCTACTTTCTCCCCTGCTTTACTTTATAAAATTCATGAAACAGCTTCATCAGGGCTCTTTTTTCAATTCTAGAAACGTAGGATCTAGAGATGCCTAACTCCTTGGCTATTTCCCTCTGCGTTCTTTCTTTTTCTAAATCAAGTCCAAAACGACCTATAATCACTTCTTTTTCTCTTTCATCTAACACATGGATGTGCTCATAGATTTTGTTCTTTTCCATTTGGAGCTGGACAAGATCGATGACATCATCCATCTCTGCCTTAAGAACGTCGATCAACGAGATCTCATTCCCTTCTTTGTCCGTCCCTATTGGATCGTGCAGGGAAACATCTTTTTTCGTTTTCTTTAAGGAGCGCAGATGCATTAGAATTTCATTTTCTATACAACGAGCAGCATATGTCGCCAGTTTTGTTCCTTTGTTCGGTGAATAGCTTTCTACTCCTTTGATTAAGCCAATCGTACCAATGGAAATAAGGTCTTCGGTATCTTCTCCTGTATTTTCAAACTTTTTGGTAATATGTGCGACGAGTCTAAGGTTATGCTCAATAAGAGTATTTCTTGCATCTTGGTCTCCTTCCTGAAGCCTGTTCAGATACATTTCTTCGTCCGTTTCATTTAACGGTTGAGGAAAAGCATTATTTTTTACATAGGAGACAAAAACCATCAATTCCTTAATAAAATAAGCGATGGTTGTAAGTATTCCGGGCAAAGCTGTCACCTCCGATAAGCAGATTACTACTAGTCTATGTGAGCACAGCTTCGTCCTTGTCTGTCCATTAATAAATAACTTACACTTTACTCTCTACCACCTCGCCCAATGCTGCCTCAACCTTCTCCACAATAAAGGCTACATCTGTTTCTTCTATATTTAATGGAGGAGCAATGGTTAAGACGTTATTAAATCCGGCTACTGTGGCTCCATTTTTACCAATTAGAAGACCCTTTTGCTTACAAAGTCCAATGACTTGATTCACGATCTGTACATCTAAAGGTTCCTTGGTTGACTGATCCTTCACTAATT
This sequence comes from Caldalkalibacillus mannanilyticus JCM 10596, assembly GCF_000615945.1. GTDB lineage: Bacteria > Bacillota > Bacilli > Caldalkalibacillales > JCM-10596 > Bacillus_AT > Bacillus_AT mannanilyticus. The sequence goes on from NZ_BAMO01000048.1 coordinate 18,968, forward strand.
CGATACCGATCAAAAGCCCTTTCCCCCGCACATCTCCGACATAGGGATGACTTTGAAGCGCTAGCGTTAATTCATGTATTAACTTCCCTCCTACCTCTTGAGATCGTTCGCAGAGATTTTCGTTCTCCATAATTTCTAGATTTTTAAGAGCCAATGCACATGCCGCAGGACTACCGCCAAAGGTATTGACATGACGGAAATAATCGTATTCCTCTGATCCTTTGAAGGCTTCATAGATATCCTTTCGAACAGCCGTAGCGGATAAGGGTAGATAGCGCTGGTAATCCCTTTTGCCATAGTTACAATATCTGGCTTGATACCATAATTCATAAATCCAAAGGGCTTACCTGTTCTGCCAAAACCACAAATGACCTCATCAACAATGAGCAAAGCTCCATGTTTTTGACACACCTCGTGAACCCCTTGCATATACCCTTCGGGGGGAACAAGCACCCCTCCTCCCGTGATGATGGGCTCCATAATCATTCCCGCTATGGTTTCGCTCAGCTCCCACGTCATAACACGATCAATTTCCTGCACAGATGACAATTCATGTGGGAGGCAATCTGGCTGTTCTGGTGAACGATAGGAATCTGGAGGAGCTACATGAATAAAACCAGGGGCAAGGGGCTCGTATTTGTATTTGCGCTGTGCTTGACCGGTGGCAGCGAGCGCTCCCATTGAGTTGCCATGATAGGCTCTATACCTCGAAATAAATTTAAAGCGCTGATGATCTCCTTGTTGTTGATGGTATTGCCGAACGATCTTAAAGGCTACTTCATTAGCCTCCGATCCACTATTGGAAAAGAAAATAACATACTCTCCCTCTAGCCAATCATTTAGTTTTTCAGCTAATTTAATCGCAGGGAAATGGCTTTGCGTTAAGGGAAAGAAAGCTAATTCCTTGAGTTGGTCATAAGCTGCCTCGGCAAGCTCCGTCCTTCCATATCCTACATTGACACACCATAAGCCGGACATGGCATCCAAATATTTATTTCCATTCCTGTCTGTAACCCAAGATCCCTCTGCTTTCTGAGCAATGATCGTCGCCTCTGGATGATAGGGTTTCATCGAATGCCACAGATATTGATCATCCTTAGCAAGAAGCTCATGGTAAGAGTTCTTTTCTTCCATCTTATCTACTCCCTCTTTTCATCTTCTAACTTTCAATCTTACTTCTTCATAGATTCATAGAAGCAAATACGATGTACCAGACCATGAACGGGTCTGGTACATCTTTTTTAGAAATCGAATCTGGAGGTGATCATTTTTTTACGAGTATAGAAGTTGACTCCGTCCTTCCCATTAACATGCAGATCGCCATAAAAGGAGTCCTTCCATCCTGAGAAAGGAAAAAACGCCATTGTCGCTGGAACTCCTACGTTAATACCAAGCATTCCTGCATCTGATTCTTCTCGAAAGGTACGAATCACTTTAGCGTCCTTGGTATAGATGCTAGCCCCATTGCCGAACCGGGATTTTCTAAGAAACTGTAAGCCTTCCTCCAAATCCTTCGCGCGAAGCAAGCTGAGAACAGGAGCAAAAATTTCTTCTTGGGCAATCGTCATCTCTGGGGTAACATGATCGAAAATCGTGGGACCTAGAAAATTCCCCTTAGGATGCAGATCCATTTCCTTGCGTCCATCCCGAACCAAGGTGGCTCCTTCTTCGATTCCAAGCTCGATATATTCGAGTACCTTCGCTCGGTGAGAGGCTCTAATAACAGGGGTAAGCAGTACCTCATCATCTAATCCGTTGCCAATTAGTAATTGATCTGCTTTTTCTTTTAAGGCATGAACAAATTCATCTCCTCCACCGATGAGTACCACCGCACTGCAAGCCATACACCGCTGACCTGCACTCCCATAAGCAGACGTAATAATATGCTGAACGGCTTTCTCCATGTCGGCATCTGGCATGACAAAATGATGATTTTTAGCACCTGCTAAGGCTTGCACTCTCTTCCCCTGTGCAGCGGCACGGCTATATACATAGTGAGCCACAGGCTGAGAACCGACAAAGGAAATTGCCTTAATCTGCTCATGCTCCACTAAGCGGTTGACCACATCGTGTGCCCCATGAACGATATTTAGAACACCTGCTGGAGCACCTGCTTCGGTAAAGAGCTCTGCTAACCGACTGGCAAGCAGTGGCGTTCTTTCAGATGGCTTCAGAACAAAGGTATTTCCACAGGCGACAGCTAAGGGAAACATCCAGAGGGGGACCATCATCGGAAAGTTAAAAGGAGTAATGCCGCCAATAACTCCTAATGGATAACGAAACATCTCAGAATCCATTTCTTCTGCAATTCCTGAAAGTGACTCCCCCATAAGTAAGCTAGGAGCCCCTGCTGCAAATTCAACACATTCAATCCCGCGTTGCACTTCACCATACGCTTCTTTATATGCTTTCCCGTTCTCTTGAACGATGAGCTGAGCAAGAGCTTCATGCTGCTCGGTTAGTAGATGATGATAAGTGAACAAGATACGAGCACGTTTGGGTACGGGCGTGTTTTTCCACGTTAAAAAAGCTTCACTAGCTGATTTGACTGCCTCATCCACATCTTGTGCAGGAGATAGAGGAACACGAGCCAGTACCTCACCTGTAGCTGGATTAGGTACTTCTATACTAGCTATGCCGCTAGATTCGACCCACTGTCCATGAATATAGTTTTTTAACACGTAGCCTGCGTTATGATTCATCTTACAATGCCCCCTTTTTGGCAGGATTGGTTTCCTATCTATCCAGTGTTTGCTGATCCAATGCTTCCTGATCCGTCCCTTCTTAATAATCTGCTTTATCTTGTCGCCGCTGCCTAATGATCAGGGAAGAAAAATATTTCCTAGCATCCGCCGTAAGAATCTGTAGGTACACTTTTTGCTCACTCTTTTGCTTCTTCTTCTCTACCTTCTTTCACGCTTTTCTCCTTATCCAGTGCCTGATTCCCCCGTTCAAACTCTAGCAAAGCTCCACTTAAATCTTCCTTTACCCCTTTAATCTGATAGCCACTAGAAACCAAACGATCGATCTTTTCCTTTTCTGCTAAAAATTCTTTATACGCTGACATCCTGTTCCCCCATCCCTATTCTATTAGGTTTGTTTTGACTCTATGTCTGCCGCTCCCTCTAAGGTCTCTGCATCTGCAATCTTCCAAAACCTGCCGACCGTGATTCCTAAGTACTTAGCATCATCAGGGTCTTCCATTTCGGCTTGCTTATATTGTTGGAACCACCAATATTTTGCTAATAGATAGTAGCTAGTACAGCCCACAAAAAAGCCAATGATAAATGAATAGTTAGGAAAAAAGAAAGCACTCCCTCCGCCAAGAATCCAAGAAATAAATCCAGCTAGGTTAAAGCCATGTAAATATCTAAACTGACCTTCCTCCTGATAGAGATCATGAACATGGACTCGACGGCGCCGAAGAAGATAGTAGTCTGCAAATAAGATGCCTACAATAGCGGATAAGACTCCTCCAACAAGTAAAAGTGCTGGAATGATAATATCGAATAAGCTCCAAGGTTGCACGATCGAACCAATAATCCCTGCGGCAACAACCCCTGCCCAGAACGGAAACTTAGGTCCTCCGACATTGGAATAAATGGTGGCAGCAGGAATCAGATTGGCTGAGATATTGGTGGACCACTGAGCAAAGACAATCATTAATAGCAAAATGCCTAGCACAATTCCACTAGCCGCTTCCTGTAATGCAATAACAGGATCATAATTCTTCACGGCAATGTAGGAAACTCCTCCGATCATTACCATAAAGGTTTGAGTCAGAGGAAGTGCCACTAGATTTCCTGCAATTTGTGCTCGATTTCGTTTCCACCAGTTTCGTTCATGAACAGGCGCTTTAATAAACCGAGAAAGAGAGGGCATATCTGCGGCTAAGGTTCCCCAAAAGCCCATGTTCGTCATCATGACGACAATAAAAGCAGTAACAGCAGCTCCTCCTGTGGCAGGGCTTTCAATCCAGTTCCATACCTCTCTCCCCTCGGCAATGGCTTGCTCAGAAAGACTGAGATACATCCAAGCAGATATCATAATAATGATCGGAGCGGCTAGGTCAGCAAAGCGCTCTACCGCCTTAATTCCTAATGCCGTATTGACCACTTGCAACGTGCCAAAAATAAGGAAGCAGAGAAACCAATGGTTAAAATCAAACAGGACGTATAAAATGGCGTTCATGGCTGTTGAACCAAAGTATGTGTTAATCCCAAACCAGCAGGATGCCACAAACCCACGAATAATCGAGGGAAGATGAGTTCCTACCGTACCGAATGGAGCCTCATATACACGGGAAAGGATAATCCATGCTCTACTCCAATATCACCAATGATGGTCATGCAGAGTCCGATGGCAATCGACCCTATGAATGTCGCCAGTAGCACCCACCCCAAGGAAAGACTCTGCACTCCAGCTCCACCAATGGCAAATGCCGCTAATACTACAGCCATTCCAACCCAGATGAAGGCGAATCCTAGTGAACCAATTTTCTTTCCCTTTTGTACAATGGGCAATAAATCTGGGGACTGTAAGTAGCTCCCTTGTTTCTTCATTAGAATTCTCCTTTCCATCCCTCATTGGAGATCGCTTGCTTCTCTTGTACCTAAAGGATCAACCCCTTTTCATATTTTTTTCGCTTCAGATACTGACCATGACCCGATTCGCCTACAAACTGTCGGTTCTGAATGACAAATTCCCCCCGTGAGAGCACCGAAACCGGCTCCCCTGTGACCTGTAAACCTTCAAAGACATTATAGTCTACTGCCATATGATGGGTTTCTGCTGAAAGAGTTCTTTGCACATTCGGATCAAAAATGACTAAATCTGCATCAGAACCCACCGCAATCGTTCCCTTTTGGGGAAATAAACCAAACAATTTAGCACTTCTTGTGGAGATCATATCGACAAATTGATTGAGGGAGATTCGTCCTTTCTTCACTCCTTCAGAGAATAAGATACTTACCCGATCCTCAATCATCGGACCGCCATTGGGAATTTTGGTGAAATTATGACGTCCAAGCTCTTTTTGACCTTTAAAATCAAAGGAGCATTGATCCGAGCCTATGGTTTGTAGCTGTCCACTTTTTAGAGCGTTCCAGAGAATATCCTGATTCCATTTTTCACGAAGCGGCGGGGACCAGACATATTTGGCACCTTCAAAATCTGGTTTTTCTAAGGCGCTTTGATCCAGCACCAAATATTGAGGACAGGTTTCTCCCCAGATCTCGAATCCCTTGTTTCTCGCTTCGGCAATCCTCTGCACAGCCTCGGCACAGGAAACATGCACCACATAGAGCTGCGAGTCGGCTAGTCCAGTAAGCTGTGCCGCTCTGCCCGTTGCTTCTCCCTCAACCTCTGGGGGTCTGGTTAGGGCATGATAGATGGGTTCGGTATGACCTTCTGCCAGTGCTTTTTCTGTCAGGTATTCGATGACATCTCCGTTTTCTGCATGAACCATAACAAGTCCGCCCAACTCCTTAGCTGTGACTAACGTACGAAAGAGAGTGGCATCGTCTGCTTGAAAAACATTTTTATACGCCATAAATACTTTAAAAGAAGTGATCCCTTCTTGATCCATAACACTAGGAAGCTCAGCAAGTACCTCCTCATTCATCTCTGCAATCATCAGGTGAAAGCCATAATCGATCACGGCTTTTCCTTTCGATTTAGCATGCCATTCATCTATTGAGTTCCGAAGAGGCTCTCCTTTTTTCGTTAGGCAAAAATCAATAATCGTCGTGGTTCCACCAAAAGCAGCAGCAATGGTACCCGTTCTAAAGTCGTCCCTTGTTACCGTTCCTCCAAAGGGCATGTCAAGATGGGTATGAGGATCGATTCCTCCAGGAAATAGATAATGTCCTTGTGCATCAATGATTTCTGCCCCCTCGACAGATAAATCGAGTCCAATGGTCGAAATCTTCCCTTGTTCGATCAGCACGTCTGCCTGATAGGTATCTGTTGCGGTCACAATTATTCCGTTTTTAATCAGTTTTTTCATATCCGTTTTCCCCTTTTTTATCTATTAAGGAGCAGATCTATCTTCTGCTCTCCGATCTATTTAAAGCCTAATCCTGCTTGACGCTCGTTCCAGCTCATTGCAGGCAAGTCACTAGGGATTTCGACCATGTCAATCGCCCCTTCAACAGGACAAACAATAGAACATAGATTGCAGCCTACACAATCTTCTTCACGTACCTGCAAATACTTTTTTTCGTCCGCCTCTTGCAGCATATCAATACATTGATGAGAGGTATCTTCACAGGCAATATGACACTTATTACAATTGATACAAACCTCTTTATTGATTCGGGCGACCACCTGATAATTCAAGTCAAGCTCGCCCCAATCTGAATACTTAGCCACTGATTTCCCCACTAAATCCATTGCCGAAGCGATCCCCTTCTCATCCAGATAATGAGATAAGCCTTCTAGCATATCCTCCACAATGCGAAAGCCATGGTGCATCGCCGCAGTACATACCTGAACACCTGTAGCTCCCATCAGCATAAATTCAACTGCATTTTGCCAGTTGGACACTCCACCCATCCCCGAGATCGGGACAGAAATTCGAGGGTTTCGAGCACATTCTCCAACCATATTTAAAGCGATTGGTTTCACTGCAGGACCACAGTATCCCCCATGCGCTCCCTTTCCTCCAACATGAGGAATCGTATTCCAGGTGTCTAGATCCACCCCTGCTAGACTATTAATTGTGTTGATCATACTGATGGCATCTGCCCCGCCACGTACGGCAGCCTCTGCTGTGACTGTAATATCTGTAATATTCGGAGTCAGCTTCACAATAACTGGAGTTTGTGCGACCTCTTTCACCCAATAGGTTTGTTTCTCTACTAGCTCTGGAACTTGACCAGAGGCAGAGCCCATTCCTCGTTCTGCCATCCCATGCGGACAACCAAAATTAAGTTCAAGACCATCTACTCCGATCTCCTCCACTCGCTTAACTATCTCATGCCACTTTTCCTGCTTAGGCTCAACCATTAAGGAAGCAATAAGCACATGATGAGGAAATCTTTTTTTCGTTTCAGCCATTTCTTTTAAGTTCACTTCTAGCGGACGATCGGTGATAAGCTCTATATTGTTAAAGCCTGCTACTCGTTGCCCCTGAAAGCTTAGCGCAGCAAAACGAGAGGATACATTTAGAATAGGCTCCCCTAATGTTTTCCACACTGCTCCTCCCCAGCCCGCTTCAAAGGCTCGTTGAACCTGATAACCTGTATTGGTTGGCGGTGCCGAGGCTAACCAAAAAGGATTAGGCGATTGAATACCCGCAAACTGAATACGCAAATCAGCCATCTAAATCCCCTCCTTGCTCAAGTTGGTGAATAGCATAAGCCGTTTCTTTGCCCTGCTGTGCCGCAGATACTACCATTGCCTCTCCTCGTCCTTTGCCAAAAATCACATCTCCACAGGCAAAGATCTTCGGCTTCGAGGTCTGAAAGGTCGTCTGATTAACCTGCACAACACCTCCTCGATGCTCCAAACCAAATGCCTCGATCAGCTCAATATATCTCAACTGACCAATCGCCTTAATCACCGCATCTACCGGTAGAATATATTCAGAGCCCTCCACTGGTATAGGTTGACGCCTACCGTCAGAACTTGCCTCACCTAACTCCATACGGATACATTCGATTCTTGTCACTTTTCCCTGTTCATCTCCTATGATTCGCTTAGGAGCCGTCAACCAGCGAAATTCAACCCCGTCTTGCTTGGCAAACTCGTATTCAAAATGATACGCCGTCATTTCTGCTTGGGTTCTACGGTATAAAATCTTGACATTTTCTGCTCCTAATCGCACTGCACAAGTCGCTCCATCAATCGCCGTATTTCCTGCCCCAATGACCACTACACGTTTTCCTACTAAGTCACTAGTGATCTGATCTGTTTTTGTCGCTTTGATCAATTCAAGCGCATCATATACCCCTTCTAATTCTTCTCCTTCAACTCCAAGCATAGGAACATTCGCCATCCCTATAGCCAAAATGACGATGTCGTAATTTTCTGTTATTTCTGCTGAGGATATATCTTGACCCACTCTTGTATTGGTACGAATCTCAACACCTAAGCTCTTGACTTGATCCACCTCCCATAAGGAAATGGCTGGCGGTAAACGAAACGAAACAATGCCATACGTATTTAATCCACCTGCTTGCTCCTCTGCTTCGAAGATGGTGACCTGATAACCAAGGAGTGCCAGTTCTCTAGCCGCAGACAAGCCTGCTGGTCCCCCTCCAACGACAGCAACCGTTTTTCCCTTTTTTTGCTCGGCTTGAAATAAGACTTGTTTATTTTGAATCGCCCAATCTGTAGCGTAGCGTTGTAAATCGCCAATCATGATGGGGTTTGTTGAATGATTAAGAACACAGGCTCCCTCACATAGTTCTTCTGTAGGACAGACACGAGCACAGCTTGCTCCCACTGGATTTGAGCGCATAATCGTCATCGCTGATCCCTTGATATTCCCCGAAGCAATTTTCTTAATAAAAGCAGGGATATCTATTCCTGTGGGGCAAGCCTGAATACAGGGAGCATCGTAGCAATACAGACAACGATGCGCTTCTTCTTGTGCTTGACGCTGGCTTAACCCTGGGTGTACTTCTAGAAAATTATCTACCAGCGTCCCTAGGGATACCTTCATTTCCTTGCTCTTTTCCAAAACCATTCCTCCTTTACATAAGCAGATACATTCTCGTCTTTTTTCATAAGGGAAGGAGTAGCCCTGCTTTCTCTAGGGCAACAGAGCCGTCATATCTTGATAGGTTTCAGGACGACGATCACGATAAAACTGCCATAGATCCCTTACTTCTCGAATCATTTTTTTATCCATTTCCGCAATAATGACTTCATCCCGATCGCGACTCCCCATAGCAACAAAGTTTCCTTTTGGATCAACCAAATACGATTGACCATAAAATTCTCCCATATTCCAAGGGGCTTCGTTCCCCACACGATTGATGGCTCCTAGATAATATCCATTTGCCACAGCATGGGCGGGCTGTTCTAGCTTCCAGAGATATTCAGAAAGTCCAGCAACGGTTGCCGACGGATTAAAGACAATCTCCGCCCCCCCAAGCCCTAACAATCTAGCTCCTTCTGGAAAATGACGATCATAGCAGATATAGACACCCACCTTGGCAAATGCCGTGTCAAAAACAGGGTAGCCTAGATTGCCAGGCTTGAAATAAAATTTTTCCCAAAACCCATAGCCCTGCTCGCCCACACCCACATGAGGAATATGCTGTTTGCGGTATTTCCCCAAATAACTCCCATCAGCATCAATCACAGCTGCCGTATTATAGTAGGTCGAAATCCCTTCACGTTCATAGATAGGAAGAATAATAACAACTTCTAATTCCTTAGCCACTGCTTGAAAAAGCCGAGTGGTCGGTCCATTTGGAATCTCCTCTGCCGAGTCATACCATTTCGTTTTTTGTTCAGCGCAAAAATAGGGACCATAAAAAATTTCCTGTAAACAAATAATGTTTGCTCCCTTGCTCTTTGCTTCTCTAACCAATTGCATGTGTTTTTCAATAGCTTTTTCCTTATGAACCTCTACAGGTTCATCACCATGAACTTCATGAGAAGCTTGAATTAACCCAATCTGTACCTTATCTGACATGCTGATCCCTCCTTCATCCTTGCTTGACGATCTATAACTAAATATATTGAATAGTTATAACTTTATACTTGCTTTGAAAAACTTTTCCTTTAGGTAAAAGTGGCAAAAAAAAAAGAAGAATTTCATAGTGAAATCTCTCATTTAAGGCTTTTCTCGTCTATTCCTATCATTCTGTTATTTCTCTATTCTACGTTTTTTTCTCATGGCATATCGTTCCTGTGCTTGTTCATATTGTCTTTGTTCTTCCTCGGTTTCTGGTACGACCTGAGGAACAGGTGTAGGCTGTCCTTCTTCATCTAAAGCAATAAACGTTAGATAGGCACGAGCGGTTATTTTTCTTTCTGCCGTTAGCAAATTTTCGGATTCTACCTCCACATATACTTCCATAGAGGTTTTATGTACCCATGTCACATAAGCCTCTAGATTGATTGCCTCACCTGTTTTTATTGGGGCTAAAAAATCAAAGTTATCGCTAGATACAGTAACAACCGGCTTGCGGCAATGTCGCATAGCTGCGATACACGCAATTTTATCAACATAAGCCATCACTTTTCCCCCGAAGATCGTATTATGGTGATTCGTATCTGGCGGGAAAACAAGGTCTGTCATGTAGGTTCTGGATTCTTGTACTTTTTTCGCTTGTATCTGCATGTTAGGCCTCCTTATATCCGCTGACGAGTAAAGTGAGTGGCTTCGACCATATTCTGAAGGGAAGAAATGGTTTCCTCCATTCCTCTTGTTTTCAATCCACAATCAGGATTGATCCAAAATTGAGCGGGAGCTAATACCTCTAATCCTCTCTCGATCGTGCTAACCATTTCTTGAACAGAAGGAACTCTCGGGCTATGAATATCATATACACCCAATCCAATTTCTTTATTGTAAGCATGGTCATAAAATGTGGAAATTAATTCTCCATGACTGCGAGAGGTTTCCAATGAAATGACATCCGCATCGAGTTGACTAATCGAATCGATAAAATCATGAAACTCGCAATAGCACATATGAGTATGAATTTGGGTCGTATCTTGTACTGTAGAAGTTGTCAGGCGAAAAGCGTTGACCGCCCACTCTAAGTAATTATTCCAAGCTGATTTTTTCAAGGGTAATCCCTCACGCAGGGCAGGCTCGTCTACTTGAATCATCTTGATCCCTGCGTTTTCTAACGCTTCAACCTCCTGGCGTAGGGCTAAGGCGATTTGAAAAGCCACCTCTTGACGAGATAGATCATCACGTACAAAAGACCAATTTAAAATGGTCATCGGCCCAGTAAGCATGCCTTTCACTGGTTTAGTCGTCAGGCTTTGAGCATAGAGGCTCTCTTTTACGGTCATAGGCTGTAGAAATTCTACATCACCATAAATAATTGGTGGTTTGACACAACGTGATCCGTATGATTGCACCCACCCGTTCTTAGTAAAGGCAAAGCCCCCTAATTTCTCACCGAAAAATTCCACCATATCCGTCCGTTCAAATTCACCATGCACGAGCACATCAAGACCAATTTCCTCTTGAATAGAGATCCATTTTTTTATTTCCTTTTGGATAAATTGATCATATTGCTCTGCTGTCCACTCACCCTTTCTCCACTTTTGCCTAGCCTGACGAATCTCTGAAGTCTGTGGGAAACTACCGATTGTGGTAGTTGGGAGCAAGGGAAGGTTCCATACTTGCTGCTGCTTCTCTCTCCGCTGTTCAAACGGAGCAGAACGATTGAAATCTGCGTTTTCGACCTTGGCTACTGCTTCATGAACAACTGAACGATTACGTGCCGATGATAAAGCCATCTGTTCTAGAATCTTCTGGCTTTTGATCATCTCATCCGCGATCATACTTTCACCATAACGAAATCCTTTGATTAGGCAGCTTAGTTCGTCTAATTTTTCATCAGCAAAGGCAAGTGCTTCTTCAAAAAGAGAGTCTAAATGGGTTTCTTCATGGACATTCACAGGAACATGGAGTAAACTACTTGATGGCTGTATCCAAACACGATCTTCGGGGACGATTCTTGTGATTCTTTGTAATAAGTGCCATTTGTTCGGCAAATGAGAACGCCAAACATTTCTGCCATCAATCGCTCCAACACCTAGGACTTTATCTTGTGGAAAACCATGCTCGGTTAGAAAACGTAGATTTTGTTCTAGACCATGTACAAAATCTAAGCCAATTCCCTGTACAGGTAACGTAACCACTTCTGAATAATGTTCCACTGAATCAAAATAGGTTTGAAGCATCATCTTCAATTTGGGAGCTGCTTCGTGCAGCTGCTGATAGATATGGACGATTGTTTCCATTTCTTTTTTTGTTATAGAGGTAACGAGAATGGGTTCATCTAGCTGCACCCACTCGACGCCCTCTTGCTCTAATTCCTGCAAAATTTGTTCATATAGTGGCACAAGCTGTAAGATAAGGTCGGGCAATTCTGAAGCCGTATATCCCTTAGAAAGCTTCACAAATGTATAAGGTCCCACCAACACAGGCTTTCCTTCAATACCCAGCTTTTCCTTCGCTTCACGATAAGCAATAAGGGGTTTATTCACGGTGAGCCTTGGCGTCACTTCTCCTAGCTCAGGTACAATGTAGTGATAATTGGTGTTAAACCATTTCGTCATTTCACACGCCACAGCAGATTTACTGCCACGTGCCATGGCAAAGTAAGTCTGAAGAGAATCTGCCTCTCCTTCGTTTCTGAATCTCTCAGGAATGATTCCTAGCATAACAGCCATATCTAGCATATGATCATAGAAAGTGAAATCACTGACAGGAATATAATCAATTCCTTTTTCTTGCTGCTTTTTTAGATGGTAGAGTCGAATCTGTTCCATCTGTTGGAAAAAGTCTGTTTCTTCTCTTTTTCCAGCCCAAAAAGCTTCTAACGTTTTCTTCCATTCACGATTCTCTCCAATACGCGGATACCCTAAATTACTGCTTTTTACTCTTCCCAATCTCCTTACCTCCCTTGATGAAATCATCCACTTTCTTATTCCGAGTCCAAAATAAAAAAGGCATCTCTAACGATTCAATAGAAAGTTAGAAATGCCTAAATAAACAGTGTATCCATATTCAATACTGTCATAGCGATCCTAACACCTCCCTATCTCCCGTAGGTCTTGCAGTGTTGTCGAAACAGGCAGGTCTCCTGACTCAAGGTTCACTATCAACAGCATCCCTTCCCAATCTCATAAGATCAGTGGTGATAATTTGCGTTGACTCCCCTATTACAGTGGCGGGACCGTGTCGGATTTGCACCGATCTTCCCTTTTCATCCTTAAAACAAATTCGTTCAAGGAACCTATTTCCACTTATGCAATTGGTAAAACGTAAGCTAAGGTTATCATGGGCACAAAAGAGAGTCAAGCTAATTTAGAGTATGTTTTTAGGGAAAAGTTCAATATAATTAATACCAAGATCGAATTCAAATTCAGCAGAGGTGTTCACTATGTCGCTACCTATTTACTATGGTTCTCATGAAACCTTATCGTACAAAGAAACCTTTCATTTAAAAAAACACCTTAAACGAACACCCTTTCAGCATTTTCAGCACTTTCTTTTAGATCCTGCCATCCTGACTCCTGTTAATTTAGACTGTACAAACTGTAAACTGGTTCATCCTGTTTCCTGCTGTGAAGAAGGGCAGCCTTTTTCAATGACTAAACAACAAGAACAAGTTCTTGAATCACATGCGATTCCTATCATAAAGAAATATCTTACTAGCGCTCATCTCCATGAAGCAACGACAAATGGATTTCTAGAGCAGGTTTCCTCACAAGCAGATGTCCAAAACATTAAGAAATGTCAGGGGAACTGTTTCTTCTTGGCAGGCAATTTATTCACTATTCATCAATATGCGGAACATGAAAAGATCGAAGCAGATGAATTGAAGCCTTTTAGCTGCTCGCTTTTTCCCTTAGATATCATTCAATATCAGCAATCCATCATCATTACCTCCTTAACGCGTAAAACAGCTTCTTTTTCCAGATGGGGAGAGGAGTATAAGGACTATATATGTATCAATCGCTCCTTGCGTCAAGGACTCCCTTTTCAGGTCGATCAGCTAACGGAAGTTGAAAATGTTCCTTTTAGTGTAGAGGATTACAAACCAGCTTGGTCTTGGAATAAAGAATTACTACAGAAGCATTTTGGCATCGAACTTATTCGGTTTATCGAAAGCCTTAGCTCGCAGCACTAATTTGCTAGACTTCACGCAAAATAACGGCTTCTCACCATTTCCTAAAAACAAAAAATACTATGTTTCGAACGGAGGGCACATTTAATAATGATGGAAAATCTATTAATCGGAGGGATTCTTTTTTTGGCTGGACTGATTCTTAGGATTTTTCCGCCTAGAAGGATCAATCATTTATACGGCTATCGAACGCGAAGAGCTCGGAGAAATATCGAAAATTGGACGCTAGCAAACCGATATAGCAGCAAGCTTCTCATGATTATTGGGCTGATTCTGCTTCTCGTGGCGTGGGTAACCGAAAGCACTCTCGTGACCTCTATCTTAGCAGGTATTCTTATCCTTATTTTGTTTGTTCTTGTCGAATTTAAATTAGACTGAATAGCATAAACACCTAAAAATCCAGTTTTTTTACTGGATTTTTTATTATTTTATAGCCAAGAATCGACACATTTTGTAACATAATGTTCATTTTGAAATTTTGGATTTGTGAGAAAGATCACATGATTTTCCGCACAGAAGGAGTATGATGACCTTGAAATTGTCTATTTAGACAGTAAATTAAGTGTGAAGCGAGGGATCGGAGATGACAAATATTACACCTGAGCAGCAGAAGGAAAGCAAAAAAATTCAAACACCCATCAAGGACGAACCTTCTTTGAAAGGAGCGTTTGTCTCAGTCATGCTACTAGGAGGTTTTCTAGTACTATCTTGGGTGGCTGTCTTTTACTTATTTATTAGTAGAAACTAGACACTTGAGCATTCGTTCTTGAGCAAGCACCATCAATGAAAAGAGGGGAATTATATGCATATTCATCGTTTGGAAAAAATTTGGCTCATCCTTGGGATTGGGACTCTGTTTTTATTCTTAACTATTCTTGGAATCTCTGCTTTTGCCATGGGCATGCATCCACCGAGCAGTCATGCTCATCACGCGATTGATCCGGCAAAAGTGAATGAAACAGCACCTTTTGACACACCAGAACTAAAACAGATTGGCGATAATGAGTACGAAGCGATTATGGTTGCCTATGCTTTTGGCTATAGTCCGCAAAATATTGAAGTGCCTGTTGGAGCCACTGTTCATTTTATTGTAACTAGTCCTGATGTCGTGCATGGTTTTGCCATTCCTGGAACCAACGTCAATATGATGGTACTCCCTGGTGAAGTCAGTCGTATTTCTCATACCTTTAGTCAATCAGGCGAATTTCTGATTATCTGTAATGAGTATTGCGGTGCAGCACATGAGTTTATGAGTACAACAATCATTGTTAAATAGAGATAGAAAGGACGTTCAACACTATGACAAATGTGAAACAACAACCTGACCCTAAAGAAACCTTTGACCAAAAGGACGGTTCTCTCGTTCTAGCCCATCTATTATTCGCCATTGTGGCTCTTTTTCTAGGGGGAGTTGCAGGATTATTACAAGGAATGGTTCGTGGCGGTACAATCACTCTGCCAGCAAACATTGGTTATTATCAATTGCTTACAGCACATGGCGTGTTAATGGCACTCGTTTTTACTACCTTTTTTATTATTGGTTTTCTCTATTCTGGTATTTCCAAAACCTTGGGTGGGAAATTATTAGATTCTGTCAGAAAGATGGGCTGGATCGGATTTTGGCTTATGGCTGTAGGAACCATTCTTGGTGTTTCTCAGGTATTATTGAATAAGGCAACGGTACTATATACCTTTTACGCTCCATTGAAAGCCTCACCATTATTTTATATTTCTCTCGTACTACTTGTTGTGGGAAGCTGGTTAAGTGGCTTTGGAATTTTTAAGCAATACTTTCATTGGAGAAAGGTTCATAACGGTCAATTATCACCTTTATTTGGATTCATGTCTGTGACGACCATGCTTATGTGGCAGATCGCAACAATTGGTGTTGCCGCAACGGTTCTGCTTCAATTTATTCCTTGGTCCTTTGGCTGGGTCGATACGATTAACGTTCTTTTAAGTCGTACTTTATTCTGGTATTTTGGTCATCCATTAGTCTATTTCTGGTTATTGCCAGCTTATATCTGCTGGTATGTTATGATTCCCAAGATTATTGGGGGCAAAATTTTTAGTGATGCCTTAGCAAGATTGTCCTTTATTTTATTGTTATTGTTCTCCATTCCTGTAGGGTTTCACCATCAGCTTATGGAGCCTGGAATTACTCCCTTCTGGAAGTACTTGCAGGTGGTCTTAACCTTTATGGTTGTGATTCCCTCTCTTATGACTGCGTTCTCTTTGTTTGCTACCTTTGAATTAAATGGTCGCGAGAAAGGAACCAAAGGATTATTTGGCTGGGTAAAAGTCCTCCCTTGGAAGGATGTCCGCTTTTTTGCTCCATTTATGGGAATGCTCATATTTATTCCCGCTGGAGCCGGTGGATTAATTAATGCCAGTTTTCAAATGAATGCCGTGGTTCATAATACCTTATGGGTCACAGGACACTTTCACTTAACAGTCGCTTCCAGTGTGACACTTACTTTCTTTGGGATTTATTATTGGTTAATTCCAGCGATCACAAACCGAGAGCTCACTCCTAAGATGCATCGGTTAGGTATTATACAGACGGTGCTATGGTGTGTAGGAATGTTCTTCATGTCTGGAGCCATGCACTCAGTAGGCTTATTTGGTTCCCCAAGAAGAACAGCGTACACAACGTATGGAGATCATCCTGATGCTCTCTTTTGGATGCCTTACCATGTCGTGATGGCTGTCGGTGGAATGATTTTATTTGTCAGCATCCTACTTCTTATTTATAATATTGTTCTCTTACTTAGAGCACCTAAAGGGTATACAGAATACCCAATCGGTGAGGTTTACGAAACTGCTGAGAAGACACCTAGGATTCTAGAAAGATGGAGCATCTGGATTGCGATTTCAATCGTTTTAATCTTAATTGCTTATACGATTCCATTGATCGGAATGATCAATAGTCCTGTTCCAGGTTCAGAAGGGTTTATTATGTGGTAAGAAATTTCATTGGCAAGCTTAAATGACTTCGGATAT
>NZ_BAMO01000047.1 GCF_000615945.1 Caldalkalibacillus mannanilyticus JCM 10596
CTAGCGGTGAAAGTTGGACGCAAACAGGATTTACCCTAAGCCTTATAGATGGTGGTCGTACGTATGCTATGACGGTTGGAGGAAAATATACACGGAACAATATTAGTACGTATCATAATTTTTATATGGAATTCTATTGTAATGCAAATGGTAAGGTTGGTTGATGTGAAGAAAAACTACGCACTCCTTTCGGGTGAGTTCTCGCTTGCAAGAAGTAGTAAAGTCCGCAGAAGTTCGTTTTTGCAGGGGCGGCAAAACATCTGGGCAACTCACGAAGTGAGACTGGTTGCCGCTCTTTTTCCTGCTTCACTCTCTTCTGCTGGGAAGTGCTCGCTAAATCCTCAGGAGATCGTAGTTTTTCAGGGTTGCTAATGGAAAAAAGTTTAACACTGTGATGCTTTAAAACTGTATTGAAATTAAACTTTCTTTTGTTTTAGAAAAAAAGCCCTCATGCGGGCTTTTTTGCTTGAATGACCTGATCGCTTACTACTCGAAAATCACGCGAAGCTGTAGAGGCTGACCATCGCGATAAACCTTAAACTCTACTTCATCTCCCATATTGATTTCAGAATACAGGTATTTTCGTAAATGAGTGGTGTTTTCGATTGAGGTTCCATTGATGGCTACGATAACATCCTCCACTTGAAGCCCTGCTTGTTCAGCTACGGAATCTTTTTCAATTTGAACAAGGATAACCCTTGTGTCAGCTCTTGAGGGAGATGAGGGCGATAGGGCAAAGGAACTTCTTCCAGATTGACTAATTGAACACCAAGGTAGGGACGCGCCACCTTGCCTTTTTCAATAATCTCCTCAACGATAGGCATCACGTCTTCACTCGGAATGGCAAAGCCTAACCCCTCCACTCCGCTATTCATGATTTTCAAACTATTAATACCGATCAATTCGCCTTGCGTATTAAGCAGAGCTCCTCCACTATTTCCTGGGTTAATGGCGGCATCTGTTTGAAGAACAGGGAGCTCCCACTGCCCTTGCGAAGTGGTTACCGGAATGGTGCGGTTCGTCGCACTTACAATTCCCTGAGTAACCGTTCTAGATAACTCCATTCCGAGTGGATTTCCAATCGCTACGACGGAATCCCCTGGGCGAAGCACAGATGAATCTCCAAAGCTAAGTGTAGCTGGGGCTAAGCTGGCATCTATCTTTAAGACAGCTAAATCCATAAGTGGATCTATCCCCACAACTTGAGCGGATGTTTTTTCCCCGTCCATTAGCGATATCTCAATCTCTTTTGCCGATTCGATGACATGATAGTTTGTCACTATATAAGCGTCGGTTTCTGTTTTTTTGAAGATGACCCCCGATCCACTCCCACTTTCAGTAGGCTGTGAACTGGCAGAATAGAAAGGGTTCCTTTCTTGAATAGTAACCACTCCAACAATAGCCTGCGAAGCACTCTCAATCATATCTGCCAGATTGGAGCTCGGGTAGTTAATCTGCTGAATAGGTAATGAGCTTTCCTTCGTTTCCTCCATGACAAGTGGAGCTTCATTTTTCTTCTCTAGTGCCATTAGATCAGAAACTTGTCCCATATAGGGGGTAAGAGATAAGGTAAGCACCGAGCCAATGATTCCAGCCAGCAAAGGGGTCATGAATCCCTTTTTCTTCTTAGGTTCTTCTATTTTCTGATACGTTTCATATTGTTCTTCCATCACATACTCCTCCTCATGATCATTTCTTTGTCCATCTATCTCGTTTGAAATCTACTTTACTGTGGATAGTGAAGTGTATTGATTAGGTAGCGATGACCTAATCTTAGCTTCTAAATATGAACAAATTATGATCAATCCATGAAGAGATAATGAAATTTGACCGTTTAGTCCTCGGCTAAATCTGCCTCTGGCATTCGAATAATAAATGTTGTCCCCTTATCTTTTTCACTGACGACGTTAATGCTTCCCCCTTGAAGCTGAACCAATTGCTTAACAATCGATAGCCCCAAGCCAAATTCTCCGTAGGGATTATTGGTTCGGGATAGGTCTACCTTATAGAACCGTTTCCAAATCTGCTCGATTTCATTTGGATCAATCCCAATGCCTGTGTCCTCGATCTCTATGATCGTTTCCCTGAGTCCAGCTTTCCCCCGTAACGAAATAGAACCAGACGTCGTAAATTGGATGCTATTCTTCGTAATATTCATCAGAATCTGAATCAAGCGGTCATAGTCTGCGTAGATGACTACATCCTGATCAGCTTCTATCTCTATGCGGTTTTCTTTTTCCTCTGCTTGAGCAGCCAATTGCTCTTTAATAATTTCAAACACTTCGATCACTTGGATGGATTGTTTGTGGAACGTCACTTGGTTGGAACGTATTTTTTCATAATCTAGATTTTCATTGACCAGACGAATCAGTCGTTTTGTTTCCTGACTCACTAAATGAATCCCTTTATCCTTCTCCTCTTCCGCAATCATATGATTACGAATGCCCTCTATGACGCCACTAATTGTTGTTAATGGAGTTCGTAGCTCATGAGAAACATCCGCCATGAATTGCCTGCGGCGGTTTTCAAGACTTTCAATCTCCTCCTGAGATGCTTTCAGCTTTTGCGCCATTTGATTAAAATCCTCCGCCAATTCACCAACCTCGTCTGTAATCTTGGACGAAATATGGACATCGTAATTGCCGGCAGAGATCATCGATGTAGCGTCACGAATACGCTGAATTCTTTTGACATGGATTCGAGATAAAATCAAGCTGAGTAAAAAAGATACGGATAAGGCAGTAACAATGGTATAGAGCAAGTATTGATTGATTTGACTGATCATTTCCCTTGATCCACTAATAGGGGAGGTTAAGAGTATCCCACCTACTAGCTGACCCTCTATGGTATGGGGAAGCACCACAAAGGTCACTGCTTGATCAAAGCGCTTTAATTCATATTTACTGAAAACAGGCTGACCTGCTTTAATCGTGTTCCACTCATCCGGAGATAACGTAAATCTCGGAAAATCCGGAACTTCTGGATAGAAGATTTGCCCTGCATGATCAAAGAGCCCGAAACGAATATTTCTGGTATGCAGAACAAAGGAATAACGTTGTAACACTTGTTCTCTTGCTCTGGGATGCCTTTCTCCTCCATAATCAGCGATGATATGCTGTCCATAGGATGTTAATTCATCCACCTTATTCTGATAGACCAAGCTCTCTATATAATGAGCGAACAACAAGCTAAGGATCAGAAAGGCAATGAGAATAATGCTGATATGACTCAGGATGACTGGTACATGTATTTAATTCTCATCTGCCACAACCGACTCCTCAAATTTATAGCCTACTCCCCATATCGTATGAAAAAAAGGTTGGTTGGCACTACCCAGCTTTTTACGCAAGCGTTTAATATGGACATCCACTGTTCTTTCATCTCCATAAAATTGATATCCCCACACTCTTTCTAATAATTGCTCCCTTGAAAAGACTTGCTTTGGATGCTGAGCAAAGTAATAGAGCAAGTCAAACTCTTTAGGTGTGAGGTTAGGAACAAGCTGATGGTTAAGGAAAACCTCTCTTGTGTCCTTATTGATTTTAAAATACTTTGTTTCTAAGAGGTTCACCCCCTGCTCCGGTTTGGCATTGGTATGTCTTCGTGCTACTGCCTTGATTCTAGCCATTAAGGCTAAAGGACTAAATGGCTTGGTGACATAATCATCTGCTCCCATTTCCAAGCCTAACACTTGATCCGATTCCGTATCCTTGGCTGTAAGCATGATGATGGGGACTTGTCCTTTTTCTGCTCTTATTTTTCTACATAAGCTTACTCCATCCATGCTAGGTAACATCCAATCGATAATCAGCATATCCCAATTCTCACTCTTATAACGATGGTAGCCCTCCAGACCATCATGAACAAACTCTCCATTCATCCCCTCTTTGGTGAAAAACATTTCAAGCATAGAACAAACACTTTGGTTATCTTCAATCACCAGAATTCTCATGGAGTCCTCCTCTATCTGAGCTTATCTTACTTCACATTATAACGAATTTTTAAGTCATGCCATATCTTAAAGAAGATCTGATTGTTTGCTATAAAGTAGACTTTCATCAGATGGAATTTTCACTCCACCTGATGGTTAGTTGCCCTTATCTGCTTCTTACCGACGATTAGAACGAGATAAAAATTGCTGAGTGAAGTAAGAGGGATTTAAATGTTCACCCGTGGCTTTTTTAATTTTTTCATTCCAGTGTAAAGACGCTCCAGATTTAAAAATTTGCTCTCTTAAATAATGACCTACTTCCGGTGTAAATAAATCCTGTGATATCTTGTTTTCAATATACAATTGAAGCTGGGAAGCCGTAAGTTCTCCTAATAAATAATCCTAATAGCTAACAGGGGCTAGGGAGAAGTGCATTTTTGCAGCCCAATCTGGATGGCTCGTATCCTCAGGTGGATTGACAAATTGAATGGCTTGGACAATTTCCCACCAGCGCTGATTTAGATCTTGATCTGGATTTTCATATAATTCACGTTCAAAAAAGGAAAAAGTCATGATCCAACGTGCGGAAACCAGCATCTGACGTTCTAGCATCCTTTCTATTGATGAAGACGTATTCTTTAGTTGTTCCGTATCCATATCAAGGAAGCGTTTTTGCCAAGACAAGAGCTTATTCATTCGCCCAAAAAGAAGAGCAATTGCTTCTGTTGTTAACGTATGAGAATGGCAGCGCAGGACGAAAGGAAGATTCTGATCTATGTATTTATAATAAGCCGCATGTCCCAATTCATGTAATAAAGCTGTAGACCAAAACAAGCTCTGATCCATATTAACAAGGATACGTATGTCTCCTTGTCGATTTATATTCGTACAAAAACCAAATGGATTTTTCTGTGCACGAGGATACAAGTCACTTCTCTTAAGAATATCTTCAATCTCTAGCCCCATCGCCTGAAATGTATTCACGGCTACCTGCTCCAGATCCTTCCCCTGAAAGAAGGCATCCAAATTTACACCACTGACCGGCGGCGCCTCTTGAAAAAAGGGATCAACATAATGCCAAGGACGTAACTCTTCTCTTTTGACCCCAACCTTATTAGATAGCTCTTCATCGATTTCATTCTTCACTTCACGAAACACATGATCCGATTGATTCTTTAACTCTTCAAAAATCTTATATACCGTATGTAACTCTAGCTCCTGTGTTGCAAAACTCATCTGATAAAAGTTGTCATAGCCTAGTGCTCTGGCATCGCTATTTCTCTTACGCACCAAGGATAGGAGCTTCCCTTCAATTTCTTTTCCCACTTGCTTACTCGCTAACCAAGCTGCCTTTCTTTCGGTATTGTCCCTGCTATTTCTTAGAATGTCTAGCAGATCATTGTTGGTTACTTGCTTACCTGCAAGTGTCGGTCTAAAGGTATTAAACGTCATGGATATTTCCTTTTCAAGCTCTAGGGTCTGCGTTAAAGCATGTTGGGGTAGTTGATTTCTAACCATCTTATTATAAAAATCATCTAACTGACGACGTTGAAGGAAATCGAGCTGCTTATTTTCTCTAAAGCTTACCACTTGTTGAAAAGAGTCCCTGTCTGAAAAGTTAGCGAAGTAAGCTCCTAACGCTTTTTCATGTTCCTCACTCCATTCCTTTTTCCCCGTAGTTGCAGCCATCCAATTGCTATACACAACAGGCTTATAATATGCTTCCATCCTTCGATTCTGTTCTGCTAAAATTGAGTTAGCTCTTGTAAAGACATAACATAACGCCTCCTTATAAAGTAGACTCCTATCAGATCGAGTTCGAGATAAAAAGCAGTGGATTTCTGTATGAAGTCCACTGCTCGTCTACTGTTATTTCATATATTCAGCTATTTAATGGGAATCCAGATTTCAGAATAATAGTCCGGGCTCGTTACATCTGGACCCGTATAGACCTCTAAATCGGGAGTTCCTGCATGCTGATAGCCACTTGTAGGGAACCACTCTGAGATAATTTGCTTCCACCTATTTTGCATTGCCTCGGGCATCGGACCGTGCACTTCGAAAATCGCCCACTTAGAAGCAGGGATCTCCAGCACCTCAAATCCTTCCACAGCCTCTCCCTTATGGGCGACAGCAATCCAGTAATCCAGTGCATTTGATTTTTCCTTGCTTTTATCCACACATACTCCTAATAATCCCTTGAGTATTCCGTTGTTTAAGCTCACTAATTGATTGCTCGTTCCATTCTGATTCACTTCTCCCCACATTTTTGAGATACCAATCATATTTTCCCCATTCAGACATGAAAACTCCTGCTTCATTCCCACAACTTGAAATCCCTCGTGATCAACAATCTTGTATTGCATTGGTTCTGCTCCTTTCAGACTCACCTGAATGATCAGGCGGTGATAAAATGTCAGCTTTCCTGTATACTTCCGCACTCCACTAGGTGAAACGCCATGTTGTCTACGGAAGGCTTTGGAGAAAGCCTCAGGAGTGTCATAGCCATATTTATAGGCTAAATCAATGATTTTTTCGTTAGATCTAGATAGTTCTTGGGCGGCTAATGTTAAGCGACGACGTCTAATATACTCACCAACAGAAACATCAGTTAAGAGGGAAAAAGTGCGTTGAAAATGAAAAGCAGAAGAATGAGCCTGCTTCGCAATGGTTTCCATTGATAGCTCCTCTAACAAATGCTCTTCTATATAGTCTATAGCTTTTTGCAGTGATTCCACCCAAGTCATCTCACTCACTCCCTTACTTATCATCCTACCAATGCGTGCTATTTTCTTCCTGTCTATCTCTGCTGTCAATTGACAGGAATTATGAGGACAGATCTACGCATCGTTGTTTTTCATCCAAGGCTTTTTCTATCTGAAGGATAGGGTACAATTCATCTAATTGATGTATTTGATAGGTAGGGTCCACCCCTGTGTCATTTCCCTTCATTGCAGGATTATACCAACAGGTGTCTAGACCAGCTAGCTGCCCGCCTGTTATATCGGCACTTAGCGAATCGCCAATGATTAAGGTTTTCTCTACTGAAAAATGGGGAATACGGGCAAAGACATACTCAAAGTATTCCTTCATCGGCTTCTGATACCCTGTATCTTCAGAAACAAAAATATCTTTAAAGAAAGGGTGCAGTCCTGATTTCTGAAGGCGTTTGTACTGTGTCTGAGAAACACCATTGGTCACAATATAGAGATCGTAAAACTCTTGAAGGTGAGTGATTAATGCAAACGCACCTTGTACAAGCTGGGCTCCCTCCTCTAAATAATGACGGTATTTCTTTTCCACTAGAACTCCATCAACCTCATGACCATATTCCTTGAATAAGATAGAAAAACGAGTGTTAATGACCTCATCTCGACTTATTTTCCCTTCTTCAAAGGATTTCCAAAGGTTCTGATTTATTCTCTGATAGTCGCCTTTGATCTCTGAAGTCAGAGACATTTTTTGCTCTTCAAATAACCGATGTAAGGCAAGATTTTCTGCTGCACCGAAATCTAAAAGCGTATCATCCACATCAAATAATAGAGTCTGGTATTTTTTCAAGGGAATCTCTCCATCTTCTTTTTCGTTATCTACTCCTATTATCTATCCCACTGGAAATAAAAACAAGGGTGTAAGCCTGTACATCCCTTGCCTACACCCTCCATTATTCAACTAGATCGCCTTTCTCTTAAAATACCAAAGCCCTCCTAGGAAAAAGAGGATAAAACTCCCTCCTACAACCGTTAATACTTGATCCCAAGGAACATAGAAAATATCATCGGTATCTCCACCCACGTACATCATTAAGAAGGGTTGAGCCCAAGGGTAAAAGACCCCAAAACGCTCTGAATTAACGACCATGATAGTGGGTAACGTAAAGATCACATTGATAGCAAAAGGGATCGAAAAATGATTCCAGACCATCGACATCCAAAGCTGAAAAGCGATCAGAGGAAAGGTAGCGATCCAGCCTCCGAGTATGCTTTTCCAAATAATATCGAGAGGAAACGGGTCTGTATATCCTTTCAGCATTCCAACAGTATATACCGCGCATAAATAGAGAATTTGAATCAGGAACGTAATCCCTAGTAATACGGCATATTTAGATAGAAAAACTTCGCTTCTCTTAACCGGTAAGGCTAAGAGCTGCTTCCAGCCTCCTGCTTGATGTTCATAGCGGCAAATTAGCCCCGCTAACACCCCTGTCATGAGGGGTAAAAATAACAGGCAATACGTTAAGTTCATCATCATTAAGGTCATATACCAATTGAAGTCTGAAGCATCCATGTTAGGAAATTCAAAGCTTAATCCGATGAAAAGCCCGATCAGTGGTCCCGCCAGAATAATGGCGCTTATTTTTGATTTCCGTAGCTTATACCATTCCGATTGCATAATAGACAACACGTCTACTTCACGTCCCTTCTTGTAAAGTCAATCATCCCCAGAAAATAGACGAAGGCTCCCACTCCAAGCCCAAGCAGAACATTAATCCAAGGCTCATTCCAGTCGTTCATTAACGAAGGCCATTTCCAAATCATCCAATCTGGAAGCGAGTAAGAGGAATAGGTGAGGATCACACCTAATACTCCCGCTGTAATAGGAACGCCCTGATTCTGGCTGACCATAGAGATCCATAGCTGCAAGGCCAAAATAGGCAGTGCCGCGAAGAAGGGATAGAAGCTGATCTTGATTAATTCAAGAAAGGGAACCGACTCTTGAAAGCCTAAATACATTCCATAGCCATAACTAAACACCATTAATAAAGTGGATGATAGGAATAAAAAGAAGGCGACCACTGTAAATTTCGATACATACACCGCTCTTTTAGAAAGGGGTAAAGCAATTAGCTGTTTCCAAGCATTCGTTTCATTTTCAATACTGACGATAAAAGAGGTTAAAATAGCGATCCCTAGGACAAGGGCTAGTGGAGTAAAGGAATGCACGTTTAACAAATAATAGCCCCAATCATCCTCACTTTGCTGAAGCAAATAATCCTTGCGAACCCCGTAATTCACCATCTGCAAAGCGACAACTCCCAAGGGACCTAAACAAGTTAAAATCCAAAATCCTTTTCGCCTTGTTTTCAAGAAATCTGAACGCAATAAGTTGCCTAGCATATCATTGACCCTCCGTTGTCATTTGGAGAAAAATATCTTCTAGTGATTGTTTCTCCTCTTCTACACGGTAAATGGAGATCCCATCCTGTACAAGAAAGCGGATGGCTTGAGCAATTTTTTCATCTGAATGTTCTTGTAAATGAATCACTTCCTCTTGAACTTCCACCTTCATTCCTCTTGATAATAAGGCACGATGCGCATGAGCAATATTTCCTACCTTCAAGGCGATTTTGGGCTTAGCATGATTGCGCATCGCTTCAATAGAATCTTGAAAAATCATTTTTCCTTGGGACACAATACCAACTGTTGTTGCGATTTGATCAATCTCTGTTAGCAAGTGACTGGATATCAAAACCGTCATATCAAATTCACGAGGTAGCTGCTTAATTAATTGACGCATTTCGATAATCCCAGAAGGGTCTAACCCATTGGTTGGTTCATCTAAAATCAGTAACTCGGGATGGTGTAAGAGAGAAGCGGCAATTCCTAACCGTTGCTTCATCCCTAACGAAAAACCCTGTACCTTTTTGTTTGCCACATCACTCAAGCGTACAAGCTCCAATACATCATAGATTCTTGATTTAGGTACACCTAGGATGATTCTAAGCGCTTCTAAATTCTCATAGGCTGTTAAGTGAGGGTAGTATGATGGATTCTCAACAAGGGAACCCACTTTCTTGAGAATTTCTATTTTCTCGGTCCTTATCTCTTTATTGAAAATATGAATCGAGCCACTGGTGGGCTTCATCAGCCCCAAAAGCATTCGAATCGTAGTCGTTTTCCCCGCTCCATTAGGACCTAGAAATCCATAGATCTCTCCTTTAGGAATTTTCATATTTAAGTCAATAACAGCTTGTTCACGACCAAAACTTTTAGATACATTTCTTGTCTGTACAATATAGTCCATTTTGTTCACCTCACTATTTATCATAAAGAATAAAGGTTAAATCCCAATCCAAAGTAAGGTTAAATTTTGTTTAAAAAAAACGTATGGATAAGGAGCTAAAATCCCCCTTACCCATACGCTTCTACTTGTATCGCTTAATCTGAACCACCGTTCCTTGTTCAGTGGAGTGAATCTCCCAATCTAATCGCATTCCTCTAAGCATCATATCCACAATGGACAAACCTATCCCCGCTCCTTTCTCCACCGATTTATTTTCCATCCCCTTCCCTCGGTCCGAAATAACCACAACATCATAGCTTGGTGTTGATTCTGTTCTCACTTCAATATATTTCCCACTCTTGGCATGCCGTAAGACATTCTGAAAAAGGTTATCTACAACACGTCCCATCCATATAGGGTCAATTTCCCAAGTGATGTTGGCAAATGAATCTAAGGCAATGTGGATCTCAAACTCTTCTTTTTCAAATACTGGATACCATGAAGCCAACTGCTCCCGCAAAAAACGTCCCATGTTCATTTCTCTCGGTTCAAAGGCATACTTACTTGCCACAAGCAGGGTGTAAGACATGAGGTTTTCAATCAGCCTGTCTGTATTGGCAATAGACACCTCCATATTCTCGATCGCTTGCTTCCCTTCAAGTGATAAAGGCTCTTTTCCTATTGAATACGCTTGAGCTCGGATTTTGGTTAAGGGAGTTCGAAGGTCATGAGAGAGATTGGCAATTAGCTCTCGGCGTAATTGCTCTTCCTTCTGTTCTCGCTTTTTACTTTCTCGCAGCTCGTCCACCATATGATTAAAGGTTTCTTCCAGTTGACCAATCTCATCCTTTTTACTCACACTAATTTGAATAGGTAGCCCATCAAGATCCCTCATTTCCATGGCTTCCTGCAATTGTAGCAATCGTTTTCTAATGCTTCTAAAAAACAAAAACGAAAGGGTAATGAACAAGAAAATAATAGCTACTACACCTATAATTAAAATCGTTCCATATTGCTCATATACTTTGATCATGGGAGGAGTAAATACAGCTCTTGGGATTTCAAAAACAACAAAGCCTTCGTTCTGCTCTTCCCCCACAAAAGCGAGCACTGTATAGGGATCTCCTCCATAGCGTTCTTTCATAAAGCGAGCGGTATCTGTGACGCTCCAGTAAGAAGGCAAGGGATCTTTGGCACCTAGTTGCCCTTCTAACGCACCAGTTTCACCAACCCAAAACATGGTGGAATCAGGATACTGTTCCTTCCATTTAGCAAAATGCTGAAGCACACCTTCAACAGAAGGATTGTGCATTGCTCTCGCTTCTTGATGCCATCTTTGCTCTATCTGCTGTGTGTCTTTATTTCCCGGTTCTATTTTTTGATCTAAACTTGTAATGAAGATGGCAATAAATAGAGTAGTCATTTGAATAAGGAATAGGGCTACAAAAATAATAAGCATATATTTGGCCAATAAGGAGCGAAAAAACGTCATATTCTCACCCTATAGCCCAGACCACGAATCGTTTCAATAATGGTGGGATGCGCTGGGTCTTTTTCGATCTTTTCTCGTAAATAGCGGATATGAACCATGAGGGTTTTATCCCCTTCAATATAACGCTCTCCCCAAACTCCCTCATATAGCTGTTCCTTGGTTAAGATTTGGTTGGCATGTCGGATAAAATATTGAAACAAATAATACTGCTTTCCTGTCAGTTGAACCTCTTCTCCTGTTTCATTGTAGACGATTCTCATTTCCTTTGGATGAACCGTAATATGTTGAAGGACGAGCACATCCTCATTCTT
This sequence comes from Caldalkalibacillus mannanilyticus JCM 10596, assembly GCF_000615945.1. Classification (GTDB taxonomy): domain Bacteria; phylum Bacillota; class Bacilli; order Caldalkalibacillales; family JCM-10596; genus Bacillus_AT; species Bacillus_AT mannanilyticus. The sequence continues at coordinate 11,738 of NZ_BAMO01000047.1, forward strand.
CTGGAACCTTCTTAACAAAACCTCTAGACGAGCGGCTAGTTCATCTGGATGAAAAGGCTTGGTCAGGTAATCATCGGCGAAGTGTAGCCCTTCTACTTTATCCTCCACAGAGGTACGGGCAGAAAGCATAAGAATAGGTAAGTCTGCACGTTCTTTTTTAATCCGTCTGCCCAGCGAAAAACCATCTAAGCCAGGCAGCATGACATCCAGTATGACAAGATCTGCCGATGAGAGGTGGGCTTCCATCTCTTCCCCTGACTGTAGCCAAGTCACCTCATATCCTCTTTCCGTTAAGTCCTTCTTTACCCAACTGCCGATTTCGTTTTCATCTTCTATGTATAGGACAGAAATCATATATACACCTCTTTATCTATCAAGCATTATCTATATAGACATTATCTATTGAGCAATCCATACACGCACTTTCACTTCTTTATTATAGCATGCTATTTTACTGCTATTAGACTTTCGATGGAGCACAAAAAAACCGAAGGATGACAGATTCCACTCTGTCATCCCCCGACCTTACCAGCCATTTATTTATGGTCTTCCTCCATACAGAAAATTAGTCAAGTATCCCAAAAACATAAAGATAAAGAAGCTAAAAGTCATAATTACATTCAAGATGATTAGCTTTTTACTTTTTGCCAAAAAACCAAAAATGATACCTAAGGGATTCAGGATAAACGTAAGCAACCAATAACTTGCTGGTATTTGAAAAACAATATTGGGAATCCAACAAAGAATCCCTGCAATGAAACAGAAAAGCGAAAGAAACCACCAATGTGTTCTCTTTTGTTTTAATTCCTCCACGGTTATCACACCTTATTATTCATTTTTTAGGACCTGCACTGCGCTAGTAAGTACCTACAATTAAAATACTATACCCTACTGTACGCCGAAACCAAACGATATATTCGCTTCGGTTATTCTTCTTTTTTTGCATACCAATGGTAGTAGCGGACAGCCATTTCTTTTGGAATATCTTTCATTGTTGTTTCCCTAATAGGATCTGCTCGGGTATAGACACTAACAGAGGCAAGACCAAAAAGACGCTGTAAGAACGATTCTGTCACTTTACATTCCTCTATTTTTGAACGGGACGTTACAAATAGCTTTGTAAAAAATGCGCCTTTTTGTAATTGCATAAATGATCCATGAAGATGGTAGGCACTGTGTAAGCCGTTCAGTACCTGCGAAACAATGCTAATCGTGGATAATTTGAACTTTTGAGAGAGGGGTCCTTGTTTAGAATGAACGTATTGAACCTTGGTCATGGGAATAATATAATGACTTCTAAACATAGCCCCCCCCGTACTTTAGCTGAATATATTGAGCATCAACTTCGTATCGCCACGTGCGTTGACGATATACGGGTAGGAAAATAATTTCAATGATACTACTTATGAACCAGATGATCATCAGAGCATATGTAATATGACTGACCCACTCATTCCAGTGATAAAATCTCTGCAAGACTAGGACCACGAGTAGAACAAGAAACCCAATGAAATAAGTAATTACACCTGAAACCCTCCACATTTTCACAGCCTTGGGTGATATTTTTTGTTGTGGTTCTTTGATCGTATTCGTCATTATCTCTGCATCTCCTAGTTCATAAAGTGACAGCTTACTATATTAATAGTTCCTGATATAATCATATTAAAATACCATTAATTATAATTCAACTATATTCATTTACATTTTTTCTTATTTTTACTTTTTGTTTTGCTATAGAATTAAAAAATAGAATCCGTTCCATACGTCGTAAAATGAAAGCAGGGTGGAAAAACGAATCGTTTTTCCACCCTGCTGCTTTTTTAACTGGTCTTTGTTGATTCAACGTTGCTGTGTTATCTGTTATCACCTGCAAGGCGCTATTTTAAAATACGCACGAATAGCTAATGCCATATAATACTGTACACCTGAACCAAACGATTTATTCGCAATTCCAGTCGTAATGTAGTTAATTAAATTCGTATCGCAATTACAGCTAAAATATCCTTCTCTCTCATAACATTTATCATGCTGCATACATCCTCGATCTAAATGATCAATGGGAGTTCCTCCTCCATGTCCTGGTCCACACCAGTTTCCATAGATCGGTAGCTTAAGAGCTTCAGGGGAAAGCTCGTCCTTTTCTACGGCATAGTCAGCCACAGCTTGAGCAAAACTGTTTAGGTTACGACCTACCTCAATCACTTCTGGAGAAGCCCCATTTTCTACTGCTTTTTTTTCATCAAATGAAACTTGATTCTCCTTATCTAGAACAATATATTGCTCTAGTTCTTCTAGGATTTTGATGGCTTCCTCATCCTTGAGTTCTTCAAGCTTTTGGTCTGCGTAACAAGGTTTTTCCTGAGTCACTTTTTCATTTTGGGCTACACTTGTACTAGATTCGGAGTTACAGGGTTTTGTTTTCTCTACCGAAACGGCTCCCATTTCTCCCCTGACCGTCTGATCTTGAGCAAACACCTGGTTGGAAAAAGAGAATAGTAGAATGAAACACATAAAAACGACACATGCTTTTTTCATTTTGTTAACCTCCCTATATTATTTTGTTTGCTAGTCATAGGTGAGTTCATTAAGAATATTCACAAATATTCCTATATTTACATAATATTTAATTGGTAGTTTTTAGTCCATAGCAAAAAATGTCGTTTAATATTTTTTATTTTTTTGACCCCCTCAAATCTCTCATAAATGACGGATAAAATAAAATGGATTGTAGCCTATGCCTTTTCCTGATGGCATGGCTCCCGGTACACCATCTGCTTCTAATAGCGGACGAATGATTAACTTTACGGGCCATTCTTCTCTTTCAAACAATTCATAGTGTAATATACTGCGATCTTCTTCGGGAATATCAATGGTTTGTAGGGCTTCTTTTAATTTCGTTTCTGTAATTTGCCAAAGGAGTTCTTCAGAAATCGAATAAGCTTCTGCTAATGCCTCCATGATGGAAGCAAGATTTACTTGTGTTCCAAGTGATTGAACGTAAAAGATCAATTTTTCAATCGTTTCATTGTATAAGCTATTGGAATAGCCTGGCCGTATATGATATAGAGGGTCTTTAATATCGTGCTTCTCTAAATAAGGTGGGTGAAGCCGCACAGAATCATGATCTCTAAAGAGGAGTCCCTTGACTTTGTTTTCCTTTACTACTACACAGCAATTTTGACCATGTATTTCCGGTAGGATTCCTACTTTACATAATCTCATCGTAATATCATAAAAGGTAGTGGCTAGATCCTTATAGAAAGAGAGCACATCTTCCTTAGAAAGGTTCTCTCCCAGAATTTCCGCGAGAAAATGAGATTCTGGAAGACGTACTCCTAAAGAAGACATAGGAATAATTTTGTATCCCTCTTGCACAATCTCTTGTGGGTACACTCTAAGTTGCGCAGCTAAATGGCGAGGATGGTCATCAAAAAGCCCCATCGATTCAGGCATATACCCCCACCAATATTTTTCCTCACATAGAAATACCCGATCGACCAGTGTTGGATCACAAGCCACTGCTTGTCGAAACATTTTCTCTCCTGCCATCCCGTTTAGTAGCTTTACCACAGGCAAATACCTAGCAGCCCCCAATGATGTCACGCTAATAGGTAATTTGAGCATGGTGGTAGATGGATACGGTGAGGTGAAGGAACGGACCGAAGAGGTAGGGAAAAACTCCCCTACTTGTAGGTCTAAAAGGATGATGGTTTGATCTTCTATTTCCTTCCTGAATTGAGGTAAAATGATGTTTTTCAGCTGCCATGGATGGACGGGGATGATCGTATATTGATCCCTTCCTATTCCTTTTTGCTTTAATTCTCGCTCAATCTGTATTTTTTGAAGATCATTGAGTACATCCAATGCCTCAACTTGATCATCAGGCATCCTTTTACCACTGAGTGATTTGCTATAGCCACCCAATTCAAGGAGGTCTTCTGTCCAAATTCAGCCATGTACTCCTGATAATCTTGCCGTGTAAATCCTATTTTGGCTTTGGATGTTGGATGAAAAGGGCGATCCCGTAAGGAAGCAATCATTTCTCCCTTCACATACCAGTCATAGGCGGTCTGAGGTATAAAGGAAAGCCCTTCTTTCATTTTGGCGATACTTAGATTTAATTGCTCTATCGACACTTCTAGCCCTGCTAAAAAATCTCGAACTCCCGTATGAGAATACGCCTCTTCGGATAGTGTACGCCGCAAGACAAACTGACAAAGATCAAGGGGAGAGTCAGTGGCTAGCCACTGGTTCTTTTCCCTTTTATAAATAGGCGACTGGGGGAGCCACTGGTAGCCTTGTCTACATCCTTTTTGCAGCAAAAAGCATAGTTCATCTGTATACACCCAGATTGGCGCATCCTCCCTAGCTGAGTGAAATACAACTGTTGTACTTCTAAGGGTGCCTGTGAAAGCTCCTTGATCGTATCTTCATGGATAAGAAGAAACCGCTCTGCTATAAGCGCATTGATGAGATCTGTCATGATTTGCTGTTCAGCCGTTAAGGATTTGGAATGAGTCGTTGCTTTTTTCATCGTGATTCCCCTCCGTTATATAATAAAATTTGGGATGAGGATGACCCAAAAAATCATGATGAGAAATTGTCCAGCAATAAGCACCAGATTTCTTAAAGATAAGGGTATCTCCAACACGTAACCTTTCCACTAATGCATTTGAATGAAGACAATCTTTTGGGGTACACAACTCACCAACAATGGTTACACCCTTCTTGGTAATTTCGGGTCGCTCAAAAGGATAGAGCCACCTCTCTTGAGGAACAATGCAAAACGGGTGATTATGCCCCCATGAGGCTGGCAAACGATTATGATGAGTCCCTCCTCGGATAATGGCAAAGTATTGATCTTGGGAGAGCTTCAGATCAATGACCTCCGCTACATAATAACCGTAATCGGCAACGAGAAATCTCCCTGGTTCAAAAAAAAGCTGTGTATTACCAAGGCTTTGCACTTGTTCACTCTGAGCTAACAAAGAGGTGAAACACTCCCAATCAAATTCTGGAGTATCATCATAAGAAACGCCAAAGCCACCCCCTGCATTAATAACTTGAATGTCTAGTCCATATCTCTTCTTCCACTCATCAACTTTCTGAAGGTAATAATGAATCATCTCTACATGTAATGCTGCCTGGAGATTATTCGATAAGGAATGAAAGTGAAACCCACATAAATGAGCATGTGTATTTTCCTTCTCTTTCAAAAGAGATAAAGCATCTTCTATTAAATATTCATCCATTCCAAATGGACTAGGGCGCCCTCCCATGGTAATCTTCGTATGAGGTAAGGTATTGGTTCTCAAGTTCATCCGTAATAACACTTGAGTAGGCTGTTGTTCTCTTTTCGCTAATCGAATGACCTTTTTCAATTCTAAAAGACTTTCTATGTGGAGATAGGTCACTTTTTTCCTGATTGCCATTTCAAGTTCATCATCTTTCTTGCCAGGTCCTCCGAATAAAATAGGAACACTCTCAGATACCTCTCTTACTTTATTCAACTCTCCTATGGAAGCTACCTCAAACCCTCTGACTAGCGGTAGCAATGCCTGAATCATTTTTGGATCTGGATTCGCTTTGATCGCATAGAACAGACTTGTACTGACAGGCAGCGCTTTGATTATGCCTTGAACATGCTTTTGGAGCCCTTCTAAATCATAAATATACGCACATAGTGGCTCACTGCTTTGCTCCTGCAAAACATGAATCCACTCTTTGACTTTAGGATTCATACTTTCCTCCCATCACGCTTCGATAATCCTTTACTTTTTGTTGATAGGCTCGAAAGGCTGTATTCCGCTCATCGCCTAAAACAAAAAGATGAACGCCTCTTTCCACCCATTTTTTATGCTGCTCTAGGCTCCTTGAAACCACCGCATATGGAACCTGACAGCGCTTGGATACGTTGTATAATTCCTCTATATGTTTTTCCACCTCTGGATGATGGAGCTCCCAAGGGACAGAGAGAGATTGTGAAAGATCAGCCGCTCCTTCTAACACAAAACTAATATTCGGGGTAGCTAGGATGGATTCACTATTCCTTATTCCTTCAACACTTTCTATCATGGGAACAATCATAATTTCGTTATTAGCTTCTTCGATATACTCTTGTAAAGAATATTTGGCAAAGGTTCCGGGACGACCGCTGTTTAAGCTTCTCTTTCCTATCGGATGATAATAGGCATATTGAATGGCTTGTTCTAGCTGTTCCTGCTTCTCCACATGAGGAATCACAATTCCTTGAGCCCCGGCATCCAAGACTTTCAATATTTCACTTCGCTCCACTTTGGATATTCTAACAAGTGGCGTTAGCTCTACTAGCTCTGCCGCGCGAATCAATTCTTCCACTGTTTCCATATTTGTTGAAGCATGCTCATAATCAATAATGACAAAATCATATTCAGCATGACCAATCATTTCGACGATAATGGGATGTGGAATGGAAACAAATAAACCGTAAACTGGCTCTCTCCTTGCTATTTTTTCCTTTAGCTGATTTTTTCTCATAGTAAGGATTCCTTCGCTAGTAATAGAGGATTTTTATTTTTCACTTTACGAAAATAGAGTTCACTATCCCCATAAATGCGTCGCTTTGTCATTTCTTCTATTAGCGCATTTTCAGAAAATAAATCAAACATAGCAAAACGCTCTTTGTACTCTGGATGATCTTTTTGGTATGTGATAATCACTTCTGCACATTGACGCCAGAACTCTCGTTCAGACAGTCCAAACTTCTCCAGAGCAAAACAAAGCTCTGTCATGCAGATAAAAAAGAAGGCATCAAATGTATAATCCCTGACCTCAGATACATGCTCTGTTTGGAGAAACGAATATCTGTTAAACTTCCGATGAGTTTCTGGTTCAGGATGGAGCAAAGGAGCCCATTCAGGCTGTAATAGCTTCGCAGGGGTATAACGAACCCCATCATGCAAATCTTTAATGATGATACGCTTAGGCAAATGATTCTCCACAACAAGAAGGATGTTTTGAGCGTGCGATTCTAAGGCAATCCCATGAGCATACAAAAGGTGAATAATAGGCAGTGTGACCGCTTGGATCAGTGCCTCACTCCATCCCTTAATCCCGTGCTGAAGAATCGAGTCTTGGATAAATGGCTCCCCATTTTTTTGTACATGCTGTATAGCATTAAGGGGCCAGGCTTCTTCTTGTTCTTCAAGATAGATCGAAATATTCTCTCTATAAATAGCTCCTAAGGTTCCATAGGCTAAGCGGTAATGCACAGGTGTCAAGCTATCGTATCGGTAAGAAATCCCCATGATTTCTCGTAGTATCTGAAACCCTTCTTTTTTCAATAGTGGGTCATGTTTAATAATGTTCTGAAGCCAGTCACTAATTAATGGGGCATTTTGCGTTGTATGCTGTGCGAGAATTCGACTTGTTGAGGTATTTGTCATGCTTAGTGAAAGTTTAATATACGGAGCAGACGGATTTGTACGATGGGATAATGAACGAATTGATTGCTGGGCTCGATAGAAAGGAGTGGATGCTCCTAGAACAATGATATCTTTGTCCGCTATCTGCTGAATAAAAAGCGCTTTAAGACGATGTTCAAATTGCCAGGGATGTACAGGTAAGAAAATATATTTTTTATCACGAGCCTCTTGCTCTTTTAGAATATGTTCAAATGCAATCTGGTCTTGATCTGTAACATGCTGCTTGTATATTTCATCAAACGAGTGATCTGTAGAAATTGACACGTCGACTAATTTCTCGTTTACGGCAACCCAATAGACGGATACCTCTTGATTAAATTCAGGACCGTAGGAACCGTTATCTGCCAGCGAAAAACCAATTCTCGATTTATAGCTTGGATGATATGGATGTCCATCTACCATATGACTTTCTAGGGCTTCGTAATGACGATCCTGTTCTGGAATTTGATCTACTTGGATCTCCTTCGATTGATAATCCTTGGCTAAGGTTTCTATTAATTCATAAATAAACTGAGCAGTATAAGCTCCTTCAAGATGATTCTGAATGACTTCTTCTAGAAATACGTACAGATCTGTGCAGAGCGTCCCTTCCCTGTTAATAGAGTTTGGTTCTACTTTTATTCTGCCGAAAGACCATTTTTCCTCTGCCCGACATGAATAATGGACCTTGCTACCTTCTGAACTTTTTCCTGTAAATAACCACTCTCGATCCGTTCTGACAGCCTCAATCACTTCTTCATACAATAAGGCTTCTAACGTTTGACGCATGATTCTATCTTTTACTTCCTCTATCAGAGATAATTTTTCTTTAGACAAGCAATCGGTTGTTTCCATACGTTCCACTCCCTATTTTCTTCATGACGTTGATTACCGGAATATAAGAAGGTGCTTCGCTTTTTCCTGTAAGGCAACTCATCATGTTTTGTTTGGCTCGAAAGGTTTCTGTCGTTAATAGATGAAGGATATACTCTGAATTCTTCTTTTGGTATTCCTGAGCGAGAACCTCACATACAATCTGCCAAAAATGATCCTCTTCAACATGGATACTTCTCGCTATAGCATGAATAAGTGATCCCAAATGATTCACAATAAAATAGTAGGATGTCCGTGCCCAGGTTTCCTCCTTTTGATAAAAAAGAGGCCCTGTCGTATTGATATCTTCTGCTACCTTGGTCTGATCCACACTTACACCTTCCAAGTCTCGAATAATAAACCTATGTGGCATGCCGTCTTTAAGTGTAACTAATGAATTTTGTAAATGGGCTTCAAAATGAATCCCTTTCTCTTCGGCAATACGAACCATAGGTACAAGGGAGATTTCCAAATACCGTCTAAACCATGCTTCCAGCTTGTTGCCTTCCATTAAAGAAAATAACCGGGCGGCTTCTCCTTTTGCAGGGACTTCAATTAAACTAGAAAGGACATAGGTGGAGCGAACATCGAACTCAATCGGGCGATAGGCAATCGTAAATAGTTTGGTCAGATCATCATGAGCAAAGGAACAAGTAGCAATCCCTACCTCGTAGGAAACCTTGGTAAATGGGGCTTCTCCAAAACAGTTTCTCTCTATGAGATAACGGGTTGCATCCAACGTTCTTCTCATTTGTTCTCTTGTATTGTTTCTCATCATATTTGTAATTTGGATATTCAAGGATAGCTTAAGGTTACAGTTCATTTCTGGAATATAAACTGTGCGTACCGAAGAGGTCGGATACGCCAATGGTCCCAATTGACCAAGAGGAACCAATTTCCCTGCTTCTATATATTCGCGGACTTCTTGAATCGTTTGAACATGCTCATATTGCCATGGATGAAGAGGGAGAAGCCGATACCCTTTTTCTTTCTCTCTCAAAACAGCCTGTACATACTGCTGAACTTCTTCATGCACCTCGATTCTTTTTTCTTCAGCCACCCATTCTTCCTGAAAAACATCTTGCCTCACAGCCACATAGCATAATTGAAATGAGGTACGAAGCTCAGGGCAAAACCTCTTTACCTCCTGATCTGTGAAGCCCAATGTATTTTTGGGAAAAGGGTGAAAGGGATGACCGTATAGCAAAGATTGCTCAGAAGAGAGGTAATCTTCTACCTGATGAGAATGGGAATGCTCCAAAAATAACATCATCTTCTGATAGCTATTCTCTACCTTAGAAAAAAAGTTTGTTGATTGTTCCTCTGAAATAGATGGGTTTATTTGCTTTAGCTCTGTAATGATCAATTGAACCAAAGCAGTATAATCTAGCGGCTTTCCCTTGCTGAGGTCAAAACTTTCATATTCGTGCTCCCCTATCGCTGAATAGTAGGAAAGCTTTCCTGATAGGACAACATCACTTGCTTTAAAATAAATGGAATAGATCTTTTCCTTGGGATGGATGAAAAATAAGTTCGAATGTTTAGTGCTAAATTCTCTAATATAGCAGTTTAATAGTGTCTTACAAGTATGGATATTGGCTTGTTCCTGACTACTAAACCGCGGACTGTCTTCTATTTCCAGCATCTATATCCACCTTTCTCCTATTCTTCCTAACAATAAATAAAACCAGGGGTAACGTCGCGAACAGTAAACAACCTAATGCGATGCATTCTTCCTTTAACGTCAACCATTTTGCAGCTTCCATCGTTTCTCCGGATTGGACCATGCTCTGCCAGCGAATATCGTAATATAAGGCTAGAAGCATGACTGTAAATGAAGAGAATAATCGTTGTATGGTATTCGATAAGGCAGAACCTTCATGCAAGTCCTCCTCTGGTAGGGCGTTCAATCCAATGGTTGTAATGGTCATGTCAGATAACCCATTCCCCATTCCTCTAAGCGACATAAGGAGAACAAGAACAAAAAGGGGAACTTCTTGTGGAATAAAAGCAAATAAAGAGATCGAGAGGGTCATGAGCACAATGCCATAAGCAATAAAATACAAGGGTTTTCCTGAATCAAGAAAATAACCGCCAATCCAAACAAACAGGCTGGTAAAGATAGCAGTAGGGATAAACATTGCTCCTGTGAGGGAGGGAGAGAGCTGAAACACTTCTTGAAACATCAATGGCAGAACAAAAATAACTCCAAACATCACAGCATCCTGCACCGCAGAAATCATAACCGAAAGTGCATAGATGGGGTTCCGTAACAAGGTATAACGAATGAATGGCTCCTGTTTTTCATTCTCTTTCTGAATAAAACGAACCAGCATCATCACACCTGCTATGAGAAATAGGCTAGCGCCCCATTTAGAAATGGTCTGACTGGAGAAGAATTGAATACCTAAGCTTAGTAACGCAATACTGCAAATGATCAAGATGATTCCTTGGAAATGAAGGTTTTTTCTTTTCAAAGGAACATAGGATTGGATTTGAATGGTGCACCATACCAATGACAAAAGAGCAAAGGGAAACATTTAGCCAAAATAAATGCTTCAGCTCCCCCACTTGAATGATCACTCCTCCTAACGTAGGACCAATCACTGTGGCAATCGTTAACAGCATTCCCCATACTCCCGTTACTTTCCCTCGTACTTCTGGTTCGTAGAAATCAAATAATAAGACTAAAGAGAGTGGAATCATGATCCCTGCCGCCACACCATGCATAAATCGGACGAGTAGAACAACCTGTACATATTGGTAGCATAAGCCACCCAGTATAGAAAACAGACCAAATAACCCAATACCTAATAAATACGTTTGCTTTCTGCCTAAACGATCCACAATCAGTGAAGTCAACGGCATTGTCATTGTCATGGCGACAATATAGAGAATCATCATCCAGCTAGCCAAAGTCGTTGATATATCATACATCCGAACGAAAGTGGGCAGTAAGATATTAAATGCACTATTGGTCAATACCAAGGAAAAAGCACCTAGAAAAATCGCCAATAAAACAGAAATGCTTCTTCCATTTCAAAAGAAATTCCATTCAGCTTACAACATGGAAATCGATTCCATTACAGATTTCTCAAAGATGGACAACACTTCTGCTGTTTCCTGTTCAGTAATCGTTAGAGGAGGTAAGAAACGCATCACTGCCGAATGACGACCTCCTACCTCAATAATTAAGCCATTCTTAAAGCATCTTTCCTGAATAGTGGCAGCCAGCTTTCCGCAGGTGGATAATGTCCTAAGCGGTCTTTATTTCCTTGCGGATGAACAACTTCTACTCCAATCATTAAGCCCCTTCCACGTACATCTCCAATTTCTTCATACTTTTCTTGTAACGTATTCAACCCTGCAAAGAATTGTTCACTACGCGCTTTCACGTTGTCCATAACCTGGTTTTCTTTTATATACCTTAACGTAGCTAATCCGGTAGCCATGCCTAATTGATTCCCACGAAATGTACCAATATGTGCTCCAGGATTCCATTGATCCAATTCTTCTTTATAAATCACCACCGACATGGGCAAGCTGCCTCCAATGGCTTTGGAACTAATAATGACATCAGGAATAATCCCTGCATGCTCAAAGGAAAACATTTCTCCTGTTCTTCCAATCCCTGTTTGTACCTCATCTATAATCAAGGGAATCCCTCTTTCCGCAGTCATGCGCCGAATCTCTTTTAGCCACTCAATATCTGCTGGTATGGAGCCACCTTCTCCTTGAACAGTCTCTACGATCATTCCGCAAGGGGATGCGATTCCACTCTCACAATCATCTAGTACATTCTCAATATATTGGGCACTAATTTGAGCTGTTTTCCCTTCACCTACCCCGAAAGGCAACGGTATTCATAGGGAAAAGGCAGAAAGTGAACATCAGGCAGCAGGCTTTGTAAATGCTGTTTTTTGCTTAAGTTTCCACTCATGGACATGGTTGCTTGAGTCGATCCATGATAGCTCCCTTGAAAAGCCAATATGGATTTTCCTTTCGTCGCATTTTTCACTAGTTTTATTGCCGCTTCCACTCCATCTGCACCCGTTGGACCACAAAATTGAATCTTGGTAGTATCTCTTAACGCTTCAGGTAAGATAGAGAAAATTTCTTGCATAAATTCAATTTTTAGAGGGGTGGCTAAATCTAATGTATGTAATGGAATCTGCTGTTTTAACACATCTTCTATCGCTTTCACTACAACATCATGGTTGTGTCCTAATGCTAATGTGCCCGCACCTGATAAACAATCATAGAAAATCTTGTCTTCTGTATCTGTAACCATCATCCCTTTTGCTTTTTTGATCACAAAAGGAAAATGCCGAGGATACGATTTTGCATTGGATTCCTTTTCAGTTTGAATTTTTAATAACGGATTCTCCATGTTCAATTCGATCATTATGAGCCGCTCCTTTTTCATTTATTCACCTGTTATTCATTGACCACATACTCTAAATAAGCCTTGATAACCTCCCTAGAAGTCCCTTGAGAAGGAAAAATATGATCTATCATATCTGGTAAGGCATTTACTTCAAGTATCCCTCCATGACTCTGAGTCAGTGGAACACTGATGTCTTGGCATCTGATATCAATTCCAGCAACATCGATATCTAACGTTCTAGCCGCCTCAATGGCAAGACGAGCATTTTCAGAACAAATGTCGTCTGTTCGATCTACTCTCATTTCGCTAGCTAACACATTTTCACTTGTGAATAATTGGACTCGCTCCCCTTTTTCAAGGACATCTTGAATCGTTTTTCCCTGTTTTTTTAAATTGAGCAGCAAATCCGTAGATTCCAGCTCTACCTTTTTCATTGCTTCAAACTCCCCCACATTGTGCTGTCTGCGAGAATTTTCATTTAGTGTATGAATCAACTGCTCGATGGTTGAAGTACCATCTCCTTCAATATAGGCGGGCTGATACTCTAATACGCCTTCAATTCTTCCATCAATCACTAATACTCGATAATCATAGCCGGCAATATATTTTTGAACAATCACTCGATCACTATGAGAAGCTGCTAGCTGAATGGCTTGAATCAATTGATCTTCTGTTTCGATTCCTAGAGTAACCCCCACACTACACTGAGCATCAAGAGGTTTTACAGCAACAACCTTGTATGTATTCAAAAAACGAACAACCTCATCACTCATCTCGGAAACGACCCTATACTCTGGGATGGGCAAGCCCACGCTTCTTAACAGAAAGTTAGAAGCATCCTTGTTTTTGGCTAATAGCCCTGCAACCAAGGTCAACTTATGAGATCTGGTTTTATTAATCAGCTTCTTTTTTCCTTGGTAAGAAAGTTCTAGAAAATCCTCGCAGCCCAGAAACAAAGGCTTACACTCTATCCCCATTTCTCTCGCTTTGTCGATAATCAGCTTGTTATGCAGGTTTTGAACCATCTCGTGATTCACACTAAAACCTCCCCCTTTAAATGAAAATGATAATCAATATCACTTAACTACTCATCCACAGAATATAGGATTTTAATAAATATTGTCAATACTATATTAAAAAAATAGGAAAAAGAACCTAATATAGGTCCTTTTTCAGAAATGATTTCTATTCTTAATTAATAAATAAAGAAAAAATGGAGCTCCCACACCCGCCGTAAAAACGCCAGCAGGAATATCCAGAGGGTAAAAGGCTGTTCTGGCAACTAAATCTGCTGTAAAGACAAGGAGACTCCCCGTTAAAGCAGATACGAGCACTAAGCTGCCAAATGGTCTTCCTACTAGCTTTCGAGCGATATGTGGGGCAATTAGTCCTACAAAGCCTATAGCCCCAGCGACAGATACAGCAACCCCTGCCAACAAGACACTAAAGAGCAGGAGTAAAAAGCGATGGCGCTGCACAGTGACTCCTAGTCCACTAGCCACATCATCCCCAAGCTCCTGTAAAGTAAGGCTTCGTGCAAAATAAAGCACAAAGGGAAGAACAACAAAGACTATAGTCACAATCATAGAAACATCTCTCCATGAAGCAGCGTATACACTTCCTGTTAACCAAATATACGACTTACTAGCTGAAAAGAAAGGGCTCATCACCAGCATAAAGGTGGTTCCAGCACCCATAATGGCAGACATTCCAATTCCAATAAGGACAAGTCGAATGGGGGTTACACCACTACTCCAGGAGAGAACATAAACAAGGATGGATACAAGAAGAGCACCCGTTACCGCCGCAAGAGGCAATAATTTAATACTGACCACTCCACCTAAAAAAGTAATAAAAGCCACAGCTGCCACCGAGGCTCCACCCGTAATCCCAATAATATCTGGTGAGGCAAGCGGATTCCGAATAATCCCTTGTAATATAGCACCTGAAACGCCTAAGGCAGCCCCCACAAATAATGAAACGAGGACTCGTGGGAAGCGCAGCGTCTGGATAATATAATCATATTCCCCAGAACCTACTCCCAAAATCGTTCTGATGACCTCCACCGGAGAAATCATGGTATTTCCGATCCCCGTTCCAACCACACCCGCTAGAACAACCAGAAAGGACAAAAGAAAAATAACCCTGACTGATTTCCTCTCTACCTGTAGGGAAATAGATTCTTTTTTATTACGGAAGGTGATATTCTGCTTCATATCTTGGAGACCCCCTTACGAGCAATATAGACAAAGAAGGGACCACCAATAAAGGCTGTCATAACACCGATTGGAATCTCTTGAGGCATAATGACCAATCTGGCTACAACGTCAGCGGACAGTAACAAAACAGCTCCAAGAACAGCTGAATAAGGAATAAGCCAGCGATAATCGTTGCCGACAAAGGCACGTGCAATATGTGGTACGACTAGACCAATAAAACCAACCGCACCTACCACTGCAACCGAGCTGCCGGCTAAAAGCACAATCATAACACCCATCACTGCTTTAACTAGAGCCGTGTTTTGCCCCATTCCTTTGGCAATATCATCCCCTGTCATAAGAAGGTTAATGGCTCTGCCCATAAACAGAGAAACGAATCCTGCCACAAGCATAAAAGGGATAACAGGAAGCAGCATATCGAGAGTACGCCCGCTAACCGATCCTGCTAACCAGAATAAAACATCCTGTAAACCTGTTTCATTTAAAACCAGCATGGCTTGTGTAAAAGAAACAAATAGAGCAGATATAGCTGTACCCGCTAGCACCATCTTGATGGGTGTAATGCCGTCCCTCCCCATAGAACCCAAAAAATAAACACTAATAGCTGAAAGCGCTGCACCTAAGAAGGAAAACCACATTAAATGAAGCAAAGAGGAGATCGATAGAAAGACGATAGCAAAGACAACAAAGAAGATAGCCCCAGCATTAATTCCAAGAACGCTTGGTGAAGCTAAAGGATTCCTTGTTAAGGCCTGCATTAAAGCTCCTGCTACAGCTAAGCTCGCTCCAACAACCATTGCAATCACCGCTCGCGGTAATCGTTCTGTAAAAATAATCATATGCTCAATCGAAGCTCCATCATACTCGGTAAAAGCTTCAACAGCCAGAGACCATGTAATCGGCGTTCTGCCAAAAATAATACTAGATACAAAGGAGGCTATTAATAGAAATAGGATAAAAAATAGACCCCCTACTTTTGTTTTTGTTCTTAAGAAAAGGTGGAACATATCCTCACTCTTTCATCAATTAAAATAATGACCAAAGAGAGAGATGGCACACTCGTCCACTCTCCCTCTACACTCTAGACTATTTGTTTAATTCGAAGATTTTATATAAATCATCTAACATTAGATTCGCCGTAATATATCCTCCGGCACTATTCCAGACCACTTCATCCACCTGAATCACTCGATCATTCTTTACAGCATCTAAATTTTTCCATAGAGGATGATTCGTCCATTCCTCATAGGTTTT
Source organism: Caldalkalibacillus mannanilyticus JCM 10596 (assembly GCF_000615945.1). Lineage (GTDB taxonomy): Bacteria > Bacillota > Bacilli > Caldalkalibacillales > JCM-10596 > Bacillus_AT > Bacillus_AT mannanilyticus. The sequence continues at coordinate 27,913 of NZ_BAMO01000047.1, forward strand.
TTGAATAGCTTCCGTTTCCGTACCCGAGTTGAAATTAAAAATCATATTGGCATTCATATCTGGAATACTCTCTTTGGAGGTTAATTGCACACCCCATACATCCTCATCATGACCCTCAGGTCTAGAAAAACCTAGCTCATGTAAGATTTTACCTGCATAGCCCATGTAGAAAATACGGGCATGATCCGCTCTAAAGTTCGTTATCGTAACCTCCAATGGTAAACGATCGCCCATCTTTTCTTTGAAATCTACCACTCGCGCATCCCAGTCAGCTAACAATTGATTTGCTTGATCCTCCATATGTAAGGCTTGCCCCATCAATTCTACTGTCCCTTTCCAGTCATACAATACTTCTGTCATCACAGTTGGTGCAATTTCTGACAATTGATCATAAATATCTTCATGACGGATTTTAGAAACAATAATTAAGTCTGGTTTCAGCTTATAGATTTCCTCTAAATTAGGCTGCGTTTCTAAGCCTAATAGTTCAACTCCTTCAAGATCCCCTCTTAAATACTCATAGATTGGTTTCTCAACCCATGATTCAACAATCCCTACAGGCTTCACTCCAAGTGCAACGGCAACATCTGTCGCACCTTGGTATAAAGTAACGATTCTTTCAGGAGAACCCTTTATTTCTGTTGTTCCCATAGCATGTTCAATCACACGAACCTGTTCGTTTGCATTTGCTTGTTCTTCCTTATTTTCTTGATCTGCTTCTTCAGTAGCTTCCTGATTCGTATCAGCTGTGCTTTCAGCAGGTTCACTTGTACCGCATCCAGTAAGCACAAATATAAATACTAGAAGCACCGAGAAGATAAATACGGACTTTCGTAATCTAGACATTTCTTTCTCTCCCTTTTTTATATCAGATTTTGTTGATATTTATTCTCATTATTAATCATACGCAAGTTTAACCATAATAAAAATGGACATTTACGTCCATTCTTTGTACTATTCCGTCAAGATGAAGGAGTTTTTGATTTTTTTATGTAGGCAGTCGGTGAGTATCCCGTCGTTGCTTTAAACTTTCGACTGAAATAAAACTCATCATGAAATCCAACCTTTTGAGCAATTGCACTTAGTTTATCGTCCGATAGAATCAGGAGCTGCTTGGCTTTTTTCATGCGAACCTCTGTGACATAGTCCATAGGGCTTTTGCCAAGCTCTTTCTTGAAGCAGCGTGAATAGTAATCCATACTCACTCCTGCCATCTCAGCAAGCATTTTTCGAGTGATATTCAGTCTGTAATTATGTTCTATATACTCTTTTGTTAGCGCTATTGCCCCAGGCAAGTCCAGTGCTTCATTGTGCATGCATTCATGAAATAAGAAAACAATCATTTCCTGAAAGCTGCTATTCGCCTTAGCCTTGCTCCAGGTATGCTGACTATGAAATTTTTTCTCGACGTCATTCACCATTTCCATCAAAAAATGAATATTTTTTACCGACAATTCTTCTGGACAGCCTAGCTTTCTTAACGCTATATATCGAGCATCTATTACTTGAAGGGGGGTAAAGCTAATCAGATAATAATGCACACGCTGATCTGCATGAAAAGAAAGAGTCACTCGAGAATCGGGAGACCATATATAAACCTTTGGGCTATCTACATCGTATCTTCGTTCATCAATTTCAATGTTTCCCTGTCCCTCCATACACACTAATATCACATGGAAATCTCGATTATACTGCTCAGGAGTGACTTTAGCTGAATGTACATGTGTCATTTCTTCTAAGATATAGAAATAAGACGACAACTGTTCAGAAAGAGCCTTATCGTTAATCATTGGCTTCGCTCCTCTCATTGCTAATGTGGCAGGGGACGATCTATTTTTTGAATGACTTATATCTGTTAGTGATAATCATTTTCAATCATAACCCTATCTTACCAAGGCTACTATTTATCGTCAATTTGTGAGTGCAGTAGCTTTCATTTATAAAAAAGTGGAACGATGAAAAACAAAAAAAACTGAAGGGATATCAGCTGATACTCACCTTCAGTTCTACATGTTTATTTTACGGTTATTGTTTATCCATGAATTGCGGTTACTCATTCATTTACTTTAATGTAAGGGCTGTTCGGTTCGGGAAGTAGGGGGTTGATGAAATGGAGACGGTGGTTCTATATTGGGTGTTCCAGTCCATCTGCGATAAAAAGCTTGTTGCTCCTCTGGAGAAATATATCCCAGCTCCACACCAAGTGCAATAGAAAGAAAAGGGTCTAAAGTACACATATCATTTCTCGATACATCCATTAAATTTGTCCTGCCAAGTGAATAACAGACCAGCTCCATTTCATGAACCATTGAGTTAAGGAAATGAAAGACGTGTTTGGCACTCCTGTCTATATCCAAATCATCTGTAATCTTAGCATTATACACGACCAAATCAGTTGGAGGTTCAAAAGGCAGGGTTTTGGTCATCTGATCCCCGACAAGAGCCATCATGACAGCTGTTCCTAAATACACGGCATCCGCACCAAGTGCCATTGACTTTAAGCAATCCCCTGGTGTCACAAGCCCTCCGGTAGCCAGTAAACTAACCTCAGTCTTCAAGCCTTTTTTACTCAAAAATTTGGCTGCTCTGGAAACAGCATAAAGAGTAGGCAGGCCCAAATCATCTTCCAGTATGGGGGCAGCAGCATGAGTGCCCCCTTCTGCCCCATCAATCGTTATAAAATCGACTCCCGCTTCTATCGCAATTTGCATTTCCTTCTCTAAGTGATGTGTTGCTGCGATTTTTAGTCCAACTGGCACACCTGCTTCAACTTGCAGCTTTCGAACGAGAGAGATAAATTGATCTTTATGATCGACTCCTGGAAGCCTTGACTTAATCAAAGCATCCTCACCTTCACGGAGCTCAAATACCTCTCTATAATATTTTCCGATATTTTTGGCAGCTGTTCGTTGAGGTGTGGAACCCTGAGCCCCCTGCCCTAATTGAATTTCAATGGCATCTAAGCGCTTATACTTTTCTGGCGTGTTTAACCACCCACCACGATTATATTGACCGATCAACTTAGTCGCTGCTTCTCTCTCTTCTTCCATTAAGCCTGCTTCTCCTGTATTTGTCGCTGTTCCGATCATAGAGGCTCCTTTTGCCAAAGCAATTTTGGCACTTTTACTTAAGGCTCCTCCAAAGGACATCGCGGCTATCATGAGTGGGATTGAAAGAGTCAGTGGTTTCTTAGCTCTTTTTCCAATCGTTACGGCTGTTGATATTGGAACATTTTCAGGAGTCGGAAAACGCTCTAAATGAACAGGATTAAACAACAGCTTTTCCCAAGGAGAAAATCTGATATGACTGCCTAACGGTCTCCCCGGTGGAAGACCTTTGGAAGAGCGCATGATAATTTCCATCAGATTAATGGGTCCAACCTTTTTGGCAATCGGAATCATTTCAAATAAGTTTTCGGTATATTGATCTCTTGCTAGTCGCTCTAATGCTTTATCCACTACTTCATTGGCAATGCTTCTTGTAAAGTTGCTCATAAATTTAAACATGCTCTCTCACCTTAATGTGTTGTGGACGTATTTTGCAGTTCATTTATTTTTTGACTCAATGCCAAACAAATATGTTTAATCTCTCCTAATTGACGGGCTGCACTTTGCTCTTCAACGGCGATTTGATTTAATTTATCATCGCTATATTGGTTAACTCTTTAAAATGTTGATTTTCAATCACGGATAAGGTTCCTGCTATGGTCTGTATTCGGTTTAACTCAGATAACAAATACTGATACGTATGGCTTGCATCTTGGGTGTCTTTTACCATGTTCGATTTCCACCTTTACCATATATTTAACATTCTATAGTATGGTCAATCGTTTCAGCATTTATGAAATTGAAAGAATATAAAATCGAAAGAAAGGCAACAAGCACCATCACACCACTGATCCAGCTTATATGTGCAATTGAAGTGTAGCCTATCACTCCCCCTCCTAAAGCCGCCCCAAGTGTCATTCCTATATTCATTAACGCCGTATTATAGCTAAGAATGATTTCGGAGGAAGAAGGGTTTAGAGAAATGAGATAAAATTGTTTGGCAGGTGTTGTTGTCCAAGCTGCTACTCCCCAAATCATCAAGGTCAGGAAAACTCCTATAGTCGAACCTGATGTAAATGTTAAGGCAAATAAAGCACCCGCATGAATAAGCAAACTGAAGGAGATCGTCCACTTCGCTCCCCACTTATCTACGGCAAACCCGCCAAAACGCGAGCCAATAAAGGCAAAGACCCCTAAAGTGAATAACGCTGTGCTAATCATTTCTATGGAAAAACCAGCAGACGTACTTAAAAGTGGAGCGATATAGGCAAACACCATGGTATACCCTAGTATCCAAAAGAGCGTTGTTACCAGCCCGCTAAATAATCGTTTATCACGAAGCACAAGCCATTGCTGCTTGAGCGGAAGGGGAGGATTCCCTTTGATCTGGGGCAGGGCTTTGTTTAAGAAAAATAGATTAAAGAACGTGACAATGGCAATCAAGAGATAAACATAGCGCCAATCCATATAGGCTGCTATAAGCGTTCCTATGGGGACCCCTAATACTAAGGAAACCGTAAATCCAGTAATCACTGTCGCCATCGCACTCCCCTTCTTTTCTGGCTGAGAAAGCTCAGCAGCATAATTTGTAGCAAGAACAATATACAATCCACCACTCGCTGCCATGATAACCCGAGATATCATCAATAAGACATAAGAGTAGCTAAAAAAAGCGATGAGATTCCCCAAGATAAAGACAACGATCGAGTACAGCAGAACTTTTTTCCTTTCAAATTTGGCAGTCAGCATGACCAAGACAAGAGCTCCTAGTGCATAAGATAGAGAATAAACAGTGATCAGCTGACCTGCTAAGGCAATGGACACATGCAGATCATCAGAAATAATCTCTAGAATTCCAGAAACGACAAATTCGGCTGTCCCTGTGACAAAAGCCCCCAGTGCAAGTAAATAAATAATGAAACGATTCATCTTCTTCATTTTCTTTCTCTTCATCTCCTTATCATATTGGATATCCATTGCTTTCATTTTAGAAGTCATGATACCATAAGTAAAATTGATGTTTTTAATAAAGGAGATGAGTGTTTACTCATGACATTGGCTCGCTTTGAAATTTTCGCTAAAATTGTGGATCTAGGCAGCTTTACCAAAGCATCTGAGGAGTTAAATATGACCCAATCTGCTGTCAGTCACGCTATCGCTAGCCTCGAAGCCGAATGGGGAACATCTCTATTGATCCGTGATCGGAAGAAAGGCATTGCTCTTACGGAGGTTGGGCAGAAAACACTCATTCATATTCGAGAGATATTAAATAGAATGGAAAAAATCAATCAAGAATTGGCACTCGCAGCGAATGTAGAGATTGGGACTATACGAATCGGAACCTTTGCTAGTGCTTCGTCTTGCCTCTTACCCAAGATTCTGGCAACATTCGAGAAAAAGTACCCCAAAATTACATTTTCTTTTTTCGAAGGGACCTATGAGGAAATAGAAGAATGGTTGCATACCGGAGTCATTGATCTAGGCTTTGTTGTTGAACGAGAGAAAGGAATGCCATTTGATATGATCCCGCTACTTCAAGATAAAATGGTAGTCGCTTTCCCTCCAGCTCATAGATTTCATAAGAAGAAGCTTATACACATCGAAGATTTAAAAGAGGAGCCCTTCATCATGCCGAAGGGGATGTATCAAAAGCATGTAGAGGAGCTATTTGCTCAAGCCAGTATAAACCCCTGTGTTCGCTTTGAGGTACAAGACTGTAACACGATTGCCAATATGGTACAAGAAGGCTCGGGATCACAATAGGTCCAGAATTGTTTCTAAAAACTCAGCAAAACATTCAAATAGGCTACCTGTCGATATCAAAATGGCGGACGATTACCCTCGCTTGTCCCTCAATAGCAGAAGCCTCACCAGCCGTTCGAGCATTTCTAAATGTAGCGAAATCTTTTTTATAAGGTTATTATCCTTTCCACTTCACAAGGACAAATATAGGCGAATATATATAGGGATGATTTTATTGTGAGGAGGAAAAGGATAATGGAACATGTCCACAGAACGCCCCTCGGCATTGGTGACCGTCTTCCACAACTAGAAGTTCATACAACACACGGAAAAATTGTCTTACCAACGGATTATGAAGGACGCTGGTTTATGTTATTTAGCCATCCAGGGGACTTTACCCCAGTATGTACAACAGAGTTTGTTTCATTTGCCAAAAACCAAGCGGCATTTCAACAGCTGAATTGTGAACTAATTGGACTCTCTATAGATACTGTATTTGCTCATATGAAGTGGATCGAGTGGATCCAAAGTCATTTAGGTGTTAGTATTACATTCCCGATCATAGCAGACGAGTTAGGAGTTGTAGCGCGCCGTTTAGGAATGATTCCTCAAGAAGGGGCTACTCGAACGGTACGTTCTGTATTTATTGTTGATCCAAGTGGTTCCATTCGATTAATTCTTACTTATCCTAGTGAAGTTGGGCGCAATACCAATGAATTACTCCGTGTTCTAAAAGGATTACAAACAGCCGACACTTATAGGATTGCTACTCCAGCCAATTGGCCAAATAATGAGCTCATTGGAGATCGAGTCATTTTACCACCTGCAAATACTGTGATGAAAGCTAGAGAACGTCTTGAGCAAGCAGCAGCGAATCAATTCGAGTGTTTAGATTGGTGGTTCTGTTATCAAGAAATACCGAATAAATAAGTGAATTCATAGATGCTATTTTTACAATGGCTTATGCATTCCTATCCAACATCGCTGGTATATTGATTTCTTTAACACATGATGCTTTTGACAGATTAGCTACCGTCTTTACCAATGAAACGATATCCTGAACGGGAATTCTCTTGCCTTTATAGGTGGTTAATACCTTTTCTAAGCCTTCCTCATAAGGTATTGTTGCTGCGATATTACCGGGGTTTATACACGTTACACCTATCTCATATTTCCTTAGATTCTCACGCAAGGAATTACCAATGCCACGCATCCCGAATTTAGAAGCCACATACGTCACTTGTTTACTTTCGTTATTTTCAATACCATCAGCAGATCCTATCAAAATAATCTTAGCATTCTCCGATTTTTTTAAATTTGGAAGTAATTTTTGAGTACAAAGGATGGCAGACGTTGTATTTACATGCATGATGTTTGTGATATCTTTAGGATCATCTTTCTCAAAATCATAATGATCTTCAAACCCTTCTTTCTCCCATATCCCTGCATTATATATGAGAACATCAATCGGTTCATCTTTCATTGCATCAGCAATATGATTACTTGCAGTACTTAGTGATAAGTCAGCCTCAATCCAATATCTATGGACGCCATCATTCAGAGCCAAACTCACAGGACGGCTCCTAGAAACCATCCAAACATGATCTCCTTTCTCGGGTAGCCCTTTTACGAAGGCATCTCCTAATCCTTTACTGGCACCTAATACTACAAAATTCATCATGTTTCCCCCCATTTTTAACAAAAAGTAAGTTTCAGCATTTTAATCTACCCATACTATAACATCTAATATTTAGGCTAAACCTCAATAAAAAGGCTGATGTTTCCCTCTAACTTTAGACTGATAATGACATACCTTTTGCTAGTAACTCATCTCTTCCATTGGATAGAGAACTACTTCTCCTAATCTTGTGGTTCTCATTCTTTTAGACATAAAAAACACCCCTTTAGATAACCATATCTAAAGGGGTAAAACAGTTTAACTTTTTATAAGCATCGCAACTTTATTTCAAAGCCACAACACTGTAGCTTTGAAATAAAGTTTGATCAAAAGTGAGCTGCAAGCGTTGATTTTACAATAGAAGAAACCCACTCATTTTAGTCTTCGATTATCAGGAAATTCTCATGGTTGTATCGTATAAAATCACTTATTCTCTTAATAGTAAGACGAGCTGTTTCATTAAACTTGATATGCAAAGGATTAATTGATTCTGAAAGTTCCCCAGTACTGTCAAGATCCTCACGTGTAACAGCAAACTTCTCTAAAGTATTGGGACAATTATATTTTTTAAGAACTAATTCAGTTTCTTCTAGGAGCAGATACATGGGCTCTTCCCCAAAATACTGTAATCCAGTTTTGATTGCTGACCAAATTTTAGGTTGGGCAATAAAATAGGCACTCCACCAATAGAACTCACACTTTGATTCAATTGCATGATCATAATATACATGAAATACAAACAAGCTTTCTGTCCAGTGGTTAGCTCTTTATAAAAAAGTTCTTTTGATATGGAACTATTTTCTGGTTGTTTAGCCATTCTTTTTTTATACTCCAGAATCAACGGTTTAAAACAAGCATTAAGCAAGGCTTCATCAGCTAAGAAATCGAACTCTTGTTTTTTAATATGAATTATCATCAATTATCACTCCTTAAATCAATATACAGTGATTAGAAAAAGAATCGGTGTAGTATATACAATACTTTACAGTCCTTTTTAATAAAGAGGATTCAGTATTATCCTTAACTTACGTTTCCGTGTTTTGTTGTGTAGACGTCAAGCCTAATTTTACACTTTTTGCTCATTTCCTTTTTACACTTCTGCTGAAAATATGCTCATTCGATTTCTCATACGATGACTTTCCTCATCCTCTCTACCATGAATGACTTCCACTCGATGGAGTAACCGATCCAAAATGGCTGTCGTAATGCTTGATCTCCAATTAAATTCCCCCATTCATCTGGACTTTTATTCGAAGTCAGGATAATC
>NZ_BAMO01000046.1 GCF_000615945.1 Caldalkalibacillus mannanilyticus JCM 10596
CTGAATCATCCAAACTGGTCTATGGGAGCAAAGATTACGATTGACTCAGCCACGATGATGAATAAAGGTTTGGAGGTTATTGAAGCACACTGGTTATTTCAAATGCCTTTTGACAAAATTAAAGTGCTTCTGCATCAAGAGAGTATCATCCACTCTATGGTTGCTTTTCAGGATCGCTCTCTGATTGCTCAGCTTGGAACACCAGATATGAAAGTGCCGATCCAGTATGCTTTCTCCTATCCTCACCGCATAGAAAGTGAGGGAGAAAAGCTATCCTTAGCGCAAATCGGAAGCTTGCATTTTAAGGAGATGGATTTCATACGTTACCCATGTCTGAAAATGGCTTATGATGCAGGAAAAATGGGGGGAACAATGCCGACCGTTTTAAATGCAGCGAATGAGGTTGCGGTAGAGCGCTTTTTACGTTCAGAAATTTCCTTTTTACAAATAGAAGAAATGATATATAGGACTTTGGAACAACATCAACCGATCTCATCCCCTCAGCTTGATGAAATTAAAGAAGCAGATCAGTGGGCAAGACACATCGTTCAGCATATATAATGATGTAGAATGAGGAACCAAGAAAGAAGGTGTTATGATGACGGCAATTAGTATTATCTTAGTGATAGGTGCGATCATTTTCTTCCATGAGCTTGGTCATTTGATCATGGCTAAGCGTGCTGGAATTCTTTGTCGAGAATTTGCGATAGGCTTTGGACCGAAAATCTTTTCTTTTAAGAAAGATGAAACCGTGTATACCATACGCTTACTTCCATTAGGTGGCTATGTTCGAATGGCTGGTGAGGACCCAGAAGTTGTTGATATTAAAACGGGACATGATGTGGGACTTATTCTTAATGATGAAGGAAAGGTTACTAAATTAGTACTCAATAATAAAAAAGAATATCAAGAATTGCTGACGATCAATGTTAGTAAAATAGATCTTCTTCATGAACTTATCATCGAGGGATACGATGCAGATGAAGAAAAGAGGTCATTTAGTATTCATCCTCAAGCCCTGATGGTTCATAATCGTCAAGAGGTTCAAATAGCTCCATACAATCGTCAATTTGGAAGTAAAACGCTTGGACAAAGAGCAGCAGCCTTGTTTGCTGGACCGTTTGCTAACTTTTTACTCGCCTTTTTCTTATTATTTGGGTATTACCTCTATAGTGGGATTCCTTCAACAGTACCTCAGATTGGTACGGTGTTAGAGGATTCACCAGCTGCAAGAGCAGGTCTAGTGTCAGGTGATCGAATCCTACAAGTGGATCAGAAGCCTATACAAGAATGGAGTGACTTACTATCAATAGTTACTGTAAACACTGGTGAAGAGATGCTCTTTACGATTGATCGTTCAGGGGTACAGGAACAAGTCAAAATCACACCAGATGTTGTTGAATTAGAAGGGACAAATGGACAAACAAGGGGAATGATTGGAGTTTCTCCGCTGTATGAAAAATCTTTTATTGGGTCCTTGGAAGCAGGATTTACTACCACGATTGATTATGCCAAAATTATATTTACGAGTTTAGGGATTATGATTACTGGTGGATTTTCTATTGATGATTTAGCTGGTCCTGTAGGGATCATTGATATGACAGGACAAGTAGCACAGCATGGAATCCCTTCCTTATTGAGGTGGACAGCGATTTTAAGTGTTAATATTGGGATATTGAACTTATTGCCTATCCCAGCACTAGATGGTGGAAGATTATTATTTTTAGCCATTGAAGGAGTCAGGGGACGCCCTCTTGATCCACATAAAGAAGGTGTGGTTCATTTTGTTGGTTTTGCCCTATTGATGTTATTGGTATTGGTTGTTACATGGAATGATATCCAGCGATTGTTTGCTAATTAATTGAATTAAATTCTTTGTTTGATGATGTTATTTTTCTTGTTAGGTTTTGGAATGGAGGAAAACAATGAGACAGCAACACTTTTTAATTCCTACTTTGAGGGATCTCCCTTCAGATGCAGAGGTAACAAGTCATCAGTTGATGCTTCGTGCAGGACTGATCAGACAATTGGCTTCAGGAGTCTATACGTATTTGCCATTAGGGCACAAGGTTCTTCGAAAAGTACAAGAGATTGTCCGCCAGGAAATGGATAGAGCTGGTGGGCAGGAATTATTAATGCCTGCCCTACATCCCGCGGAATTATGGAAAGAATCGGGACGCTGGGATGTATATGGTCCTGAATTAATGAGGCTCAAGGATCGTCACGATCGAGAATTTGCTCTCGGACCGACTCATGAGGAAGTGATTACAGGTTTACTGCGTGATGAAGTCAAATCGTATAAGAAACTGCCAGTAACTCTGTATCAGATTCAAACTAAATATAGAGATGAAAGAAGACCGCGTTTTGGTGTGTTACGCTCCAGAGAATTTATCATGAAAGACGCGTACTCCTTTCATACATCAGCTGAAAGCCTCGATCAAACCTATCAGGATATGTACAACGCCTACTCTGCTATTTTTAGCAGATGTGCTTTGAACTTCAGAGCTGTAGAAGCAGATTCAGGTGCGATTGGTGGAACAGGAACGCATGAGTTTATGGTTTTATCTGAGATCGGAGAAGATACAATAGCTTACTCTGACTCTTCCGATTATGCTGCGAATATTGAGAAAGCGGCTGTCATCGTGAAGGAGTATGATCAAGTCATTCCGGCAGAGCAGAAGAGTGTAGAGAAAATAGACACTCCTAATGTAAAAACAGTAAATGACCTCGTCCAATTTTTGCAGGTTGAGGCTAAACAAATTATAAAAACCGTCGCTTTTGAAGTAGATGATCGAATTGTTCTTGCCCTCGTTCGTGGTGATTATGAAATTAATGATATAAAAATAAAAAATCTGTTTCATGCAGATATGGCTGAGCTGCTTTCTGAAGAAAGAATCGTCAAAGAGCTTGGTTCAGTTCCTGGTTTTCTTGGACCAATTGATGTGACAGGAGTAACGGTTGTAGCTGATTATAGTGTAAAAGGAATGCTTGCTGGGGTTGTGGGTGCGAATGAGAAGGACAAGCACTATATTCATGTTCAGCCTGAGCGAGATTTCTCCATTGAAGGCTACTATGATCTTCGCAATATTGTGATTGGAGATCCTTCTCCAGATGGACAAGGGATCATTCAATTTGCAGAAGGAATTGAAGTTGGTCATGTTTTTAAATTAGGAACTAAGTATAGTGAAGCAATGGGTGCTACCTACCTAGATGAAAACGGGAAAGAACAATCCATGATTATGGGTTGCTATGGAATCGGTGTATCAAGAACCGTTGCTGCTATTATTGAACAAAACAATGATGAAAATGGCATCATCTGGCCGTTAAGTGTGGCTCCGTTTCAGATTCATTTGATTGCGGTTAACAGCAAAGACGAGGTTCAAATGGAAGTGGCTGAAAAAATATACCAAGAACTAAATGAGAAAGGGTTCGAGGTTTTATTTGACGATCGAAATGAAAGAGCTGGAGTAAAGTTCAAGGATGCTGACTTAATTGGAATCCCATTAAGAATAACTGTGGGGAAAAAGCGGCTGAACAGATCGTCGAATGTAAGGTGAGAAAGACCGGAGAAATCCTGGAAGTTTCTGTAGACCAATTACCTGCTTTTTTCGAAAAACATTTACAACTATAATAAGAGATGAACAAGTGAGCACAGTTCCAAGAGCTGTGCTACACTATTTTCTAGAGATACATTGGATTGATAGTGTTATTTAAATGGGAGGGGAAAACCATCATGACAGCAAATATGGGATCGAAAAAAGAACGATTTCACATTCTACTTCAACAAGCACTCATTCCCGAAGACGTTGTACAAGCTTATTTGCTAGAGGGATGTATTGATAAGCTCCAATTGTTCAAGGACGAAAAGAGATGGGTTTTTTATATCGAGTTGGAAAGACATATTCCCCTTACTGTATACCAACTATTACTTACTAGATTAAAAGAAACCTTTGCTCATCTTGCTCAGGTTGAAATACGTTTTTCTTTTCGCCAGTCTGTCAGTAATGAAGAACTGTTTATAGAATACTGGCCTGAATTTTTAGAGCAGTACCGTCAACAATTGAACGGAATGTATAAGCGTTTACAAGAACAGCCTCCTAAGTGGAATCAGCAAGTGTTGATCTTTACCATCTTACATGAGGTTGAACTACAGCTTTTTGAAAGAAAATTAGAACCAATGCTTGTAGAGTTTTATTCACAATTTTTCACTTGGAATTATAAAGTCAAGTTCGAATTACAAGAGTCCGAGCAGGCGTATCAACAGTTTTTAGAAGCAAAGGAAAAAGAAGATCAGGACCGAGCAGAAGCAGCATTAAGAGATATGGCTGCGGCGACTCCAGCGGAATCTTCTAAAAAAGCTGTGAATACGGATTTATTAATTGGTTATCAGATAAAAGATGCTCCTGTACCGATTCAAGCGATTCAAGAAGAAGAGAAGAAAATTTGTATCGAGGGATATATCTTTGATTCTGAGATTAGAGAGTTGCGTAGTGGGCGTTCACTGCTTTCCTTTAAAATGACGGACTATACGGATTCAATCACAGTTAAATTATTCTCACGAGATAAAGAAGACGTAGCTATATTTGAAAATATCAAAAAAGGCTTATGGGTACGAGTACGTGGGAGTGTCCAGCTTGATACCTTTCAACGCGAGCTTGTGTTGATGGCCAATGATATTAATCAAATCAGTGTGAAAGAAAGAGAAGACACCTGCGAAGAGAAAAGAGTTGAGCTTCATCTACACACGACAATGTCTACAATGGATGCTGTTACACCAGCGGGTGAATATGTGGCGAAGGCTGCCAAGTGGGGACACAAAGCGATTGCGATTACCGACCATGGAGTAGCACAATCCTTTCCAGAGGCTTATGGTGCTGGAAAGAAGTATGGAATCAAAATCTTGTATGGACTTGAGGCAAATTTAGTAGATGATGGTTCGCCAATTGCTTATCATCCTGAGCATCGATCTCTTGTAGATGAAACCTACATTGTTTTTGACGTCGAAACAACAGGCTTGTCGGCTGTATACAATACGATCATTGAGCTTGCGGCTGTCAAAATCCATAAGGGAGAAGTTGTCGATCGTTTCGAATCGTTTGCTAACCCGCATGAGCCAATAACAGATTTAATTTCAGAGTTAACAGGAATCACGGACGAAATGGTTCAGGATGCACCTGAAGTTGATGATGTGTTGACAAAGTTCTTTGAATTTATTGGAGATCATACTTTAGTCGCTCATAATGCTAGCTTTGACATGGGATTTTTGCAGATGGGCTATAAAAAATTGGGTAAGGAAGTACGTAATCCTGTATTAGATACGCTTGAATTGGCTAGATTTTTATACCCCGAAATGAGAAATCATCGGTTGAATACCTTATGTAAAAAGTTTGATATCGAACTTTTGAATCATCACAGAGCCGTATATGATGCAGAGGCAACAGGATACCTACTGTGGAAAATGTTAGCTCATGTTGTAGAACGAGGAATTAAATACCTTGATGAGCTCAATCAGCAGCGTGGCAGTGGTGACTATCATCGCGTCCGTCCATCCCACTGTATTCTGTTAGCTAAAAATCAAGAAGGGTTAAAAAATCTCTACAAATTGATCACTGTTTCTCATGTGACCTATTTTCACAGAGTCGCTCGCATCCCCCGCAGTGTGTTAGAAGAGCATCGAGAAGGAATCCTGATCGGATCAGGCTGTGATAAAGGAGAAGTATTCGAAGGGATGATGCAGAAAGCACCTGAAGAGGTTGAGGAGATTGCTAAGTACTATGATTATCTAGAGATTCAGCCACTAAGCAACTATCAACATCTTATCGAAAAAGAAATCGTTAAAGATCGCCAGCGCCTAGAGGATATTATTCGTAACATTGTTGCCTTAGGAAAGAAACTGAATAAACCAGTAGTAGCTACAGGGAATGTGCATTATGCGGAGCCAAGAGATGCGATTTACCGCAAAATTTTAATTACTACACTAGGAGGAGCTTCCCCTTTAAAACCAGACCAACTTCCTCCTGTTCATTTTAGAACGACCAACGAAATGCTTGATGAATTTCGATTTTTAGGTAAGGATACAGCCAAGGAAGTTGTCATCACTGCGCCTAATCTGGTACAAGAAATGATTGAAGAAATCAAACCGATTCCAGATGATCTCTATACTCCTAGAATTGAAGGAGCAGATGACGAAGTAAGAAACATGAGTTATTCAAAAGCGAAAAGGATTTATGGAGATCCTCTGCCTGACCTTGTGGAAAAACGTTTGGAGAAGGAATTAAAAAGTATTATTGGGCATGGTTTTGCGGTTATTTATCTTATTTCATCCAAGCTGGTAACGAAATCTTTAAGTGATGGTTACCTGGTAGGATCAAGGGGATCGGTTGGTTCATCCTTTGTTGCAACAATGACGGATATTACTGAGGTAAATCCTCTACCTCCACACTATGTCTGCTTGTCCTGTCACTATTCTCACTTCTATGAGGATGGCTCCGTAGGTTCAGGATTTGACCTACCAGACAAGGATTGCCCTGAGTGTGGCTCAAAACTAAAAAAAGACGGTCACGATATTCCGTTTGAAACCTTCTTAGGTTTCAAAGGAGATAAAGTACCCGATATCGATCTGAACTTCTCAGGAGACTATCAGCCCGTAGCGCATAAATATACTCAGGAGCTGTTTGGAGTGGACAATGTGTATCGTGCGGGAACAATAGGAACGGTGGCTGACAAAACGGCGTATGGCTTTGTTAAGAAGTACGAAGAACAACAAAACGTAACCTATCGTAATACAGAAATCCTGCGCTTAGCATCTGGCTGTACAGGAGTGAAGAGGACAACGGGTCAGCATCCTGGTGGAATCATCGTTGTACCTGATTATAAGGATATTTATGATTTTTGTCCTATCCAGTATCCAGCAGATGATCAGGAATCCGAGTGGCGTACAACTCATTTTGACTTTCACTCCATTCACGATAATCTATTAAAGCTCGATATTCTTGGACACGATGATCCGACCGTTATTCGCATGCTCCAAGACCTATCTGGAATGGACCCTAAAACCATTCCAACAGATGATCCAGAAACCATGAAAATATTTAGTTCGACAGAATCATTGGGAGTCACAGAAGAGCAAATTATGTCTAAAACGGGATCACTGGGCATCCCTGAATTCGGAACGCGTTTTGTTCGTCAGATGCTGGAGGAAACGAAGCCGACTACTTTTGCCGAATTGGTGCAGATCTCAGGGCTGTCTCACGGAACCGACGTTTGGCTAAACAACGCTCAGGAACTGATCAGACAGGAAAGAGCGGTTCTAGCGGAGGTCATTTCTACTCGTGATGATATCATGGTTTATCTTATTCATAAGGGGCTGGAGCCTTCGCGAGCCTTTAAGATCATGGAAGGTGTTCGAAAAGGGAAAGGCTTGATTCCTGAAGATATCGAGTATATGAAGGAACATCAAGTCCCTGATTGGTATATTGATTCCTGTCAAAAGATTAAATACATGTTCCCTAAGGCGCATGCGGTAGCTTATGTTATGATGGCTGTTCGTATTGCCTACTTCAAAGTACATCATCCTATCTTTTTTTATGCTACTTATTTTACAGTGCGCGCGGATGACTTTGATGTGAGCTTAGCCGTAAAAGGTTCAAGTGCCATACGAAAAAGAATTGAAGAAATCAATGAAAAAGGAAATGATGCTCTGCCGAAGGAAAAAAGCTTGTTGACGGTTCTAGAGCTGTGCTTAGAGATGATTGAAAGAGGTTTTTCATTTAAGAAGGTCGATTTATATCAATCTCATTCAACGCATTTTCTAGTCGATGGTCAATCGTTAATTCCTCCCTTTAATGCGATACCAGGTGTAGGGACCAATGCGGCAATCAATATCGCCAAAGCTAGAGAAGCCGGAGAGTTTTTATCCAAAGAAGATTTGCAGCAGAGAAGTAAGATTACGAAAACAGTTCTAGAATATCTAGATGAGCAGGGCTGTCTAACAGGGATTCCTGAAACCAATCAGTTATCATTATTTTAATCTGTTGGTAAGATCCGATGTAATGATTCACGGTGGTTGCTTAATGATAAGATGTATGGTATACTTTTTTGTGGTAATACTTACTATAGGTGAATTTTCCGAGAAGAGTGGGGCAACCCACTCTTTCGTTTTACCACAAATGAAGAATGCCTGACTTGAGGGTACATATAACATTCAAAGTATACATAGTCTTTAGACGATAAAAAGGAGGATTCCTCATTGAGTAAGAAGGTAACCGAAATAACGGAACAACTTGTCACCCCTATCTTAGAAAGTAAGGGCATAGAGCTCGTTGATATTGAGTTCAAGAAAGAGGGAGCAAGCTGGTTTCTAAGAGTATTTATAGATAAAGAAGGTGGAGTAGATATTGAAGATTGTGGAGTGGTTAGTGAGGAGCTGTCCCTAAAGTTAGATGAAACAGACCCCATTCCACAGGCGTATTTTCTAGAGGTATCCTCCCCTGGCGCAGAACGCCCGTTAAAAAAAGAAAAAGATCTTGTTTCTGCTGTAGGAAAATCCGTATACATTAAGACGTATGAGCCGTTAGAGGGACGGAAGGAATTTGAAGGAACTTTGAAGGCGTTTGATGGGGATCAGCTAACGATAGAAATGAAAATCAAAACACGTGTCAAAGAAGTCAACATTCCATATACAAAAGTAGCAAGTGCTAGACTAGCGGTTGTTTTCTAATTTTAGGAAGGAGGAGATTAAATCATGAATATTGATTTTATGGAGGCTTTAACAGCTGTAGAGAAAGAAAAAGGAATCAGTAAAGAAGTCTTAATAGAAGCGATAGAAGCGGCTCTCATTTCAGGGTATAAAAGAAATTTTAATTCCGCTCAAAATGTACGAGTAGATGTTAACAGAGATTCTGGATCTGTTCGTGTTTTTGCTAGAAAGACAGTAGTAGAAGAGGTATTAGATCCGCGTTTGGAAATCAGTCTTGAAGCTGCCAAAGGAGTCAATCCGCAGTATCAGTTAGATGATATTGTAGAGCTTGAAGTTACACCTAAGGATTTTGGGCGCATTGCTGCTCAAACGGCAAAACAGGTGGTTACTCAACGAATCCGCGAAGCTGAGCGTGGCATCATCTTCAGCGAATTTATTGATCGTGAAGAAGATATTATTACTGGAATTGTCCAGCGTCAGGATGCTCGTTTTATCTATATCGACCTAGGTAAGGCGGAGGCATTAATGCCAATAAGTGAAAAAATGGATTCTGATCAGTTCAAACACGGTCAGCGTGTCAAAGCATATATTACAAAAGTAGAAAAGACAACGAAAGGCCCTCAAATTTTATTATCCAGAACACATCCTGGGTTATTAAAAAGACTTTTTGAACTAGAGGTACCAGAGATTTATGAGGGTGTAGTAGAAATTAAATCAGTCGCTCGAGAAGCGGGAGATCGTTCGAAAATTGCTGTCTATTCAGCAAATCCTGATGTAGATCCAGTAGGTGCATGTGTGGGACCAAAAGGAGCACGGGTACAAACAATCGTAGAGGAACTTAAAGGTGAAAAGATTGATATTGTCCATTGGTCTGAGGATCCGAAAACCTATGTAGCCAATTCTCTAAGTCCTTCGAAGGTGATTCGAGTTGATGTTAATGAAGAAGACAAAATGACTCAGGTCATTGTCCCTGATTACCAGCTTTCACTGGCGATTGGAAAGAAAGGTCAGAATGCACGTTTGGCTGCTAAACTTACGGGCTGGAAGATCGATATTAAATCAGAAAGCGATGCTAAAGCTCTTGGGCTATTGAGTGATGAAAATGAAATTGAGCCTGTAGATCCAGATGATGCTGTCATGGATGCCGTGGATGGAGAAGAGGAATATATTTAACACTGGTTGGGATAGGAGATGACATCCATGCGACAAAAAAAAATACCAATGAGAAAGTGTGTCGCCTGTCAGGAAATGATTCCAAAGAAGTCGCTAATCCGTATCGTGCGTACACCTGAATCTCAAATCCTGCTTGATCCTACAGGAAAGGCTTCAGGGCGCGGCGCTTATGTTTGTGCTAATATAGAGTGTTTTACATTAGCTAAGAAAAGGAATTCATTTGAGCGAGCTCTCCAAACAAAAATAAGTGATGAAATCTATGACGAATTATGCACTAGATTTCAATTATTAGGAGTTCAAAAAGATGAATCCTAAACTATATCAAATGCTGGGAATGGCTATGCGAGCACGCAAGCTTATTGCAGGCGAGGAACTCGTCATCTCAGCAATACGTCAAAAAAAAGTCCACTTAGTTTTTATTTCGCAAGATGCCTCTGATAATACAATGAAGAAAGTAAAAGATAAATCTACATATTATAAGGTTGCATTAATCACTGTAGATTCCAGGGAAGAGTTGGGGCAAGCAATTGGGAAGGACCAAAGGGTTGTTGTTGGAGTAATTGATCAAGGATTTGCCAAGCAAATGATAGCCCTGCATCAGTTGTAAACATTTACCGGGGGTGACCGTATGAGCAAAACAAGAGTTTACGAATATGCAAGAGATCATGAAATGACAAGTAAAGAAGTCATAGAGATTCTAAAAAAAGTAGATATTATTGTTGCCAATCATATGAGCGTAATGGACAGCGAAATGATTGAGAAGGTTGAAGGATATATGAAATCCTTAAAAGAAAAAGGATCTAGTAAACCGAATCAATCCGTTCAAGCTGAAACCAAAAAAGAAGAAAAAAAACCAGAAGCTCCTAAGGGAGAAGAAAAAGTAGAAGAGAAAAAAACGAATGAACCAATGGAACAGAGGGGAAATAACTATATGGTAACCACTAAAGAAGATGAAGAGATAGCCCCAGCAAAAACAAAGACTAAAAAAACAAAAGCACATGAAAAGCACTTTAATGATGATAAAACAGCTCCTACAACGAAGAAGAAAAGAAATAAAATCAGACATCAACGTCAGGAGCAAACTCAACATTCAGATCAAGTGAATCATCTTGTGATTCCAGGACCGATCACTGTGGCTGAATTAGCGAATAAATTAAATAAAGAGCCTTCTGAACTTATTAAAAAGCTATTATTCTTAGGGATTATGGCTACAAAGAACCAAGAAATTGAGCTTGATGCCATTACTTTAATTGCTGAAGAATACGGGATTACTGTCGAGGAAAAGGTTGAGATTGAGGAGGATCAATTCGAACTAGAAGTGGAAATTGATGATCCTGGTACTCTTCAAGAGCGTCCTCCTGTCGTAACGATTATGGGACATGTAGACCATGGGAAAACCACTCTTCTAGATGCGATTCGTCACACGAATGTAACATCACAAGAAGCGGGTGGAATTACTCAGCATATAGGTGCGTATCAAATTGAATATAATAATAAGAAGATTACATTCTTAGACACACCAGGCCATGCTGCTTTTACAACCATGAGAGCACGTGGAGCACAGGTAACAGACATTGCCATTATTGTGGTAGCAGCTGATGATGGTGTGATGCCACAGACAAAAGAAGCTGTAGCGCATGCTCAAGCAGCCAATGTTCCAATTATTGTGGCTGTTAATAAAATGGATAAGCTTGATGCCAATCCTGACCGCGTTAAACAGGAACTGACTGAATTAAATTTAGTGGCTGAAGACTGGGGCGGAGATACTATTTTTGTCAATGTTTCTGCCTTGAAAAATGAAGGCTTAGATGACCTGATGGAAATGATTTTGTTAGTATCAGAAGTAGCTGAACTAAAAGCGAACCCTGATCATCTAGCACGTGGTACAGTGATAGAAGCAGAGCTAGACAAAGGGAAGGGACCTGTTGCAAGGATTTTAGTACAAAAGGGAACATTAAATATTGGGGACCCAATTGTTCTAGGGAACACGTATGGTAGGGTTCGTGCCATGATTAATGATAAGGGACGCCGAATCAAATCAGCAGGTCCTTCGACACCAGTAGAGATTACTGGGATGCACGATGTTCCACAAGCAGGAGATCAATTTAAGGTCTTTGAAGATGAAAGAAAAGCTCGCGCGATTGGTGAGAAACGTGCAGTTAAGCAAAAAGAAACAGACCGCGGAGCGAACACGCGAGTCAGCTTAGATGATTTATTCCAACAAATCCAAGAGGGCGAAGTGAAGGACTTAAATGTCATCATTAAAGGGGACGTTCAAGGTTCAGTAGAAGCTCTAAAAGGATCATTGGAAAAGATCGAAGTAGAGGGTGCCAGAGTAAAAATTATTCATTTAGGTGTTGGAGCGATCACAGAATCAGATATTATCCTTGCCTCTGCATCAAATGCTATTGTTATTGGATTTAATGTTCGTCCAGAACCTAATGCAAAACAAACGGCAGAACAAGAAAAAGTAGATGTGCGTCTACATCGAATTATCTATAATGTGATTGATGAAATTGAAAGTGCGATGAAAGGGATGCTTGATCCAATCTTCAGAGAAAAAGTAATTGGAACTGTAGAAGTTCGTCAAACATTCAAAGTATCTAAAGTAGGTACCATCGCAGGAGGATATGTAACAGAAGGAAAAATCACAAGAGATTCCATGATTCGTTTAATTAGAGATAGTATTGTCATTCATGAAGGAAAAGTGGACGTCTTGAAACGTTTCAAAGATGATGTGAAGGAAGTTCAAACAAATTATGAGTGTGGTATCACTATTGAAGGATATAATGACATCAAAGAAGGCGACATCATTGAAGCCTACGTGATGGAAGAAATTGAAAGATAAGTTGTGATATAACACCAAGAAAGCTGTTCTCTTGGTGTTTTTTCACCATCAAAAGGAGTGGACTAACAATGGGTAACGTACGTGCTAATCGAGTGGGAGAAGAAATGAAGAAAGAACTAAGTCAGATTCTTCAACGAGAATTAAAAGATCCACGCATCGGTTTTATTACAGTAACGGCGGTAGAAATGACTGGCGATCTCTCCCAAGCAAAAGTGTTTTTAACGATTTTGGGAAGTGAAGAACAGAAAGAAAATACACTTAAAGCTATTGGCAAAGCAGCAGGATTTATTCGCTCAGAGCTAGGGAAAAGAATTCGACTACGTCATACACCTGAATTAATTTTCAAGGTTGATGAGTCTATAGAGTATGGAAGTAAAATTGAACGAATTTTAGAGGATATCAATCAAGATTCTAAGTAAGGAGTTAGCGCATGGATTCCTATCAAAAAGCATTACAACAAGCGAGTGAATTTATTAAGGAGCACGATCATTTTCTTGTCATTTCTCATGTCAATCCTGATGGGGATGCGATTGGTTCGAGTATGGCAGTGGCACATTTGCTCACTAATTTAGGGAAGAAATTTGTTGTAGCGAATGAAGGAGCAGTACCCAGACGATTTTCCTTTATCACTGGGATCGATCAACTTATGAACTTTTCGATGGAGGAGCCAAAAACAGCTTTTTCTTCTGTTATTGCAGTGGATGCAGCTGATGAACAAAGGATGGGGTCGACTGTTCAATACATGGATGAAGGTCGTGCTATTCTAAATATTGACCACCATCCTACGAATACAATGTTCGGAAACGTAAATGTGATTTTGGCAAGTGCGGCTTCAACGACTGAAATTTTATATGATTTAATCGAGCATTACTTTCCAGAACACATGGATTTCAAAATAGCGGAGGCACTGTATACAGGGCTAATGACAGATACCGGAGGATTTCGTTATTCTAATACAACGCAGTCTGTTTTAAATAAAGCAGCGACTCTGTTATCTTACGGGATTAAACCCCATATCATTGCAGAACACGCTCTTGAAACCATTTCTGTTTCTTATTTAGGACTTTTACAGGTAGTACTACCATCATTACGATTTAGTTTTGATTACAAGGTGGCTTCTTTAACAGTGACATTAGAAGATATGAAGAGAGCTCAAGCCTCAAAGGATGATATTGATGGTTTGGTATCTTATCCTCGAAATATTGAGGGGGTTGAGGTGGGAATCCTGTTTAAACAAGTTTCCGAAGCGGAAGTGAAGGTTTCTTTACGCTCAAAAAGTGAGGTTGATGTGGCAAAAATAGCTCAATCACACGGCGGAGGCGGTCATGCTAAAGCCTCTGGCTTCACTTTTGAGGGCAGTCTAGAAGAAGCTCTAAAGCTACTTGAGAAAGATTTGGAAAGCATTTTAGGTGAGAGAAAATGAGCGAATATAATGGAATTCTCGTGTTAAATAAACCAAAAGGGATGACTTCTCATGACTGTGTGTCCAAAATAAGAAGATTAGCTGGGACAAAGCGAGTAGGGCATACAGGTACTCTTGACCCCGAGGTAACAGGGTCTTGCCAATTTGTATTGGACAAGCTACACGAGTAGCTGAATACCTCTTGGATTATGAAAAGGAGTATACAGCTGTCATTTCTTTGGGAAAGTCAACAACTACACAGGATCAAACGGGAGAAGTTATTGAGGAACTAGCTCTTACAGAAGCTCCGACAGAAACAGAGTTAGAAGAGGTTATTCAATCATTTGTAGGAAGAATACAACAGATCCCTCCGATGTATTCAGCCGTTAAAATAGGAGGAAAAAGACTGCATCAACTTGCAAGAGAAGGCAAGGAAATTGAAAGACAGCCTAGAGAGGTGCAGATCTACCATATTGAATTATTGGATTATAATAAGCAGCTCCCTTCCCCATCATTTAAAATTAAGGTGCGTTGTTCAAAAGGGACTTATATCAGGACATTGGGAGTGGATATTGGCAGAAAATTAGGCTTTCCTGCTCATATGATCTCCCTTATTCGCTCTAAAAGTGGTCCTTTTTCTCTAGCGCAAAGTATAGACTTTGAAGAGCTAGAGAGATGGTCTGAAGAGGACTGGATTCAGTCCCTCTATCCTATCGATTCAGCCTTGTTGCATGTACCTGACCTCACGTTATCTGAAGATATGATTCAGAGAATCAAATATGGACAATCTCTTCGTCTGCATGATAACGTAATAAGAGATCAGTTGTATCGTATCTACGATGAGAATCGTCAATTCGTGGCACTATACACTGCTGTAAATGAACATACGATTAAACCTAGAAAAGTATTTCTAGAGTAGAGGGAGATTACATGGAGATATTCTATATCCAGCATCCAAATGAACTAAAACAGTTGGCACCATCGAGTGTGGCGTTAGGGACTTTTGATGGGTTGCATGTAGGGCATCAAAAGGTGATTCAAAAAGCGATCACGTTGAGTAAAGAGGGCCAGCTAAAGGCAGGAGTGATTACCTTTGATCCTCATCCTAAAGAAGTGCTGGGGAAGCTGACTGAAGCCAAATATATGACTCCACTGCCATTAAAATTAAGCTTACTAAAAGAAATGGGCTTAGATTTTACAATTGTGATCACATTCTCTAAGAGCTTTGCAGAGCTTTCACCAGAACAGTTTATTACCCAATACATAGAGGGTCTTGGAATTCGTAAGGTGATCACTGGTTTCGATTTTTGCTTTGGTCATCGTGGTCAAGGAACAATAGATTTGTTGCATGAGTGGGGAACTAAAACACGTTCTTTTGAGTCCTTTGTCGTTCCCTCTATAGATGACCAACAACAAAAAATAAGCTCTTCAAGGATACGGAAACTCCTCCAAGAAGGAGAGGTACAAACAGCAAATCAACTTCTCGGTAGAGCTTATCGAATGAGCGGGAAGGTTGTTGCTGGAGAGCAGCGAGGAAGAACCATTGGTTTTCCAACAGCCAATATTGAATTAGACTATCCCTATCTAGAGCCTAAATTGGGTGTGTATGCTGTTCGAGTAAATAGAAATGAACAATGGATCAAAGGGGTTCTTAATATAGGACTAAAGCCTACCTTCCATTCTGATCGAATGAAACCAACCTATGAGATTCATCTTTTTGAATTTAACGAATCCATTTATGAAGAACTTATCACATTTGAACTGATATCCTATCTTCGTTCAGAAAGAAAATTTAATGGAATTGAAGAGTTAAAAAAACAAATTGAGCTGGATTGTTTTGAAGCCATAAAGAGATTGGAATACATAAAATAATAAGATCTGTCATATCTTTTATTTACTAATGTCCTCTAAGAGTAGGAAGGGGAGTGAAGAAATGAAAGGAAATATGACAGATCGACAAATTTATTTTTTTTGTCAGCAGGCTGCTGTCATTTGCTTGAGTCGTGAATTTAAACAGCTACACAAAGAAATGAGTAAAATCTATCGCAAGCGTGGCTTGGTGGATGCACCAACCATTGCCTTCCAAGATTCATTATTCTCCATGTTTATGGAACATCATGATGGGGAATACAGCTCCCAGACGCAATATTTATAGATGTATGGTGAAGGTGATTATTACCTCTCATGCCAAGAAACGTCTTGTCGAAAGTAGACAAAAAGGGATTTCTGTCCATGACATTACAAGAGAAGCAAAAAAAATACCAGGAAAAATTCCGATTGCCACACGTTTTCGCGGATTTATCTCGACAAATGGTCAAATATATGATATTGTAGCTAAGGATATCCCTGATGGACGTTTAGTTATCACCGTGATAGGAAAGAAATAAGAATGATCTCTTATTTTTTTGGGATGGATACTAACCTATGGCATGGCTTATCGATTCACCACCGGTATGCTGGGCGATAGGGGATAGAGAAAAGGAGGTGAAAGGATGGCACTTACACAAGAGCGTAAAAACGAGCTGATTAACGAGTATAAAGTACATGATACTGATACTGGTTCTCCAGAAGTACAAATTGCTATCCTTACGGAAAAGATCAATTATCTAAACAATCATTTACGTACCCACAAGAAAGATCACCACTCTCGTCGTGGTCTATTGAAAATGGTTGGTCAACGCCGTAACTTGCTAACTTATTTACGTGAAAACGATATTCAACGTTACCGCGTACTTATTGATAAGTTAGGCTTACGTAGATAAGGTGAACGAAAAGCGGGGATTCATTCCCGCTTTTTTTCTGTGTAAGTTTTAGCAGTGAGAAGGAAATACTACATATACTCGCGAAAAAGTATTCTGAGAGGAGGAAATGAAAATGGAACAAGAAGTTAAACTATTTACAACAGAGTGTGCTGGTCGCCCTCTTTCATTTGAAATAGGAAAGCTAGCGAAACAAGCGAATGGTTCTGTTGTTGTTCGTTACGGTGATACCGTTGTTCTTTCTACTGTGACGGCGTCAAAAGAAGCCAAAGACCTAGATTTCTTTCCGCTTACAGTGAATTATGAGGAAAGGCTGTATGCCGTAGGGAAAATCCCAGGTGGATTTATCAAGAGAGAGGGACGTCCTAGCGAAAAAGCAGTTTTAGCTAGCCGATTAATTGACAGACCGATCCGCCCGCTATTTGCTGAGGGATTTAGAAATGAAATACATATTGTGAGCACTGTCTTATCAGTGGATCAAAACTGTTCACCTGAGATGGCTGCCATGATCGGTTCCTCAGTAGCATTAATGATCTCCAACATTCCTTTTAATGGTCCTATTGCTGGGGTGAACGTCGGCCGAATTGACGGACAGTTCATTATTAACCCATCTCTAGAGCAGCTAGAGAAAAGTGATATTCAACTGACCATAGCTGGGACAAAGTATGGTGTCAATATGGTTGAGGCTGGCGCTAAGGAAGTATCGGAAGAAACTATGCTGGACGCTATTATGTTTGGGCATGAAGAAATTAAACGTCTTATTGCTTTCCAAGAAGAAATTGCAGCAGAAGTCGGGCAAGAGAAGATGGAAGTGGTGCTTCGCGAACTTGACCCAGAGGTAGAAGAAGCTGTATCACAATTTGCAAAAGAAGATATGATCAAGGCGATTCAAATCGGTGAAAAACACGCTAGACAAGAAGCCATTGATGCTGTCAAACAGAAGACAACAGAACACTTTGCCGAAACCTTTGAAGAAAAAATGAAGGATGTTAAAGAGGTCTTAGATAAGATTGTCAAGGATGAGGTTCGCCGCCTGATCACTCATGATAAGATCAGACCAGATGGTCGGAAGATCAATGAGATTCGTCCGATTGCATGTGAAGTTGGATTATTACCGAGAACTCATGGTTCGGGTCTATTTACACGTGGACAAACTCAAGCTCTAAGTGTATGTACCTTAGGTGCTTTAGGCGATGTACAGATCTTAGATGGGCTAGGTGTAGAAGAGTCGAAGAGATTTATGCATCATTATAACTTCCCGCCATTTAGTGTTGGAGAAGCGCGAGCACCAAGACCTCCAGGAAGAAGAGAAATTGGTCATGGAGCCTTAGGTGAAAGAGCTTTAGAGCCTATTATCCCTTCCGAAGAAGAATTTCCTTACACCATTCGTCTTGTATCAGAAGTATTAGAATCGAATGGATCTTCTTCACAAGCTAGTATCTGTGGTAGCATCCTAGCGATGATGGATGCGGGAGTTCCAATAAAAGCTCCTGTAGCTGGAATTGCAATGGGACTTGTTAAATCAGGCGATTATGTCACTGTTTTAACAGATATTCAAGGCATGGAAGATCACTTAGGTGACATGGATTTCAAGGTGGCAGGAACGGCAAAAGGAATCACTGCTTTGCAAATGGATATTAAGATTGATCAATTGACCAGAGAAATTCTAGTCGAAGCGCTGGAACAGGCAAAAGAAGGACGTATGCATATCCTTAACAAGATGCTAGAAGCGATTGCAGAGCCAAAACAAGAATTATCTCCATTTGCACCAAAGATTAAAACCATAAGAATTAATCCAGATAAAATACGTGATGTCATCGGTCCAAGTGGAAAAATGATCAATAAGATCATTGAAGAAACAGGAGTTAAGATTGATATTGAGCAGGATGGACGAGTATTTATAGGTTCTCCTGATGTAGAAATGATAGCCAAAGCACAAAAACTCATTGAAGATATCGTTCGAGAAGTGGTTGTAGGTGAAACTTACTTAGGAACAGTAAAAAGAATTGAGAAATTTGGTGCTTTCATCGAAATCTTCTCAGGGAAAGATGGTTTATGTCATATTTCTCAATTAGCAGAAGAAAGAGTGGAGAAAGTAGAAGATGTTGTATCCATCGGTGATACCATTCTAGTCAAAGTCACAGAGATTGATAATCAAGGTCGAGTCAACTTGTCACGAAAAGTTTTACTGAAAGAACAAAAAGAATTAGCTGAAAAAGAATCTTAAGAGAGCTATAAATTTATTTTATAGCCTCTTTTTTTTTGTCCTTCTTTTGATTATCGTAATTTCAGAATTACTAAAAAAGGGGGTTTTTTTTTTATAGAAAGTAAAATATAATTGTAATTATTAGGAACCTAAGGAAGTTAATCGTTGTTGCGGCACGTTAATGGACTAAGGGGACATAAGGATGGCTAGCCGTAATGCAGGAGAAAACCTGGATGAAAGGGCGAAGCTATGCCCATTTTACAAAATGGAAGAAAGAGGGTGAATCACAATTTCAAATGAATGGTATGCACTCCATGTTCAAACTGGACAAGAAGAACGAGTACAAGTTCTCATTAACAAATTTATTGATCAGTCAGTCATTCGAGTCATGGTACCAAAGAGGAAAATACGAGAAAGAAGAGAAGGGAAATTATGCGAGGTAAGTAAAATCATGCTACCTGGCTATGTTCTTCTTAACACGTATATGAATATAGACTTATATTATAAATTGAAAGAAATACCTCGATGTTTTCGACTTTTAAATATAAACAAATATAACGTGGATTATGACCTCAAAGATGTTGAGAATCAAGAAAGGCAAGTCACTTGTTTTACCCCGATAGAAGAAAAGGAGATGGCCCTCATTCTTCGATTAGCACAATATGATGAAGAAATTGGATTTTCGCAAGTACATAAAGAAAACTCAAAAGTGTTCGTGCGTTCGGGACCATTAAAAGGATTAGAAGGAATCATAAAGAAAATAGATAAACGGAAAAATAGAGCTAAAATTTCTCTCGATTTTATGGGGGAAACCCAATTAGTTGACGTAGGGATCGAAATATTAGATTCTCACAAGTAACCCCTTCCTAATAGATATCTAAAAGAGCTGTAGCACTCAGTTCGACAAACCGCTTTCTTATCTTTCAGCAGGTTTGTTCTAAAGAGTGACATTGCTCTTTTTTCTAGTATTGTATTTGTCTATCCAAAAAATATGATCGGTAAGGAGACTTAATCCAATATGCTCTTGTTAATGAAAATAATCGGATACTATTTGTTATGTACCCTTTATTCTTATATCATTCATCGTCTCGCTCATATCCCTAGCAAGAAAAACCCATTGTATAAAATTCATCTAGAGCACCATAAAAATAAGTATGATGATCTCAAACCATCCCTTCCAAGTATTCCAAACTATTTTATGTGGTTTGGGAGCTGGAAGGCATCTTTAGATGTTTGGATTACATTAACATTACCATTTGTCATCGTTGCCTTCATTGATCCGGTTCCCGGAATCATTTTGCTAGTCTATCACTATCTCTATGAGATTTTTTTAGCTGCAAGCGTACTTGATCATAATCCACGAGTGAAAGGGGCCATTACCAGGTTTCTGGCTGTAGGGCAGTTCCATATGAAGCATCATTACTACATTAAGGGGAATTATGGCTTCTATATTACTCTA
The DNA here is from genome assembly GCF_000615945.1 of Caldalkalibacillus mannanilyticus JCM 10596. GTDB lineage: Bacteria > Bacillota > Bacilli > Caldalkalibacillales > JCM-10596 > Bacillus_AT > Bacillus_AT mannanilyticus. Next base: position 20,546 of record NZ_BAMO01000046.1, read on the forward strand.
TGGGATTATGTTTTTGGCACAGTCTATAAAAAAACACGTATGGTGAAAGAACCGGCTATCAGAGAGGAAGTGTCAAAATGAATGGACAAGCTAATGATCATCGTTTTCCCCTGACTCATCCTCAAAAAAGAATATGGTATATTGAAAAGCTCTATCCTGATACACCATTACATCATATTTGTGGCAGAGCAACCATAGAAGGGAAAATAGACAGAGATCTCTTAGAAAAAGCGATTCTCCTTGTGATTAACAAAAATGAAGCTTTTAGATTACGCTTCTATGAAGAGGGTGAAACATTTTATCAAAGAGTAAGTGATATCCCAACAGAAAAAATAGATTTTATTGATTTTTCTCAATTTGAAAATTCAGAGGAATGCTATTTGCAGTGGATCAACAATGAAATAGAAAAACCATTCTCCTTAACGGGTGATACTCCTCTTTTCTATTTTGCCCTCTATAAAAAAAGAGTTGAGAGTCTTTCTTTTTTTGCAAAGATCCACCATTTAGTTTTTGATGGTTGGTCGATGCAGATAGTAACAGAGCAAATTTGTTATTTTTATGAGCAATTAATGAGGGGTCAGAATACAGATGATTCCTTTGTTGGATCGTATCTTTCTTCGATTGAGCAGGAACAGCTGTATCTCAAGTCTGAACGATTTCTCAAGAACAAAGCGTATTGGATGAATACATTTGAAACACTTCCTGAGCCTATTTTTCAGGAGGGCTCTATTCAATTGGAAGGGAAACGTCAATCATTCTTCATTGAAGAATCCCTCTCACAGAAAATAAAAGCATGGACAGAGGAACATCAGTGCTCCCTAAGTGACTGGTATGTTATGTTATTCCAATTGTATTTGCACAAATGGACAGGGCATCAGGATATCGTGGTGGGGATTCCTGTATATAATCGTTCTGGTAAAACAGAGAAACAGACCATTGGAATGTTTACAAGTACAATGCCACTTCGCTGTAATGTGAACGTGAAAGAGTCTGTGATTCAGCATATCAAAAAGCTAAGGAAAGAGATAAGAAGAAGCTATACACATCAAAAATATCCTTATGATTTATTGATTCAAGATCTTCATAAGCTGCATCAAAGGAATGAACAATTATTTCAATGTAGTATCAACTATTATAATTTCAAACCCAATCATCAGTTAATGAACTCTCCAATGGCAAGTGAAGAATTGTATAACGGTTATCAGCTTTATCCTCTACATATTGTGATCAAGGATTGGTCAGAACAAGGTTCAGTTCAGCTAGAATTTGATTACCAAACTTCTGTTTTCACCGATCAGCAAATGAAGAGAATGTTTGAGAGATTCATCTTATTAGCAAATCAAATACTAGATGATCCACATGTCGCGATTCACCAATTAACTCTACTATCTGAAAAGGAGAAGAATCAACTTCTGGATCATTTCAATCAAACAAGAAGGGAATATCCAGCTAACAAAACGACGATCCAATTGTTTGAAGAGCAAGTGAAGCGGTCGCCAGAACGGATTGCGGTTAGCTGTAAAAATGAAACTCTAACGTATCATCAATTACATCTAAGATCTAATCAGTTGGCTCGCTTTTTACAGCAGAGAGGAATAGGGCGAGGTCAAATGGTTGGTCTTTTTGTCAATCATTCAATAGATTTGATTGTCGCTATCTTGGGAGTATTAAAGACAGGGGCTGCTTATGTGCCGATTGATGTTCATACAGCACCCAAAAGGATTCAAGAGATGCTCGACGATAGCGAAGCTACAGGGATTCTAGTGAATCAAGAGCTGCCTAAAGAAGTAGAATACAGAGGAATAATCATTCATTTGCATCAAGCGGAGATCTACCAGATCGAATCGTCTAATCTGCCTATTGCCTCTCAGCCTAACGACTTGGTCTATATGATGTATACATCAGGTTCGACAGGTATGCCAAAAGGAGTCATGATTGAACAGCGTGGTTTAGTTAATTACATTTGCTGGGCGGTGAAGACATATATCAGGGGAGAGAAAGAAACATTTGCGCTATATTCATCCTTAGCTTTTGACCTTACAGTAACTTCTATATTTGCCCCTTTAATCAGTGGAAACCAAATTAGAATATATGAGGAAAACGATGATGACTTTGTCCTCTATGATATTCTTCAGGAAAATAGGGTGACAATGATTAAATTAACGCCTGCTCACTTGTCATTATTGCAGGATCGCTCCTATTCCAATTCATCGGTTAGAAAATTGATTGTAGGAGGAGAAGAGCTGAAAAGCTCCCTTGCTCAGAAAATCTATGAAAATTTTAGTCAGCAAATCGAAATTTATAATGAATATGGTCCGACAGAAACAGTGGTTGGCTGTATGATTCATACCTATAACCCAGCAACAGATACGAATGTTGCCGTGCCGATCGGGGTTCCTGCTGATAATGTTCAGATTTATCTTTTGGATGAAGAGTTAAACCCTGTTCCTCATGGATGTGTAGGTGAAATCTATATCTCTGGAGATGGTGTAGCAAGAGGCTATTGGAAGCAGCCAGAGTTAACCGCACAGCGTTTTGTGGACCATCCCTTTTTAATAGGACAAAAAATGTATAGGACAGGGGATCTAGCCAAGTTCTTAGAGGGAGATATTGTTGAGTATCTGGGAAGAAAAGATCATCAGGTTAAGCTCAGAGGCTACCGTATCGAATTAGGGGAGATTGAATATCGATTGTTACAGCTAGAAGGGATTAAAGAAGCGGTGGTTTTAGATGTGGAAGTTAGAAGTGATCAAAAACAGCTCTGTGCTTATTTAGTAAAGAAGCTTGACGTGGAGGTTTCCGTATTGACAGTGAAACAAGAGCTGATGAAAGTGCTGCCTTCTTATATGATTCCCACCTATTTTCTATTTTTAGATCAGATTCCTCTAACTTCGAACGGAAAGATCAATCGTAGTCAACTTGCTTTACCTTCAAGTTACAGTTATGAGGAAGAAAGGCTGCATGATCTGTCAAATGATCAGCATGTAGAACAAGTCATAAAGCTTTTTCAGGAAGTATTGCAAGTAGATGAAATAAGTATTCATGCCGATTTTTATCAATTGGGTGGTGATTCAATCAAAGCGATTCAGCTTGCTTCTAAATTGAAGGATCAGGGCTGGAATATTCGTGCAAAAGATATTTTAACCTATTCTACAATCGCAGATATTCTTTCTTCTGTTGAGCCAGCTACCGATGATTCTATCATTTCTCAGGAGTTGGCGGAAGGGGAGGTACCTTATTCATCTATTGCTTCTTGGTTCTTTGCCCAATCCTTTACTCAGACTCACCACTTTAATCAGTCTGTTCTATTACAGCTGAGCAATGGAATGGAGGTCGATCATTTAGAATCCATCTTACATGAATTAATTAGACATCATGACACATTAAGGCTCAATGTTGATTTTAAGCAGGACAAGCTTTTCTATAACCCGGGTCATCTACATCGACCGTTCACCCTGAAAAAAGTAGATCTGTCCTCATTGCCTTATGAGATTCAATGTAAGGAGCTTGAAAGAGTTGGTTATGAATTGAAATCAACGATGGATCTCGAAAAAGATCTTTTATTCAGAGCCTGTATGTTTGATCTTGGACCTCAAGGAAGAAGGCTATTGCTTACTGCACATCATCTTATCATTGATGGTGTATCATGGAGGATTTTGCTTGCCGATCTGCTTCGTTATCTGGAAGGAAGCAGGGAACAGCAAGCTATTTTTCTAGGGAAGAAAACACATTCCTATCAATATTGGGTGGAGCAATTGATCTCCTATACAGGTCAATTAAGTGAAAGAGAGGCTGAATATTGGAATTCAATAGAACCACCTTCTACCAGTTGGTTTCCCCTAGAGTTGCCTAGTGAGTCCTCTTCCTTTCGTCAAGCGTCTATAGCAGACCAGTTAGATGTTACGGAAACAGAAGCTTTACTAACAAAAGCCAACGAGGCGTTTCAAACAGAACCTGTTGAATTATTACTTACTTCATTAGCCCTGTCTATTCAAGAATTTTCTAACCTGTCATCCATGTGCATTGAATTAGAGGGTCATGGTCGCGAAGAATTTATAGCAGGATTAGATCTATCGAGAACAGTAGGGTGGTTTACGAGTATGTATCCCATTCAGTTGGCGATAGAAGGAGAAACTCTCTCCTCTCAAATAAAATCCATTAAGGAACAGGTGCGAAGGGTTCCGAATAAAGGCTTTGACTACTTGCCTTTGAAGTACATAGCGAAGGCTCTGAAAAAAGATCATCATTTACCCATCCGTTTTAACTATTTAGGAGACTTTGGAGGTTTAGTTAATCAGAAGTTTTTTACCATGGCCGAAGAAGCAACGGGAGCGGATATAGGAAATCTAAATCCTATGACAAGTATGATGGATGTGATTGCTCTTATTGTCAATCAGAGGCTGCAATTGACGATTACGTATAACCAAACTGATTTGAATACAGAAACCATTTCTTTGTTCATGAAGCGATGGATAGATTACTTGCGCATGGTGATTGAGCATTGCATGAATCAACAGCATATAGAATTTACGCCTTCAGATTTTGAAACGTTAGAGCTCAGTCAAGAGGAGCTCGATATATTGTTCCAAAAATAAATCTAAGATGAATAAAGAAAGGGAAATGTGAATGTCGCTGACAACCTATTATCAACAGGACATGGAAAAATTAGAAATGTACCAGAGGCTCATTCAGTACTGGAGTATGATATTTGATCGCAGAGAGAACATTCATGTACTAGATAATATGAATTTTAATATTAATCTATTTCCTGAGATTTTTACCATGCAAGATATCGCTAGCTTTCATCCTATTGAACCGGGCTATACATCACCAGATGGTTATACGGAATTAAATGAATTAGTTCGATCCTTAGAGTATGCTCGATTAGTAAAACAGGCTCCGGAAAGGAAGGAAACGATACAGGCTATGGTCAGCCAAGCGGGAGTGGGATGTGGGAATGGGTGTACAAATGTAATGAATGGTGTCATTCATTCTATTCTCAAGGTGAATCAGAATGCTGAAAGAGCAGAGAAGCCCGAAGTTGTTCTTATTCTACCGAATTACACAGTGTATACGGCACAATTATCTAATTTACATGGCAAAGTTCAGCCACGTTATGTGTATGCCCAAAGAGAAAATGAGTTTCTTCCTACCTTCGAGGAGATTAAAAGTGCCATTCGATCGAATACAATGGCTGTTATCATTACGTATCCCAATAATCCTGCTCAATCAACATACGAAGGGGCTAGTGTACAGGAGTTAAAGAAAATTGTGGAGCTTTGTCAAGAAAATGAGATCTATCTGATTGTGGACAACATTTATCAGGATTTAGTTTTTCCAAGGACACGTCCTTTTACAGAGATTTTTAACCTTACTGATAGATTGGATTATGTTGTTAAAGTTTATGGCTGTTCGAAAGATACTCCTTTTTATTCTGGTTATCGAACAGGCTACTGGTTTGGTGATCCTAAATTAATGGACAAGTATCGCTACGTGATTTCTGCGACTGAAAATAGTTTAAATACGCAATCGCTTGTCTATTTTGCTCTTAATTTATATTGTAAGTATCTTGAGCTTACTCAATTAGAACCAGCCTATGATGATATGAGTTATTTTTCGAGAGGAATCTTTGGCTGGAGTCAGCTAGTAGATAAGCATCGGCTTTTTGAAAATATGTGCCGACTTGAACTGTTCCCTAAGTATAAGTCTAGAATCAAGGAATCCGATGGCATACAAGAGCAAGCTTTAAAGCAGGTAACGGAATATGTCAAAGGTTCCACGGCATTTGTCGACTATACAAACCAAAATATTGGGAATGTCTTTTTTATTAAAATGAATCCTGATTACTCTTTTAAAAGTGATGATGATCTCTTTCAATTTCTGTTTAATAAAGCCAAATGCGGTGTGCTTCCAGGAAATGTTTTTGGAATGAGGCAAGAAGCAGGTGAGATTTGGTTTCGTATTACGCTACTTCATGACAATGTTGAAAATATCATGAATCATTTAGGAAAGATAGAAGACATATTTACGTATCATGTGTAACTAATTTTTCTAGATAGGAGGAAGAATCTTCATGGTGCAAAAAGAGCTATCCAAGCAAATTGAGGATATTCTTAAACTAACCCCGACGCAGGAGATTTTATTTCACTGTTTGAAAAATCCTCACCACTCTTTTTATGTATGTCAAATTGCCTTAGATCTTGAAGGGGAGCTATCCATTCCTCATCTTGAACGTGCCCTTAATGCGGTTGTAGAGGAGAATCAGTGTCTTCGTTCCATTTTTAAATGGGAGAAGCTAAGTCATCCAGTTCAAATCATTCTACGGCAAATGAGTTATAGTATTACGAAACACAATCTATTGAATGATCCTGAAGAGGTACGTGAAGAAAAAATAAACCAGATCCAAACAGCAGAAAGGGAAAAAGGCTTTGATCTGACTGAGGGTCCTCTACTTCGTATTTCGATGTGTCTGGTAGGGGAGAAGCAATATCGAATGCTGATTCATTTTCATCATATCGTGATGGATGGATGGTCACTGGGGATATTTTTAAGTGAATGGTTCAATCAATACGATCTAATAGCGAAGGATCGAAAAGGTGAACAGAAAATACTCAAAACAAAATATAAAGAATACATTAAATGGTTAGAGCAACAGGATGGAAAGAAAGCGAAAGAATTCTGGGCAGCGCAATTTGATCAATGGGAGAGGACAACAAAACTTCCCTATACAGCATATAGAGATGAAAAGATGATCAAAATGGATAGCGTTTCTTTCTCTCTCGGCGAGGTGATGCCTAAAGTAAAACATTTCGCTCAATTACATAATGTAACCTTGAACTCCATTTTAAATGCAGCATGGGGAATGGTTCTACAACGATATAGCGGGAGTGATGATATTACTTTTGGTCTTACCGTCTCAGGTCGTCCTGAAGATATTAGAGAGGTAGACCAAATCGTTGGGTTATTCATTAATACGATTCCTATAAGAATCAAAATAGCATCTGAGCAAACGGTAGTAGAGCTAATGAAAGAGGTGCATGGTTATTTAATTAGCAGTAAGGACTATCATTATACTCCTCTTACTGAGATACATTCAGCAGCCAACCTGAGAGGGACCGAATCATTATTTGATCATATCTTGGTTTTTGAGAACTATCCCCTTGATCAAACCTTAGCTGAGAGGGAGAATCGAGATTTTAAGATTACTAACTATACCGAATGGGAAGCCAATCATTATGATTTGACGGTGTCCTTTCTGCTAGCTGGAGAACCACAATTGAAGCTGGATTATAAATCTGGTATTTTTGAACGTCAGGCGATGGAACGAATGGTTCAGCATTTTCTAACCGTATTAACTCAAATGATGAGTCAACCGGAGGAAAAGGTAAAAAACCTATCAATTCTTCCAGACTGGGAAAAGAGGAAGATTCTATCTGAATTCAATCAAACATTTCAGGGCTTTTCAATGAATCAAACCGTCTATGAGCTTTTTCTAGAACAAGTAAAAAAGGCTCCTTCACTAGAAGCAGTGATTTTTCAAGAAGAATCAATCACTTATAAGCAGCTATACGAGCGGTCGAATCGGTTAGCAGGTGTGTTGCGGGATCGAGGAGTCGAGGAAGGAAATATTATACCAATCGTGTTGGATTGGTCCATTGATATGGTTGTGGCTATTATGGGGGTATTAGGATCTGGTGGAGCCTATCTAGCTATTGATCCTCAGTATCCAACTGACCGAATCCATTATATGATACAAGACAGCCAAGCAAAGGTGCTCATCACGTCACGCAACTGTCAAAGTGCATTATCTCATATGCTCTCAGAACAGATTCTCATAGATGATGAGGAGAGCCTGCTTCCTTTTTCTGACGAGATTCAGGCGCAATCTTCTCCTGATGATCTAGCCTATGTGATATACACTTCAGGCTCGACAGGTCAGCCGAAAGGAGTCATGATCGAGCAACAATCCTTTGTTGAGTTTGTTCAGTGGGCAGTAGAGGAATATGAGCATCGAGAAGGGTATCAGGTGTTGTTATCCAATTCTTTTGCCTTCGATAGCTCCATTCTGCAAATCTTCCCAGCCCTTGTTTCTGGTGGAACGCTCCATTTGCTTCATCCCGATGTAAGGAAGGATGCAAGGAAGTATTTGGAGTATCTGAAAGCGAATAAAATAAATAATATAGATGAGATTCCTGTCGTCATGAATATTTTACTTGAACAAATTTATGAAACGGATGAGCTGCCATTTCTTCCACATTTGACTTGCTTATCCTTAGGGAGCGAATATGTTCCTATTGAATTAGTGAAAAAGTGCAGAACCTACCTCAATAATACAGGTAGGATCATTAACGGTTATGGACCTGCTGAAGCGTCAGTGGTGGCAAGCACTTATCATTTTGATGGGAATTCTGAAGGGGAATTATCACTGATTGGTAAGCCAAGAAGCAATCTGCACATGTATATTGTTGATTCTCAAGGGAATTTGTGCCCAATTGGTATCCCAGGAGAAATTTGTATAGGTGGAATTGGGTTGGCAAGAGGGTATCTAAATAAACCAGATCTCACCAATGGAAAGTTTGTGCACTATGCTTTGGATGGCATGACGGAACGTCTGTATAAGACGGGGGACGCTGGACGCTGGTTAGAAGATGGAAACATTGATTTTCTTGGTAGAATAGATTATCAAGTGAAAATACGAGGCTACCGAGTTGAGGTAGAGGAAATTGAAAACGTGTTGCGTAAGTATCCAAAGATCGTAGATGTTGTTGTTGTAGCACGAAAGGATCCAGCAAGGGGAGAACTTCTATGTGCTTTTGTTACATCACAGCTTCAACTTGATAAACAGGATGTCAAAAGATGGTTAGCTGGGCAATTACCAGATTATATGCTTCCGGCGATGTACTACGAACTCGATGAGTTTCCACTTACGCCTAATGGAAAAATCAATCGTAAGTACTTGGCGCAGATGGAACTCGTATGGAATGAAGAGCCAGCGGATGGATCTGTGGCAAGGCATGATTTGGATCAGCAAATAGCTGATATTTGGAAAGAAACTCTTGGAATCGAACAAGTAGGAATGCAAACCAGCTTTTTTGAAGCGGGGGGCAATTCTATCCTGATTATGCGTATGTTTAATAAGCTAAAGAAAGAATTTCCCGATTTATCAATAGAAATTAGCGATTTGTTTACCTACAATACCATTGCACATCTAGCCGATTTTATCCTAGAATCCTCTGCCACAATAACCAATGAACAGAATCAAAAATCTGAGTTTATTGAAGAGCAGGACGTATCTCGTGAGCATCACTCAGTGAAGGATATCGCGATCATTGGGATCAGTGCGAAATTGCCTGGTGCCGATCAACTAGAAGATTTTTGGCAGCTATTATTGCAAGGGCAAGCAAGTATCAAGGAAATATCTACATCCAGAAAAGAGCTAGATCCTGCTAAAAGCTCATCTAAGAAATACCTTCGATACGGATATATCGAAGGAATCGATCAATTTGATCCCCATTATTTTAATATCTCACCAAAGATAGCAAAAATAATGGACCCCAATCAACGTCTAATGCTTCAAACGGTTCATTCGACCATTGAAGATGCAGGATACTCCCGTGATAAACTGATGAATCAACATATTGGGGTATTCATGGCGTCTGTCTTACCAAGCTATTACAAATACCTAGATGTGAAGGTAGATGAATTATTAGCCAGCAATTTACCAGCCAATTTGGCAGGTCAAATATCTTATCGTTTTGGATTTAATGGACCTTCCATGGTGATTGATACAGCATGTTCTTCTTCCTTGGTAGCTTTGCATTCAGCGATTCAGTCCTTGCGTAATGGGGAGTGTGAAGCCGCTCTAGTGGGTGGAATTCATATCGAAATTGATCATGTACAAAAAGAATCAGCGATGGAATCAGGAATTGTTTCACCTACGGAAACATGCCGAGCTTTTTCTGATGACGCAGATGGGACGATTGGTGGAGAAGGAACGATCTGTATTATGATCAAACCATTAGAGAAAGCTGTGGAACATAATGATCATATCTATGCGGTAGTAAAAGGTAGCGCAGTAGTACAGGATGGAGCAAGATCAAATGGGATTACAGCACCTAGTGCAGATGCCCAAGCAGATACCATAAAACGCGCGTGGCAGGATGCGCAAATCGCTCCAACCACGATCTCATATATAGAAGCGCATGGAACGGGAACGAAGCTAGGGGATCCTATTGAAATTAAAGGGATTCAAAAAGCCTTTCAATCCTTCACAGATCAAAAACAATGGATTGCCTTAGGCTCAGTAAAAACAAATATCGGACATTTAGATAGTGCAGCTGGGCTGGCAGGGCTTGTCAAAACAGCGTTAAGTTTAAAACATAAAATCATTCCACCCTCGCTTCATTATACAAAGGCCAATTCTTTTATTGATTTTGAACGTTCACCTGTCTATGTCAATACAAGTGTTCAACACTGGGAAGAAAAGCAAGGACATCCACGTCGCGCAGGGGTTAGTTCCTTTGGTTTAAGCGGTACGAACGTTCATGTGGTCGTAGAGGAATTTAGGGATGCTCGGATTCAATCGAAGATAGAATCGAATCAGCCTTATCATTTGATCACCGTATCTGCACCTAATCAGAATGTTTTAAAGAAAAAAATACGAGATTTAATCGACTATATCACTCGAAATCAATCAAGCTCGCTTCAGGATATTAGTTACACTCTTAATTGTCGTAGAACGCATGAACGTTATCGTTTCTCAGTCGTTGTAAAAGATAAAGAAGAGTTAGGACATGCCCTAGAAGAAGCGGAGAAAAAGGAATATCAGATAACTTCTGCTCAAAAGAATGATGCTGCTATCCTTGCAGACTCTCTGCAAAGATTGTCTACAGCGTATGACCGAGAGGCGTTAACTCAGCTTTCTAAGCTGTATCAAGAAGGATACAACCTTCCTTTTGAGAGCATTCAGAAAGGAAGAACCATTCCGTTACCTGCCTATCCTTTCGAAAACAAATCGTATTGGTTCGAGAAGGCGGTACAGGAGACGAATTCTTCAGCATTATTTACGAAAAAAACAAATGCGTTGGATCAGATCAATGAAGAGCTATTCCATCATTTCATCTGGAAAGAAACAAAAGTATCCATTGATGGTGCAATGCGTACTAGTGGTTCAATCCTAGTGGTTATGAATCAGGAAGAAAACTTTCCACCATTATTATCTTTATTGTCGAATGAAGGCCAACATGTTATTCAGGTCTATTATGGTCAGTATTATCAGAAATGGGCTGTAGATCGTTATGAAATAAATCCAAACGAAGCAAGCCAATTTTCGCGATTAACCGATGAATTAGAGGAAGATGGAATCACAATTGAAACAGTGATTGATTTGTCTACTCTTCAACACAGTCAGATGCTGAACTCGCCAGTGGAAGTCCTGAACCAGTGGAAAGAACAGACTCTTCAGTGTTATTTTCCTACGCTTCATTTGGTAAAGAGTTTGTCTACTCTTGTCACTGAGCACCAGCATCCTATTCATACTTATTTTATCTCGACTCAAGCTTTTAATGTTCTAGAAAATGACCCTATTGTGAATCCGTTGCAAAGCTTCACACTTGCTTTACATCGCTCCATTCACCGAGAGTTAGAGCACGTGCGTTCTTATTGTATTGATATGGATTGGCAGAATGGTCCCTTAGAAGAAATGGCTCAGCTAATCGTTCGTGAGATAAAAGGGAATCATTCTATCCGTGAAGTTGCCTATCGGGATGGCAGGCGCTATGTGAAGACATTACAACCTTTGTCATTAGACTCACTTCCTAAGCGGGCTGCGTTTAGAGAAAACGGAGTGTATCTTGTGACAGGAGGTACAGGTGGAATTTCTCTAGAGATTTGTCAATCGATTGCCAGACAACATAAGGTAAGTCTGCTTTTACTAGGACGCACTTCTTGGCAAGAGCTAAGTACAGATCAATTAAAAGCGATAGAGGAATGTCAACAGCTTGGAACAGAAGTGTTGTATTACCAGGCTGATGTGTCCGATGTAGAGGAGTTGCGACAAGCTGTAGATAAGATAACGGCTCAATTCGGAAAAATAGATGGGGTTATTCATACAGCGGGAATAATAGGAAAGCCAACCGCACTGCTAGATACTGAATTTGAAGATTATGAGAGGGTTTGTCAGGCTAAAATTCAAGGGATTTTAAACATAGATCAATTGCTTCGCGGACATTATTTGGATTTTGTTGTTCTATTTTCTTCAGTGGATGCGATGATTTCAGAAAAAATGATTGCCCCATACACGTTTGCTAATGCATTCTTAGATAGCTATGCCTCGTTACAGCGCCAATTGGGTAAGAAGTATATTTCTATCAATTGGGGTGGCTGGCAGAATACAGGGATGGGTGATGTGAAGCGAGTGGGATCTGCTCAATCTCAAATAGAGCAAATCAAAAGATTATCCCCACTTGTCATAGGTTTTGATCGGAATGAAGGTGTTTCTGCTTTTCATGCCCTCGTCAATGCTAATGTTAGCCATGCGTTTATCAGTGGCTTGAATCAAGAAGATATTCAAGAATTAAAAGAGCTCTCTTTGTTTGATATTAACTCACAATTACTAGCTGCTTCGGCACAAACAAGCTCTTCGCTGGACCTAGAGGCTATGACGTTAGAGCAGATTGTAACGATTGTTTCGGAAACATGGAGGGAGATATTAGAGCTGGAGGAAGAGGAGGAATTAGATCCTACTGAAAGCTATTTTGCCCTAGGTGGAGATTCGATTCAAGGAATCGATATCACCATGAAATTATCTAATTTGTTTTCTTTAACTTTAGACGCAAACACGATTTTCAAGTATGACCAGGTTCAAACATTGAGTCAGTATATCTATGATTCACTCAAGGGACCAGAACCAAAGACTCAAAGAAAAAAAATGATTCCTAAGGCAAAACCAATTGGGTAAGAAAATGAGCTGTGTAAAGAGAGAAGGTGCAAAATAGAATGATAGTATACGATAAAGAGGTGTTGGCACATAGGCAATATTGGCTTAGTCAATTTCAAAGTGAACCAACGTTCCCTATGGTACCGACCGATTTTACTTCTTCAGAAGCAGTCGTTGCTCGTAAGGATCTACAATTATCAATAGATTCCGAGGTAACAGATCAATTGATGCGAGTGTGTAAACATTCCGATGTATTGATTTACACTTTTTTATTAGCTGTATCAAAAATATGGTTGCATAAATATACCAATGCTGAGAAGGTAGGAATCGGGGTTCCTTCCTATAATCCAACTTCGAAGCTGGTTCCAGTTGTTTCCCGACTGGAACCAAAACAATCAGCTAAGGAGTTAATCGTGGAAGTGAAGAAAAACCTGACCGAGGTCTATCTTCATCAAGCGTTTCCCTTACATCATTTGTTTGATGAATTGGGGGTGATAGATCTAGCAGAGCATCCTCCTTGGACGCGGCTGGTGGTTTCGCTTGATTCTATCCATGATCCTGCCTTCGTAGAATCTCAAGTAGCGGATTTAACGATCATGTTTGCAAAGGATCAAGAAAGACTCCAAGCAAGAGTTGTCTATAATCCTACTTTATATGCCGAAGCTTCACTCAAGATCTATTTTACACATTTTGTACAAATTCTTCGCTCGATCTTATCTAACTCAGCGGTATCTATTACGAACATTTCTTTAGTAGTGGATTCTGAAAAGCAAGCATTGCTCTCTAGATTAAAGGGGGAGACGGTAGCTTATCCGAATAAAACAATCCATGAATTATTTGAAGAGCAGGTGCAAAGAACTCCTGATCAAGTAGCACTTGTGTTCGGAAAAGAAAGCCTTACCTATCAGGAATTGAACGAGCGTGCTAACCAATTGGCGCATACGCTAAAAGCCCAAGGATTACGATCGGAGCAGTTAGTAGCGATCATGCTCGACCGTTCACTGGACATGATTGTAGGGATTTTAGGAACCCTAAAGGCTGGCGGTGCCTATGTGCCCATCGATCCAGAATATCCAAACGAGCGGATTCATTATATTTTGGCTGATAGTCGAGCAGAAATTTTATTGACTCAGCAGAGCCTTCAGCATCAAGTGAACTTTGCAGGAAAGCTCTTTTGTTTGGATGATGCAGAAATCTATGACAAAACGCTTACGAATATAAAGACGAATACGACACCTTCACATCTTGCTTATGTGATCTACACTTCTGGAACAACGGGAAAACCGAAGGGGGTTATGGTGGAGCACAGAGGAATGGCAAATTTAAAAGTCTTTACTGAGCAGGTTCTAGGTATAACATCTGAAGATCGTATTATTCAATTTGCCAGCTTGACCTTCGATGCTTCTATTTTAGAGATAGGTATGGCGTTGTTTACTGGAGCTAAGCTCATTCTGGTATCGAAGGATACGATATATGACCACCGCAAATTTGAACAATATCTGAATGATTGGGAGGTTACTGTAGCTGTTCTGACACCTTCTTATGCGACACATCTACAGCCTGCTCGCCTTCAGTCTTTAGCTCTTTTAATCACGGGCGGGGCAGAGGCTACACAATACTTGTATAAAAAATGGTGTAACAGAGTGCAATATATTAATGTGTATGGACCAAGTGAGGCGACTGTTTTTGTAACTGCTTGGATAGCTCCAAAACAAACCTCTGTCTGGAATCGGACGATTCCAATTGGAACTGCGATTCCTAACATGGGTATTTATATCATGGATTCGCAAAAGCAGGTACAGCCTACAGGGGTAGTGGGAGAATTATGTCTATCAGGAGTTGGCTTAGCTCGGGGGTATCTCAACCGTCCAGAACTAACAGCGGAAAAATTCATAGATCACCCTTATCTTCCAGGCGAGAAGCTGTATAAAACAGGAGACTTAGCCCGATGGCTACCAGACGGGAATATTGAATTTGTTGGACGCAGTGATCATCAGGTTAAAATACGAGGCTTCAGAATTGAATTAGGTGAAATAGAAAGTGAACTTTTACAGCACAATCAAATTAAAGAAGCGCTTGTGCTTGCCAAAGATGATGGACAGGCTGAGAAATATCTTTGTGCCTATATTGTATCTGAAGAGGATTTGGTGGTATCTAGCCTGCGTGAATTTTTGGGACAGAGGCTCCCAGCCTATATGTTACCGAGCTACTTTATACCGATTGAGGCAATGCCACTTACTTCAAATGGCAAAGTGAATCATCAAGCTCTACCAGAACCAGAATCTATGCTATCCCAACTCCATAACACAGAACCATATTGTGCTCCACAAGATCAACTAGAAAAGGAAATGGTAGAGTTATGGGAGGAAGTGCTACAAATTAGTCCCATCAGTATCTATGATAATTTTTTTACAATAGGCGGTCACTCGCTAAATGCTTTAATCCTAAGCGAAAAAATTTCAGAACATTTTGACTATAATGCCAGACCTGCCTTATTGTTTAAAAATCCTACGGTTTCTACATTGTGTAAAATTTTACGCAGTCAGGTTGAAGCGTCTGAAGGCAACCTTATCCTTCTTAATCAAGGGGAGGATTCTATTCCGCCCTTGTTTATCGTACATGGACAAGGGGGAGGTATTCTCCATTTTGTCCATTTCGCTCAGGAGTTTGGATCAGCTCGATCCGTCTATGCTTTTCAAGCAGAAGGGTATGATCAAGGGCACATTCCTGAATTGACCGTGGAACAAATCGCCGAGCGCTACGTGGCAGCCATGCTTCTCGAAGTACCAACAGGACCTTACTATCTGAGTGGATGGTCATTTGGTGGATTGGTTGCTTTCGAGATGGTCAAGCAGCTTGAGGATCTAGGAAAGGAAGTGGCTTATCTAGCTGTCTTTGATATCGCTCCTTTAGCTGAAGAGGAGCGTTTGATTCCCAATCCTGAATATCGTCATCTAGATC
The DNA here is from genome assembly GCF_000615945.1 of Caldalkalibacillus mannanilyticus JCM 10596. Classification (GTDB taxonomy): domain Bacteria; phylum Bacillota; class Bacilli; order Caldalkalibacillales; family JCM-10596; genus Bacillus_AT; species Bacillus_AT mannanilyticus. The sequence continues at coordinate 36,444 of NZ_BAMO01000046.1, forward strand.
CACTAGTTCGATTTGCTATTCAATTGGGAGAGGATGGAGAGCGTTTTGTGAGATTGAGTGAAGAAGAACAGCTCCAAGAATGTCGAGATCTTCTCCGTCATGAAATGGTAGATGAGGAAGGTGTAGATGAAGAGCTTGCCTTGTCTAAAATGCGTCTGTATGCGGTGAATGGACTGGCATTTCGTCAATATCTGCCTTTGGGTCGTATCTATACAGATATTCATCTCTTTATTTCGTTGGACGAGAGTTTTGTTCGCAATGGAGATAGGACAGAAGAAGAGATCGTTCACTTGTGGTCTCCTCTAACGAACGGTCAGGTTCAGCTATCTTTTTCAGCTGGGGACCACTATTCGATGTTTGAAACACCAAACGTTAAGCAGTTGGTTCATGATATAAGAAATCAATTGGAAAGAGAAATAGAAATTAAAAGAGAGGTACAAGAGCGATGAGGAATAGCACAGAACAAGCCATTAGTAGATATAATCTCTCGCATACACAGAAGCGTTTTTGGTTTATGGAACAATTAGAATTTGTTCAAGAAAATCAAGGGAACGTCATGTCACATGTTTCGACTGCATTTACTCTACGAGGGGTACTTAATGTGACGACATTTCAAATGGTTTTTCAAGAGATCGTAAATCGATATGAAATATTACGTACTTGTTTTCATGAAGAAAATGGAACGCCCTTACAAGTAGTCTATCCTGAAGTTCCTTTTAACGTGTCTATGGTGAATCTTAGTAGCGACAATAAACATAATCAGACATTACAGGACCTCATTGTATCGGAATTAAACAAACCTTTTCATCTAGGTGAAGCCCCTCTGTTGAGAGTAACCTTATATAAACGCTCTGAGTATGAACATGTTTGTCTCATTGTAGGTCATCATATTATTGCTGATGGATGGTCCATTGATATTCTGATGTCTGATTTCGTGCGACTCTACCATGCTTTTGATCAGCAATTACCCAATCCTTTAGAACCACTAGAGATTCAATACAGCGATTTTGCTCATTGGCAAAATGAATTACTAGAGGACGGGGAGATGGAAGAGCAACGCCAATATTGGCTGAATAAGCTATCTGGTGAATTGCCAGACCTTAATTTTCCACATGATTTTCCTAGACCTTCAATCCAAAAGTTCGAGGGTAGGACGGTTCCACTGATCATTGATGGCGAACTGATGAGCAAGCTTAAGCAGAAGTGTGAGGAAATGGATGTTAGCTTATACATGTTTTTGCTTGCGGTCTTTACTATATTGCTCGCCAAGTATACAAGAAATGAGGATATCATAGTGGGTACTTCCCTTTCAGGGCGTGTTCATCCTGATGTCGCTACTATGATTGGGTGTTTTATCAATGCTTTACCTGTCAGAAATCAGGTGAAGGGAGAAGAAACATTTCAGGATTTGGTCCAGAGAGTCAAACAAACGGTTTATGAAGTGAATGAGAATCAAGAATATCCTTTTGATCGAATTGTTGATGATTTAGGTGTGGAGCGGAATCTTAGCCGTCATCCGATATTTGACGTTCTATTTGAAGTACATACGCTTCGAACGGACAAGCATGCGGAAATACAAGTAACCCCAGGCATGACTCTGTCCTTTGAAAAGTCTTTAGAACACATTCACTACTCAGAATTCGACTTTTCATTTGAGCTTTTTCAAACCGAAGGAAAAATAGATGGCTATATTCAGTACAGTACAGCCTTGTTTAACAAAGAAACGATGGAAAGAGTAAGTCGTCATTTTATTCAATTAGTTTCCCAGGTGATTGAATCTCCTGCGCAAAAAATAGGCGAGATTGAGATGCTTACTTTCGAGGAAAAAAATCAAGTTTTGGCACACTTTAATCCTTGGCAGGAGAAGTTTCCTATACATGCTCCATTCCAGATTCTATTCGAAGAACAAGTCATTCAGACACCAAACCAGATCGCAGTTAGCTTTGAGGGAGTAGAATTGACTTATCAGGAGCTTAACGAACGTGCCAACCGGTTAGCTCATCTTTTACATTCTCAAGGGCTAAGAGCCAATCAATTTGTTGCAGTAATGAGTGAACGGAATCTGGATTGGATAACAGCTATGCTCGCTATTTTCAAAAGTGGCGCAGCTTATGTGCCAGTGGATCCAAATCTGCCAGATGAGCGTATCACCTATATTTTGCAAAATAGTGAAGCTCAAGTGCTCATTACGCAATCTATTTTTGTAAAACGTGTATTCCACATTGATGAAATAGAAAGAAAAATAATCTGCATGGATGAGATAGAAAAGGATCAAAGCGATCATATGAATCTAATTACTTGTGCAGAGCTTACTAGATATAGTACCGAGAATATCGAGCCCCCGAATACATCAACCGATCTAGCGTATATGATCTACACATCAGGCTCCACAGGGAAGCCTAAGGGAGCCTTGGTTCGTCATGATGGAATGATTAATCACTTATATGCCAAGATTTCGAGCTTACATATTGGTGCAGAGGATGTGGTTGTGCAAAATGCTTCTGTTAGCTTCGATGTATCTGTCTGGCAGGCATTGGTTGCCCTTCTTACGGGTGCAAAGACATCGATTGTTTCCTTTGAAGTAGCTCGTGATCCTTCGCTCTTGCTAGAGCATTTACAAAAAGAAAAAGTAACCGTAGTTGAAACAGTCCCCACTCTATTATTTGCTTTCCTTGATACGGTGAATGGATTAAGAAAAGAAGAGAGGGACTTGGAGAGACTGCGCTGGATGATAGCAAACGGCGAAGAATTACCAACTAAACTAGTAAATAGTTGGTTTGAGCTCTATCCAGATATTAAGCTCGTCAATGCGTATGGTCCTACTGAGTGTTCAGATGATGTTACTCATCATTTGATGACAGGACCGTCGAACCGGGAGTCTTGCGTATTCCGATTGGACAACCTCTGCCTAATTTGCAGATCATGATTGTTGATCAGTATCACAAGCTTGCTCCTATCGGTGTGAAGGGAGAAATATGGGTAAGCGGGATCGGAGTTGGAGAGGGCTATTGGAAAAACGCTGAACTGACAAGTGCGAAATTCATTCCTAATCCTTTTACCGCAGAAGCTCCTTATTCACGTGTTTATCGAACAGGAGATTTAGGGCGCTGGATGCCTGATGGCACGGTTGAATTTTTCGGCAGAATGGACTTTCAAGTGAAGGTTCGAGGCTTTCGCATCGAGTTAGGCGAGATAGAAAGCGCTTTGAATACCCATCCGAAAATAGATGAGGCTGTTGTGATTATTAAGAAATCAGCCGATGGAGAGAACACACTTATTGCTTTTTACACCAGTAAGCAGGAGCTTAAAGGTGATGAATTACAGCATTATTTGCGTGACATGTTGCCATATTACATGATTCCGACAACTTGCGTATGTATTGAGAAGATGCCGCTTTTAACAAGTGAAAAAATCGACCGTCACGCGTTACAGGCCTTGAAAGTCGAAGAGGGTGGGAACAGGGAAGCCATCCTTCCTAGCACACAAGTCGAAGAACACATTGCCACGATTTGGAGTGAGGTGCTTGATTTAGAGCATGTCTATGTAGACGATAACTTCTTCCGCATTGGTGGTCATTCAATTAGTGCTGTGAAAGTGATCAATCGCATTCGAGAACGCTATCAGATTAAGATGGCTCTACAGCAAATCTTTATTACTCCTGTTCTTAGTGAACTAGCCTCTGTCATAGAAAACGAAGTGGCAAAAACGGAAAACGAGATGGTTAACAATACACAACATATCGTTGATCGTCCTATAGTGCGAGTGCCTAGAAAGGAGTATTATAAATTAGCTCCTGTGCAGCTTCCAGAGTGGTATCTACATTATCTAGAACCGGAAAATCCATTTTATAACGTTAGCTTTGACGTCATGTTTCATGGTGATATGAATGTAGAGGCATTTGAGTGGGCATGGCAAGTTCTTGTTCAACGTCATTCGATTCTACGTGCTTGTTTTACAGACGATAATGGAACACCTCTTCTTCGAATCAAGCCAGAAATGGGTCTAAGTATCTCAGCTATTTATGAAAACTATACTCATATTCCTGCCGAACAGATTCAGAAGGTAACGCAGGAGCTAGCTTATGCTCATGCTAACCAAGTGTTTGATTTTGAAAATGGTCCACTCTTTTATACTAAATTAATCGAATTTCCTCATAAACAATTTCTATTTATGTTTGTGAGTCATCATATTATCTGGGATGAAACCTCCTCCATGAATCTGATGAAAGAATTTAATGAGCTGTACAATGCCTATGTCACCAAACGAGAACCTGATTTACCTGCTCTAGAGGTAA